>NZ_JABEQN010000010.1 GCF_014174165.1 Gluconacetobacter dulcium | reverse complement strand
GTGGCTCCGGTCTCGCCGACGCAGGTGTCCTGTGTCGATAGAGTGTCGCCCGACTGATGTTCCACATCCGGCAGACTGCCGCCAATCCATAGGGACGGCCAGAGGATGGGGAGACCGTTGCACTCATGGCCGCGGCCTCCGACGGGCCAAAGGGCGCCCTCCCTCCAGGGCCGCGATCTTTTCACGCAGCAGTTCGCGCTCGATCATGACCTCGCCGAGCTTTGCCTTGAGGCGATCGCTCTCCAGCGTCTCTCCGTCGGTCTGTCGCGTCGCGAGACGGGCCTCGCCCCCAGAAAGGAAAGCGTCCTGCCATCCGCTCAGGGTCGCGGCTGTCACGCCCAGTTCGCGCGAGACCATCTCCAGGTCCTCACCGCGCAGCAGACGAAGCACGGCCTCCTTCTTGCGGCGGCGTGACATCCGTCCCCCATGCCCCGGTCGTTTCGCGTCGTTCTTCAGCTCGGTCGTCATCGTAACACCTCCGCACGTGTCTCACGTGCTTATCGGGTGTCTCAAAAAAACGGGAGGCGGGAGAGTGGTGCTCTGACGGTGCCGTCCACGCAGAATCTCGGTGGCGCCCTCCAGTTTTATTCCTCCGATCCGACGGACAAGTTCGGCGGAAAAGTATCGCAGCTTTTCGGCAGCAATAGTTCCTTCAGAACATTTGCGCGTGTCGATAGCGGTTCGCTCAATGCGACCGGTACGAAGCTGTTCGTCTCGATGGCACGAACGGATAACGACAAATGGAAGGGGTATGGCAGCCAGTTCGAGCAGCAGGTCAATGCCAAGCTGGTTCAGCCTCTGGGCTCGCTGGGCAAGATCACGACGATGTTCAACTGGTCGCAGTTCCAGCAATTCAATTATCTTGGCCTGAGCATGAATATGTTCAGAAAATTGGGCCGCAACCTTGATTACCTGTATCCTGACTATAGCACGGCCTATAATGCGGCTCTGGGAAATTATCCCGCCGCATATCAAGTTCTGGGCAACTCGGCCGACCTGCAGAATGCAACGTATCTGGATGGGGCACAGAGCCAGCAGAACTATCTGATGGCGGTGATTGCCGATCTGCATCTGACATCGCGCCTTGATGAAAAGACGATACTTTACGCGCATCTGTCCAATAGCGATATCGAAGCGACGGAGAATTTTCCCTCGCCCAATGGTGCGCCGCTTGCTCAGCAAAATGGCCCCAATAATCTGCGGCGTATCGGCTTTGTCGAGTCTCTGGATTACCGTATTGCAGGAAATACTATTCAGACGGGGGTCTGGTACGAAAATAGCGGCTATTTCTATCCGGCCGATTTCTTTCAGGAGCCGCTTCTGGGAGAAGGGCCGCCGCGTAACCCGCTTGGTCCGTTCAAGGATCCATTTGCGCGGGAGTTGACCGATCAGTTCAATACCAATATTTTTCAGTATTATCTTCAGGACACCTACGCGATCCGGCGTGATCTGCGTGTCAGCGCCGGCTTCAAGTCGTTTATCCAGACAACGCATGGCGGGGCCAAGAGCAATGATTCGGCCTTCACGGGGGAAGACGAACTCCCGAGCGGGACATTGACGGCTTCGAGTGCGTTCCTTCCTCATTTTTCCGTCAACTATAAGCCTGATTCGCATAACGAAATTTATGTCGATATTGCCGAAAACATGCGTGCGTACAGCTATAGCCCTTGGTTTGTCGCGAACGGGGGGGCGTGGGCCGTTCAGAACCAGCAGCAGTTCGTCAGTAACAAGAGTACGATCAAACCGGAGCGTGTGTGGGATTATGTTCTCGGCTACCGATTTACGACGAAGCATTTCGACCTGACGGCGGATGTTTATCATGCCGATTACTATAATAGATTGCTCAATACGACCGCCGGTTTGATCGTCCAGCCGATCAGCACGGTTGTGAATGCGGGTCGGGAGTCGATCTATGGGGCGGATGTGTCGGCGACGGTACGGCCGTTCGATGGGTTGGAGATCTTCAATTCGGTCAGCTACAACGATTCGGAATATCAGCGCGGCATCATGTATGAAAGTGCCTATGTCGAACTGAAGGGGAAGAAGCAGGTCGCTTACCCGAGCTGGATATACAAGACGAATGTCTCGTATGCCTATCGCCAGTTCCGCGCCACATTCAATGCGACCTATACGGATCGGCGCCCGCTTTCCTATGCCAACGATGTTTTCGTGCCGGCCTATTGGCTGGCAGGCGTATCGGCGAGTTACGATTTCGGACGGATTGGGGTGTTGCAGAACCTGCGGGCGGATTTGGGTGTCACCAATCTGTTCGGCGGCAAATATATCGGCGGCATGGGGTTCTCCGGATATCCGGTATCGGGCGATTATCCGACCCTGTTTGCTGGTGCGCCGCGACAGTTTTTCGGCACGCTGTCCGCAAAATTCTGATGATCTGCCGCCGGTATCGTCACTGATGGTACCGGTTCGCATATCGCCAATTCCAGGCCTGGCAGCAGTCAACATCGGAAGCGGGTTCTGACGGACGGTTGTCGTGCGTCAGAGCCCGCAGGTGATGGCGGGTGCTGTCGGCTTTGCCGGGACCAGGTCATGACGTATCGCCTCTTATGTCGCGCGGTGATCCTTGCCGGATGCGCCGTGCAGCCGTTGATCGCTTATACATCCTGTGCTGCCGCGACTTCCGTGCCGCCGCAGCGGGTGCTTGTGCAGAGTGTACGGGCCGCGCCGTTCACCAGGACCGCGGACCTGCCCGGACGAACCGAGGCCGTGGAGATCGCGCAGGTTCGTCCGCAGGTGAACGGGGTCATCAAGCAAAGACTGTTCAAGGAAGGGACGGATGTTATGGCCGGTCAGCCGCTCTATGTGATCGATCCGGCCCCTTATCAGGCGATTTACGATGCCGCTGCCGCGCGGGTTCTGCATGCGCAGGCGGTGAAAGGCTCGGCGCGGGCGCGGCTGGACCGATACGGCCCGCTGGTGCGGATTCATGCGGTCAGCCGCCAGGATTATGACGATGCCCTGGCGCTGGCCCGGGAGGCGGACGCCGATATCGCCCAGGCGAAAGCCAATGTCGCGCGTGCGGCGGTCGATCTCAGTTACACCCGTGTACGCGCGCCTATTTCCGGTCGTGTGGGGCGCTCTCTCATGACTGTCGGGGCGCTGGCGGCCATAGGGCAGAATTCCAGTCTTGCCGTCATCACCCGGCTTGATCCGATTTATGTGGATGTCAATCTGCCGGCAACCAGATTGCTGCAATTGCGCAGGGAACTGGCCCAGGGACGTTTGCGGCGGGTCAGCGAGGATGCTGCGACAGTCACGCTGACGCTGGAGGATGGCAGCCTGTACGAGCAGGCCGGACGACTGGAGTTTTCGGAAGTCAATGTAGATGAGGCCAGCGGTACCGTCGTGGTGCGCGCGGTGATGCCGAACCCGGAACACATGCTGCTTCCGGGTATGTATGTCCATGCCAGGCTGGAAGAGGGCGTCGATCCTGCCGCGCTGCGCGTGCCGCAGGATGCGGTCTTTCGTAATGCGCATGGCGATCCGATGGTCATGGTCGTGGACGGCGGCAATGTGGCCAGTGCGCGGGCGATTGCGACCGGTCCGGCCGTCGGTGGCGACTGGATCGTGACGTCGGGCCTGAAGGGCGGCGAGCGGATCGTGGTGAGCGGACGACAGAAGATCCGCGCGGGCGACACCGTTGATCCCGTCGCGGCGCCCCGGTCCGTACCGCCCGTTGACGCCGATTGAAGGCAGAACAGATTATGTCTCGATTTTTTATAGATCGGCCGGTTCTTGCCTGGGTGGTGGGGCTGATTGTCATATTGTTGGGCGGGATTTCCCTTTTCCGCCTGCCGGTTGCCCAGTATCCGTCAATCGCCGCGCCGCAGATCGCGATCAGTGTGATGTATCCGGGCGCTTCCGCCGAGACGGTGAACAATACCGTGGTGCGGCCGATCCTGCAGCAGATGTTCGGGCTCGATCATCTGGTGTACGTGTCCTCGCAATCCTATGCCAGCGGGCAGATGGAAATCGACCTGACCTTTTCGCAGGGGACCGATCCGGATATCGCCCAGGTTCAGGCGCAGAACAGGCTGCAACTCGTGCTGCCGCGCCTGCCGATTGCCGTGACGGCGCAGGGTCTGACGGTCACGAAGGCGGTCAAGGACTTCATGATGGTGCTGGCGTTCATTTCCAGGGACGGCAGCATGTCGGGCTTCGACATCGCCGATTACGTGGCATCGAACGTGTCGGATGCGATCAGTCGTGTGTCCGGTGTCGGCGACCATACGCTGTTCGGCTCGGAATATGCCATGCGGATCTGGATGGACCCTGGGAAGCTCTATAAATACGGGCTGACGATCGGTGACGTGCAGGCCGCGCTGATGGATCAGAACGTGCAGGTCTCCTCCGGCGAGATCGGGGGGCTGCCGGCCAGGCCGGGCACGCGCATAGACGCCACCATCATCGGTCCGACCCGGCTGACCTCGCCCGAGGAATTCGGGGACATCATGCTGCGTGTCGAACGCGGCGGCTCGCAGGTTCGTCTGAAGGACGTGGCGCGGATCGAATTGGGGCCGCAGAGCTATAACGTGACGTCCTTCTACAACAACCAGCCGACGGTCGGTCTGGCACTGAAGCTGGCGCCCGGAGCAAACCAGTTGACCACGGAAGCTTCCGTGCGCGCGGAGATGAAGAACCTCGAGAAATTCTTTCCGCCGGGCCTGCAGGCCATCTATCCGCTGGATACCGAGCCCTTTATCGTGCTGTCGATCAAGGAGGTCGTGATCACGCTGGCCGAGGCTATCGCGCTGGTCTTCGTTGTGATGCTGATCTTTATCCAGAATTTCCGTGCGACGCTGATTCCGACCATCGCCGTGCCCGTCGTGCTGATGGGGACGTTCGGCATTCTCGCGGCTCTGGGGTTTTCGATCAATACGCTGACCATGCTGGCCATGGTGCTGGCGGTGGGGCTGCTGGTCGATGATGCCATCGTGGTCGTCGAGAATGTCGAGCGCGTCATGGCGGAAAGGAAGCTGCCGCCACGGGAGGCGGTGCGGGTCTCGATGGACGAGATTTCGGGCGCGCTGGTTGGCATCGTGCTGGTGCTGACGGCGGTGTTTCTGCCGATGGCGGCCTTTGGCGGTTCGATCGGCGTGATCTATCGCCAGTTCTCGATCACCATCGTCGCCGCCATTTGGCTGTCGGTGCTGGTGGCCATGATCATGACGCCTGCCTTGTGTGCGACGATGCTGAAACCGGACATGCATCAGAGGACAACCGGGCTGGCGGGGTGGTTCAACCGCGCCTTTGGCCGAATGACCGATGGATACCGGGCGAGTGCCGGATGGATGCTGCGGCGCGGCGGGGCGTCGCTGGTGATATATGGTCTGCTGGTCGGTCTGGTCGTCTTCCTGTTCATCCGGCTTCCGGAAGGGTTTCTTCCGGACGAGGATCAGGGGTTGCTCTTCGGTCAGGTGACGTTGCCTCCGGGGGCTACGGAGGAGCAGACGGCGGCGGTCAATCGCCGGGTCGGCGATTATATCCTTCGGAGCGAACGTGAAAACGTGGTGTCGGTCTTCGCGACGAATGGATTCAATTTCGCGGGCGAGGGGCAGAATGCGGGCGCTTTCTTCATCCGTCTGAAGGACTGGAGCATCCGCCAGGGCGCTGATCGGTCGTCGGCCGCGATCGCGATGCGGATCATGACGCATTTCGAGACGGACCGTGAAGCCGAGATCTTCGCCATCAACCCGCCGGCGGTGCTGGAGTTGGGCAACGCGACCGGTTTCGATCTTGAACTGGAGGATCGCGGGCATCTCGGTCATGAGAAGCTGCTGGCCGCCCGCGACCAGATATTGATGGCGGCGGCCAGGGACCCGCGTCTGGCGGCTGTGCGTTCGAACGGTCTGGAGGACGCGCCGCAATACAAGCTGGAGATCGATCGCGAAAAGGCGAATGCGCTGGGTGTGACCAATGCCGAAATCAATACGACGATCGAAGGGGCGCTGGGGTCGATCTACGTCAATCAGTTCATGCGCAACGATCGGGTGAAGCAGGTTTACATTCAGGGCGAGGCCGATGGACGCCGGTTGGCCGAGGATCTCGGCAAATGGTATCTGCGCAACGCCGCGAACGGGCTGGTCCCCTTCGATGTGATCGCGAAAGGTCACTGGACCTTCGGCCCGCAGAAGGTCGAGAATTATAACGGACTGAATTCATACGAAATCCTTGGCCAGCCGGCCCCTGGATATAGCAGCGGCGCAGCCATGGCGGCCATTCGGGAGATCATGGACAGGTTGCCGCCCGGCATCGGGTACGAATGGACGGGCCTGTCGTTCGAGCAGATGCGCTCAAGCAGCGCGACCGGGCCGCTTTATGCGCTGGCGGCAACGGTGATTCTGCTCTGTCTGGCCGGGCTGTATGAAAGCTGGGCGGTGCCCTTCGCGGTGATGCTGGTGATTCCGCTGGGTGTGCTGGGGGCGCTGACGGCCACGTTGTGGCGCGGACTGGCCAACGATGTCTATTTCCAGGTGGGCCTGCTGACCACCGTGGGACTGACTGTGAAAAATGCCATTCTCATCGTTGAATTCGCCAAGGCTTTCTTCGAGGCCGGCGACGCGCTTGCGGATGCGGTGATCAAGGCCGCATGCGAACGTCTGAGACCGATCCTGATGACGTCGATCGCGTTCGTATGCGGTGTGTTTCCACTGGCGATCGCAACCGGGGCCGGGTCGGGGGCGCGGACTGCGATCGGTACCGCCGTTGTCGGCGGCATGATGTCGGCGACCGTTCTGGCGATCTATTTCGTTCCCGTGTTCTTCGTGCTCGTGCTTCGGGTTTTCCGGGTTCGTCGGCGAAAGGATCGCGTGGAACTGTCCCGTGCGGGAAACCTGGGTTCATGACGGGGTATCTTATGCGCAGGTTTGGTCCGCTGCTGTTCGCGGCGCTGTCGGGATGTACGCTGATACCCGATTACCATCGGCCGGCGCTGCCGGTCTCCGCCATCTGGCCGCAGGGGGCGGCGTATCATGCCGGGGCGTCGACTTTTGTCGAGACTGCCGCCGCCGATCTGGGATGGCGCGATTTTTTCGTCGATCGGCGGCTCAGGGCGTTGATCGCCCTCGCTATCCGGGAAAACCGCGATCTGCGATCGGCGGCCTCTGCCGTGGTGCAGGTGCAGGGACAGTATCGTGTGCAGAATGCGTCGCTGTTCCCGCAGATCGGGGCGACGGGGCAGGCGCTCTATCAGGCGCCATCGGACAATGCGGGGCTGAGCTTTGCGCCGGGCTTGCAGCAGGGGCGGGGCAATTCCGCCTATGCGAACGGCAATGTTTTCAAATATTATCAGGCCGATATCGGTTTCTCCGCGTATGAGGTCGATTTTTTCGGTCGTATCCGCAGTCTTTCGCGCGAGGCGGCGGATCGCGCCCTGAGCCAGTCCGCCAACCAGCGCACTTTGCTGATCAGTGTGATCGCACAGGTGGCCACTACCTATGTTGCCTGGCTTGCGCACGGCGAAGAGCTGAAAATAACGGGGCAGACCATGGCATCGCGGGGCGAAACGCTGCGTCTGACCCGCGCCAGCTTCGACAGCGGTGAGGCCAGTCAACTTACCCTGCGGCAGGTCGAAGGACAGTTCCAGCAGGCTGCGGCGGATTATGCGCAGTTCCAGAGGCAGGTCGCGCAGGACGAAAATGAACTCGCGCTGCTGGTTGGCGCGCCGTTGCCGAAGGATCTGCCCCCGCCGGCGCCGTTCGGGCAACAGACGCTTCTGGCCGATCTGCCGGCGGGGCTTCCGTCCGATCTGCTGGATCGGCGCCCCGACATTCAGGCGGCTGAGTTTTCCCTGCTTGCGGCCAACGATGATATCGGTGCGATGCGGGCCGCCTTCTTTCCGCGGGTGATCCTTACGGCTTCGAATGGTGTTTCCAGCCTTCAGTTCCATAATCTGTTCACGAGGGGCGGGACGACGTTCGGCCTGAACCCGCAGATACAGATCCCGCTGTTTACCTGGGGGCAGAACGAAGGAAATCTACAGGCGTCCCGCGCCATGCGGAACCAGCGTGTGGCTGCTTATGAAAAGGCGGTTCAGACCGCGTTCCATGAAGTGTCGGACGCGCTGACCGCGCGTGCCACGTATCTGGACCAGTCGCGGCAGGTTGACGCACTGGTCGTGTCCTGGGCCGATGCCTGCCGGCTGGCGCGGGCACGCTTCGACGCCGGGGTGGATTCCTATCTGACCACTCTGGACGCGGAGCGGACGCTTTATGCCGCCCAGCGAAGCCGGATCGAAGTGCAGGCGGCGCGGTATCAGAACCTGATCACTGTCTACCGCGCCTTGGGTGGGGGATGGCATGACGATACGGCCCGGCCGGGTATGAAGAATGCCGACGGCGGCGCCGCTCCGTTTGCCGATGTGCGCCACGCAGGATGATGGCATGCTGCGTCATGGGGCGCGATGGAGACGAGAGGCATGGCCGCGCTGCGATTGGTCCTGCCTGATAGGCCGGGCGCGCGTCGTTCGGCCGGCTGGGGCCGAATTGGAGCCTGGATGAATCAATATGATATGGAAAATATCCAATTAAATCAAAGCATAGTGTTCCGGCTTGAAAGCCGTCGCGCATGGGTGGGATGCTCGTGGCTGAGTGTGGGGTATGGGTGCCGGTGACGGGCGAGACCGCCGAGACTGGCATCGCCCGATGGGCCTGAGCTAAGCCACCCGGTGAGATCAGGCTGGCCGCAATGGCGTTTCTGTCGATTCCCACCTAAACGGGCCCGCCCCGACGCTACCGGCCTTACGCGCGGCATGTTCATGACAGGAGGACGGGGCGACCGCCAGTTCGCGGCAGATCGGCTCGATCCCTAAGTCCTCACGATGGCCGTCGATGAACGCCATCATCATTTCCCGCGGCGGTCGAACTCCGCCATCGCAAAATACGCCGATTCCTTGCGCAGGATCTCGTTGGCGCGGCGCAATTCCTTGACCTCGCGCTCAAGCGCCCTGAACCGAACCCGCTCGTCACCAGCTTGCCCAGCCGGCCCCTCTCGCCGCCTGGCCTCATCGCGGCACCAGCGGCGCAAAGTCTCCGCCGGGCAACCAATCCTGGCCGCAATCGACGTCATCGCGGCCCATTCCGAGCCGTAGTCGGCGCGATGCTCACCAACCATACGGACCGCACGTTCCCGGACCTCGGGCGAAAATCTCTGGCTCATCGTGTTCATGATAGCTCCTTCTCGCAGATAGGAGCCTCAGGGAAACCCGGGACGCTTCATGCTCACATGATGTTTCGTTGCTGTCGCATCTTAATGGATCGCATGGCTGTGTATTTTTAATGGGCTCTTGTAACTTATTGTTTGCTATGTTGTTAAGCTCTCCGATCTGGTGAAAAGAGCCCTGTGATGCACGCTTGTGTGGCTGGTCTGAAGACAGAGGGGCCGCAAGGCATCCTGTCAAACCGCGCATTGTTTTCATTATGTGCCCTGAATTTCTTTATGGCTGACGTGCAGGCGGGGATTGGTCCTTTCCTGGGTGTGTTTCTTCAGCGTCATGGCTGGCAGACCGGGCCGATCGGATCTGTGATGATGGCTGGTGGCATTGTCGGCATGCTCGCCACCGTCCCTGCTGGTGCGCTCATCGACCAGACAACGAAAAAACGTCTGTTCGTCATTATTGCGGCACTCTGCACCATTTCAGCTTCTCTTCTCCTGCTGAATTCACAATCGACGCTTGTCGTAACCATCAGCCAGATGGCCACGGCGCTGGCCGGGGCGGGGATCGGCCCCTTGATGGCCGGAATGACGCTCGGGATTGTTCGCCAAAAAGGTTTCAACGCGCAGATTGGCCGGAATCAGGCCTGGAACCACGCGGGCAATATGGTTGGGGCCGGATTGTCTGGCTGGCTCGGTTGGATGTTTGGCCTGCCCGCGATTTTCTTTCTTGAAGTCACATTTGGTCTGCTGGCTATCGCGGCCGTTCTCCTGATTCCTGAGAAATCTATCGACCATCAGGCTGCGCGAGGGCTGGAAGATGGAAAGAGCCATGCTGAAGGTAAGGCGGAAGGGATAAGGTCGTTTCTTCGGCACAAACCGCTTCTGATCCTCGCGGCCTGTCTCTGCTTCTTTCATCTCGGCAACGCTGCGATGTTGCCGCTTTACGGTATGGCTGTCGTCAGTGCGGGGAAAGGGAACCCCGCAATGTTTACGGCGATGACTGTGGTGGTGGCTCAGGCTGTGATGATCGGCGTCAGTCTTTTGGCCATGCGTTTTGTGGCGAGCCGTGGATATTGGATCGTGTTGCTGATTTCATTTGCTGCCCTGCCGCTCCGGGGCGTGATTGCCGGTACGTTTATCGAGCACTGGGGTGTGTGGCCCGTACAGTTTCTGGACGGTATAGGCGCGGGGCTTCAGAGCGTTGCCGTGCCAGGTCTGGTGGCGCGGCTCCTTAATGGCACAGGCCGGGTCAATGTGGGGCAGGGTGTCGTCATGACGGCACAAGGCATCGGGGCAAGTCTCTCACCCGCGTTGGGGGGATGGCTTGCCGAGGAACTGGGCTATTCAACCGCATTTTACACTCTTGGTTGTTTTGCAGTTCTATCATTGGGACTATGGATTTTCTCGGCATCGGTCATACGTTCTGCGGAGCATGCACACGCATGATGTTTCATCATGAGGCGATCTGGGCGATTGCAGCACTGACAACGGCCGGAGTCATTATCCGGCCATTTCGGATTGCCGAGTGGGTGTGGGCTGTAACAGGAGCCGCACTTCTTGTCGTGATGGGTCTGATCCCGGTTTCCATGGCTGGAGCGGGAATCCTGAAAGGGGGAGATGTCTATCTCTTCCTGATTGGCATGATGCTGCTCAGTGAGACGGCGCGGGCAAACGGTCTGTTTGACTGGATTGCGACATCGGCAGTCAATCATGCTGCGGGCTCAACGAGCAGACTGTTTACACTGGTCTATCTGGCTGGTGTCGTCGTGACGACATTCATGTCCAATGATGCGACGGCAGTCGTGCTGACACCTGCGGTGCTTGCCGTGGCAACCAAGGCGAAAGCGGATCCTCTTCCTTTACTGTTTGCCTGTGCGCTTATTGCCAACGCGGCCAGCTTTGTCCTGCCGGTTTCCAATCCGGCTAATCTGGTTCTCTACGATGGTGCGCTTCCGGCTTTGGGATCGTGGATGGCATCGTTCGCACTGCCGTCGTTGATGGCCATCGTGACAACCTATCTGGTCCTCCGTCTGATTGAGCGCAAACATCTCAGGCAGGCGTGTGCATCTCAGGTGGAGCCAATGCGCTTGACCGTGGGCGGAAGAGCCGCTCTTGCCGGGATCGTGCTGACGGCCGTCCTGCTCGTGACGATATCCGCTTTTGATCGTCCCCTCGGTCTGCCGACCGCGCTGGCCGGTGTGGCAATGGCTCTGGCAGTATCCGTGCTGGCACGACGCTCACCATTAACATTGGTGAAGGAGATTTCATGGGGCGTTCTGCCTCTCGTGGCAGGGCTGTTCGTTCTGGTCGAAGCCATCGACAGCACCGGACTGATTGGGGAAATCGCGCAGATACTTAAGCGTGCGGCCCAGTCTGATCCGACAGCGGCCGCTCTCGGCTCCGGTTCCCTTCTGGCGTTTATCTCAAACCTCATGAACAATCTGCCAGCCGGGTTGATCGCGAGCGAAGCCGTGGTACAGGCGCATCCGCCGCGTCTCGTAGTCGATAATCTCCTGATCGGCGTTGATCTCGGCCCCAACCTGTCGGTTACGGGATCGCTGGCCACAATCCTGTGGCTTCAGGTGATCCGCCGGGGCGGCGAGGATGTCGGATTCCTGCAATTTCTCAAGATAGGTGCCGTTGCAATGCCTGTGGCGCTGGTGACCGCCCTCGGTGCGCGACTATTGATGGGATGAGGTTTCCGTTCATGATTCCATGGAATCAACGTTTTTAAGCACATGTCTGAGCAGGGACACGAGCGTTTCAATCTCCTCTTCGGTCAGATCCATTGGAGCGTCCCGGGTTTCCCGGAGGCTCCTATCTGTGAGCAGGAGCTATCATGAACACGATGAGCCAGAAATTTTCGCCTGAGGTCCGGGAACGTGCGGTTCGTATGGGGCACGGCCCCCGTATGGTTGGGGAGCCTCGCGCCGACTACGGCTCGGAGTGGGCAGCGATGAGGTCGATTGCCGCGAAGATAGGCTGCACGGCGGAGACTTTGCGTCGCTGGTGCGGCGATGGGGCCAGGCGGCGAGAGGGATCGGCGTATTTTGCGATGGCGGGGCTCGACCGCCGCGGGAAATGATGATGTCGTTCATCGACGGCCATCGTGAGGAGTTGGGTATCGAGCCGATCTGCCGCGAACTGGCGATCGGCCCCATCCTCCTGTCATGAACATGCCGCGCGTATGGCGGGTTCTGTCGCGACAGCCTGATGGCCCGGTGCGGGGCCAACCGTGTCGATTTCCTGTTCGGCCTGTCGCGCAATGCACGGCTGGTCGCGGAGATCACGGGCGAACTGGCGGCCGCCAAGGCCCAAAGCCGCATGACCGGCAGGCCGGCCCGGCGGTTCCGGATCGCCATGCCGCCCCCAAAAAACACCGCCTCATCCGGCGGTGATGCATTCGCTCGACCGGAAAACCGGAAAACAGGGGGCATCACCAATTTCGACCGTCAGTCGGAATTCAATCCAGAGCACAGAGCCAGGCTCATACCTCTCTGTGAGATCGGCACGTTAGGAGCCTCCGGAAAACCCGGGAGGCTTCAGGGCACAGGCGACATACCGACATACGGGCGCGTCATGTCGCAAATATGCAAGTGTCGCGTCATTTTCGTAAAAGATTTTTGCTGGCGGTTCTTTCATTTTCAAAACCAGTTCTTGAGCCGGTGAGGAAGTGAGTTTAGGCCGTTATGCAAAAATTTTCCGCCTTTTCGCTCGCCCGTCAGGCGCTTGGGCGTCATCTGGGGTGGCAGCCCCAGTGGCGTTCGGTGGCACCGAAGCCGAGCTATGACATCATCATCGTCGGGGGAGGCGGCCATGGACTTGGCGCGGCCTACTACCTGGCCAAGCAGCATGGTCTGCGCAACATCGCCGTGGTCGAGCGGGGATGGCTGGCCGGTGGCAATACCGCGCGCAACACGACCATCATCCGCTCGAACTATCTGTTCGAGCAGAGTTCCTCCTACTACGAGCATGCGCTGAAGCTGTGGGAGGGCCTGTCGGACGAACTGAACTACAATGTCATGTTCAGCCAGCGCGGCTGCCTGATGATCGCGCATAACGTTCATGACGTGCAGGTGTTCAAGCGGCATGTCTATGCCAACCGGCTGAACGGTATCGACAATGAATGGCTGACGCCCGAGCAGGTCAAGGCATTCTGTCCGCCGCTGAATATTTCGCCGAATATCCGCTATCCGGTCCTGGGGGGCGCGTTGCAGCGTCGTGCCGGTACGGCGCGGCATGACGCGGTGGCCTGGGGTTATGCCCGCGCCGCCAGCGATCTCGGCGTGGACATCATCGAGAATTGCGAGGTCACGGGCATCGACCGCGACGCGTCCGGGCGCGTGACGGGGGTGCAGACCACGCGGGGGCCGATCCGGGCCGGGAAGGTGGGCGTTTCGGCGGCGGGTCACAGCTCGGTGGTGATGGCGATGGCGGGCATCCGTCTGCCGTTGCAGGTCAACCCGTTGCAGGCGCTGGTGTCCGAGCCGGTGAAGCCGGCCTTTCCCTGCGTGGTGATGTCCAACACCATCCACGCCTATATCAGCCAGTCCGACAAGGGCGAGATGGTGATCGGCGCCGGGACCGATTCCTATGTCTCGTACACCCAGCGCGGGGGGCTGCATATTCCGGCCCATACGCTGGAGGCGATCTGCGAACTGGTGCCGGATTTCCGCCGCTTGCGGATGCTGCGGTCGTGGGGCGGGATTACCGACAACACGCCCGACCGGTCGCCGATCACGGCGAAGACGTCGGTGCCGGGCCTGTATGTCAATTGCGGTTGGGGCACCGGCGGCTTCAAGGCGACGCCGGGTGCGGCGAACCTGTTCGCCTGGACGATCGCGCGAGACGAGCCGCATCCGATCAACGCCCCCTTCACGATCGAACGTTTTCGCGAAGGAACCCTTATCGACGAAGCCGCCGCGGCGGCGGTCGCGCACTGACGTGCCGCCAGACGGAGAAAGATCATGTTGCTGATCGCATGTCCCTATTGCGGCCCGCGTGCCGAGATCGAGTTCGCTTATGGCGGCGAGGCGCATATCGCCCGCCCCGGCCCCGGCGTAACCGAGGAGGAATGGGCCGCATTCCTGTATCTGCGTGACAATACCAAGGGCGTGCTGGCCGAGCGCTGGCGCCATTCCCATGGTTGCGGGCGCTTCTTCAACGCATTGCGCGACACACGGACGGACCGGATCCTGACCACCTACGAGATGGGCACGCCACGGCCCGATATCAAAGAGGGAGAAGCGGCATGAGCGGCGCTTTCCGCGTGTCCGGGCGTGGGCGGGTCGATACCGCGCGCCCGGTCTCCTTCCGTTTCGACGGCCGGACCATTCGCGGCTATGAGGGCGATACCGTCGCCTCCGCCCTGTTGGCTCAGGGCCAGCATCTCATGGGGCGGTCGTTCAAATACCATCGGCCGCGCGGTCCGATCTCGGCGGGGTCCGACGAGCCGAACGCGCTGATCGGCGTGGGCGAGGGGGCGCGGCATACGCCCAACCTGCGGGCGACCCAGGTCGAGATCCACAAGGGTCTGGTGACCGTCAGCCAGAACCGGGGGCCGCGCCTGAATTTCGATGTCGGTGCGATCAATACGTGGCTGGCGCCGCTCTTTCCCGCCGGGTTCTACTACAAGACCTTCATGTGGCCGCGCGGGTTCTGGGACAAGGTCTATGAGCCCGTGATCCGTCGCGCGGCGGGGTTGGGCAAGGTCGCGACCGCGCCGGACCCGGATCATTATGCGCTGCACTACGCCCATTGCGACGTGCTGGTGATCGGCGGCGGCCCGGCGGGCCTGACGGCGGCGCTGGCCGCGGGCCGGACGGGCGCGCGCGTCATCCTGTGCGACGAGACGCCGGAGCTGGGCGGCACCCTGCTGTCCGACGCCCATAGCCGGATCGACGGGCTTTCCGCCGCCGAATGGGTGGCCAAGGCCGGTGCCGAGTTGAAGGCGCTGCCCAACGTGCAGGTGATGACCCGCTGCACGGCCTTCAATTATGGGCCGCACAATATGGTGGCGCTCAACCAGCGCCTGACCGAGCATCTCGCGACCCCCGATCCGGCGATGCCGCGCGAGCGGATCTGGCAGGTGCGGGCGGCCGAAGTGGTGGTTACGGCGGGTGCGCTGGAGCGGCCGCTGGTGTTCGAGGGCAATGACCGGCCCGGTATCCTGCTGGCGACGGCGGCGCGTACCTACCTCAACCGCTACGGCGTGCTTCCCGGCAAGTGCGCGGTGATCGTGACGGCGGACGATTCCGCCTATCGCGTGGCCATCGAACTGGCCGAAGCCGGGGTGCGGATCGCCGCGATCGCCGATCTGCGCGCCAATCCGGATGCGCCGGTCGTCGCGGAAGCGAAAGCCCGCGGCATCGTCGTCCTGCCGTCCACGACCATTCAGAAGGCGAACGGCAACCTGCGGGTCAGGAGTGTCGAACTGGCGCCGGTGGCGGACAACGGGCGCGTCGGCAAGGGGCAGCGCTTCGTCTGCGACTGCGTGCTGATGGCGGGTGGTTTCACCCCGAGCCTGCACATCCACAGCCAGGCGCGCGGCACGATGCGTTTCGACGAGGTGCTGGGTGTCTATCTGCCGGATCGGTCCGTCGAGCGCCTGCGCTCCGCCGGATCGTGCCGTGGTCTCTTCGCCTTGCAGGACGTGCTGGATGACGGCGCGGCGGCCGGCCTCGCGGCGGCGAAGGCGGCCGGCGGCGGGGATGCGGAGCGGCCGGCGCCGCGCGTGACGGACGCCGACGCGCCGGGAGCGGGCGGGTTCGCGGGTGCGCTGCCGCGTCGCGGCCTGGGTAGCCTGGCGCTGGCCTTCGTCGATTTCCAGAACGATGTGACGGCCAAGGACGTGAAGCTGGCGGTGCGCGAGGGATTCCAGTCCATCGAGCATATCAAGCGCTACACCACCACCGGCATGGCGACGGACCAGGGCAAGAGCTCGAACGTCAATGCGCTGGGAATCGCGTCCAAGGAACTGGGGCGCGCGCCGCAGCGGGTGGGGCTGACGACGTTTCGGCCGCCTTATACGCCCGTTACGTTCGGAGCCTTTGCCGCGCATGCGCGGGGCGACCAGTTCGACCCGCTGCGGCTGGCGCCGGCCGATGGCTGGGCACGCGCCCAGGGGGCGGTGTTCGAGGATGTCGGGTTGTGGCGCCGCGCCCGCTATTTCCCGCGCGGCGGGGAGGACATGCATGCCGCCGTGACGCGGGAATGCAGCGCGGTCCGGACGGCGGCGGGGATCTTCGATGCCTCGACGCTGGGCAAGATCGAGGTCGTCGGCCCCGATGCCGCCGAGTTCATGAACCGTTTCTATATCAATGCCTGGACCAAGCTGGGTGTCGGCAAGTGCCGCTATGGTCTGGTCTGCCGGGATAACGGCTTCGTCTATGACGACGGGGTGGTCGGGCGGATCGCCGCCGACCGGTTCCATGTCACCACGACCACCGGCGGCGCGGCCGGCGTGCTGAACATGATGGAGGATTATCTCCAGACCGAATGGGCGGATCTGGATGTCTGGCTGACCTCGATCACCGAGGAATGGGGCGTCATCGCGCTTCAGGGACCGAAGGCGCGCGAGATTCTGGCGCCGCTGGTGGACGGCATGGACATCTCGGCCGAGGCGCTGCCGCACATGGGGCTGAAGGAAGGGACGATCGGCGGCGTGCCGATGCGGCTGTTCCGGGTCAGCTTTACCGGCGAGGTGGGGTTCGAGATCAACGTTCCGTCCGGGCGGATGGGTGCGGTGTGGGAGCGGATCTGGGCGGCGGGCAGCCCGCACGGGCTGACGCCGTACGGCACCGAGGCGATGCACGTTCTGCGTGCCGAAAAGGGCTATCTGATCGTAGGTCAGGAAACTGACGGCACCATGACGCCCGGCGATGTCGGCTGCGGCTGGGCGGTCAGCAAGGCCAAGCCGGATTTCATCGGCAAGCGCGCCCTGGCCCTGCCGGCGCTGAACGCGCCCGACCGGCCGCAGATGGTCGGCCTGCTGACCGACGACCCGCGGACGGTGCTGGAGGAAGGCATGCAGCTTGTGCGCGCGCCCGAAGCGCCGGCGCCGGTGTCGGCCGACGGGCATGTCACCTCGTCCTATTACAGTCCGGCACTGGGCCGGTCGATCGCCATCGCCATGGTCAAGGGGGGCCGCGATCGCATGGGCGAGACGCTGTATGCGCCCGCGATCGACGGCGCCGCGATCAAGGTGAGCATCGTCAACCCTGTCTTCTATGATACCGAAGGAGTGCGTGTGAATGGCTAGGTCGATGGCGGAGGGGATGATCGCCCCCGATACCGCGCTGGTCCGTGAACGCCAGTCGCCGCGTTACGTGTTGCAGGGACGGGCGCCCGCGCTTCAGGCGGCCGGAAGGCTGCTGGGGCTGGACGACGCGCCCGCGCTGCTGCGTGCCGCCACCGGGGCGGGCGGCACGGCCCTGCGGCTGGGGCCGTTCGAGCTGCTGCTTCTGCCGCAGGCCGACGATCCGGCGGGGATCGAGGCGGCTCTGGGTGCCGTGCCGCACAGTCTGGTCGGGGTTTCCGACCGCAATGTGACGCTGACGTTGGAAGGGCCGTGGGCGGCGCGGATTCTGTCGGGGCTCTGCCCGCTGGATTTCGCGGAACACGCCTTTCCCGTCGGTATGGCCACGCGCTCGGTGCTGGAGAAGGCCGATGCCGTTTTCTGGCGGACGGCGCCGCATCGCTTCCATATCGAGGTCTGGCGGTCCTTCGTCGCCTATGCCGAGAACGGCATCCGCGAGGTGGCGCGGGGCATCACTTTTGCGAGTCTGGCGATATAGCGGAAATTCATGGCGCGAATTGAAAAGTGCCATAGTATATCGATATCGTAACGTCATCGTCGAGGCCCCGATCGAACGGGCCGGGTCTGCTCCATATATCCGTCTCGTCCTCCGCTGGAGACCGTTGTGCCATGACGAACTACGATATCGCCGCCATTCGCGAACTGGTCGCCCGTCGGCGACCACGGCATGCGCTGGAGAGCGCGTTCTATACCTCGCCTGAGGTCTTCGCGGCGGACATGGACGCGATCTTCCATCGCCACTGGCTTTATGTGGCCGTGGAATGCGAGGTGCCGGAGGCCGGCGACGCCCTGGCCGTCGATATCGGCAAATCCTCGGTCGTGATCGTGCGGGGCGACGACGAGCAGATCCGGGCCTTCCATAATGTCTGCCGCCATCGCGGCGCGCGCCTGCTGCCGCCGGGGCCGGCCATCGTCGGGAATCTGGTCTGTCCCTATCACGCCTGGACCTATGGGCTGGATGGGACGCTGAAATTCGCCGAACATATGGGCGAAGGGTTCGATCATGCGTGCCTGGGGCTGCGTCCCGTCGCGCTGCGCTCGATGGCCGGGCTGCTGTTCGTCTGCCTCTCCGACGATCCGCCGGACGATATCGACGACGTGATCGGCCAGATGGAGCCCTATCTGGCGCCGCATGACCTGAAGAACACGCGCGTTGCCCATACGGCGGACCTGATCGAATACGGCAACTGGAAGCTCGTGCTGGAGAATAACCGCGAGTGCTACCATTGCATGCCCAACCACCCGGAACTGACCATTCCCCTCTTCGCCTACGGATTCGGCTTCGCGCCCGAGGAACTGGGCGCGGAGGAACTGGAGCAGGCGGAACGCTACGCGACATTGCGCCGGACATCGCATGAACGGTGGGAAGCGGGGGGATTGCCGTCGCGCCTGATCGAGCATCTGGAGGACCGGCCCACCGGCTTCCGGACCGAGCGGCTGCCGCTGGACGGTTCGGGCGAGAGCCAGACGATGGACACGATGGCGGCCTGCCGGCTGCCGCTGGGCGCGCTGCGCGACAAGGCGGCGGGTGGCCTGCATTTCTGGACCCAGCCCAATTCGTGGCACCATTTCATGGGCGACCATGTCGTGACCTTTTCGGTCATTCCGCTTGACGAAGGACGCACGCTGGTGCGTACCAAATGGCTGGTCCACAAGAACGCGGTCGAGGGTGTGGATTACGATCTGGAAAACCTGACCGGCGTATGGAACGCCACCAACCGGCAGGATGCCGATCTGGTGGAAATGACGCAGCGCGGGGTGAGCGACCCTGCCTATATCCCCGGCCCCTATTCGCCGCATACCGAAGGACTCGTGGAGAAATTCATGGAGTGGTACTGCGCGCGTCTCAAGGTGCATCTGGGTTGATGGATGAAACGCCAGCGTGCAGGATGCAGATGAGCGATCGTGATCCGCCCCCCTTCTGGGACCCCGAAAGTGATGACGTGCTGGTCTGCCGCGCCGTGCGGCGGCAGACCCACGATGTTGCGACCTTTATCCTGACGGCGGCCCAGCCCAGGCGGTTCCGCTACACGCCCGGTCAGTTCATGACGTTTACCGTCAGGATCGACGGTGCGGAAATCCATCGCTGCTATACCCTGTCCTCGTCGCCGAGCCGGCCGGATTCCGTGGCGATCACGGTCAAGCGCGTGCCCGGCGGGCCGGTTTCCAACTGGCTGCACGACCATCTGCGACCGGGGATGGACATCGCGGCGCTAGGCCCGATGGGCGATTTTACGCTGGACCCGCCCCGTGATGCCGCGCCGGAGAAATATCTCTTTCTCTCCGCGGGAAGCGGGATCACGCCGGTGATGTCGATGGCGCGGAACCTGATCGACACGCGCTTTGACGTGGACGCGGTGTTTCTGCATTCCGCCCGTTCGCCCGAAGACCTGATCTTCGCGCGGGAACTGGCGTGGATGGCGGAGCAGGCGCCGTCGTTCCGCGTGCGGTCGATCTGCGAGCGCGACACGCCGCAGAACCGCTGGCCGGGCGCGATGGGTCGGCTTGACGCCGCATTGCTGGCGCGTGAGGTGCCGGACCTGTGCGACCGTCATGTTTTCGTTTGTGGACCGGAAGGATACCGGGCATCGGTTCGCGCCCTGGTCGGGCAGGCCGGACTGGACATGGCGCATTTTCACGAAGAGAGCTTCGATTTCGGCGTGCTGGCGGCGGAGGAGCCCGACATTCCAGCGCAGATCGAGGCGCTGGATGCGGCGCGGCACAAGGTCAGTTTCACGCGCAGCCGGCGCGAGATCGAATGTGGCGCGGACACGTTCGTACTCTCCGCCGCGCGGGCGGCGGGCATGCGCCTGCCGGCATCCTGTGCCAAGGGCATGTGCGGGACCTGCAAGTGCAAGCTGGTGTCGGGGACGGTGGACATGCAGCATGACGGCGGCATCCGTCAGCGCGAGATCGATCAGGGCATGATCCTGATCTGCTGCGCGCGCCCCACCAGCGACCTTGTGATCGAGCGTTAGACCGATGGCATCACGCGCCAGCGACCTGGCCAGCCTGCGCCGCTTCGGGTTTCTGACGCTGAAGACCTATTCGATGATCGCGGTCAGCAACGCGATCGAGGCCCTGCGCATGGCCAACCGGGTGACCGGCCGGGACGATTATGCCTGGCAGGTGCTGAGCCTGGACGGGGCGCCGGTCGAGGCGAGCAACGGGCTGGCGCTGCATCCGACCGGGGCGCTGGGGGATGGCGCGGACCTGGACGTGCTGTTCGTGTGCGGCGGGATTGATGTCCGTGCTGCGACCAGCGAGGCGTTGCGGGTGGCGCTGCGGCGGGTGGCGCGGCAGCGGATCGTGATCGGGGCGTTGTGCACCGGTACGTTCGCTTTGGCCGAAGCCGGGCTGCTGCGTGGCTATCGCTGTGCGATCCATTGGGAAAATCTGGGAGCGATCCGCGAGGAATTTCCCGAGATCGATATCGTGGACGAATTGTTCGTGATCGATCGCGACCGGATGACCTGCACGGGCGGGGCGGTGCCGCTGGACATGATGTTGCGGATCGTCGCCGCGCATGTCGGCCCGGCGCGGGCACGCGAGATCGCGATGCAGTTTCTGCTGGCGCGGGATCGGACGGGCAGCGAGGCGCAGCCCGTGATCGCGCTGGACCCTCTGCCGCCGTCACTGGGGCGGGCGGTGCAGTTGATGGAAAGCCGTATCGACCAGAAGCTGAGCGTCGGCGAGATCGCCAGTGCCGCCGGCCTGTCGGAACGCCAGCTTGAACGCCTGTTCCGGGCGCATACCGGGGCGACGCCGGCCGCCTATCTGGCGGCGGCGCGGCTGGAACGCGCGCGGCGCCTGCTGCGCCAGACCAGCATGTCGGTGACCGATGTCGGCATTGCCTGCGGCTTCATGTCCCTGACCCATTTTTCGACTGCCTTTCGCAACCGGTTCGGCTACGCGCCGCGCCAGGAACGTCAGCGGCAGGCACGTTAGAGGAACGACCATGATTCCCCACGCCGATGCTCTCTTGAAGCCGTTGCGCATCAAGTCGATGGTCATTCGCAACCGGGTGATGAGCACCAGCCACGCGCCGGGTTACGGTGTCGATGGCAAGCCGCAGGAACGCTACCAGCTTTATCATGCCGAGAAGGCCAGGGGCGGTATCGGGCTGACCATGTTCGGCGGGTCGTCGTCGGTCGAGGTGGATAGCCCGGCCACGCCGTGGAGCCAGATCGCGGTGTCCGACGACAGCGTGATCCCGTATTTCCGCCAGTTCGCGGACCGGGTGCATGACCATGGTGCCCGGCTGATGGTCCAGTTGACCCATATGGGCCGCCGCACCCGCTGGGATACCGATGCGTGGCTGCCGGTGATCGGGCCATCGGTCCGGCGCGAGCCGGCGTCGCGGTCGATTCCGAAGGAGATGGAGCCGGAGGATATCGCCCGCGTGGTGCGCGCGTTCGCCGCCGCGGCGCGGCGCTGCCGCGAAGGCGGGCTGGACGGGCTGGAAATCTCGGGCGCGCACGGGCATCTGCTGGACCAGTTCTGGAGCCCGGGGGTGAATCACCGGAGCGACGCCTATGGCGGCAGCCTGGAGCACCGGATGCGTTTCGGGATCGAGGTGCTGAGTGCGATCCGCGAGGCGGTCGGCGACGATTATGTGGTCGGCATGCGCATGTCGGGCGACGAAATGCTGAAGGGCGGCCTGACGCAGGATGAATGCATCGCGATCGCCGAGACCTATGCGGGGCGGGGCCTGATCGACTTTGTCAACGTGATCGGCGGCCAGGCGCGCGACGAGATGGCGCACGCGGTGTCGCTGCCTAACATGGCTTTTCCCGTCGCGCCTTTTCTCGGCCTGGCCAGCGCGGTCAAGCGGGCGGTGGATGTGCCCGTCTTCCATGCCCAGCGGATCACCGACCTGGCGACGGCGGCGCGCGCGGTGGCGGAAGGCCATATCGACATGGTGGCGATGACGCGCGCGCATATCGCGGACCCGCATCTGGTGCGCAAGCTCGCGGATGGGCGAGAGGACGATATCCGGCAATGTGTGGGTGCGGGTTACTGCATCGACCGGATCTATGTCGGCGGCGACGCGCTGTGCCTGCAGAACGCGGCGACGGGCCGCGAGGCGACGATGCCGCACGAGATCCCGCCCGCCGGAACGGCGCGGCGCGTCGTCATTGTCGGGGCCGGGGTGGCGGGACTGGAAGCGGCGCGGGTCTGTGCCCTGCGCGGCCATTCCGTGACGGTGTTCGAGCGCGACGACCGTACCGGTGGACAGGTGAACCTGGCCGTTCGCGCGACGTGGCGCGAGGCGCTGTCGGGCATCGTGCGCTGGCTGGACGGGCAGGTGCGCAAGCTGGGTGTCGATCTGCGGCTGGGGTGTGAGGCCACGATGGCCGATATCCTGCTGTGCGCGCCGGATGTCGTGATTCTGGCGACGGGGGGCGATGCGATCCTGGGGGACGATCCGGGCAGCGACCTGCACTGCACCACGCGCGACGTGCTGGCGGGGCGGGTCGCGCCGTCGGGTAGCGTGCTGCTGTTCGACGAGATGGGCCAGCACAATGCCGCCTCGGTGGCCGAACTGCTGGCGACGCGCGGTTGCCTGGTCGAACTGGCGACGCATGACCGGCTGGTGGCGCAGGAGGTCGGCACCACCAACCAGCCGGTGCATCTGCGCGAATTCTATCGGCTGAACGTGGTGACGACGCCGAACGTGGAACTGACCGAGACCTGGCGCGAGGGGAACCGTCTGGTTGCCGTGCTGCGCAACACCATGACGGGCACGGAAGAGGAGCGGGTGGTCGATCACATCGTGGTCGATCGCGGCGGGGTGCCGGATACGACGCTTTATGACGCGCTGAAAGCGGGCTCGGCCAATGCCGGGCAGACCGACGCGCATGCGCTGATCGCCGGGCGGCCCCAGCCGGTGATGGGGCGGATCGAAATGGGCGATTATGCGCTGTTCCGCATCGGCGATGCGGTGGCGGCGCGCAACATTCATGCCGCGCTCTATGACGCGCTGCGGCTGTGCAAGGATCTTTGACACCATGCGCTGGCTGGTTCTTGCGGAAATGGCGTGCGCGGGGGCCGCTGTGGCCCTCGTCTGGATGGTTCTGCTGGCGCGCTGGCTGAAGGGGCGCCCGGTCGGCCGGTCCTGGCTGGCCGGCCTGGTGCTGGTGCCGCGGCGCTATCTCGTGGACGTTCATCACGTCGTTGCCAGGCGGCCGAGGAATGCGCGCATGCACGCGCTGGCCGCCGGGGGATTGCTGGGCGGTTCGCTGGCGTTGCTGCTGGGCGTGCTGCCGGGGATGCCGCCGGTGCCCGGATTCATCATCCGGATCGTCGCGATCGTTTTCTTCGTGCCGGGGGCGTGGGGTGCCCTGATCGATCGCGCCCGCAGGCGGCCGCATACCCCGTCCCAGCTTTCGGGGGGGGCGTTTGTCTGGCTGCCGGTCGCGCTGCTTGCGTGGTGTGTGGGGAATGTGGTCGTCGCGCTCTCCGTGAGTGACACCGGCCTTCATGCGGCTGGCCTTGCCGGACTGGCCCTGGCCCTGGCTGGCGGTGTCGCGCTGCTGGTCGCCGTCGGGCGCGGGCCGATGCGTCATGGGCTGGCGGGCATTGCCTGGCTTACCGGACATACGCGGCCCGGCCGGTTTGCCCGTGCCGGTCTCCTGCGCCCGTTCGATACGGCGCTGTGGCCGCTCGATCTTGTGCATGAGCGGCTGGGTGTGCTGACGCCACGCGATTTTACCCGGCCGGAACTGGCAAGTTTCGATGCCTGCATTCAGTGCGGACGCTGCGAGGAAGCCTGTCCGGCTTTCGCGGCGGGGCAGCGCCTGAATCCGAAGGCGCTGATACAGGGGCTCTCCGGTGCGATGCGGGAGCGGCCCGCGCCCTATGCCGGGAGCCCCGCGCCCCATGCGCCGGCCATGCCCGGCGGTGGCGGCATGGATGCCGAGATCGTCGGACAAGTGCTGGCACCCGACACCTTGTGGGCCTGCACCACATGTCGCGCCTGCGTCGAGGAATGCCCGATGCTGATCGAGCATGTGGACGCGGTGATTGCATTGCGGCGTGGCCAGACCCTGATGAAAGGCGCGGTGCCGGCGGGCGCGGAGCAGGTGCTGCGTGCGTCGCGCGAGCAGGCGGAGCCGGGCGGGCGGGCGCTCGATGCGCGGACGGACGGGATCGCGGCCCTGGATGTTCCGGTCCTCGCGCCGGGGGAGGAGACCGATATCCTGCTCTGGCTGGGCGAAGGGGCCTACGACCTGCGTTACGGACGATCGCTGCGGGCGCTGGTGACGCTGATGCGCAAGGCGGGGCTGCGGTTCGCCACGCTGGGCGCCGACGAGGTCGATTGCGGCGATGTCGCGCGGCGGCTGGGGGACGAGGCGACGTTCCAGGCGCTGGCGCGGGATGCGATCGGGGTGCTTGGAACACGGAGATTCGGCAGGATCGTCACCGCCGACCCGCATGCCTTCCACGTCCTGAAAAACGAATATCCCGCCTTGGGCGGGACATGGGTGGTCGAGCACCATACGACCCTGCTGGACGAACTGGTGCGGGACGGGCGGCTTGTCCTCGCGCAGCGTGACGGGCCGGCCGTGGCCTATCATGATCCCTGCTATCTGGGGCGCTATAACGGTGTGATCGACGCGCCCCGCCGCCTGCTGGACGCGGCCTGTCGCACCCGCGTGGAAGTCGAGCGCCACGGCATGCGGTCCATGTGCTGCGGTGGCGGCGGCGGAAGCCCGGCGAGCGATGTCGATGCGGTCACCCGGATTCCCGACCTGCGGATGGAGCAGGTCCGGCAGAGCGGCGCGTCCATCGTCGCGGTGGCGTGCCCCGGATGCACGGCGATGCTCGAGGGCGTGACGGGGGAGCGCCCCGAGGTGAAGGACGTGGCTGAACTCGTGCTGGAGGCCGTGGTGCCATGACGGGACGGATCAGGCGGGACCCGCGTGCCGAGCGGTCGCGGTGCCTTGTGCCCGGCGGAGAGCGGCCGCGCCTGGCGCGTGACGGGAATGTCGCGGGCATGGTCGTGTCGCGCCGGCCGCGCGAAGCGACCGTCCGGCGGATCGAAACGCCCGCCTTCTGGGTGGCCGCCGTCGTCGAGGCCGTCGATGGCGGGCTGGACCGCTGGGGCCGCCAGCTTGTCGGCGCGGCGCGGATGCTGGCCGGAACCGATGGTGGTGTCGTGCTGATCGGTCTCGGCGACGTGGCCGGCAATGCGGCCGGCGAGGCGGGCGCGGATCGCGTGCTGACGGTCGGCGGCACGGACGATCCGGAAGCGGTGCCCGGAGTGCTGATGGACCTGCTCGGCCCCTTCGCTCCGCGCCATGTGCTGTTCGCCGAGAGCAGGGTCGGCGGGGATTTCGCGCGGCGGGTGGCGGCGCGGAGCGGCTGGCCGATCCAGCCGGGTGTCGAGGCGCTGAATGTCCGCCAGGGTATCCGGCCGTGTCGCGGCGGCCGGTATGAGCGTGTCGCGGCGGTGGCGCGGGTGGTGACCCTGCCGTGCGACCGGGTGGCCCCCTACGCCGGAGAGGCCCGCGAAGGACGGATGCTGGAGGCCGGGCCGCCGCCAGCCTCGCCGTCCGCGCGGCCGGTGGGAGGCGTGGTGCTTGGACCCGTCGCGCGGGCACCGGCCGGCGCGGTTCCGCTGTCGGAGGCGCCGTTCGTCGTGTCGGCGGGGCAGGGCGTCACGGATTTCGAGACATTTCATGCCCTTGCCCGCGCGCTGGGCGCGACGGAGGGGGCGAGCCGCGTGGTCTGCGATGCGGGCCTGATGCCGCGCGCCGCCCAGGTGGGGGCGTCCGGTACGGTGCTGGATGCGCGATGCTATCTGGCGTTCGGCATTGCCGGCGCGCCGCAGCATCTTCAGGGGCTGGGCAAGGTGGAGCACGTCGTGGCGGTGAATACCGACCTGCATGCCGCGATCATCGCACGCGCCGGACTGTCGATCGTTGCCGATGCGCAGGCGGTGATGCCGGCCCTGCTGGCCCTGTTGCGGGAGGAGGGGGCGTGATGCGGAGCATTGTACTCTTGTCGGGCGGGATCGATCCGCTTTCCGGTCGTCCGGCGCCGCCGCAGGGGGAGATTGCCGCGATCGGGCTGGCGCGGTCGATCGGCGGGGCGGCCGAGGGCCTGCATGCGGGTGGCCCGTCGCCCGCCCTGCGGCTGGCGGCGGCGCATGGGCTGGCCCGCGTGGACTGCCTGGACGGGGGAGGCAACGCGGTCGAGGCCCTGGCCACGTACCTGGCGACCTATCTGGGTGCCGATCCGCCGGACCTGGTGTTGGCCGGGCGGCAGGCGCGCGGCGGCGAGGATAGCGGCATGCTGCCCTATCTGCTGGCCGAGCGACTCGGCTGGCCGCTGCTGGCCGGGGTGATCGCCGTCGGCGCGGCGGCGGATGGCTGGCTGTCCGTCATGATCGGCCTGCCGCAGGGCGCGCGGCAGGAGGCGCGTGTCCGCCTGCCCTGCATCCTGGTCGCCCATGACGCGGCGCCGGCTCCCCCTTTCATCTTCGATCGGGCGCGCCGGGCCGAATTGCGGGTCGTGCCGGTGGCCGGTCCCGCGCCGGTGGCGGCCGAGGGGGCGGCGGAGGGCGACGACCGGCCCTATCGCGCGCGGCCGCGCCTGATCGGTGCGTCGGCGCGGACGGGGGCGGGACAGGTGCTGGATCATCCGGATATCGCCGAGGCGGCGACCGTACTGCGAGACCATCTCCGGGCGCTGGGTGTGCTTGGACCATCACGAGGAGCATCGCCTGATGCGTGACGATTTACGTGCCCTGCTGGACCGTCTGGGCTTTCAGCCGAAGAGCGTGCGCCACCCGCCGGTGCAGACGGTGGAGGAGGCGGATCTGCATTATGCCGGGCTGGAGGGCGTGCATACCAAGAATGCCTTCCTCAAGGATGCCAAGGGCGTGCTGGTGCTGGTTACCGTACCGGCGGATTGCCGGCTGGACATGAAGGCCCTGCCGGCGCTGATCGGCACCAAACGCCTCTCTTTCGCCAGTCCCGACCTGATGCGCACGGTCCTGGGGACCGAGCCGGGCGCGCTGGGGCCGCTCAGCCTGGTCGCCGACACGCAGCGCCAGGTGCGTTTCGCCATCGAAGCCTCGCTGCTCGAAGCCGATGCCATCACCTGCCATCCGCTGGACAATACCGAGACCTGGGTGATCCCGCGGAGCGTATTCGGGCGGATCATGGCCGATCTGGGCGTCGAACCGGTCGTGTTCTCGTTCGCAGGCGTCGCCGCCGACATCTGACCGTCTGGCGTCCCGACCGGCAGGGGGAGCCTGTCAGTCGGGGAAGACGACGGTGCGATGCCCGTCGAGAATGACACGATGCTGAAGGTGGTAGTTCACGGCCCGCGACAGGACGCGGCGCTCGACATCCCGGCCCTTGCGGATCAGGTCGTCCGGCGTATCCGCGTGGGTGATGCGCTCGACATCCTGTTCGATGATGGGTCCTTCGTCGAGATCGGTCGTGACGTAATGGGCGGTCGCGCCGATCAGCTTCACGCCGCGCACATGGGCCTGGTGATAGGGCCGCGCGCCCTTGAAGCCCGGCAGGAAGGAATGGTGGATGTTGATGCACCGGCCGGCGAGCGACGCCGACATCGTATCGGACAGGACCTGCATGTAGCGCGCGAGAATGACGAGGTCGGCCCCGGTCTCCTCGATCAAGGCCCGCAGGCTTGCTTCCTGCTCCGGCTTGGTGTCGCGCGTGACGGGGAGATGGTGGAACGGGATGTCGCCGATCTCGACGGCCTGCGTGGCCGTGCGCGGGTGGTTGGAGACGATGGCGACCGGGTCCATCGCCAGTTCGCCGATGCGCCAGCGATACAGCAGGTCGGCCAGGCAATGGTCGAATTTCGAGACCATGATCAGCACGCGCTGCCGTTCGCGCGGCGGGTGGAGTTGCCAGTGGGCGTCGAAGCGCGCGGCGACCGCCGCCAGCATGCTCCGCTCGGGCGGGGTGCCGGCGGTGAAGGCGATGCGCATGAAGAACTGGTTTTCCGCCAGGTCGGCATGCTGGTTGATTTCGATGATGTTCGCGCCGGCCTGAAACAGGCAACCCGACCAGGCGGCGACGAGGCCGGGCTGGCTGGCACAGGTAACGATCAGGACGTGCGCGTCGGAATGGGCCATGGATCTGGGTATCTTCATCAATCGGAGAACAGACGGATGCCGGCATGGGACTGCATGTCGGGCGCGTCGTGACGGGAGGTGAAACCGGGCAGGGTGGTGCGGTGGCAGGCACTGGGGCTGATGCCGAACATGCTCTTGAAATGACGGGAGAAATGCGAGCAGTCGGAAAAGCCCATGTCGATCGCGATTTCGGTCACGCTCATTTCCCCCGCCTCCAGCAGCGCGCGGGCATGGCGCAGGCGCAGCGTGCGATAGAAATCCTGCGGCTTGCGGCCCAGCGTGGTCTGGAACAGGCGTTCGAGCTGCCGGCTGGAAATGCCCAGCCGCGCGGCGAGCTGCGCGATCGGCAGCGGCCGGGCCATGTTCTGTTCCATATGCAGCACCGCGCGCCGGACCCGCGGATCGGCGAAACGGGTTTCCGCGACCAGGGTCGGCGGCTGGGGTTGCAGCCTGATCTGGTTGCTGATCTTGCCCGCGCGTTCCATCAGCAGGATGTGGCTTGCCTTCAACCCGGCCGGGCGGCCGATGCTGCGCTCGATCAGGTGCAGGGCCACGTCGGCCGCCGCCCCGCCGCCCGAGCAGGTGATGCGGTCGCCATCGTCGAGGAACATCTGGTCGCTGACGACCTCGTGCGCGGGGAAGGCTTCCTGGAAGTCCCGATGATGGTACCAGCTGACGCAGACGCGACGATTATCCATCAGGCCGGCCTGGCAGAGGGCGAAGGTGCCGGTGCAGACGCCGATCAGCGTGATGCCCATCTCCGCGGCCCGGCGCAGCCAGACGGTCGTCACGTAATCGATCTGCTTCTGCCCGTGCAGCAGGCCGCCGACCACGACGATGTAATCGAACGCACGCGGATCGCCGAGGGAGGCGTCCCGCGCGATCGCGACGCCGCAACTGGACCGTACCGGGTGGACCGACGAGGACAGGACCTGCCATGAACAATGGATCGGGCGGCTCCGGTCGTCCTTGTCGGCGGCCAGACGCAGATGGTCGACGAACAGGGCGAACGCGGAGAGCGTGAAATGTTCGGCGAGAATGAAGCCGACGCGCAGTCGCGGCTTCGTGTCGCCCGATGCTCCTTCTGACATGATCATTCTCCCGAACGAGCCGGGCCCGGCAATCGGTCCGGCACGTAGTTTCTTGTTCGAAACAAGGTTAAGTGCGGGGGGCTGTGGACGCCTGCTTAAAATACGACATAAATTTCATATATTTCGCCATAACCGATCAATTGGCCGGGGGCAGTGACAGATGTGCCCGCACGGCGGCAAGGGCTGGCGCCCCGTCGCGCGTCGTCACGCCGTCCAGCCAGGCGCGCCAGGCGTCCGGGTGGTCGCGCAGCCACTGCCGGGCGACCTGGAGCGGCGGCGTGTGGTCCTGCTGGATGGCCAGCATCATGCCGTTCTCGTCGGGAATGGTGAAGCGGATCTGGGCCAGCAATCGCGCGGCGTTCGGGCAGTCCGTACGATAGCCTCGCCGGATGACGGTGTTGACGGTGGTCTTGCCGTCCGGGCCGAAGACATCGTCGCCGCCGGTCAGGTAGTGCAGGGCGAAACGCAGGTTCATGGGGTGGGGTTCCCACGCCAGGAATACGATCGGCCGGTGGCTCTGGATACTGCGGTCGACCTGGCTGAGCATGCCCTGCTCGCTGCTTTCGACCAGGCGGAAGCGCCCCAGGTGGAACTGGTCCTTGCGGATCATGTCCAGCACCAGGGCGTTGCCGTCATTGCCGGCTTCCAGGCCGAAGATCATGTAGCCGAGGCGCGGACCCCATTTGGCGATGTCGCGATAATCGCGCAGACCGGCCTGCCAGACGAACTCGGGAACGGCCAGCGTGTAATGGGCGCCCGACAGGTTGACGGCCAGCCGCTCCACCGAGCCATCGGCGAGGAAAGGCGCGATCGGCGTGCTGCCCATGGGCTGCCAGTTGCTGAGAAACGCATCCACGCGCCGGTCGCGCATCGCCATATAGGTCATGACCAGCGGCAGCAGCGGCGTCTGCGGCGCGTAGCCGAGCGCGTCGAACAGCGTCGCGGCGACCGACGTGACGGCTTCGGCATCCGTCCAGCCCACATTGGACAGGCGGATGGGCACGCAGGCCGCCGGATCGCCTGCGGGAGACGCCGCGACGGCGGGCGCGGCGAGCAGGCTCGCCGCCGCGAACAGGCAGGCGATCCGGCCAGGGCGGGCGGTGCGTTTGGGCATCCGGATGATCACTCCTTCGCGGACTGGCGGACGTCATGGGAATATCATGTCCGCCTCCATTCGTTATTCACCCGAATGTTTGCGTCGCGGAATGGTTTGGTTTCGACATGAGGAGATGTTTGAGGCCGCCGGGCCGGTTTTGTGGGCTTGGTTCGGCATGCTGCGTATTCCATCACCCGCGCGTCGGCCTTAAAACTCGTGGGCGTTGGTGTGTGCGGATGTCGTCTCGCGCCATATCCGGATCGATGCCTCGCGCTGCGATGCGCAGTCCCTGCGGAGAGATGAAGCCTGATGGAGCCGCTTTCGTTCGAAATCCGCCATGCCGGATGCCTGGCCGAGATCGCCGACGACCTGGCGCGGCTCAGAATCACGGTATTCCGCGAGTGGCCCTATCTCTATGACGGGGCCGACCCGCTTTATGAGCGGCAGTATCTCGAGGTCTATCTGCGCAGTCCGCAGGCGGCGGCCATCGTCGCGCGTGACGGTGGCGGGCGGATCGTCGGTGCGTCCACCTGCCTGCCGCTGGCCGACGAAGCCGGTCCCATGCGCGCGCCGTTCGAGGCGCGGGGGCAGGATCTGCGACGGTTCTTCTATTTTGGCGAATCCGTTCTGCTGCCGGCATGGCGGGGGCAGGGGGCCGGGGTCCGCTTCTTTGCGATGCGCGAGGAGGTGGCGCGCGCGGCCGGTGCCGATTTCGCCGTATTCTGCGCGGTCCGCCGCCCGCCGGACCACCCGGCGAGGCCCGAGGGCTGGGCGCCGCTGGACGCATTCTGGACCCGCCGGGGGTACGCCCCGCTGCCCGGTCTGACCTGCGTCTATCCCTGGCAGGAGGTCGGGACCGGGCACGAGGTTCCCCATCGCCTCGATTTCTGGGGGAAAGCCCTGGGCACGGCAGCGTTGCCCGAACGGATTGTGGAGGACAGATGAGCCGGACATTGCGTCTTGGAGCCTATGCGTGGCCGGTCGAGCGGGCACGCACCCTGGAGGATTACGACGCCCATCTGGATCGTGTCGTCGCGGAAGGCGCGCGCCAGGCCGACCTGCTGCTGCTGCCGGAATATGCCTGCATGGAGGCCGCATCGGCGATGACGGCGCCGGGGCAGTCCGACCCCACGGCGGAACTGCATGCCGTATGCCGGCACAGCGATGCCCTGCTGGACATCATGATCGGTGCCGCGAAGCGCCATGGGGTGTGGCTGATGCCCGGCACCCTGCCGCGCCCCGAAGCCGGTTTCGTGCGCAACCGCGCGCCGCTGATCGCACCCGACGGGCGGGTCGCGTTTCAGGACAAGCATGTCATGACCCGTTTCGAGACCGAAGCCTGGGGCGTGCGGGCCGGCGACCCGCCAGGCGTGTTCGACACCCCCTGGGGCCGGATCGGCACGGCGATCTGCTACGATTCCGAATTTCCGATGTTGACCCGTGCGCAGGTCGAGGCGGGGGCGTGGCTGATCCTGGTGCCGACCTGCACCGATACGCTGCACGGCTTCAACCGCGTCCGCGTGTCGGCCCAGGCACGGGCGCTGGAAAACCAGTGTTTCGTCGCGGTGGCGCCGACGGTCGGCGACGCGCCGTGGTTGCAGACGCTGGACACGAATTGCGGCTGTGCCGCGATCTATGGCCCGATGGATCGGGGGTTTCCGCCCGATGGCATCATCGCGCAGGGGGCGATGAATACCGGGTCCTGGGCCTTTGCCACACTCGACCCGGCCGCGCTGGACGCGGTGCGCCAGGATGGGGCGGTGCGCAACTGCCGCGACTGGCCAGCCCATGTGCCTCCGGCCGGCGTCCATTCCTTTGTCTGAATTTCAAGCAAGATCGACCGGAGCCCATCATGTCCGCTGAACATACCCGCACGCTGATCGAAACCTATTACCGCACCTTCAATTCCGGCGATCGCGAGGCTTTTCTGGCCCTGCTGACCGACGATGTCGTGCATGACATCAACCAGGGCGGCTGCGAGCGCGGCGTGGAGGCGTTTCGCACCTTCCTGGCCCGCATGGACCGTTGCTATCGCGAAGAGATCCGGGACGTGGTGGTGATGGTCGATGGGCTTGGCGACCGGGCGGCGGCGGAATTCGTCGTTCACGGAACCTATCTGAGCACCGACGACGGGCTGCCGGAGGCCCACGGCCAGCGTTACGTCCTGCCCGCGGGCGCATTCTTTACCCTGCGGGCGGGCAAGGTCGCCCGGATCTCGAACTTTTACAATCTGCCGGAATGGACGCGCCAGGTTACCGGCGGATAGCGCCGGCTTGCATGGGATTGCCGCGATGGATGACGATCGAACGGACCGGCGTTGATCACTGCTGAATGAAGGGCGCACGGATGATGGCACCAGAACATTGGATTGCAGGACACAAGATTCCCATCGGCACCGCCATGGCGGCGGTGATCGATGTGATCCGGCATTATGGGATGGGCGTCTTCGACGCGATCAGCGACGTGGTCGGCGCCTGTGCGGATGGCCTGACCACGGTGCTGCTGGACGTGCCGCCGTTGCTGGTGGTCGCGGCCGCCGTGGCCGGGGCATGGTTCCTGCGCCGGTCGTGGGGGCTGGTGGCGCTGATCGCGCTGGGGCTGCTGTTCATCATCAACCAGGGATACTGGAACGAGACGATGGCGACATTGTCGCTGATCCTGTTCTCGACCCTGTGCTGCATGGCGATCGGCGTGCCGCTGGGGGTTGCCACAGCCCATCGTCCGCGCCTGGCGATGGTGCTGCATCCGATCCTTGACCTGATGCAGACATTGCCGACCTTCGTCTATCTGATCCCGACGCTGATCCTGTTCGGGCTGGGCACGGTGCCGGGCATGATCTCGACCATCATCTTCGCCGTGCCCGCGCCGATCCGCATGACCCAGATGGGGATCGCGCGGGTGCCGCGGGCGTTGATCGAGGCCGGCGAGGCGTTCGGGGCCACAGAACGGCAGATTCTGTGGAAGATCGAATTGCCGGCCGCCCTGCCGATGATCCAGGCCGGTCTGACGCAATGCATCATGCTCAGCCTGTCCATGGTCGTGATCGCGGCGCTGGTCGGGGCCGGCGGCCTGGGCGTTCCGGTGGTCAGGGCATTGAATACGGTGCAGGTCGATGTTGGTTTCGAATCCGGTTTCGTGATCGTGCTTCTCGCCATCATGCTCGATCGTCTCTGCCGTTCGAAGGATAGCGCATCGTGACCGAGACGAAGACCGCGGCGCTGGAATTCCGCAATATCGACATCCTGTTCGACCGCAGCGGCCGGCGCGGCGCGATCGAGGCGGCGCTGGCGCGGCTGGATGCCGGCGAGACGCGCGAGGAAATCGGCCGTGCCCTGAAGGTGACGGTGGGCGTGGCGGGCGCGAACCTGGCGGTGGCACGCGGTGAAATCAGCGTGCTGATGGGGCTGTCGGGATCGGGCAAATCGACGCTGCTGCGCGCGGCCAATCGCCTGAACCGGCCCGTGCGTGGCGAAGTGCGCATCGGCAACGGGTCCGCGTGGCTGGATATCGCGCGCTGCGACGACGAGACGTTGCGCGAATTGCGCAAGACGCGCATCGCCATGGTCTTTCAGCAATTCGGCCTGCTCCCGTGGCGGAGTGTGCGTGACAATGTCGGATTCGGGCTGGAACTGCGCGGGATGGCGCCGTCGATCCGGCGGGAGATCGTCGAGGAAAAACTGGCGCTGGTCGGGCTTTCGAACTGGGCCGATGCCCAGGTCCACGAACTGTCGGGCGGGATGCAGCAGCGTGTGGGCCTTGCGCGCGCATTCGCCACCGATGCCGATATCCTGCTGATGGACGAGCCGTTTTCCGCGCTCGATCCGCTGATCCGCCGAAAATTGCAGGACGAGTTGATGGACCTGCAGAAACGGCTGAAAAAGACGATTCTGTTCGTCAGCCACGATATCGACGAGGCGTTGAAGATCGGCAGCCGGATCACGATCATGCGCGAGGGGCGCATTATCCAGACCGGCACGCCCGACGATATCGCCCTGCGTCCGGTCAATGACTATGTCGCGGAATTCATCCGGCACATGAATCCGCTGCCGACCATCCTGGCATCGACCTTCATGCGGCGCTTCCATGATCTGCCCCTGCGGGCGGACGGGATGATCGATGGCGGGAATATCGCAATCGGTCCGGACGCGAGGGCAGTACGCATCGGCGATCAGGAGCGCGTGGCGACGGCACATCATGAGTGGGTGCGCGGGGCCGTCTGTATCGTACCGGTCGGGATGAGCCTGGGCGAGGTCATCGCGGTGCGCCAGCGCAGTGGTTTTCCTGTTCTGGTGGAGGACGAGGGGCGGTTGATCGGGCTGTGCGACGATGCCGATATTCTCCAGGCCCTGTCGGGAGAAGCGCGCCACGGATAGTCCGTGGCCGGTGCGAGGCATCGGCTTCGGGCGGTAACGTGTCCCTGTCGTCCCGACCTTCGCCGCCTTGACGCGGGGTCGTCCTCGGACCTTCGGCGGTTGAAGCCGGCCGTGCCGGATCGACCGTTCGGAACGGGCAATCCGGGGTTCACGAGGATGGGAATATTATGACGAGAACGAAATAATAGGCGTCGCTTTCGTTCATGCGTATCTCAATCTGGTTCTGTAACGTTCCATATTAGAGACGGGCTGGCGAAGCCTCGGCCTGGGGACGGACTGAACAGATAGACGACCGCATCGTCCATGGCGGACCACCGGTTTTGCCGGTGTGCTCCGGGCGAAAGGTTGCTCCGGGAGGCGCGGATGAAGGCCATCCGCCCGCTTCGGGGACGTATGTCGAAGGTCTTTCCATCCTGAATATTGCTTCTCAGAGTCCGGTTGCGGACATAGATCTCGGAGTCCTTGGCAGTATGCGACGACCTGCAAAAAACCACGGCGAACGGTTCTCGACGATCCGGTTTTCGTCCACCGTCATGGCGTCCATCCTGGCGGCGACCTATGGCGCAAGCGCGGCGTCGCCGAACAGTCGGCACCACGCCAAGGCTTCCAGAACCGCAGCCACGGCCACGCCTGCCGCGGCGGTAGCTGCGCCAGCCGCCGCCCATGCCGCGACGAAGCGGGCGATTGTCCGCGCCCCGCTGCCGCAGAACGAGGATGTCGCCATTTCGGCCCGTCGTCGCGCCCATGGCACGATGATCACGGTGGGGGCCAGTGCGATCGCGCGGTCCGTGCCGGGCACGAACCCGCTGAAGGTTCTGGCGCAGCAGCCCGGCGTGATGTTCCAGGCGGACGATCCGCAGGGTGTCGATACCTGGTCGACCCAGATCTACATGCACGGGTTTTTGCAGAACCAGATCAGCACGACGCTGGATGACATTCCGCTGGGTGAATTGTCCTACCGCAACTATAACGGCCTGAATCCCATTCAGGCGATCAGTTCGGAAAATGTCGGGCGGCTGGACGTATCGACCGGAGCGGGTGCCGAATCCGTGGCCAGCACCAATAATCTGGGCGGTTCCATCGAGTACCATTCATCGGACCCGAAGAACAAGCTGGGCGGCACGGTGGCCCAGACGTTCGGCAGCAACGCGCTGTATCATACCTTCATCCGTGTGGACAGCGGCGCGCTGAACCATACCGGCACCAAGTTCTATGTGTCGTATATGCGCAACGATACCGAGAAGTGGAAGGGTGGGGGCAACCAGTTCTTCCAGCAGGCGAATGCGAAATTCGTCCAGCCGATCGGGGAAGACAGCAAGATTTCGAGCTTTTTCGATTTCAGTCAGTATGCCCAGTTCAACTATCAGGACTACTCGCTGGACATCTGGAAGCATGGCGGAAATTACATCGACAATTACTATAATGGAAAAACGAGCGGCTATCTCTCGGCCATTCAGGCCGCTCTAGGGCATTATCCCGCTTCGCTCGACGGGATCTCGGACAAGGCCGACGCCGCCTATTACGACAGTTCGTCGGCTTCGACCGATTATTTCGGCGGTCTGACGGGCGATTTCCGCCTGACGGACAGGGTGCGGTGGAAGACCACCTTCTATGGGCATGGCGAACATCAGTTCAATCACTGGACCAATCCGTTCTATCCGTCTCCTTCGGGAGCGCCGATGTTCGAGCAGGTGAAGGAGCCGAGCATCCGGCGCTTCGGTATTCTGTCCTCGGTGCAGTATGAGATCGCCCATAACCATATCGAAGGCGGTGTCTGGTATGAGAATAACCAGTTCGTCTCGACGATGTGGGGGTATTCGCAGCCGAACGTGGTCGATGGCGTGATCGAGGGCGCGATGCTCAATCCGGTCGGCGCGATCCGGCAGGCGCCTTTCATGCAGCTTTATGGACAGACGACGAATACGAATACGTTTACCGCCTTCGTTCAGGATACCTATAACCCGCTGCCGAATGTCGCGCTGCATTTCGGGTTCAAGTCGCTGCTGAATACCTCGCGCGCCGGGGACGGTTACTACAATACGGGCTATTACGGTGCCGGTGCGTCGGCGACGGGTACGTTGACGACCGCACGCGCCTTCCTGCCGCATATCAGCGGCGACTGGCACTTCCTGAAGCATCATGAACTGTATTTCGATGTCGCCGAGAACGTGCATGCCTATCCGCAGGGGCAGTTCAAGACCATCGCGTCGCCTTTCGCGGTGACGCAGGCTGCATTCGATTATGCGCGTCCCAGCCTGAAGCCCGAAAGCGACTGGGCCTATGCGGTCGGCTATCGCTATTCCGATCATTTCCTCGATGCGACGCTGCATGCCTATCACACGGATTTTTCCAACCGTTTGCAGCAGATCACGTCCGGCAACATCGTGAACCCGATTTCCACGGTGCTGAATGTCGGCGGCATCACGATGAATGGTGTGGATGCCGGCCTGACGATGCGTCTGTTCCGTGGGGTGTCGCTCTATAACAGCATCAGCTATAACCACTCGACGTATGACAGCAACGTGTCATCGCAGGGCGTGACCTATTACACCAAAGGGTCTCAGGTCGTGGCCTATCCGCGCCTGATGTACAAATCGAGCCTGAGCTACAGCTATCGCGGGTTCGACGCGCATATCGACGCATCCTACATGTCGCAGCGTAATCTGAGCTATACGGGCGACACCAAGGTGCCGTCCTACTGGCTGGCGGATTTCGGCATGCGCTACAAATTCGGCAATATGGGGAAATATGCCCATTCTCTGGGGTTCATGCAGAACCTCGAGCTGGACTTCAATATCTACAACCTGACCAACCAGTCCTATGTTTCGACGATGGGCGAAAACGGCTTCCCGCTGTCGGGCGATTATCAGTCGTTCCTGCTGGCGGCTCCCCGCCAGTTCTTCGGGTCGGTTCGTGCCGAATTCTGAAGCCGCGCCTGTCCTGGGCGATATGCGGGGGATGCCGGTTTTCGGTTCCTTCGCGGGATGATGGCAACCCCCCGGCGCAGGCCGGGGGGTTTTTGCTTTTCGTGGGGCCTCCTGCCCTGACGATATTCTGTCGCAGGACTTCAAGGCCATGTCGTCTGCGTCAGCGATGACGAGAGGGAATCCGCCCTAGGATTTTCGACATTCCATGAGTCGGCGAGTGCATCACAGTCGGGACCCGGAGACCTCGGCGAGCATTTCATCCTCCAGGGAAAAGTGGTCTGGCACGGGAAAGGCAGTCTTATGCACGTTATGATGAATGAAGCGGAACAGAACGAGCGCCATCGCTTTTTCGGCGGGCCTCTGGACACGACCGATCCGGAGGTCGCGGCGATGCTCTGTGACGAGCTGGTTCGGCAGCAGGACGGTATCGAACTGATCGCGTCGGAGAACCTGGCCTCGTTCGCGGTCATGGAAGCCCAGGGATCGGTTCTGACGAACAAATATGCCGAAGGGCTGCCTGGCAAACGCTATTATGGCGGTTGCGTCGATGTGGACCGTGTGGAAACGCTGGCCATTGAGCGCGTCAAGCGGATATTCGGCGCGGCATTCGCCAATGTACAGCCGCATTCGGGCGCCAATGCCAACCAGGCGGCCTTCATGGCGCTGGGCAAGCCGGGCGATGTCATACTCGGCCTGAGCCTGGCGGCCGGCGGGCACCTGACGCACGGTGCGGCGCCGAACTATTCCGGCAAATGGTTCCGATCGGTGCAGTACGGCGTTCACCCCGACACCGGCCTGCTCAATTATGAGGAGGCGGAGCGGCTGGCGCGCGAACATCGGCCCAGGATCATCGTCGCAGGCAGCTCGGCCTATCCCAGGGTCATCGACTTCGCGCGTTTCCGCAAGATCGCGGACGAGGTCGGGGCCTATCTGATGGTGGACATGGCGCATTTCGCCGGTCTGGTCGCGGCGGGGCTTTATCCGAACCCGCTTCCGCATGCCCATATCGTCACCAGCACGACGCACAAGACGCTGCGCGGGCCGCGCGGCGGCATTATCCTGACCAACGACGCCGATCTGGCGAAAAAGGTCAATGCGGCGGTTTTCCCCGGATTGCAGGGCGGCCCGCTGATGCATGTCATCGCGGCCAAGGCGGTTGCGTTCGGGGAGGCGCTACAGCCTTCCTATGCCTCCTATCAGCGCGCGGTGGTCGCGAACGCGGCGGCGCTGGCCGACGAACTGCTGGGACGCGGTTTCGACATCGTGACCGGGGGGACGGACAGCCATCTGGTCCTGGTCGACCTGCGTCCGAAGAAGGTGACGGGAAAAGTCGCGGACGCGGCGCTGGAACGCGCGGGCATCACCGTCAACAAGAACGCGGTGCCGGATGACCCCGAATCGCCGTTCGTCACGTCGGGCGTGCGGCTGGGCAGCCCGGCCGCCACCGCCCGAGGCTTCGGCACGGCCGAGTTCCGCGAGATCGGGCGCTTTATCGACGAAGTGCTCAGCGCGCATGGTACGCCGGCCGCCGAAGACGTCGAAAAGCGTGTGAAGGGCGAGGTTCAGGCGCTCTGCCGCCGCTTTCCGATCTATAATGTCGCTTATCCCGGCGCCTGAGCGCCCTTTGCCGAGAGCCGCATGATCAGCCTGTTCGACCTTTTCAAAGTCGGTATCGGTCCGTCCTCGTCGCATACGGTCGGACCCATGCGCGCCGCACAGCGTTTCGCGGCCTCTCTGGCGTCTCTCGACGGGGTGGCCCGGATCCGGGTCACGCTCTACGGGTCGCTGGCGTGGACCGCTCAGGGCCACGCCACGGACACGGCCGTCATTCTGGGGTTGATGGGTGAAAGCCCCCAGAGTGTGGAGCCCGACAGGGTGGCCGGGATCGTGGCGGATGTCGGCGCGCGTGGGAGCGTCGTCATCCACGGACGCGGCATTGCCTTCGATCCGGGGGCGGACCTGGTTCTGGACCGCGACACCATTCCACCGGTCCATCCCAACACGATGCAGTTCGAAGCCTTCGACCGCGCGGGCGCGGTGGTGGCGTGCGTCCGCTTCTGCTCCGTCGGCGGTGGTTTCATCGTGCACGAGGATGCGACGGAAAGCGCGGGTTATGTGCAGCCCGATGTGCCGTTCGATTTCGCCAGCGGCGTGCAACTGCTTGAGCAGACCGGGCGCAATGGGCTGAGTATCGCCGAAATCGTCATGGCCAATGAAATGGCGCTGCGGCCGCGTGCCGAGATCGAAGCCTATCTCGATACCATCATCGATGTGATGATGGCGTGCATCGAACGCGGATTGAGGCAAACCGGCACGCTCCCCGGCCGCCTGAAGGTACGCCGCCGCGCCGCCGCCCTGTATGAGCGGCTGCGGGCCGGCGAGGGCTCGAATGCGCGGTCGGCCCATGGAATCATGGATTGGATCAGCCTTTTTGCCATTGCGGTGAACGAGGAAAATGCCGCCGGCGGGCGTGTGGTGACCGCGCCGACCAACGGTGCCGCCGGCATTATTCCGGCGGTCCTGCGCTATTATCGCGATTTTTGCCCGCAGGATTCGGCCGCGTCCACCCGGCAGGGCATGCATGATTTCCTGCTGACGGCGGCGGCGATCGGCGGCCTGTTCAAGCTCAATGCTTCGATTTCCGGGGCGGAGGTCGGGTGCCAGGGGGAAGTCGGCGTTGCCTCGTCCATGGCCGGGGCCGGTCTTGCCGCCGCGCTGGGCGGCAATCCGCTCCAGGTCGAAAATGCCGCCGAGATCGGCATGGAGCATCATCTGGGCATGACGTGCGATCCGGTGGCGGGACTGGTGCAGATTCCCTGCATCGAGCGCAATGCGTTCGGCGCGGTCAAGGCGATCAACGCCGCGTCTCTCGCGCTGCATGGGGATGGCATACATCATGTGTCGCTCGACCAGGTCATCCGTACGATGGCGGAAACGGGGCGCGACATGAGCCACCGCTACAAGGAGACCTCTCTCGGTGGGTTGGCCGTCAATCTGCCGGAATGCTAGGGCATCATCCGACCGGATGGACTCATCTGGTCGGATAGAGGTGCTCTAAAAATCAATACTCCAGAGCCATATCCGTGAACCGGTGTGAAGGGATGTGGCTCCGGGGCCGGCCAGAGGGGGATTCTGCCGGAAATCCTGTCGCGGGCTCGCAGGTTTTCGTGTCGGTGCCTGTGGCGGACGAAGGGGGCGGATGCACCCGGTGGCATCCTGTTCTCGTCCGCGACCGCCGCACGCGAATGGATTTGCATATTGGGTCGACGTATATTATCGATACTCACGGGGAGTATAAGGGAGCCTGACTTTCATGCCGCATACGCCTGCCGAGAAAAAGCGCGTCCTGACGCGCGTGCGCCGTATCAGGGGGCAGATCGATGCGCTGGAGCAGGCGCTGGAAAGGGGAGCCGACTGTGGGCCGGTGTTGCAGCAGGTGGCGGCCATTCGCGGCGCCATCAACGGCTTGATGGCCGGCGTCCTGGAAAGTCATTTACGAGAAGAATTCGTTGACTGTGCGGGTGATCGCAGCGCGGCCAGCGGCGCCATCGAGAATGCGGTGTCGCTCGTCCGTTCTTATCTCCGCTGACCCGCTGCGCGGATCGACAGATCGGAAACATGGAGAAGACAAATCATGAAATCACGTGCCGCCGTTGCCTTTGAGGCAGGCAAGCCCCTCGAAATCGTCGAGATCGACGTTGCTCCCCCCCGTGCGGGCGAAGTGCTCGTGCAGATCACCCATACGGGCGTGTGCCACACGGATGCATTCACGCTGTCCGGCGACGACCCGGAGGGGCTTTTTCCCGCCGTGCTCGGCCACGAGGGCGCGGGCATCGTGATCCAGGTCGGGGAAGGCGTTACCAGCGTCGTGCCCGGAGACCATGTCATTCCGCTCTATACGGCGGAATGCGGTGAATGCCTGTTCTGCAAATCCGGGAAGACCAATCTCTGCATTTCCGTTCGCGCGACGCAGGGCAAGGGTGTCATGCCGGATGGGACGACACGTTTTTCCTACAAAGGACAGCCAATTCACCATTACATGGGGTGTTCCACGTTCAGCGAGTTCACGGTTGTCGCCGAGGTGTCGCTGGCCAAGGTCAACCCCGCGTCCAATCCCGAGCATGTCTGCCTGCTTGGATGTGGCGTTACGACCGGTATCGGCGCGGTACATAACACGGCCAAGGTCCTGCCTGGCGACAGCGTTGCGGTTTTCGGCCTTGGCGCGATCGGCCTGGCCGTGATCCAGGGCGCGCGGCAGGCGAAAGCCGGACGGATATTCGCCATCGATACCAATCCTGGAAAATTCGACCTTGCGCGGACATTCGGCGCCACCGATTTTCTCAATCCCAAGGATTACGACAAGCCGATCCAGCAGGTGCTGGTGGAAATGACCGGCTGGGGCATCGATCATACGTTTGAATGCATCGGCAACGTCAACGTCATGCGCGCCGCGCTGGAAGCCGCGCATCGGGGGTGGGGACAGTCGATCGTTATCGGTGTGGCGGGCGCCGGTCAGGAGATATCCACCCGGCCTTTCCAGCTTGTTACCGGTCGCTCGTGGCGCGGCACGGCCTTCGGCGGGGTCAAGGGGCGCTCCCAGCTTCCCGGCATGGTCGAGGATGCCATGCGCAATGATATCCAGCTTGCGCCTTTCGTGACCCATACCATGCCGCTCGAAGACATCAACGAGGCCTTCGACCTGATGCATGAAGGCAAATCCATCCGTTCCGTCATTCATTACTGAGAATCGCGTCGTACGGCGGCAGGGCCGTTCGCACCGGTCGAAAGACCATAGGAGATCGATCATGGCAGTCATTTCGGGTGACGGCGTTTTTTCCCATGTTTTCCTCGGTGCGGTCGATACCGCACTGTCGGCGACGTTCTATGATGCGGCACTTGGCGCCCTGGGTATCAGGAATCTCGGGCCGTTCGGACATGGCTGGATTCTATATGGCCGGGAAAAGCCGGCCTTCATCATCGCGCGTCCTGGCGACGGCGAGGCGCCGTCGAGCAATGGTGTGACCATCGGCTTTGCGGCCGCCACGACCGCCGAGGTCGATGCCTTCCATGCCGCCGGCCTTGCCAATGGCGGAACGGACGAGGGCGCGCCGGGGCCGCGCAGCCATCTGACCGGTGCCTATGCCGCGTATCTGCGGGACCCGGCAGGGAACAAGGTGTGCAGCTACACCTTTACGGACGGCAACTGACAGTCTGCAATAAGGTCGCGAGAGCCATGGAAAGCAGGGAAGCACATTTCTCCTTCGGGGGAACGCAGCAAGTCTGGCGGCATCGGTCCGCATCGCTGGGGGTGGATGCCGATTTCGCCATCTATCTGCCTCCGCAGGCGCAGGACAAAAAGGTTCCTGTTCTTTACTGGCTCTCCGGCCTGACCTGCACGGAGCAGAACTTTATCACCAAAGCCGGCGCGCAGCGTGTCGCGGCGGAACTGGGTATCGCGATCGTCGCGCCGGACACCAGCCCGCGCGGTGCGGATGTGGCGGATCGTGATACCTACGACCTCGGGCAGGGTGCGGGCTTCTATGTCAATGCGACACAGGAGCCGTGGGCGGCCCATTACCGCATGTACGATTACATCGTCACCGAATTGCCGGCATTGATCGAAGCGCATTTTCCCGTGACCCAGGTGCGGGGGATCAGCGGACATTCCATGGGGGGCTTCGGTGCCATCATGATCGCACTGCGCAACGCGGGGCGTTATCGCTCCGTATCCGCTTTTTCGCCGATCGTGGCGCCGACGCAGGTTCCCTGGGGTGAGAAGGCCTTCAGTGCGTATCTTGGGCCGGATCGTTCCGCCTGGGCGGCGTACGATCCGATTGCGCTTATCCGCACGGTGAAAGAGCGGCTGCCGATCCTGATCGACCAGGGGCTGGCGGACAGCTTTCTGACGGAACAGCTCAGGCCGGAACTGTTACAGGCTGCCGCGCAGGAGGCGGCCCATGAACTGATTCTGAATCTCCGGCCCGGTTACGATCACAGTTATTATTTTATCGCCAGTTTCATCGAGGACCATCTGCGGCATTTCGCCAGATTCTGTTGAAGGGCCTTTCGGGCTGGCCCGCCGGATGGACGCAGGGGGGCGGCAGCGTGGTGCGGTGCCGCGATCAACGGATTGCGCGACATTCCCTCTTGTGTTGTGCGTCAGGCGGAATGATGACTCGCTGCGTCCTGAGCCGCGATGTAGCCAAAGGTCATGGCCGGACCGAGATTGATTCCGCCGGAAGGATAGAATCCCGCCATCACGCTGGCCTGATCGGACCCGGCCGCCCAGAGGCCGGGAATGGGTTTGCCTTCCGTATTCAGAACTCGTGCCCGCGCGTCGGCGCGGATGCCGGCGAATGTACCGAAACTGCCCGGAACGATGCGCAGCGCGAGATAGGGGCCATTCTCGATCGGCGCCAGACAGGGATTGGGCGTGCGGGTGGGGTCCCCACCGGAGCGGTTGAAAGGGGTGGAGCCCCGGCCGAATGCCGGGTCGTTGCCCTGCCGCGCGTGCAGGTTGTATTCGCGCACCGTATGCTCCAGTCCTTCGGGGGAAATGCCGCATTTGGCGGCCAGTTCGTGAAGGGTCGCGGCTTGGACGATGTAGCCGGAGCGGACGAACGGGCGCAACGGAAAGGGCGCGGGTCGTGAAAAGCCCAGACCCCAGCGCCGCTGGAAGGATCGTGTGCAGATCAGCCATGAAACGGGTGCCTCGCCGGGGGCGAGGGCCCGGAACAGGTTGGTGATGTAATCGTAATAGCCGTCGGCCTCGTTGACGAAGCGCCGGCCGTTGGCACGCACGGCGATGATGCCCGGTTTGGCGCGTTCGATGATATGCGGGTAATGGCCTGTGGTGCCGTCGCGAAAGGGCACCAGGGAAACGGGACACCACGCGGCAGGCGACGCGAGAGCGGTATCGATGTCCGCGCCGACGGATTCCGCGAGCGACAGGCCATCGCCGTACGTTCCCGGGGCCGCGACGGTCCAATGCTCATGGCCGGTCGGCGTGTGCGGGAACAGGGCCTTGCGACGGGCGATGTCGTGGGGAAAGCCGCCGGTGGCGAGGATGACGCCGGCGCGCGCACGGACCGTCAGATCGCCCCCGTTCGTCGTCAGATGCGCGCCGACGACCCGGCCGTGTTCGACGATCAGGGCCCGTGCCGGGCTGGAGGGCAACAGGCGTACCCCGGCCTTCGCGGCTGACAGCATCAGGCGGGCGACCAGTGCGCCGCCATTGACCAGATGCGTCCCGCGGCCGTAGCGGAGGAGGTCGAACAGGTGCCGGCCGATCCGCGACAGCACATGCAGGCCGGCCCTGGGCGAGCGGGTCGCGTTGAGAAAGGCGCGCAGGTCGGGACCGGCCTGGATACCCATGCCGGCAAGCGTCGTCTCGCGCATCGGTCGGCGCAGCAGCGGCCAGAGCGTGCCGAGTTTGCGTCCGTCGATCGGCGCCGCGACCACGGAGCGCGAGCCGGTGCCGGCGCCAGGGGTGTGGCCGTGAATGTCGCAGATCCAGGTGCCGGACTGGAACGTGACATCGGTTTCGTCGTCCAGGAAATCGACCATCCTGGGGCCGGCCTCAAGCAGGGCGCGGACACGATCTTCGTCGAAACGATCGCCCAGTTCGTGACGCAGGTAGGTTTCCGGGCCATCCAGCCCTTCCATATTGCCATCGCGCCGGGCGTAGCGTGTGCAGGGCACCCACATCCAGCCGCCGGACCAGGCGGTCGAGCCGCCCAGAACCGGCTCCTTCTCGGCGACGACGACCTTCAGGCCGCGATGGGCGGCGGTAACCGCCGCGCAAAGGCCGGCGGCGCCGGACCCGATGACGAGCAGGTCGCACTGTTCGACCCGCGCGCGTGCTGCGGACATGCTCATGATCCCTCGCAGGGGGTGTTGGAAGACGAAGACAAGGTGATTGTGGTGCCGGATCGTGCGGAATCCGTTACGGCGAGGGTGGCGCGTAGTGTCAGCAACCCTTCGCGGGCATCGACGACCGGGCGTTCGGTGCCGCGCGCCACGGCGCAGAGATTGCGCAATTGTGCGACATAGGGACTTTCCTTGCGGTAACCCGTCGTTTCGCGTGTCAGCGGTTCGTACCAATCCTGTCGTTTCTGATAATGCCAGAGATCGAGAGCGGGCAGGGCGAGGGAGCCTATGCTGCCGGCGATGACGGATGTGGTGACGGGTGCGGCGGGGGAGGGATAGGAGTCGATCTCGCCCGATTGCAGGTCCCAGCTCCACGGTGCGGCGGTGCAGTCGCTCAGCGCGATCGTCACCAACGCGCCGCCGTCCAGGCGCAGCAGGACGGATGCCGTGTCCTCGACCGCGAAACCTCGTGTTGCGTTGCTGCTCATGGCATGGACGGAGACGATTTCGCCATAGAGATGGCGCACCAGGTCGATTTCGTGGATCAGGTTGATCAGGATCGGGCCGCCACCCGCCTCGCGTCGCCACGTCGCCGCGAAATAATCGTCGGGCTTGCGGAACATTGCCAGCACGGCGACGGAGACGATCCGCCCCAGTCTGCCTTGTCCGATCAGGTCATGGGCCGTGCGGATGATCGGGTTGTGGCGGCGATGGTGGCCGACCAGAACGGGAACGGCCGTGGCCTGGGACGCATCGACGATCGCCTGGGCGTCGTCAAGCGTGCTGGCGATCGGCTTTTCCACCAGTGTGACGATGCCCGATTCGATCAGGTCGAGGGCGAGTGGCCGGTGGGTAGGGTTGGGGGTGGCGAGGATGGCGGCGTCGGGCCGGCCCGACGCCAGGGCATCGGCCAGGGTGGGAAACCATGCGACGCCGATGGAATCGGCCCAGGCGTGCCCTTCCGGTGTGGGATCGACCACGCCGGACAGGGTGCAGAACGTACAGGCCCGCATTTCCCGTGCATGCAGACGACCGATGGCACCGGCACCGACCAGCAACACGTTGCTGACATGGCCGGACGTCATGCCGGCCTACCCGTGCGCAGAAGGGCGGAGGTCGCATCGAAGGCCATGCTGGCCCAGTGTGACGCGCCCTGCTGAACATGTGCGGCCAGATTGGGGATTTCGACGCTGACGGGAAGATCGGGCGGGAGCGACGCGAGGATGGCCGGCAGGTCGATCCCGCCGTCGCCGGGCAGCAGGCGGGCCTGCCGGGCCGTATGGATCAGTCCCTCGCGCGTGGCGGGAATGTCGGCCGGCGCGTCGCAGATCTGGACATAGGCCAGTCGGTCGCGCGGGATATTGCGCAGATCGTCGGTGGTTGTGCCCGAGCGGGCGACGTGCAGCGTATCGACGATGATGGTGCCGTTGTCCGCCGCCGCCGTCGTGACGACGGACAGGGCGGTGCGGGCGTCGCGGACGGCTGTCCAGGGCATGAATTCCAGGGCCGGCGAGATGCCGCGCGGGGCGGCCAATGCGCAGAGATCGGCAAAGGACGAGGCCAGACGCGACAGATCCGCGTCATCGCCCGCGACCAGAATATGGGGGACCGACAGGTCGGCACACAGATCGAGGAAGGGTTCGATGTCGGCGGCGCGAAAACTGTCCGCAATCCGCACGATTTCCATGTCGGTGACCCGGATGGCCTCCTGTCGCGCCAGGTCGCGGATTTGCCGGCGAAACGACGGATCTGTCAGCAGAGGGGGCAGCGTTTCGCCCGGCGCGGCGGGAAGGGCGCGCAGGCCGACGCCCGTATATCCGATCCGGCGGGCCAGAGGGAGCATCTCGACGGGGTTCATGGGCGCGGTCGTGAGCCATGCCAGGGAAATCGGACGCGTCATGCCGTTGTCCTTTTTTTCTTGTTCTTGTCTGGTCAGGTGCCGGTTTTACTGAAGGGACAATTCCGCGCTCGCCATGGGGGCGGTGGCTGTCGCCGTTTGCGCCGTGAGGGCGGTGCCGCCGGCGACATGGTTGGCGATGCGCCAGGCCATGACCAGGGCTGGGCCAAGCGTGGTTCCGGGGCCGGGATAGGTGCCCCGGAACAGGGAGGTCAGATCGTTGCCGCAGGCATAGAGACCCGCGATCGGCTGGCCGCTTTCGTCGGTTACGCGGCCGTCGGGATCGCCGGTCAGGCCGGCGCTGGTCGCGAGGTCGGCGGGCAGGACGGCCATCGCGAAATAGGGGCCGGCTCCTACGGGGCGGAGGCACGGATTGGGCGTGCAGCGCGCATCGCCGTTGAAGCGGTTCATGGCCGAGGAACCGCGCCCGAAATCGGTATCGGCACCGTTTTGCGCCAGGGTGTTGTATCGCGCGACGGTTTCGCGCAGCGTGGCGGCATCGACGCCGATGGCGCGGGCCAGTTCGTCGATCGTCCGGCCGCGGAACAGATATCTGGCGCGGATCAGGTGCCCGATGCGGCGCATTCCCGGCCAGACCATGCCCAGGCCGTATTCGCGCAGAAAGGCGCGATCGCAGATTAACCAGGCGGGCATGCAGGCGGTTCGGCGGTTGTCGGCAATCATGCCCATGCAGAAATCGTGATAGGAACTGGACTCGTTGACAAAACGGCGGCCCGCGCCGTCGACGGCCAGCAGGCCGGGCTTGGCGCGGTCCAGAATGATATGCGGCCAGGTCAGGTCCGTACCGTCCTTCAGGCGTCGGCTGGAACAGGGCATCCATAGCGCCGGGCTGTCGCCGCCGTTGTCGAGGCCGGCCCCCGCGCGCAGTCCTGCCTCTACCCCGTCGCCGGAATTGGTGGCAGGGGCGAGAGATTTCATATTCCGCAGTGGAAACAGCCGATCGCGCAGGGTGGCGTTGGTCGCGATGCCGCCTGTTGCCAGGACCACGCCCTTGCGGGCGAGAACGGTGCGGTTTCCCTCCGGTGTATGGAATGTCGCGCCTGTCACGCGGCCGTCGGTGACAAGAAGATCGGTCAGCGACCATTCGAACAGGATCGGCACTCCGTGCTTGCGCAGGCTGAGCAGCAGCCGCGCGACGAGGGCGTTGCCCATGACCAGGCGCGTGCCGCGTGCATGCGCCCTGCGATCGGACGCCAGCCGCAGGAAGAGCGACAGCGTCTGCCGGAGATGGGAGAATGACGAAAAAGGCTTCAGCAACGCATCCAGTTCGTTGCGCCCGACCATCATCCCGCCGGGAGCGAGAAATTCGCGGCGGGGCGGGCGGACCCGGACGAAATCCGCCCCGAGTTCCCGCCCGTCGAACGGCAGGGGGGCCAGGGCGCGACCGCCATGGGCGGAGCCCGGCCCATCGAGATAGTCGGGATGGGCGGCGGCGGCGGCGAGTTTGACGTCGGTATGATCGTGCAGTTCGGCAATGGCGGCGGGCGCGGCTTGCAGGAAGCCTTCCCGCAGGGCTTCGCCACCCCGGTTGCCCACCACGGACTGGAGGAAGCGACGGGCGTCGTCGGTGCGGTCACGGGGGCCTACGGTTTCGGACAGGGCCGTTCCGGGAGCCCAGATCGTGCCGCCGGAGGTGGATGTGATGCCGCCGACCTGATCGGTCTTCTCGCACAGAAGAACATCGAGGCCGCGCCGCCGTGCAAACAGCGCGGTGCTCATGCCGCCGGCTCCCCCACCGATGACAAGCAGATCGGTTGTCACGATATTGGACGCGTCCAAAGTGGACCGGGCGGATTGGGGTGACCTGGGCATGCTTCGACCTCTTGTCGTCACGTCTGTGATGGGAAGGGAGGAAGGGAGTTCAGAAGGAAATGTTCTGCTGCGTGCGGGAGATATCTTTCGGTACGATCTGCATGTCTCCCAATTCACGCGCGGTTTCGACCAGGATGGCGCCGAGTTCGATCGCCCGCGCTTCGGAAATGCGCAGTGTCGGGCCGGCGATGCTCAACGTGCCGATGGCCTCGCCGGTGGATCGCGAGCGGATGACACAGGCGATTGCCGTCATCCACGGGGCGAAGGTCGCGATGGTGACGCTGAAGCCGCGCTTGCGGGTCTGCCGCAGCAGGGACAGCAACTGCTTGCCGTCCCGCGCGACGTTTGGCCCATACCCATCGGCCGGATTGCCGTAGCCCTGTTCATCCGCCAGCTTGACCGCGACCCCGTCGGGCATGGCGGCCAGCCACGCGATGCCGGTCGCCGTGGAGGAGAGATGGGCCACCTGGCCCATTTCCGGGTCGTATTTCAGCCCGCTGCGGCTGCCCTGCGCCCTGGCGATCCATGTCAGTTTCTGCCCGTCGGGTACGGCGAGCCGGACCAGTTCGCCGCTTTCGGCGGCCAGACGGTCAAGCAGCGGTTGGGCCAGATCGGTGATGCCGCAGGATGCCAGAAACGTGAAGGCGATGGACACGGGCTTCATCGTCAGTTTGTAGCGCCCACCCGCGCCGCCCTCCTGATGCACATAGCCCAGGGTCTGGAGGTCCGCTGTCAGGCGGTGGGTGGCGCTGAGCGGGATGCCGAGCTCGGAACTGATCGAGGAGATCGGCAATCCTGCGGCATGACGCGAGAGCAGCTCGATGATTGCAAGGGTCCGTTCCATGACCCCGGACGGGGTGGCTTTTGCGTCGCTGCTGGCGGCCGGGCTGGTGGAAGGGGCGGTGCGGCGCAAATCGGGTTTGAGGCTCATCGGGTTCTTCACGGCAGGAGGATGGCGATCTGATAGGGATTGATAGTGGAAAGTGTTTCCGATATCAATTTCTATCTCTGCATCGTGTTTCCACTTTGGCGATCGACGCCGGAGGCTCGGAGATGGGGCAGGAGCAAGAACCTCAAAAAGAGGCGTGGTTATGAAATATCTTTTCTGTGCAAGAAAATATTCTGTCGAGGACGGTCATCTGCGACATGGAGCGCCGCCGCGGCGATAGAGGCCCGGGCTTTCACGTCGAGCCTGATTCCAGGATTTGCTCCGTCTGATAGAAATGGTTCCTGCCGATGTCGTTCTCTCTTTTTTCACGGGCGGTACTGTTTGGTGCCGCTCTGTCCTGTTTCGGCGTTTCCGCCGCTGCTGTGGCGGCCGGAGCGGAGCAGGCCGGTGATCCTGTGCTGCGGCCATCCGCCCGCCATGCCGCCGGAGTGGGGCGTGGCCCACATCGCCCGTCGTCCTCACGCGCGCAGGTGAGTCGGAGTGCCGGTCTCACCCAGCCTGTGCAGGTGGCCGCCGCGACGGATCGTGTCACGGAACGGCTTTTGCGCGACGTTCGGGGAGCCGTGCAGGACAGCACCGCCGCGTCGCAGCAGGATTTGGCGAAAACCGGTGTTTCCGCATCGGCGCTGGGATCGTCCTGGACCGAGGTACGTGTGGTCCCCGCGAACGACCGTCTGCTCGGGTCGATCGGTGGCTGGCGCCAGCGCCTGTCCAGGGCGGGTTTCGATTTCACACTCAGTTACATGGCCGAAGGCGTGGCAAACGTAGCCGGCGGACGCAGGACCGGATTCGACTATTCCCATCAGGTGGTCATGGGAACCGATTTCGATTTGAACAAGTTGTTCGGCATGCAGGGATGGTCGTTCCACATGCTGGGCGTCCAGCGTGCCGGCCGCAGCGTGGCGACCGATTATCTTGGCAAGACGGGGCTGATCCAGCCGCAGCAGGATTACGGCGTGGGCGGCAATGTCCTGTACAAGCTGGTCTACATGTATTTCGAGAAGACGCTGTTCGATAAGAAGTTGACGATCGATTTCGGCCGCATGCCGGCCAATCTGAAATACGGCACGTCTTATTTCGGATGCTATGCGCTGAACAGCGTGATCTGTGCCCATCCGACGGGTCTGTCGGTGGGATCGAAATGGCGGTCCTGGCCGTTCTCGCAATGGGGCATGACGGCGCGCCTCAATCCCGGTCATGGCCTGTATGCCCAGGCCGGGTTCTTCGAGGCGTCGGCCACCGAAGGCGGGCGGGCCGGTTTCAATTTCTCTTTCAAGCCGCTGGGTTATGTCGTGCCGGTCGAACTTGGCTGGGAACCGGCGCTTGGGCGTGACAGATTGACCGGGCATTACAAGATCGGCGGTTATATCGATACCTCCAACCATCCCGACCCGTTCACGGCTTTTGATGGCAGTCCGATCCTGATCTCGCACAGGGCGGCACGGATCGAGCGGCAGCGGGGGGCGTGGTATGTCGGAGCCGACCAGATGGTCGCGCGGTTCGGGGCGGCAAAGGACCAGGGGCTGATTCTGTTCGGGATGGCTGGCTGGGATCAGGGGGCATCATTGCCTGGGCAGAGCCAATATACGCTGGGCATCATCTCGCAGGGGATGTTTCCCAGTCGGGTGACGGATGCGATCTCGCTGTTCTGGTCATGGCAGAACGTGAACAGGAAGATCACCCGTTATCAGGAGATGCAGCAGGATCTGGGCTACACGACCCTGCGGGGCGGCGTGAAATTGCCGCAATCGAACTTCCAGGTTCTGGAACTGACCTATACCGCCTTCATCACGCGCGGGCTCAAGCTGTTGCCGGATCTTCAATATATCGTGCATCCGGATGCCAACCGTACCTACCCGAACGCATTGGAGGCGGGTTTCCGGCTGCTGGCCCAGTTCTGAGCCTCCGGTCGGGAAGCCGTCAGGCCGTGCGGGCCTGTCCGCGCAGGGCGCGGCTGACCGCCATGGCGGCATCGACCACCGCCGGTACCACGAATTTACGCAGATCGCGCATCGGAGTGCGCGTGGCCTGCGTGCTGACATTCAGGGCGGCGACGACGCGCCCGTCCGGTCCGCACACAGGGGCCGCCACCGAGCGGAGGCCGGTTTCGAGTTCCTGGTCCTGGATGCAGTATCCGTCATGCCGGATCTGCGAGAACAGATCGGCCAGGGCCGCCGGGTCGGTGATGGTGCGGGAGGTGCGGGCGTCGAGCGTGGCCGGCATGTGACGCGGGCGCTCATCGTCGGGGAGGGCGGCCAGCAGGACCCGCCCCATGGACGTACACCATGCGGGGAGCCGGGCACCGATGCTGAGATCGACGGCCAGGATGCGACGGGTTTCCGTGCGGGCGATATAGAGGATGTCCATGCCGTCCAGGATTGCCAGCGATGCGCTTTCGCCCAGTGTCTGGCTGAGGCCGTTGAGAATCGGCTGGGCCAGTCGGGGGAGCGGCAGATCCTTCATGCCGGCCGACAGGTCGAGGACGCGGGGGGTGACCTGAAACAGTCGCCCGGATTGGGTCAGGTACCCGGTGGCGACCAGCGTGAGCAGGGCACGGCGCGCCGCGGCGCGCGGCAGGTCGACCCGTTGCGCCACGGCGGCCAGCGTGATGCCGTCGCGTTCCTGCGCGCAGACGCGCAGGACGTCCAGCCCCCGCGCGAGGGCGGTCACGAAATCGCGGTTTTCAGCCGGCTCGCCGGTGCGGTCGTCCATTGTGGCCATCGCCACTTTTTGCCCGAGAAGGATTGAACGGGCAAGGGAGCCGAACGTCTCAGCCGGTCTGTCGCTCCTGTCGGAAGGCGCGGATCGTGACGCCTTCCCTGGCGCGGAACCAGCGCGAGAAATAGGCCGGATCGCTGAAGCCCAGCCGTGCTGCGATCTGGGCGGCGCTGAGGCCGGAAAACAGCAGCAGACGCCGGGCTTCCGCCGCGATCCGGCTCTGGATGATGTCCTTGGGGGTCTGCTGGCTCACGCGGATGCAGGCCCGGCGCAGCGTACGTTCCGTGGTGTTCAGCGTCGCAAGATAGGTTTCGAGCGTGGCATGCGCGGTGAAATCCCGTTCGATCAGGGTGCGGAATGCCAGGACCAGCGCGGCGTCGCGCCGGGTTGGAGGTGGGGTATCGGCGGCGTGCAGCAGGCGGCAGACGGTCGCCAGGATGATCTGCGCGGTTGCGTTGCGCACCGTGTCCGACAGTGCGTCTTCGATTTTCGGCTGAATCTGGGACAGCGCGACGATGCGGTCGAATTCCGCGATGTCGGTCGCGACGGGGCGCGGCCCGGCCTGAAGAGGCGCGATGGTGCGGGTGCGGTCCGCGAGAGCGACAAGATGGCCGAGCCCGACCGTGATCACATGCCCGTGCGTGCGGGGGTGGTAGGCCAGCGAATGGGGGGCGCCGGCGGGAACCCAGATGAAGCCGGGGGCCAGGAAATCCTGGCTGACCCCATCCAGTTCGATCAGTCCACCACCGGACGCCAGCACGAAAATCTGCGCCAGCGCCGCGTGGCTGTGGCGGCGTACGCGCCAGTTCGCGGGGCGCGAGCGGCGCTCCAGCGGTTCGATGTCCAGGAAATACCGCAGACCGGCATGGTCGATCCCGTCGTGGATCAGGAAAGGGTCGCGATCTGTCCTGGTTTTATCGGCTGTTTCTCCATCCGGTCCGGTCATGGGTCGCATTGTCGTGAATTGTCCGAAAACTGCAAGTCGGGAAGGCTTTGTGCATCGACTATGACGACGCCGCACCCCATTGTGCGTTCATCGGGCCTGACCGCACAGGTGGGGCCGGGAGCGGAAAGGAAATAAAAAGATGGATGTGCTCCAATATTCTCCGCAAAATCTCTCCGAGCCACCGTCGCTCTATCCAGGATATGTCAGCACCGTTCCGCGCTCGCCGCGTCAGAAACTGGTCAGCATTCCGCAGACATTGACCGAAGTGACCGGCCCGATCGATTTCGGGGATCGGGTGCTGCGCGCGCCGGTTCATGACATGACCCGCCAGGGCAAGGGGGACCCGATCGGCGAGCGGATCATCGTATCCGGTCGTATTCTCGACGACCGGGGGCGCCCGGTTCCGCATACCGTCGTCGAAGTGTGGCAGTGTAACGCCGCCGGCCGCTATATCCACAAGAAGGATCAGCACGACGCGCCGCTGGACCCGAACTTCACCGGGCAGGGGCGAGTCGTGACCGATGCGGAAGGGCGTTACCGGTTTGTGACCATCAAGCCCGGCGCGTATCCTTGGCGTAACCATCATAACGCGTGGCGCCCGGCGCATATTCATTTCTCGCTGTTCGGCGCGGGGTTCGCAACGCGGCTGATCACGCAGATGTATTTCCCCGGCGATCCGTTGATCGACATCGATCCGATCGCGGGGGCGGTGCCGGCCGATGCGCGACGACGCATGGTTTCCCGTTTCGATATTGATACGACGGAAAATGAATGGGCGCTCGGCTATGTCTTCGACGTTGTGCTGAGAGGCCGGGATGCGACGCCGATGGAGAACCCGCTATGAACGACGTGACTGCACCGCCCCGTCTGGGACTGACGCCATGGCAGACGGTCGGGCCATTCTTTCATTATGCCCTGCCGTGGGAGGGAGGAGAGAACCTGGTGCGCGAAGGCGTGCAGGGCGAGCGGATCGTGGTGCGCGGGCGCGTGCTGGATGCGGATGGCGCGCCGATCCCCGACGCGCTGGTGGAGATCTGGCAGGCGAACGCCGCCGGCCGCTACGATCATCCCGAGGATTGTCAGGCGGATCGCCCAATCGACCCGGCGTTCATCGGTTTCGGTCGCTGCCCGACGGACGATGACGGCATGTTCGCGTTCCACACCGTGCGGCCGGGGCAGGTGCCAGGGCCGGGCAACAGCATGCAGGCGCCGCATATCGCGCTCGGCCTGTTCGGGCGTGGGTTGCTGCGTCGGCTGGTGACGCGGATCTATTTTCCGGAATCGGAGGGCAATGCCGTCGATCCGATCCTGGGTCTGGTCGAGTCCGATCGGGTTGGGACGCTGATGGCAACCCGTGAGGGCGAGCAGGACGGCATGCCGGTCTATCGGTTCGATATCCATATTCAGGGTGCAAACGAGACCGTGTTCTTCGATGTCTGACACGATGCCCGCTTCGTTCGCGACCGGAGGCGATAGACTTCTGGACGGCATGTTCGCGACCCCCGCGACCCTTGCGGCCTTGGGCGATCGCGGGCGGCTGGACGCCATGCTGCGGTTCGAGGTCGCGCTGGCTGAGGCCCAGGCCGCGCTTGGCCTGGTGCCGGCGGAGGCCGCCCGGGTTATCGCCGGCTGTGCCGACCCTGACGCCTTCGCCATTCCGGACCTGGCGACGGCGGCCGCGCGGGCGGGCAATATCGCCATTCCGTTCGTGTCCGCCCTGACGGCCCTCGTGGCGCAACGCGACGCGGCGGCGGCCCGCTATGTCCATTGGGGCGCGACCAGCCAGGACGTGATCGATACGGCGACGGTGCTGCAATTGCGTGCGGCCGTTCATGCTTGCCGTGTCGATCTGCTGCGATTGGAAACGGGGCTGGCCACGATCGTGGAGGCGCACGCGGCGACGGTGCTGCCCGGCCGGACATGGTTGCAGCATGCCGTACCCACCACTCTGGGGTTGAAGGCCGCAGGCTGGCTGACCGCCCTGTCTGCCGCGCGACGCGAAGTGGATGCCGCCGTCGCGCGGGCCGCGTGCCTGCAATTCGGCGGTGCGGCGGGCACGCTGGCGTCGCTGGGTGGTCGGGGGCTGGAGATCGCACACGGCATGGCTACGCGCCTTGACCTGCGGCTGCCCGCGCTGCCCTGGCATACGCTTCGCGGCGAACTGGCGGGGTGTGGCGGCGCGCTGGGCGTCCTGTGCGGTGTGCTGGGCAAGCTGGCCCGCGACCTGTCCCTGATGATGCAGACCGAAATCGCCGAATTGCTGCCGCCCGGCGGCAAGGGGCAGGGCGGGTCCTCGACCATGCCGCACAAGCGCAACCCGGTCGGCTGCGCGATCGCCCTGTCCGTGGCTACCCAGGCGCCTGGTCTGGTTGCGACCCTGATGGCCGCCATGGTGCAGGAGCATGAGCGTGGATTGGGCGGCTGGCATGCCGAATGGCAGACCTTGCCCGCCCTGCTGCGCCTGACGGCGGCCTCGGCGGCGCAGATGGCCGCGACGGTCGACGGGATGGAGATCCACCCGTTGGCCATGCAGGCCGATCTCGGCCGTACCCATGGCCTCATGATGGCCGAGGCCGTCAGCATGGAACTGGCGCGCGGCATCGGCAAGGAAGCGGCGCATCATGTGCTGGAAGAGGCCAGTCGCACGGCATTGGCGCGCGGCGTGGGGCTGGAACAGGTGCTGAAGCAGGACGACCGGGTTACCGGCGCGCTGTCGGCCGAGGCGATCGCACAATTGATGGACCCGGCGCATTATCTTGGAAACGCAAAAGAATTCTGTGCCCGTGCCTTGCAGGCATGGCGCGGAGGAGAGTGATCGATGTTCGTCACACTGCCCGATCTGAACGTGCATGTCCGCCTGGACGGACCGCCGGGGGCGCCCGCGCTGCTGCTGCTGCATTCGCTCGGCACGTCATCGGACATCTGGGATGGCATGACGGAGGCCCTGTCCCGCCATTTCCGGGTGATTCGCCCGGATATGCGCGGGCACGGGCTGACCGGCGTGACGCCAGGGCCTTACACGATCGAGGGGTTGGCGGCCGATGCCCTGGCGGTTCTCGATGTTCTGGGGGTCGGGACCGCGCATGTTGCCGGCGTGTCGATCGGCGGCCTGATCGCCCAGGCCATGGCGCTGCGCGCGCCGGATCGCCTGCTATCCGTGGCCCTGATCGACACCGCGCCGGTCTTTCCGAGCGAAACTTCGTGGCGCGAGCGGGCGGCGACGGTGCGGGCGTCGGGACTGGCCGGGATGGCCGATACGGTCATGGCGCGCTGGATCACGCCGGCCGGATTGGAAACCCCCGCGGCACGGGGCCTGCGCCAGATCTTTCTGCGAACCGACCCGGAGGGATATGCTTCGGCGTGCGAAGCCCTGGCGGTGAGTGACCTGAGCGCGCGTCTTCACGCCGTCACGCTGCCCGCGCTGGTCGTGGTGGGGGAGGACGATCCGTCCACGCCTGTCGCCGCCGCGCGGACGCTGGCGGAGGCATTGCCATCCGCCCGTCTGGTGGTGCTGTCGCGTGCGTCGCATATTCCCACTGTCGAGCGTCCCGATGCCGTCGCCCAGGTATTGCTGGATTTCCTCGTGCCGACGGGGGACGACGAGATGGCGCCTGATTTGTATGCGGTGGGGATGGGTGTGAGGCGCGCGGTACTGGGCACGGCCCATGTCGAACGCTCTACCACCCGGATCACCGCTTTCGACAGATATTTCCAGACATTCATCACGCGCACCGCCTGGGGGCAGGTGTGGTCCCGCCCGCAGTTCGACCGGAGGACCCGCTCGATCGTCACCCTGGCCCTGCTGGCGGGCCTGGGGTGCGAAGAGGAGTTTGCGCTTCACGTACGGGCCTCGCGCAATACCGGCTGCTCGGATGAGGATATTGCCGAGCTTCTGCTGCATGTCGCTGTCTATGCCGGGATACCGAAAGCCAATGGTGCGATACGATGCGCCAAGGAAATCCTGGCCGAGATGGCGGCGGAGAAAAACGGATAAGCTTTCGCGGTATGCGGATTGCGATTGCCCGTTGCCGGGCTTTCCAGAATGGAGAGCCCGGCGGTGCGTGGGCTGCTACTGAAGGGGAGAGAAGGCGGTCGGCAGCATGATCGTGGCCCGCATGTCGGGCAACAACCAGTCCGGCCCACCTTTCGGCGGCCACGCGCCGGCTCGGACGGACTCCGCTCTCTGGGTAGTACGGGCATCCAGGCTTTCATAGGGCCAGAGATGCGTGATGCGGGGTTCGCCATCCAGCGCATACAAGGCGGCCGTCAGCGGTGAAAAGGCGATACGGCCGGGAACGGCGGCCTGCCATTTGGCGAGGGTCGGTTGCAGGCCGCCCGGTTTCAGTCTGTAGCTGCGCAGTTCATAGATCGGGCCGTAGGAGCCGGGCAGGATTTCGGGCATGAAGGGAAACGAGGCGAAGGTTTCGGTTTCCATCCGGACCAGCCATTCGCCGCAGCCGAACGGCGAGGGGGCATCGAGCATGGCCTGGCGGGCAGTCAGAAGCGCCTGCGCATCCGCGTGGCTGCGCAATACGATCACCTGATTGAGGGCGCCGATCTCGGTCGTCCAGCACCCCAGAAGCGTGGCCGCCTGCGCACGATCCGTCAGCGCCTGTTCCAGCGCGGGCAAGGCCCTTCCGGTGGTCGCCGTTTGCAAGGTCAGTGTGATCAGTTCAAAGAGTTTCATGACGCGTTTCCTTCGTGGTGAGTGGTGTATCCGTTTGGTCGGCAAGGGTGGCGATCCGCCGGGCAGCCAGCCAGCCGAACGTCATGGCCGGGCCGAGCGTGATGCCGCCCGAGGGATAGGCACCGCGCATGATGCCGGCCATGTCATTGCCGACGGCATACAGGCCGGGAACGGGCCGGCCATCGGTATCCAATACCTCGGCTGAAGGCCCGGTTTTCAGCCCGGCGAAGGTGCCGAGGCTGCCGGGTACAATCCGCACGGCGTAAAAGGGCGCCCGCCGGATGGGGGCCACGCAGGGATTGGGCCGGTGCATGGCGTCGCCCAGCGCGCGTTGATAGGGGGTGCTGCCACGGTAAAAGAGGGTATCGCGACCGTACGCGGCATCGTCATTGTAATGCTCGACCGTCTCGACCAGGCCCTTTGCGTCGATTCCGCAGGCGCATGCCAGCGCGTCCAGTGTCCGGCCGCGCTTCAGGTAGCCGTTTCGGAGCCAGCCGCCGCGCGGAAAGGGAAAGGGTTTGACCGCCCCCAACCCGTAGCGGGCGATGAAAGGGTGGTCGCAGACCAGCCATGCCTCGCACGGTGCGCCTGGATGTGTGACTGCGAACAGCGCGCGCATGACATCGTGATAGGGCAACGCTTCATTGACGAAACGCCGTCCATCGCGCGTGACGGCGATCACGCCCGGTTTGGCCCGTTCGAGCAGATGGGGAAACGGGCGCATGTGGCCGTCGCGGCCCGGAACGCGCGAGACCGGCGCCCAGGCCGCCGGTTCGGCCAGCGACGTATCGACGATGCCCCCCACGGTTTCGCCCAATGTCAGGCCGTCTCCCGTGCAGGTCGGCGCGGCCGCGGAGCAATGGGCGGTGCCGGCGCGAACATGCGCGAAGAGTGCGCCCTGGCGCTGTGGATCGTGCGGAAACCCTCCCGTGGCCAGAATGACGGCATGGCGGGCCGTGATCGCGACGGTGCCGGACGCAGGCTGAAGCATGCCGCCGGCAATCCGCGACCCGTCACGGACAAGCGTCCGCAGCGGGGACGAGCACATGAAACGCACCCCGCGCTTTCGGCATTCTGCCGCCAGCGCGGCGACCAGGGCATGGCCGTTGCGATACTGCGTGGAGCGGCCATGAAGAACGATATCCCGACCGAACCGCAGAAGGCGCCGGCTGCTATGGATCAATGCTGGGAGCGACCGGGTGGCGGCAAGAAAGGCATTCAGATCGCGCCCTGGTGAAAGATCCAGGCCCAGAAGGGTCATCTCGGGAATCGGATCGGCGATCTGATGGCGGAATGGGCCGAGTTGCCGACCATCGAACGGGCTGGCCACGACGGAGCGCCATCCGGTGGCGGCCCAGGGGGATTCGCCATGGAAATCGGGCGACTGGCTGCCAGGCTCGAAACACACGCCAGTCTCCTGTTCCAGGAAATCGAGCATGGCCGGGGCCTGGCTCAGATACCGCTCCAGGCGATCTGATACGCCGGGAGCGTGATAGAGCGTACCCAGCACGTCTCGCAGATATGCGTGCCATTCCTCCGATGTGCCGCCATGGCCCGCGCGTCGGCTTTGTGGATTGCCGGGAACCCACAGCCATCCACCCGATCGTGCCGAAGTGCCGCCGATCCGAGCGGCTTTCTCCGCCACGATGACCGATAAGCCGGCATGGGCCGCCGTCAGTGCGGCCATCAGGCCGGCTGCACCCGATCCCGCGACCAGAACGTCGCAATGCGCCGTTTCGGCGGCGGGGCGCGTGTCGTCTGGATGCAAGTCTGACACGGCATGCATGCTGGATCGTCCATCTGCCTCTTCGCCCGGTCTTCAGGACGCACCTGATCGTCGCGACGCTATTAATGGAAACATTTTCCGATTAATGATTCAAGTGTGGAAAACGAATCCATTTTTGGGATGCGGCCCACCGGTCGCTAAGGAAGGCGAAAGGCAATGGTCTGGAACATCGACGGAAAAACCAGCATCTATCCCATCATTGGCGATCCGATCGTTCAGGTGAAATCACCCGCGGGCATGACGGAGGCATTTCAGGCACGCGGCGCGAATGCGATCTGCATTCCGGCTCATGTCGTCCCGGACGATTTCGCCGGCTTTACGAGGGCGTTGCTGACCATGCGGAATGTAGGGGGATTCATCGCCACGATTCCGCATAAATTCACGACAGCGGAGATTTGTCGGAGCCTGAGCCGGCGCAGTCGTATTCTCGGTGCTGCCAACGTGGCGCGGCGCGCGCGGGATGGCGGATGGCATGGTGACATGCTTGACGGTGCGGCCTTCTTGCAGGCGCAGCGCAACGCCGGGGCCGAACCCGCAGGGGCCTCCGCGTTGCTGATCGGCGCCGGCGGTGCCGGAAGCGCCATCGCCTGCGCGTTGCTGGAGCCCGGCATTGCCGATCTGGGTATCTGCGACTCCGACGAGGGGCGCGTGACGCGGTTGATCGATCGTCTCGCCCAAGGGGGATTGGCGGCACGGGCCCGTCTGCATCGCGCGCCGGCGGACCCGGAAGGCTATGCGATGATCTGCAATGCCAGCCCCGCCGGCATGCGGCCCGACGACCCGTATCCGGTGCGGGTGGATGGATTGCGTGCGGACATGGTGGTCGGTGATGTCGTCACCCAACCTGCTCTGACCCCCCTGATTGCCGCGGCGAGACAGAAGGGATGCAGCACCGCGACAGGAACGCAGATGTATGAGGTTGTTCAGCGGCTTATGCTGGAATTTTTCCTGTCCGATGAAGGGGCGCGCAGGATCACATGATCGGGAGATGGCGTATCTGCTCTTGCTCGCAGGTTCGGTTAGGACTGAATAATGTTCATATAACGCCCAGATGTTCGCATGTCGCACAATGGGCAAGAGCCACGCGGAAGAGGGCACGGGAACGATGATCAACAAGGAAGTCCGCGATATCGCGGACGCTCTGTCCGGCATCGGTGACGGCGCGGTGGTGATGGTGGGGGGCTTCGGCTCCGTCGGTCAGCCGGATGCGTTGATCGAGGGGTTGATCGAACAGGGCGCGCGCGACCTGACCATCATCGCCAACAATGCCGGGGCGGGCCGGGTGGGCCTGGCCAAGCTGATGGAGGCTGGGCGGGTCAGGAAGATCATCTGTTCCTTCCCGCGCTCCGCCGGATCGGTGGTGTTCGAGGAACTGTTTCGCGCGGGGAAGCTGGAACTCGAAATCGTGCCCCAGGGCACGCTGGCCGAGCGCATCCGGGCGGCCGGTGCCGGTATCCCGGGCTTCTACACCGCGACGACGGTGGGAACCCTGCTGGCGCAGGGCAAGGAAACCCGGACGTTCGATGGCCGGACCTATGTGCTGGAACATGCGCTGCATGCCGACGCGGCGCTGGTGGAAGCCTGGCGGACGGACCGGATGGGCAACTGCACCTATCGCGAGAGCGGACGCAACTTCAATGCCGTGATGGCGATGGCCGCGCGCATGACCGTGGTCCAGAGCTGCGGCATGGTCGCCGTCGGCGCCCTCGACCCCGAAGCGATCGTGACGCCGGGGATCTTTGTCGATCGGATCGTCGTCGTGCCCGAGGCCGCGAAGGTCGCGGCCGGCGCGGAAGGAGGCGCATGACCATGAGCATTTGCAAACCGCTGTCCCGCAGGGACCTGGCCGCGCGCATCGCCCGTGACATTCCCGAAGGTTGGTACGTCAATCTGGGCATCGGCATCCCGACGCTGATCGCCGATGCGATCCCGGCGGGGCGGGAGGTCATTCTGCATAGCGAGAATGGAATCCTGGGGTTCGGTCCGGCTCCCGCGCCGGAGGCGGTCGACCCCTGGCTGATCAACGCGGGCAAGCAGCATGTGACGCTGAATGCCGGCGGCAGCTTCTTTCACCACGCCGACAGTTTCGCGATGATCCGGGGCGGCCATCTCGATCTCTGCGTGCTGGGGGCGTTCGAGGTCGCCGCCAACGGCGACCTCGCCAACTGGGCGACCTCTGCCGAAGACAGCGCGCCTGCCGTCGGCGGGGCGATGGATCTGGCGGTGGGCACGCCCCGCGTGTGGGTGGCGACCGAACATACGACGCGCGATGGCGCACCGAAGCTGGTGGAACGCTGCACCTATCCGCTGACGGCGCCGGGGGTCGTCACGCGCATCTACACCAACCTCGCCGTCATCGACGTGCGGGATGGCCGTTTCGTCGTAACGGAGATGATCCCGGACCTGAGCCGCGAGGCCCTTCAGGCCCAGACCGGGGTCGAACTGCACTTCGAGGTGCCGGAATATGCGTGACGCCTATATCTGCGATTTCACACGTAGCCCCATCGGGCGCTATGCTGGCGCGCTGCGTGAGGTCCGGGCCGACGATCTGGCGGCCCATCCCCTGCGCGTGCTGCGCGAGCGGAACGCATCGGTCGATTGGGACGCGCTCGACGATTGCATCATGGGATGCGCCAACCAGGCCGGCGAGGATAACCGGAACGTCGCGCGCATGGCCGTCCTGCTGGCGGGTTTTCCGGTCGGCACGCCGGGTACCACCATCAACCGGCTCTGCGGTTCGGGCCTCGACGCGGTGGGCCAGGCGGCCCGTGCGATCCGCAGCGGCGAGGCCGACCTGATGCTGGCGGGTGGGGTCGAGAGCATGTCGCGCGCGCCCTTCGTCATGGGCAAGGCGACAGAGGCTTTTTCCCGCGATGCCGCGATCTATGACACCACCATCGGCTGGCGCTTCGTCAACCCGGCCCTGCGCGAGGCATGGGGCTGCGATTCCATGCCGGAGACGGGCGAAAACGTGGCGGCACGCTACGCGATCTCCCGCGCGGATCAGGATGTTTTCGCCCTGGCCTCGCAGCAGAAGGCCGAGCGCGCCCGGCAGGCGGGTTATTTCGCGCGCGAGATCACGCCGCTGACCATTCGGACACGCCGCGCCGAGGTTACGGTGCATGAGGACGAACATCCGCGCCCTGAGACCACCGCCGAAGGGCTGGCCAAGCTGAAAACACCGTTCCGTAAGGAAGGGGGCACCGTCACCGCCGGTAATGCCTCCGGCGTGAATGATGGCGCGGCCGGCCTGCTGCTGGCCAGCGCGGATGGTGCGAAGCGGCACGGCCTGACGCCGCGGGCGCGGGTCGTGGCCATGGCGACGGCGGGAGTCGAACCGGCGGTCATGGGGATCGGTCCGGTCCCGGCCGTCCGTCGCCTGTTGGAAAAGACCGGTCTTTCACTCGACGAGATCGACCTGTTCGAACTGAACGAGGCTTTTGCCAGCCAGTCGCTGGCCGTGCTGCGCGCGCTGGGGCTGCCCGACGATTGCGAGCGGGTCAATCCGCATGGCGGTGCGATCGCGCTGGGGCATCCGCTTGGCATGTCGGGCGCACGGTTGGCGCTGACGGCCGTCAACGGGTTGGAACAGCGCGGTGGCCGCCGGGCGCTCGTGACCATGTGCATCGGGGTCGGGCAGGGTATCGCGGCCATCATCGAGCGGCTATAGGCTGCTTTTCCGGGGTGCTACACCGGTTTTTACGCAGGACTTTCACTCCAACAACAAGAAACGTGAAGAGCGTGGCTCGCATGGCCGGCATCTTCAATGGAGTCCGCAATGTCTGGTTCCGTTTCCTATGAAGCGCGCCCCGGTGCGCCTCTACCGCATCACGATGCACGCGACGCCTCGCTGCTGAACGCCTCCGGGCAGCTCGCTCCTGCCGGTTGGACAGTGATGCGTGCCATCATCATCATGCTGTGTTTCGGCGTGAACATGGTCGATGGCGTCGATGTGCTGATGATTTCCTACGTCGCACCGACATTGTCCAAAAGTCTCGGCCTCAGTGCCGAGCAGCTTGGCATCGTGTTCAGCGCGGGCCTGGCGGGCATGGCCTTGGGCGGACTGCTGATCGCGCCGCTCTCGGACAAGACAGGGCGACGGCCGCTGATCATTTTCTCGGTCGCGCTGATGTCGGTGTGCATGATCGCCAGCGGCTACGCGACCTCATTGGTCGAACTCGCGGTCCTGCGTCTAGGGGTCGGGGCGGGCATCGGCGCTGCCCTGGCCGGGATCGCAACGCTGGCTGCCGAATATGCGCCGCCCAAACATCACGATTTCGCCGTAGCCATGTTGCAGGGTGGTTATCCCATTGCCGCGACCATCACCGGCTTCATCGTAGCACCGCTGATCCATACGTGGAGCTGGAATATTCTTCTGATCGGTGCGGGTCTTTTCTCGGCCTCGGCCCTTCTGCCGTTAATCTTCTTCCTCCCGGAATCCATGGCATTTCTTGCCCAGCGTCAGCCACGTAATGCCCTGCAACGTATCCGGACCATCGAGCGCCGTCTTCAGTTGCCGGAAACGGAAACGTTGCCCGAACCGGTTCCTCTGGATCGGACGAATGCCGGTGTGGGCGGCCTGTTCCGCGAGGGGCGCATGGTCAGGACGCTCCTGCTCTGGACGTCGATCGTCTGCGGCTTCATGACGCTGTATTTCATCATCAGCTGGATTCCGAAACTCGCCGTCGAGGCCGGTCTGGACATTTCGGACAGCATCTATGCCGGTGCGCTCTATAATATCGGTGCCTTTGTCGGCTGTGCGACGATCGGCATCATCGCGATGCGTCTGACGCTGCATCGCACGATCATGCTCTATCTCCTGATCGCCGCCGTGGCGTTGAGCATCTTCGGATCGATCACGATGTCGGTGATGCAGGTACTGGCGGTCGCTTTCGTCATAGGCATCTTTTTGCAGGGCGGCTTCAACGGCCATTATCCTCTTGCCGCCGGCCTGTATCCGGTCAAGGTCCGGGCGACCGGAATGGGCTGGGCCATGGGGGTCGGCCGGGTCGGTGCCGTGATCGGCCCATTCCTCGGCGGAACCCTGCTGCAACACCATGTGCGTCTTTCGATCATTTTTCAGATATATGCCGTCCCGCTGCTGATCTGCGTAGGCTGTGTCTATGCGATGTCGGTTCTACAGCGTTCGGCTGACAGGGGGGTATGATGAGCTGGCTCTGTGGTCTTGTCGGCGATGGGATCGCCAAATCGCGCAGCCCCGCGATGCATGAGCGCGAAGCGCGCAATCTCGGCATCCCGCTTGTCTATCGGCTGGCCGATACGGCGGCGTGGCGGGGGAATGCCGGGGCGCTTGCGGACATCCTGTGCTGGATGGAACGTTTCGGTTTCAACGGCACGAATGTGACCCACCCATACAAGCAGGCGGTCATCCCGTTGCTCGACACGCTGTCCGATGCCGCGCGCGCGATCGGTGCTGTAAACACCGTGGTCTTCAGGGACGGAAAGCGCATTGGACACAATACCGACTGGTCGGGATACGCGGCGAATTTCCAACGGACCCTGCCCGACGCATCGTTGCGGCGCGTCGGCCAGGTCGGCGCGGGAGGTGCTGCCGCAGCCGTCGCATATGCGCTGCTGTCGATGGGGGCGGCGCGTCTTGACCTCTTCGATGTCGCGACGGAGCGTGCGGCGGCCTTGGGGGACAGGCTGGGTAACCTCTTCCCGGAGGCGCAGGTTACGGTTGCGACCTGTGTTGAGGACGTGATCGCCGAGGCCAGCGGAGTCGTCCAGACCTCGCCGATCGGCATGGACTCACATCCTGGAACGCCGTTTTCCGCCGACCTGCTCCAGTCCAGGCAATGGTTTTCCGAAGTCATTTATTTCCCGCGCGAGACGGAGCTGCTTGCGGCGGCCCGCGTGAAGGGGTGCCAGACCGTCAGCGGTATCGGCATGGCGGTCTTCCAGGCGGCCGATGCGTTCGAACTGTTCACCGGACTGGTGCCGGACCGCGAGCGGATGCTGAAAGAGTTCGATTGATGGCCCGTGATCTTGCCCTTGCGCATCTCACGACGATCACATTATCGCCACCGGAAATGATCCGTGTCGCGGCGCGAACCGGCTTCCAGGCGGTCGGGTTGCGCCTGATCCGGGTCACGCCGACCAGTCCCGGCTATCCGCTGATGGACGACCCGGCATCAATGCGTGCAACCCGGTCCGCCCTGCGGGAAACCGGTCGGCGCGTTCACGATATCGAGTTCGTCAAAATAGAACCGGGGCTGGATGTCTCGTCTCTGGAGTCCTTCTGTGCGGCCGGTGCCGCATTGGGCGCGTCGCGGATTATCGCGGCGCCCTATGACCCGGATCTGGGGCGACTGGCCGATCGTTATGCCGCCTTGTGCGCGTTGGCGGCGGGATACGGACTGGGGGTGGTTCTGGAATTCTTTCCCTGGACCGTCGTGCCGGGTCTGGCCGATGCGCTGGAAATCCGTCGCCGGGCGGGGGCGCCGGCCAATGGCGGGGTGCTGGTCGATGCCCTGCATTTCTACCGCTCCGGAAGTCGCCTTGCCGATCTCGATGGGCAGGATGCGTCGGTTCTCCCTTTTCTGCATCTCTGCGACGGACCGGCGCGGGGAGGTGACACGTTGCAGGAGCGTCTACTCGAAGCCCGGGCCGAGCGGCTGGCACCCGGCGACGGGGCCCTCGCGTTGCGAGCCCTGATCGAGAAAATGCCGGTTGGCATTCCGATAAGCCTTGAGGTACCAATGGACCGGATGACGGCCGAATGCGGTGTGGAAGCAGTTGCACGCCATGTGCATCAGGCCACGATACACCTGCTCGGCAGCCTCGATGGGTCTTCGCGTCCATTTGCGCCGAATTCGACGCCGACATCGTGAAGTCCGTCCTGACGGAAAGCAAGAGGATCAGAAACATGCTGGATTCGATCGCGACCGTATCGCTCAGCGGCACTTTACGCGAGAAACTGGAAGCGATCGCCGATGCCGGCTTCACGGCTGCGGAAATTTTCGAGAACGATTTTGTAGCCTCCGATCTCTCAGCCGTCGATCTGCGCCTGCTGATGATGGATCTTGGCTTACGGAATGTCGTTTATCAGCCTTTCCGCGATTTCGAAGGATTGTCCGGCGACGCGCGTATCCGGGCCTTCGACCGGGCGGAACGTAAATTCGACCTGATGCAGGCGATGGGCACCGACCTGCTCCTTGTCTGTTCCAGCACTCTGGAAGTGGCGAGCGGCGATCATGCACGGATCGTCGCCGATTTCCGCGAATTGGGTGAGCGGGCGGCGACACGGGGGCTGTGCATTGCCTATGAGGCCCTGGCCTGGGGGCGCTACGTCAATGATCACCGGGTGGTGGCGCGGATTGTACAGCAGGTCGGGCTGCCATCGGTCGGGATGGTGCTGGATAGCTTTCATTCGCTTTCGCGAAAAATTCCCGTTTCGTCCTTGGAAAATATTGACCCGCAATCAATTTTCCTGGTGCAGATGGCCGATGCGCCTATCATGGACATGGATCTGCTGCAATGGAGCCGGCATTTTCGATGCATGCCCTTGCAGGGGGGATTGCCCGTCACGGAATGGGTCGCCGCCCTCATGCAGATTGGTTATCAGGGGCCGCTTTCGCTCGAAATCTTCAATGATCGGTTTCGCGCCGGATTGTCCAAGACCATCGCCGTTGATGGCCGCCGGTCGCTGATCGCATTGCGTGACGATGCCAGTAGACTGCTCGGCGAAGATGGTATGTTACCCCCACGCCCTCCGGTCGAACTGACGTTCGTGGAGTTCTCCGCGGCGCAGGATGCCGAGGGCGTTGTCGAAGGCATGTTGCAAGCTATTGGTTTGCGAAAAGTGGGCCGTCATCGCCATCGTGCCGTCGATTTGTGGCAGGGAAGCGAGAACACGCATGTCGTGGTGAACCGCGAAAGCCATTCCCTGGCGGGCAGCTTTGGCCTGATGCATGGGCAGGGGATTTGTGCGATCGGCGTAAGGGTTCCGAACCGTGCCGATGCAGCCCAGAGGGCGAAGGCTCTGGGTATGTCCATTCTTGAAGACCCTGCGGACAATCTTTCCCGGCGTGCCATTCCGGCCGTTCGTACCGTGGGGGGGAGCCTCGTCTATTTTCTCGATGATGACGCACTCGACGGGCTGTGGCAGCGGGAATTCGAGATCGAAATGACGCATTTCTCTCCAGTTGCCGGGGGAAGCCTCTTTTTCGATCATCTGGCTACGATCGTCCGATATGACGAGTTTCTGTCCTGGCTATTATTTTGGACCAGTTTGTTCGACTTGCGAGCGTGTCAGGAAGTCGATCTGATCGATCCGGGTGGTGTCGTGCAGAGCCAGGCTCTGGAGAATAACGATGGGTCTCTACGCCTGACATTGAACGGCGCATTGGGGACGCGTACGCTGGCTTCACGCTTCGAACGTCATTTCCTCGGTTCCGGCTATCAGCATCTGGCATTGCGGACGGACGATATTTTTGCCTGCGCTATCCGCATGAAGCGGGCTGGACTGCCGATCCTGGTCATCGCCCGGAATTATTATGACGATCTACAGGCGCGTTTCGGCCTGGATGATGCCTTTGTCGCTCGTCTTGCCGCGCATAATATCCTCTATGATCGTGATGCGGGGGGAGGTGAGTTCTTTCAGGTCTTCTCACGGGCTATTGATCGCATATTCTTTTTTGAAATTGTACAGAGAGAAAATTCATATAACGGATATGGGGCTGCTAATACGCAAGTACGGCTTACAGCCCAGCGCCGTGCCGGGTATGCGTCGAATACGGACTGGTTTCCAATATAATCACATCTATTTATAATAATGGATTTTTATATATTGGGGCCTGTTACGGCTTGATCCAGTCTGCTGCGGCAGCGATGTGGAGGGTTCGAAAAACCCCTGGTTGTTAACTGTTGGCTGTGAGTCCATCCCTGCTGTGATGATTGGGGGAATGGCTCATGAAGCAGGCGGGTTTCTTTGATGCTGACGAGCGCCTTGCCCGGTGAAGCGGGCTGGGCGATCAGTTCGAAGCGTTTTCCCGGCCTGTGGATTTTGAGGCGTTCTCTCCGACGAGCGAACGGAGTATCTGCTCAACGACCGACAGCCCTCCCTCACGCTTCCACGCAGATCCTGTCCCGTCCGGTATTCTTCGCCCGATAGAGCGCGGTATCCGCCCTTTGCAGCAGCAGCAGCGCGGTGCTTGGCTCGCCTCGGTGGGAACGCGCCACACCCGCGCTGAAGGTCACCCGCAGAGCGAGCGTGCCGCCCCAGTCCTTTTTCGCATGGAAGGCCGCGCGCAGGCGCATGCACGCGGCCTCGCCTTCTTCCAGCGTGGTTTCCGGCATCAGGAGCGCGAATTCCTCGCCTCCGATGCGGGCGACGATGTCCGGCGTGCGGGTGGAAGCCCGCAATACGTCCGCGATCCCTTGCAGCACTTCGTCTCCCGTCGCGTGGGAGTGTTCGTCGTTGATGCGTTTGAAATGGTCGGCGTCGATCAGGGCCAGGCAGAAATCGGGTCGACCCGCCATGACCCCCTCCAGGGCCGCGGCAAGATGTTCGTTGAAGGCTCGGCGGTTCGGCAGACCCGTCAGCGGGTCTTCCCTGGCCTGCCGGGTCGCGACATCGGCCTGCTGGCGCAGGCGTTCCAGCAGAAGGCTCTTTTCCTGGTCCGCGGCTTGCAGCCGTTCGGCCGTTCGCGTCAGTTCGCCCGTCCGCTCGGCGATGATGCGCGACAGGATGCGGGCCTGACGCCGGTAGGAATAGGCAATGCCCAGATAAATCCCGACCAGCAGCACGCTGAACGCCGCGATGGCACCGATCCAGACCCCCCGGCGCTGCCACCACATCGGGTCGACGACGATCGGCACCGCCATGTCGTGCGTGGACCATGCGCCGCCGGGGTGGGCGGCGGAAACGCGCAGTGTGTAATCACCCGGCGGCAGGCCGACCAGCCGGAGGCTGCGCGTGTTGCCTTGCTCCGTCCATGATGGGTCCATGCCTTCCAGCCAGGTTCGGTAAATGATCCGGTCGGGCAGCAGATAGCTCAGTGCCGCGTAGCGCACCGTCAGGCCATGGCCGGCGGGAATGTGAATGGCTGCGCCGTTGCTGGGCGGAGGCAGCGGATTGCCGTCGAGATCGAGCAGGCCGAGCGCCACCGAAGGCGGGGGTGGGCGCATGACGAAGACATGGACCTGCGCCGGGTCGGCATGCGCGACGCCGATGGCGGTGGCGATCCAGATCGTGCCGTCCTGGCGCAGGATCGCCGACGGGGACGCGCTGCCGCTGGCCTGGCTGCTGAGCAGGCCGTCGGCCTCGTCGAAATGCAGAGGGGCCAGATGCTGCGACCGGCCGTCGGCCACGGTTTCGATATCGGAGCGGGCCAGACGCATGATGCCGCGATTGCTCGTCAGCCAGACATGGTCCTGCCGGTCGGGCAGCATGGCAAAGATGGAATCGATGGGCAGTCCCTGCTCGCGCGCCACATGCACCAGCGTGCCGTCGCGGTCGCGATACAGGCCCCGGTCGGTGACGAACCACATGTCGCGGCCAAGGGGCGTGAAGCCGAAGATCGTGTGCGCGCCTTGCGGGTCCGTGAAACGAAGCGTCTGTATGGAGGCGTCATGCAGATGGCGCACGCCGTCGAGCGTGCCGATCCACAAATCGTCCGCCTGCGCCCGCAATGCGGTGATCAGGCCATGCGGGGCGCCGGCCCCGTCGAGCGGGCGCGGTGGCCCGTCGCCCACGCGGAAGACGCCGTGCTGCGTACCGACCCAGACGGCCCCGCTTTCGCCGATGCTGATCGCCCGGATATTGCCGGCCGGCAATCCTTCCGCCGCGCCGAAATGGCGGTAGCTGTTGTCCGGCAGGTGCTCGTACAGCCCGTCCGAATAGGTGCCGATCCACAGATCGCCGTCCCTGTCCTCCGCGAGGCTCAGGACGGCCGGCTGATGATCGTGCTCGGCGGTCAGCGGCACCATGGCCATCGTGCCGTCCGGGCCTTCACGCGACAGGCCGGTATCCGTGCCGACCCATAGCCGGCCGTCGTGGTCTTCAAGAACCGATCGGGCGAAATTGTCCGGCAGGCCGTCCTGTCGGGTGAGGGTGCTGAACAGGGCTTCGCGCAGACGGTACAGGCCGCCGTTGGAGCCGATCCACAGGCTGCCCTCGCTGTCCTCCATCAGGCTGAGGATGCGCCCCGATGCCGGCGCCATGGTATCGGGCAGGCGTTCGATGCCGGCGGCGGAAAGGCGCAGCAGCCCGTGATCCTCGGTGCCCGCCCACAGCGCGCCGTGGCGGTCCTGAACCAGGGCCGTGATCCGCCCGGTGTCGTGCAGGTCGTATTGCAGGGTGGCGCCGGTCGCGTCGATGCGGAAGATCCGGCTGCCGGCAACGATCCAGAACGTGCCGTCCGGCCCGCGATACGGCCAGCCCAGCCCGTGCGGCAGGTGCCAGCCGGCCGGGGCGGTGTGGACCTGACCATGGGTATCCTGAACCATGACACCGTCATAAGTGCCCACCCAGAGCGCCCCGCTGCTGTCGAACGCCATCCGGCGATAGACATTCAGCAGCGGCGATTTCGGGGGCGGCCGGACATAATGGAAGGTGCCACCCGCCGTCATGCTTCCCAGACCGTTGCCCTCATAGAGCAGCCACAGGCGGCCGGTCGGGTCGATCTGCAAGGACTGGACGATGATGGAGGGCGCGCTGGCGGGGTGTGGCCACAGATTCCATGCGCCGTTGGCGTCGCGCCGGCCGATATTGCCTCGGGAATCGCTGAACCACAGATCGCCCGCCGGATCGGTGACGATGGTGCCGATCCCGTTATCGAGCAGCGGAACGCGGCTGCCGCGGTCATAGACGGTGAACTCCATCCCGTCGTAGGAGGCCAGCCCTTCCCAGGTGGCGAACCACAGCCGGCCATCGGGCGTCTGCGCAATGTCGCGGATCGAATTCTGCGGCAGGCCGTCGCGTGTCGACCAGTGATCGATGACGTAATTGGCCAGTGGCGGCGGGGGGGCCGCCCAGGCCCGCGGGGCCAGCCCGGCAATGCCGCAGAGGAGGGCGATCAGCACCAGCCATGGCGGCGCTTTTCCGGCGGAAGAGGAAAAGATGAGCCACCCGGACCCTGATGGCTGCATGGGGCGAAACGTAATGAAATCCATCGCCCTCAGCTCGGGGCGCCGTTCACCATGGGCATCGGGATTCAGTCTCCGCGTCCGGGGTCCGGTATTTGCACTACTTGCATGGCACACATGTTCCATCATGGACGGGGCGTCAATAGCAGGGCGGTTCCAGCCATGGTCGGGATGAATGCTGGAGCCGCCATGCCGAGCGGTGGCAGCCAATGGCGCCGCTTTCAGGCGGGCGTGAGCGGGCGTGCGGATGCTTCCGTGGTGGTGGCGTGCCCGATTTCACCCAGGACCGCCGCCATCAGGCCGGGGAAGCGTCGGTCCAGCATTTCGCGGCGCAGGCTGTTCATATGCTCCACGCCATGGCTGGCCGTATGCAGCACGCCGGAGGCGCGCAGGATGCGGAAATGATGCGACATGCTCGATTTCGGCCGGCCGAAGCTCAGGTCGCCGCAATTCATGGGCACGGCGCTGGCGGCCAGGGTCCGGACGATGCGCAGGCGATAGGGATCGGACAGCGCATGGAAGATCGCTTCCAGCGACACGGTCTCTTCATCCGGATGAGCATAGCCGCATTCAACTCTTGCCATGGTGCTCACTCTACCCGACATGTCGTTTGTTCGATAAAAGTAGAACAAATCCCTCCCGGACGGGAGGGGCGAGGAAGAGGAAGACCGGATGACTCATCTCTTTACCCCCTACACGCTGGGCGACGTGACCTTGCGCAACCGGATCGCCGTTTCGCCCATGTGCCAGTATATGGCCGAGGACGGCATGGTAAACGACTGGCACCATGTGCATCTGGGCACGCTGGCGCGCGGCGGCGCCGGGCTGGTGGTGGTGGAGGCGGCCGCCGTCTCGCCCGAAGGCCGGATCACGCCCGCCGATGTGGGGATCTGGCGCGACGACCAGGCCGAGGCCCTGGCGCCGATCGCTCGTGCCATCACCGAGGCCGGATCGGTACCGGGCATCCAGATCGCCCATGCCGGCCGCAAGGCCAGCGCCAACCGGCCGTGGGAAGGCGATGACCATCTTCCGGAATCCGATCCGCGCGCCTGGCCGACGATCGCGCCTTCGGCATTGGCGTTCGGCGACAATCTGCCGCGCCAGCCACGAGAGATGACGATCGCGGACATCGAACGGGTGCGGCAGGATTTCGTGTCGGCCACCATCCGCGCGCGCGATGCCGGGTTCAAATGGCTGATGCTGCATTTCGCGCATGGATATCTGGCGCAGAGCTTCTTTTCTCCATTCGCCAATCAACGGACGGATGCCTATGGCGGTTCCGCCGAAAACCGGGCGCGCTTCCTGGTCGAGACCCTGCGCGCCGTGCGCGCGGTGTGGCCGGAGAACCTGCCGCTGTCGATCCGGCTGGGCGTGGTCGAATTCGCCGGCGATGACGAGGCGATGTTCGCCGAGGCGCTGGCCATGCTCCGGGTCATGAAACAGGAGGGCCTGGGCTTCGTCGATGTGTCGATCGGCTTCAATACGCCGACGGCGCAGATTCCGTGGGGGCCGGGTTTCCTGGGGGCGATCGCGGGGCAGGTCCGGCGCGAGACCGGTCTGCCGACCGCCACAAGCTGGAACGCCGCCAGCGCGCCGCAGCTTGCCGATGCGATGGTGCGTCAGGACGAGGTCGATCTGGTCATGGTCGGGCGTCCGCTGCTGGCCGATCCGCACTGGCCCTATGCGGCGGCCAAGGCGCTGGGCCGTCAGGACGCCGCCTGGGTGCTGCCGCCGCCGTACGCCCATTGGCTGGCCCGTTACCGCTAACAACGCGAGACCCTGAAAATCAGCGTGCTTTCAGCACGTTGATGCGGAAACGCGGGTGCCTGACGCAACCTGTCGCGGTTGAGGCAGGCACCAGCGGCCGGATGAGGGAAAATACATCCCGATATATCTTGACGTTCCGATATATCTGGATGCATATCGGAATCATGAAATACAGAAACAGACATGACGGCGGTTGCGATCGCCGCTTCTTTTCCGCTGAGGGTTTTTCCGCGTTCTTGGGGCGGGGCCGGCATCACGGCCGGGGCGGCGGTGGCCGCCACGGGGGCCGCAACCGGCTGCTGGATTACGGCGAAATGCGCCTGCTGGTCCTCAGCCTGATCGCCGACAAGCCGACCTATGGCTACGAGCTGATCCGCACCATCGAGGAACGGTTCGGCGGCAGCTACACGCCGAGCCCCGGCGTGATCTACCCGACGCTCACCTGGTTGGATGAAGCGGGCTATGCGCGCCTGGCCGAGGAAGACGGTCGCAAGAGCTACCACATCACCCCGGAAGGCGAGGCGTTCCTGGCCGCGAACCGTGCGGGGCTCGATGAAATTCTCGCTCGCTCGGCCGCCGCCGGCACGGAATGTGGCGGTGGACGCCGGAACATCCCCATGCCGGTGATGCGCGCCATGGAAAACCTGAAGACGGCGCTGCGTCTGCGCTTGCGCAATGGCGGACTGGACCAGGCGGCGGAACAGAAGATCGCCGACCTGCTCGACACCGTTGCCCGTGAAATCGGGCAGGCGTGAAGGCATGGGAGAGCGGCAGATGACCGAAAGCGAATCCCTTCACGGTCGCGGGGATGGTCCCGTGATTCAGCGGGTGCGGCATGAACTGAAGCGGCGCGATCTGGACGTTGCGGCTGTGGAGCGCCTGACCCCGCACATGATCCGGGTAACGCTGACCGGCGCCGACCTCGACGGCTTCGTCAGCGCGTCGCCTGACGACCACATCAAGATTTTCGTACCCGACCTCAATGGCGAAATGACGCGACGGGATTATACGCCGCGCCGCTACGACCCGCGGGCCGGGACCCTGATCCTGGATTTCGTGAACCACGATGGCGGTCCCGCCGCCGCCTGGGCGCGGGCGGCCAGGGTCGGAGACAGGCTGGAAATCGCCGGTCCGCGCGGGTCGCAGGTCATCGCCGGCCCGGTGGATGAATGGCTTCTGATCGGCGACGAAACGGCGCTTCCCGCCATCGGCCGACGGGTCGAGGAACTTTCGGCCCATGACCGGGTCACGACGGTGGTGGCCGTGCCGGGCGCCGATGACGAGCAGGCGTTCACGACACCCGCGCGGCATGACGCGCATTGGGTCCATCGGCCCATGGAGGCGGCGGATCAGGCGGGAGGCATCCTCGACGTGCTGGCCGGGATCGAAATCCCGGCCAGCACCTTCGTCTGGGTCGGGGCCGAGGCCAGCGTGGCGAAGGCGGTGCGCCGCTATCTGCTGGAAGAGCGCGCAATCGCCCCGGCATGGCTCAAGGCATCGGGTTATTGGCTCAAGGGAACGGCCGATGCATCGGTGAAGGATGTGGGCGAGGGCGCCTGACCCCAGGCGTTCGCGCGCCAGCCGTGATCAGGCTGTTTTCGGCGGCTTTTCCCTTTGGCTGTTCAGCGCTGATCTTCGCGGATAGGCGGCGTGATCGGTGCGCGGATCAGCAGATAGGGCGGCTGGCGCAGATCCTTGCCGCCGTTGAAGCCCGGCAGACGGTTCCACTGCCCCAGCGTGCAATAGACATGGTCGGCCGTGACGAAGATTCCGTCCGGCCAGACGATGCGCGGGTCGCGCGCCACAACCTCGATCCTGCCGTCTTCCGGCAGCCAGCGCATGATGGAATCATGCTCGCTGGCCGTCAGGTAAATCCTGCCCTGGGCGTCGGTTGCTATGCCGTCGGTCATGACCTTCTCGCCGTGATCGGTGACGCCGGCGGCAAGCTGTTCCTCGGTCGCGTCGAAATTCGACAGCAGCGCGGTCGGAATGCTGTAGAGGCGGCGGCTGGTCAGCGGTGAGTAATAAAGCCGCGTGCTATCCGGGCTGAGGGTGATGCTGTCCACCCCGCCGATCGGAAAGGTCGGGTTCCTGGGGTCGTAGCGCAACGGGCGCCCATCCAGCACCGTCAGGAACCCTTTCTCGGCCTGGGTCGATGGATGATCGGCCAGCACGCGCCGCTGGCGGCCGGTCGCGATATCGACCACGACCAACGCTGGCGAGGTGCCGAAGGAGGAATCCGCGACATACGCCGTGCCCAGCGCGCCGTGCGTCAAATCGACGCGCAGATCGTTCATATGGCTGTCGGGCCGCATGGCCGGCGCCTTCAGCACGATACTGGCAATCAGCCTGTCGGTTGCCGGGTCTATGCCGATCACCTTCGCCGCCCCTGGCGCAATGGGCTGGCCGACGATCTTGCCATCGTCGATCGCCCACAGTCGCCCCTTGCTGTCGGTCGTCATGCCGTGGATCGAGACCAGCCGGTGGTCCGGGCTGGCTGAGGATGGCAGGCTGAGGGCCTTGTCGGGATAGGGCACCAGGACATCGCCCTTCAGTTCGGCGAGCGTGGCCTTGCGGTGGTTCTCGGCATGGCGTGGAAAACCGACGAAGATGCGGTTATCCGGCGTGACGGCAATGCCCGAGGGACCGGGGCCATAGAATTCGGCAACGACTTCCAGCGAACCGGTGGGAACCGCGTCGCCCGACACCGTGCCGGCGCGTGACACGCCGGCCAGAGCGGGCAGAAGGGTCGCACCGGCGGCGGCGGTGAAGAGGTCGCGACGATTCAATGGTCATTTCTCCCTTGGACGCGTTCAGGGCGGCGTGTGCCACGATTGGTCTCTACCCGTCATAAGGTCATGCGCCCGCCGCGCCGAATGAAATGGTTTTTAGATCGGTCCAGTGTTTGCAACCCTGTCCTGCGCAGGCGTCAAAGAAACGAAACAGGATCGATATCGACGTCGATCCGCGCGCCGCGTTCCGGCGCTACCCGTTCCAGCCATTGTCGCACGATCGGTTGCAGCGCGATTTCGCGCCGGGCGCGCAGGAGCAGCCGCCTTCGGTGGCGGCCGCGCAGGATGGCCAGCGGTGCCGGCGCCGGGCCGAGAACCTGCAAGCCGTCGCCGCGCGGCGCGCCGGCGCCCAGGGCGCGGGCGGTCGCATCGGCGGCTTCCGGCGTGTCGGCGCTGACGATCAGGGCCGCCAGACGGCCGAACGGGGGCCAGAAGCCGGGGCGGCGCTGCTCGGCTTCCTGCCGCATGAAACTGGCGAAATCGCCCGAGACCAGGGCCTGCATCACCGGGTGCTCGGTGCAATAGCTTTGCAGCAACACGGTGCCGGGCGCCTCGGCGCGGCCGGCGCGGCCCGCGACCTGATGCAGCAATTGCACCGTGCGTTCCGCCGCGCGCAGGTCGCCGCCGCCAAGCCCGAGATCGGCATCGACCACACCGACCAGTGTGAGATGCGGAAAATGCCAGCCCTTGGCGACGATCTGCGTGCCGATTACCAGATCGACCTCGCGCCGGGCGATCTGCGCCACCGCGTCGGCGGTCGCGGCCGGGCCGGGCAGCGTGTCGCTGGCCATCACCAGCAGGCGGGCATCGGGGAAGGTGGCGCGCGCTTCCTCGGTGATGCGCTCCACGCCGGGGCCGATCGGGGTCAGGCTGGCTTCGGCATGGCAGGACGGGCAGGTGGGCGGCGTGGGCTCCTGATAGCCGCAATGGTGGCAGGTGATGACGCGGCGCGCCCGATGTTCCACCAGCCAGGCGGTGCAGTTGGGGCATTGCAGGCGATGGCCGCAGGTGCGGCACAGCGTCAGCGGCGCATAGCCGCGACGGTTGAGGAACAGCATTGCCTGTTCGCCGCGCGCCATCGTCGCCTGCATCGCCTCGGTCAGCACGGGGGAGAGAAACAGTCCGCGCTCGGGCGGGTGGGCGCGCATGTCGATGGTGCGCACCTCGGGCATCGTCGCCCCGCCATGGCGAGCGGTCAGCGCCAGATGGCGGTAGCGGCCGGCACCGACATTGGCCAGCGTCTCCAGGCTGGGCGTGGCGGAGACCAGCAGGATCGGCGCGCGGTCCAGTCGCGCCCGCACCACCGCCATGTCGCGCGCGTGGTAGGTCACGCCGTCTTCCTGCTTGAAGGCGCTTTCATGCTCCTCATCGACGATGATCAGCCCAAGTTCCGCAAAGGGCAGGAACAGCGCCGAACGCGCGCCCACCACCACCCGCGCCGTCCCTTCGGCCACCGCGTGCCAGGTCACGCGGCGCAGGCGCGGGCTCAGGTCGGAATGCCACAGCGCGGGCTCGGCGCCGAAACGCCGGGTGAAGCGGCCGGTCCATTGTGCCGACAGCGCGATTTCCGGCAGCAGTACCAGCACCTGCCGTCCGCGTTCCAGGCAGGCGGCGATGGCTTCCATATAGATCTCGGTCTTGCCCGAGCCCGTGACGCCCTCCAGCAGCGTGACGGAAAACCCGCCCGCTCCGGCGAGGTCGCGCAGGCTCTGTGCCGCCTCCTGCTGGCCGTCCCCCAGGGTCGGCGGGCAATGGGCGGGGTCGGGCGCGGCAAACGGTGGCGCGGGCTTCAGCACCACGGCCCGCAGCGCGCCGGCATCGGCCAGGCCGCGCACGACGCTGGTGCCCACACCCGCGCGCCGGGCCAGTTCGGCGCCGGGCAGGGGGCCGTCGCTGGCGACAATCTCCAGCACCCGGCGGCGGGCGGGGGTCTCGCGCAGGTCGGGCGGCGGTTCGGCGACGGCCCAGCCCGTGGTCGGGGTGACGGGCGCGGTGGCGGCGGTGCGCAGCGCCATGGCCAGCACCATGCCGGGGGGGGAGAGCGTATAGGCCGCCACCCAGTCGACGAAGCGGCGCAGAGCACCGGGCAGGGGCGGCTGGTCCAGCCGGCTGATCACCGGTTTCAGCCGTCCGTCCGCCACGGCTTTCATCGGCGGGGGCGTGAATTCCGGCGGCAGGGCAGGGGTCTGGTCCCACACCACGCCGGTTTCGGTCCGGCGGCCCAGCGGTACGCTGACGATGTCGCCCGGTTGCAGGTCGGTCAGCGCGGGGGGCACGGCGTAGTCGAACGGGCCGGGAAAGGGCAGCGGCAACAGCACCGCGACGCGCGGCCGGCCGGCGCTTTCCGGCTTTCGCGCGGGGGGGCGTTTGTCTAGACTCGCATGGACCATGAGGTTTTCTATCGCCCCAGCCGCCCGCTGTCTTGTCCGGCAATCGTCGCCTGCCGCGCGGCGGCCCTGATGACCGGTGCCGAACTGCGCGATGCGTTCCTGGACTGGATGCGCGACGAAAAACGGGCGGCGACGCTGACGCTCACCGCCTATCGGGGCGATCTGGACCGGTTTCTGGCATTTGTCGGCACCCATGTGGGTGGCACGGTGGACCTTGCGGTGTTGGACCGGCTGTCGCTGGCCGACCTGCGCGCCTGGCTGGCGTCGGAACATGCCGGGGCGCAGAAGGCGGCGGCCGGCCGTCACACCGGCGGAGCGGATCGCGCGGCGCGGACCCGTGCCCGGCGGGTTTCGGCCATGCGTTCCTTCTACCGGTATCTGGCGCGGTATCATGGCGTGACCAACCCGGCGCCGGGCCTGCTGGCGGCCCCGCGTTTCCGCGCCTCGCTGCCGCGCCCGCTGACGACGGACCAGGCGCTGGAGGTGCCCGACGGGCTGGGCGCCATCGCCGCCAGCCCGCTGGCCGAGCAGCGCGACCGGACGCTGTTCCTGCTGCTTTATGGCTGCGGCCTGCGCATTTCCGAAGCGCTGGGGCTGGATATCCGCGATCTCGACCGGGCGCTGTCGGCGGGCGGCACGCTGCTGATCCGTGGCAAGGGGGGGCGGGAACGGCTGGTGCCGATGGTGCCGGTCGTCGTGCGTGCCCTCACGGACTGGCGGGCCAGGCACCCGGCGCCGCTGCCGGACGCGCCGTTGTTCCCCGGTGTGCGCGGCGGCCGGTTGCAGCCGGCGGTGGCGCAGCGCGCCATGCGGGTGTGGCGCGACATGGCGGGCCTGCCCGACCATGCGACGCCCCATGCGTTGCGGCATTCCTTCGCCACGCATCTGATGGAGGGCGGCGCGGACCTGCGCGTGATCCAGGATCTGCTGGGTCATGTCAGCCTGTCGACGACCCAGCGCTATACTCTGGCGGACGAAGCGCGGCTGATGCAGGTTTGGGCCGGCGCTCATCCGCGCGCCGCCGGGCACGGCCCGTCCCATGACGCGGAAACAACAACGGGGAAGAACGACCCATGACCATCGCCGCCGAGCGCATGCCGTATCCACCGATCGAACCCTATCGCACCGGCATTCTGGACACGGGCGACGGGCACCGTGTCTATTGGGAACTGTGCGGCAATCCGGACGGGATTCCCGTGGTGTTTCTGCATGGCGGCCCCGGCGGCGGCTGCACCCCGGCGCATCGCCGCCTGTTCGATCCGGCCCGCTATCGCATCCTGCTGTTCGACCAGCGCGGCTGCGGTCGCTCAACGCCCCATGCCGGGCTGGACAACAACACGACCTGGCATCTGGTCGCGGATATCGAGCGCCTGCGCGTGCTGACGGGCGCGGAACGCTGGCTGGTGTTCGGTGGCTCGTGGGGGTCGACGCTGTCCCTGGCTTATGCCGAGACGCACCCCGAGCGGGTGACGGGGCTGATCCTGCGCGGGATCTTCACCCTGCGGCGCGCCGAATTGCTCTGGTATTATCAGGAGGGCGCATCCTGGTTGTTCCCCGACAAATGGGAGCGGTTCCAGGCGCCGATTCCGGAGGCGGAGCGCGGTGACATGATGGCGGCCTATCGCCGCCGCCTGACCGACCCCGACCGGGCGGTGCGCGTCGAGGCCGCCGTGGCCTGGAGCGTGTGGGAGGGCGAGACGCTGACCCTGCGCCCGGCACCGGCGCTCTCGGCCCAGCACGCCGACGAAGAGTATGCGCTGGCCTTCTCGCGGATCGAGAACCATTATTTCGTCCATGGCGGCTGGCTGGAAGAAGGGCAACTGATCCGCGATGTGGAGCGGATACGGCATATTCCGTCCGTGATCGTGCAGGGCCGTTATGACGCCGCCACCCCGATGCGGACGGCATGGGACCTGCATCGTGCCTGGCCCGAAGCCGATTTCCGTCTGGTGGACGATGCCGGCCATGCCGTTTCGGAACCGGGCATCCAGACCGCGCTGCTGGACGCTACCGACCGTTTTGCCGCCGGAGGCTGACCGCGCGCGTCGGCCGCGCTGGCTGGCGGCGGCGCTGTTGTGCCTGCTGCCGGCCCCCGTGCTGGCTCAGGATGGGGCGCCGACTCAGGACGGGGCGCCCGTGCCCTGTGCCGTCACTCGTATCGCACGGGTGCCGCTGCGTGATGACGGCGGCTATCTGTCGGTGCCGGTTTCGATCGCCGGGCGGGCGGCGCAAGGGGCGTACAGCCTCGTGGTCGATACCGGGGCCGAAGGTGGCCTGATCAGTGGTCGGGTGGCCGAGGCATTGGGGCTGTTGATCGATTCCGGGCGGCGCACCGTGCTGTACGGCACCGGCGGCGCCGGGGGGATGGTGCCCAATGTCCTGATCGCCGATCTGCGCCTGACCACGGAAGACGGGCAGGGCCTCGATCTCGGCCCGCTCTCTACGCCGGTTGGCGACCTGCCGGGGCAGCCGATGATCACGCCGCCGGTTGCAGGGCTGTTGGGTGGCGACGTGCTGTCGCATTTCGATCTGGAATTCGATGTCGCGGGGGGCTGGCTGTCGCTGTGGCGCATGCGGGGCGATGACGGCGCGTGCCATGCCGCGCCGGCCTGGCATGGAGCCTATGACACCGTGCCGCTGGTGCGCGACGGCCATCGCGTGGCGGTCGGGGTGGAACTGGACGGACAGGCGCTGACCGCCCTCGTGGATAGCGGCGCGCGCTCGCGCATTCTCTCGACGGACGCGGCGGCACGGGTGGGGGTGTCGGAGGATCGTCTCGCGGTCGATCCGGGTGGCGAGACCAGCGGCGTCGATGGCCGGACGAAATGGTATCACTGGCATCGTTTCGCCAGCCTGCGGGTAGGGAACGAGGTGGAGCACGCACCGGTGCTGACGGTCGCGCCGTTGCGGGACAGGGTGGACATGCTGCTGGGGGCGGACTGGTTCGCCCGGCATAATGTCTGGATATCCTATGCCGGTAACCGGATGTTCGTGCGGCCGGCCCGGCGGTAGTGGGTTGCGACGGGGCCGGGCGCCCCGTCGCAACCGGCCGGCATCAGCCCTTCAGGTGGGCGTTGCAGACGCTGTAATAGCCGCCGCCCTTCTGGATCCATTTCAGGCCGCCATTGGCGTTGGTCGCCTTGTTGGCCTTGTACTGGTCCAGGCAGGTGTGCATGCGGGCCTTGCCCGCGCTCTCGCTGGCATATTGCGCCGAGACCGCGTTGGGCAGCACCGCGCTGCCGGCGGCAGCGGCGGCCGGCGCGGCAGCCGCAACAGGAGCGGCAGGGGCAGCCGGGGCGGCAGGAGTCGCCGCGGTTGCAGGAGCCGCCGGCGTGGCGGGTGTCGCGGGGGCAGCGGCAGCGGCCTCGGGCGTCGCGCACTGCGCCGCCTTGAACTCCTTGTAGGTCTGGCCCTTGACGGTACCGGCTTTCCGTTCGGCGTTGAATTTCTGGTAGCACGCCTGCGCCGCGCTGACGGCGTGGGCCTGGGGGGCGAGCAGGGGCGCCGCGGGCGCGGCAAGAAGCAGGGCAACGGCAATCCGGCCACGAAGCGCAATAGCCATGGAAGTGCGATCCTTTCCGTTCAGAACGAGCCGGCGGGCATCATGCCGCGACGGGCCATCGGGTCTGCATCCTGTTTCATAACATCATGATCCGAATACGGAAAGAAAAAGGCCGGACCGGGGCAATGCCCGGTCCGGCCTGTTCTGGTCGGCGGAAGAAGAGATGGCGACCGATCAGATATTGATGCGCTCCCCATGCTGGGTCATGTCCAGCCCTTCCTGTTCGTCGTCACGGCTGACGCGCAGGCCGATGGCGGCGTCGATGATCTTCAGCAGCACGAACGACACCACCGCGCACCAGACGATGGTAACGGCCACCGCTTCGGCCTGAACGCCGAGCTGCTTCAGCGAGCCGCTGATGCCGGCGGGGTTGGCATCGGTGGCCGAGAGCGGACCATAGGCGAAAACGCCCGTCAGCAGCGCACCGACGATGCCGCCGATGCCATGCACGCCAAAGGCATCCAGGCTGTCGTCATAGCCCAGCATGTGCTTCAGCGAGGTGGCGGTCCAGAAGCAGATCACCCCGGCCAGCAGGCCGATGATCAGCGCGCTGCCCGGCAGGACGTAACCGGCCGCAGGCGTAATGGCGACCAGCCCGCCCACGGCGCCGGAGATGATGCCCAGCACGGTCGGCTTGCCGGTGCGCGCCCATTCGGCCACCATCCAGCCCACGCCGGCGGCGGCGGCGGCGATCTGCGTCGTGGCCATGGCCATGCCGGCGCGCCCGTTGGCCCCCAGGGCCGAACCGGCATTGAAGCCGAACCAGCCCACCCACAGCAGCGACGCGCCGATGACGGCGTAGGTCAGGTTGAAGGGCGACAGGTCGTCCTGGCCGTAGCCGACGCGCTTGCCCAGCACCAGCGCGGTGACCAGGCCGGCGACGCCGGCATTGATATGCACCACCGTGCCGCCCGCGAAGTCGATGGCGCCCAGCCCGGCGACCCAGCCCAGCGGGCTCCATACCCAGTGGGCGACCGGCGCATAGACCAGCAGCGACCACAGGACGGTGAAGGCACACAGCGCGCTGAACTTCATGCGTTCGGCGAAGGCACCCGTGATCAGCGCCGGGGTGATGATGGCGAACGTCATCTGGAACATCATGTAGATGCTCTCGGGGATCGTCATCGTCGTGGCGTTGGGGGTGCCCGCGCCCAGCGTGAAGCCGATATCGGCGCCCTTGGCGATATGCGCGCCGATGCCGTTCAGCATGAAGCGCGACAGGTCGCCGATATAGGGCGTGCCGTTGCCGAAGGTCAGGCTGTAGCCGGCCACCATCCACACCACGGTGACGATGCAGCAGATCGCGAACGACTGCATCAGCGTCGCCAGCACGTTCTTGCGGCGGACCATGCCGGCATAGAACAGCGCCAGGCCCGGGATCGTCATCATCAGCACCAGGGCGGTGCTGACCAGCATCCACGCCGTATCGCCGGTGTCGATCGGAGGCGCCGCATCGGCGGCGGATGCCGGAGTGGAGAAGCCGGCCAGGGAAACAGCCGCCACCGCCGCGACGGCGGCCGGCAGGCGGGGCATCGCGCGACAGGCGCTCGGAATGGTCACAGCGCGTCTTCTCCCATTTCCCGCGTGCGGATGCGGATGACGCTGTCCAGACTGGAGACGAAGATCTTGCCGTCGCCGATCTTGCCGGTGTGGGCGGACTGAAGGATCACGTCCACCACCTGGTCCACGATGTCGTCGGAGACCGCGATCTCGATCTTCACCTTGGGCAGGAAGCTGACGTGATATTCCGCGCCGCGATAGATTTCGGTCTGTCCCTTCTGGCGGCCGAATCCCTTCACTTCCGAGACGGTCAGGCCCTGGATGCCCAGGGGCGTCAGGGATTCGCGAACGTCGTCGAGCTTGAAGGGCTTGATGATGGCTGTGACAAGCTTCATCGCGCCACGTCTCCTTGGTTCATTGTTGTAGTCCGTTTTTCCTGATGCGGAATGATGATCCAAATCGCGATTAGGGCAATACAAAAACCGTGCCAAGTACGCGCATGGTTGACGGAGCGCGGTGTCTGGTGTGCCTTGCGCCATTGGTGTGCGGCATGATGTGCCTTAATTATGGGCGCGCGCACCGGAACGGATCATTCTCGCCGCAGGGCCATCGGGCCGGAACGGCTATTGCAGGACCACACTCATGACCGCAGGCACGATGTCCCACCCCCAGACCGGCACCGGGCAGGACGATGTGGATGTCTGCATCGTGGGGGCAGGGCCGGTCGGCGCCACGCTGGCCTGCCGCCTGGCGGTGGCGGGCCTGCGCGTGGCCATCGTCGATCGCGCGGCGCTGCCGCCGATGGAAGACCCGGCCTTCGACGGCCGCGCGTATGCCATCGCCGCCGGCCCGCGTCGTCTGCTGGAGGATGCCGGGGTGTGGGGCCTGCTGCCGCTCCTGGCCTGCCCGATCGAGGAAATCCGCGTCTCCGACGGCCGACCCGGCGAGAAGCCTTCGCCCCTGTTCCTGGAATTCGGGCGGCAGGATGCCGAGCAGCCCTTCGGCTGGATGATCGAGGCCCGCGCGCTGCGCGTGGCGCTGAACCGCGCACTCCATGCCCATGACCTGCTCACGGTACTGGCGCCGGACGAGGCGACGATAACCCGCACTGCCGAAGGCGCGCGGGTGCGGATGCAATCGGGCCGCACCTTCGGTGCCCGGCTGATCGTGGCGGCCGAGGGGCGGCGCTCCGCGCTGCGCGATCAGGCGCGGATCGGCATCACCCGGCTGCCCTATCATCAGAGCGGCATCGTCTGCGCCGTGGCGCACGAGCATCCGCATAACAACCGTGCGCTGGAACATTTCCTGCCTGCCGGACCGTTCGCGCAACTGCCGATGGCCGCGACGCCCGAGCATCCGAACCTCTCCGCCATCGTCTGGTCGGAAAGCGACGCGCTGGCGCGGCGCATGGCGGCCTTGCCGCACGATGCCTTCGCGCACGAGATCCAGCGTCGCATGGGCGACTGGCTGGGCCGGGTCACTCCGGTCGGGCGGCGCTGGGTCTACCCGCTGTCGGCGCAATATGCGCAGCGCTATTTCGACACGCGGATGGTGCTGGTGGGCGATGCCGCGCACGGCATCCATCCCATCGCCGGGCAGGGGCTCAATCTGGGCTTTCGCGACGTGGCGGCGCTCTCCGACGTACTGATCGCCGCCCATGCGCGGGGCGAGGATTTGGGCGCACCGTCCCTGCTGCGCCAGTATCAGGCACGCTGTCGCCCCGCCAACATGCTGATGCTGGCCGCGACCGACATGCTGGAGCGACTGTTCGGCAACGACAATCCCGTGCTGCGCCGCGCACGGGACCTCGGGCTGGCCGGTGTGCATCGCATGCCCGCGCTGCGGCGTGCCTTCGTCCGCCACGCGATGGGCCTGTAGCGCGTCGCGTCGCAAGGCCGCCTCTGGTCAACGGGGCGGCGCCCTCCCATATCGTTCCTTCCGCTGACAGGACCGGTTTCATGCCTGATATTTCCCCGACTTCGCTGGCCGCGGCCCGCGGCACCCGCGCCGTTGCGGAGCCGACACTGGTTTCCATCGACCAGGAACGGCTGTGGATGGATATCGCGGCGGGCTGCGAAGGCTGTGACGATCCGCTGGTGCGCGGCCTGCTGGCCACCGGCATCCGCAACCACGCCACCTTCGCCAACGGACTGGCCGCGCTGATCGGGCGCAAGCTGGGCGACCGCTCGGTGGCCGATGACGCGCTGTCGGAACTGGTGACCGAGGCGTTCGCCGCCGATCCGCAGATCGTCGCCGCCGCCGCCGCCGACCTGGTGGCGATCCGCGAGCGCGATCCGGCGACGGCGAACTACGCGACGCCGTTCCTGTTCTTCAAGGGCTATCACGCGGTGCAGTGCTATCGCGTGGCCCACTGGCTGTGGAACAACGGCCGGCGTTACCTGGCCCTGCATCTGCAAAGCCGCACATCGGAACTGTTCGCCGTCGATATCCACCCGGCGGCGCGGCTGGGCCGGCGCATCCTGTTCGATCACGGCACCGGAATCGTGATCGGCGAGACCTCGGTGCTGGAAGACGACGTGTCGCTGCTCCAGGGCGTGACGCTGGGCGGCACCGGCAAGAATGTCGGCGACCGCCACCCCAAGGTGCGGCGCGGCGTGCTGATCGGCGCCGGCGCCAAGGTGCTGGGCAATATCGAACTGGGTGAGGGGGCGAAGGTCGGCGCCGGGTCGATCGTGCTGGAATCCGTGCCGCCCTTCACCACCGTCGTCGGCAACCCGGCGCGGCCGGTCGGCACCCGCCACAGCGCCCTGCCGGCCTTCACGATGGACCAGATGCTCCCGCCGATCGACTACATGATCTGACCGGATGATCTGACCGGATGATCTGACCGGCCCTGGCCGGACCCGCGCGGGGCCGTTCTGTCACGCGGCGTCTCCACCCGCTGGGGCGATGCGATTCCATGCCCGCTTTCGCTCTGGCGTCAGCGGGCGGGACCTGCCGATGCGCCGGTGGGCAAACGCGGGTCAGAAATGCAGGTAGGTCCGCTGGACGACCTCCTTCATGGAAAAGAACGTCCTGGTCATCCGGATACCCGGCAGCGAGACCAGCCAGTCGCCATAGATCGCGTTGAACTCGTCGATCGACGACGCCCGGATCGTGACCAGATAATCGAATTCACCCGACACGAGGTGACACGAGATCACCAGCGGATGGTCGCGGATCGCGGCCTCGAATTCTGCGAAGGCCAGCTTGTTCAGCCGGTCCAGGCAGACCCCCATGACGATGACGGCGCTGCGTCCGACCGAGGCCGGGCAGATATCGGCCCTGAAGCCGGTGATGATGCCGTCCTCTGTCAGGCGCTGCACGCGCCGGAAACAGGTCGCCGTACTGGTCGCGGCCTGACGCGCCAGATCCGTAATCGATATGCGCCCGTCGACGCTCAGAACACGCAGGATTCGCTTGTCGATTTCGTCTATGTCAAACTGTTTCACTTTTCAGTGATCCGGCCAAAAATGAAAGAATCGTTCATTTTTATCGCTAACATGACGGCATCCTCATTCGTTTCGTATCAAGAATGAACGCACTGATCATAACGGATTGGATATATTTTTCCCTCCCATTTCGAGGGTCTGATATGCAAAAAAAATATGACTCTGACGTGCAAGCGACGGTTTCCATCCGGATGGACAGAGATCCACGTCCCTTTTACCGCCGTCGCCGGCTGATGCTGGCGACGGCTCTGGGGGCCATGGCTCTGGCGCCCATGGCTCATCCGGATGCCCACGCGCAGGCCAGCCGGCCCAAGCCCGCGCCCGCCGGGCAGACGCCTGCGCGGCATGCGGCGGCCAGGCCCGCGGCGCGCCACGCGCAGGCCGCGGAACCCCGCTCGGCCGAGGCGCTGTCGGTCGTGGGGTCGCACGAGACGTCTCACGGCATGGAGCAGACCATCACGCGCAAGACGCTCAACCGCTTCGTGGCAGGGACCAGCCCGCTCCAGGTCCTCGGGGCGACGACGCCGGGCGTCAGCTTCGCCACGGCGGACGCGCTGGGCCTCGATACCTATGCCAATTCGCTGTATATCCGTGGCTATAACCAGAGCCAGTTGGGCGTCACCCTGGACGGGATTCCACTGGGTGACCAGGGTTTCATCAACACGAACGGCCTGGATATCAACGAGGCTGTGACGCCCGACAACATCGCGCGGATCGACATGTCCCAGGGCGGCGGCGCGCTCGATGTCGCATCGACCGCCAATCTCGGCGGCGCGCTGCAATATTATACGCTGGACCCGCGCGACACGCTGGGGGCCGATGTCTCGCAGACCTTCGGCAGCAACAGCACCTATCGCACGTTCGGCCGCTTCCACAGCGGTGTGCTGAACCAGACCGGCACGAAATTCATGGCGTCCTACGCGCGCACCGACGCGCAGAAATGGAAGGGCCATGGCAACCAGTACGAGCAGCAGGCGAATTTCAAGTTCGTCCAGCCTCTGGGCGATCGCGGGCAGTTGACGGGATTTTTCGACTATTCCCAGTTCAATCAATATAATTACGGGAATATCAGCCTGGAGATCAAACGCAAGCTTGGGTCGAGGACGGATTATTTCTATCCGGACTACAAGGGCGCCTACCTGGCCGCGCAGGGCATCTTTCCCGCCGGATGGGACCAGGTGTCCAGCCCCACCGACATCGCGTATTACGATGCGGCGCAGGACCAGCGGAATTATCTGACCGGGCTGAACGGGAAATACGACCTGACATCACGCCTGCGGCTGAAGAGCGTGCTGTATGCACAGGTCTCCGGCGGAGACTACGAATTCACCAATCCGTACGTGTCGTCGCCCAACGGCGCGCCGATGATCCAGCAGGCCGACCATCAATGGTTCCGCCGTGTCGGCGGTACGCTGGCGCTGCAATACCGGCTGGGCCATCACGACCTGGAATCCGGCGTCTGGTACGAAAACAACGATTTCACCTACGCGCAGCGGCTATACAGCCAGCCCCTTCTGGGCGAGGGCACGCCGCGCAAGGGCACCGGACCCTACAAGGATTCGTTCGCCACACGCTATGGCGTGCAGATGAACACGAATGCCTTCCAGTACTATCTTCAGGATGCCTGGCACATCCTGCCCACCCTGCGCCTGCATGCGGGGTTCAAGTCGCTGCTGGTCACGACGGCGGGTGGCGCGTTCGAAAACAACGAGACCTATACCGGGCAGAGCATGCTACCCAGCGGCAGCCTGACGACGGCGGGCGCCTTCCTGCCCCATGTCAGCCTGAACTGGACGTTCCTGCAACATCATGAACTGTTCTTCGACGTCTCGCGCAATATGCGCGCCTATTCCTATGGCGGGTGGAACTCGCCTGTTGCCTGGGGCGTCGACAACCAGGCCATTTTCTCGCAGTTGCGCAAGACGCTGAAGCCCGAAAGCACCTGGAACTACCTGATCGGCTACCGTTACAACAGCAGATATGTCGATGGCGTGCTGAACCTGTATCATTCGGATTATTCCAACCGCCTGGCGCCGATCACCAGCGGCACGCTGGTCAATGCCAACCAGACCTTCCTGAATGTCGGGTCGATGGCGATGTGGGGCGTCGATGCCGGGGTCACGGTCCGCCCCCTGCCGCACCTCGAAATCTTCAACAGCATCAGCTACAATCATTCGACCTACGGTCAGGGTATCTATAATGCCGGGACGTATTACGACCTCAAAGGCAAGATGGAGGTCAATTACCCGTCCGTCATGTATAAATCGAACGTAGCCTATACCTACGGGGACGCAACGCTGAACTTCAACGTCTATTACATGGGGCGACGCTACCTGTCCTACATGAACGACACGTCGGTCGACCCGTACTGGAACGCCAACCTGACGGCATCGTACGATTTCAAGCATATCCCGCACGTCGCGGGCCTGAATTTCTCCCTTGGTATCTACAACCTGTTCAATCAGGAATATATCAGCGCGATCGGCGCCAATCCGATTTCGGGCGACCGGCAGTCGATGTTCGCCGGCGCGCCGCGCCAGTTCTTCGGAACGATACGCGCCCGCTTCTGATGCGCAAGGGGACCGCGCGCCGGCTCGCCGCCGGCGCGCACCCCGACGACCCGCTACCGCCGCGCGCGCTGCGCCTGCCGCGCAAAAAAAAATGAGGGGGCGTGCATCGCCTTCCGGCCGCGTATCGTTGATGGACGGCCGGTCTGGACATCCTGACCATCCCACTTAACAGTGGGGGCCGGAGATACCGGGGCAGGAAGGGCAGGGGACCGACATGAAGAGCGCAACACGCATCGACGGGAAACGCATCCGGTTCCGTGCGGTCCCCATCCGATCATTCTCCCTCTGGGCGATCCCCTTCGGCGTGGCCCTGTCGCTGGGGGCCATGCTGACGGGCGCATCGGGCGCGCGGGCGGCGCAGCCGGTGCTGCTGGAACATGCCACGATCATCGACGGCACCGGCCGGGCGCCGCTCGCCGACGGCGCATTGCTGATCCGCGATGGCCGGATCGCGGCGGTGGGGGCCGCCGGCACGGTTGCGGAACCGGGTGCGAAGGTCGTGGACCTGACCGGCCGGACGATCGTGCCGGGCCTGATTTCCGATCACAGCCATACCGGGCTGGTGAAGGGCACGACGGACGACGGTGCCAATTACACGCGCGAGAATATCCTGGCGCAGTTGAAGCAGTACGAACGCTATGGCGTGCTGACCGTGGTCTCGCTGGGCCTCAACAAATCGCCGCTGTTCGACCAGTTGCGGCAGGAACAACATGCCGGGCGCAATCCGGGGGCGGACCTGTTCGGGGTCGATCAGGGCATCGGCGCGCCGGATGGCGTGCCGCCGCAGGGCATGTTCCATCTGGGGGCGGACCAGGTCTATCGCCCGACCAGCGTGGCCGAGGCTCAGGCCGCCGTCGATCGCATGGCCGACGAGGGTACGGATCTGGTGAAGATCTGGGTGGATGATTTCCGCAATGGCGTGCCGGGGGCCAAGGGCTATCCCAAGATCGACCCCGTGATCTACGGCGCGGTGATCGAACGCGCGCATGCGCGCGGGATTCGCGTCGCGGCCCATATCCACGACCTGGCCGACGCCAAGGCGCTGGTCACCGCCGGGGCCGACATCATCGCCCACGGGGTGCGCGACCTGCCGGTCGATACCGACTTCATCATGCTGATGGAGCAGAAGGGGGCGTGGTACATCCCCACCCTGGACCTGGACGAGGCGAACTACATCTTCGCCGAACATCCCGAATGGCTGGATGACCCCTTCCTGTCGGCCGGCCTGGACCCCGCCCTGCGAGCGCAGTTCGCCGACCCGGCCTGGCGGGCGAAGATCCTGGCGGCCCCCCTGACGGCAGCGGCGAAGAAGGCGCTGGCGCTCAACGAGCGCAATCTGGTCACGCTCTACCGGTCGGGCATCCATATCGGCTTCGGCACCGATTCCGGCGCCTCGCCCACCCGTATCCCCGGTTTTGCCGAACATCGCGAACTCAAGCTGATGGTGGCGGCGGGCCTGACGCCCATGGAGGCGCTGGCGGTCGCGACCGGCAATGCGGCGGCCCTGATGCATCTGGACGACCGGGGCATCCTGCTGCCGGGCCGCTGGGCCGACCTAGTGGTGGTCTCGGGCGATCCGGCGGCGGACATTACCGCAGTCGACAGGATCGAGCAGGTCTGGCATCGCGGTGCGCGGACCGAAGGGCCGTTGGTCCCCCGCTGATCCCGGCCGTCCGCGCGCGCCGGCCCGGCGGGTAGTGTGCGAGGGAGCAGGAACAGCATGGCCCATATCGTGGTGATCGGCGGCGGGCCGGCCGGTCTGGCCGCCGCCGAGGCCCTGGCTGCCGGCGGATGCGCCGTGACGGTGGTGGAACGCATGCCGACCATCGGCCGCAAGCTGCTGATGGCCGGCCGGGGCGGGCTGAACCTGACCCATTCCGAATCGCTGGAGCGTTTCCTGACCCGCTACGGTGTCGCACGCCCGTGGCTGGAGCCCGCCTTGCGGGCCTTTTCCCCCGACGATTTGCGCGATTGGGCGGCTGGGCTGGGCCAGCCCTGTTTCGTCGGCAGCAGCGGGCGGGTGTTCCCCCAGGCGATGAAGGCGTCACCGCTACTGCGGGCCTGGGGCGCGCGACTGGCGGAGCAGGGGGTGACGATCCTGACCCGCCACGCTTGGACCGGCTGGGACGGGCCGGGACGGGTGCGTGTGGTCTCGCCGCAGGGCGAGCGCGTACTGGCTGCCGACGCGGTCGTGCTGGCGCTGGGCGGGGCAAGCTGGGCCCGCCTGGGTTCCGATGGTGCATGGACCGGCCTGCTGGCCGGCGAGGGCGTGGAACTGGCACCGTTCCGCCCCGCCAATTGCGGCTTCCGCACCGACTGGAGCGACACCTTGCGCGCGCGTTTCGCCGGCACGCCGCTGCGCGGCATCGCGTTGACGCCCGAGAGCGGCGGCCCCACCGTGCGCGGTGAGGCGGTGGTGACGGCGCGGGGGCTGGAAGGCGGGGCGGTCTACGCCCTCTCGGCCTTGCTGCGCGACCGGATCGCCGCCGAGGGGCAGGCGCGCCTGATGGTCGATCTGCGTCCCGACATGACCGAGGCCGCGCTGGCCGAACGTCTGGCCCGGGTCCGGGGGCGCGAGAGCCTGTCGAACACGCTGCGCAAGGCGTTGCGCCTGCCACCGGTCGCAGTGGCGTTGCTGCGCGAGGGGCCGGATGCACCGCCGCGCGACGCGCCGTCGCTGGCGCGGCTGATCAAGGCGGTGCCGGTCACGCTGACGGCACCCGATTCGCTGGACCGGGCGATCTCGGTGGCCGGTGGCGTCAGGGCGGATGCGGTGGATGCGCGCTTCATGCTGCGGGCGCTGCCGGGCGTGTTCGTGGCGGGCGAGATGCTGGATTGGGAAGCACCGACGGGCGGTTATCTGTTGCAAGCCTGCTTCGCGACCGGCCGCGCGGCAGCCCATGGCGTGCTCGACTGGTTGCAGGAGGGGGGCAAGGAACGGTATCCGTCCTGCCCATGACGGTTTCGATCACGATTGGGGATATACGGGGCGGCGGCCCGGCGGTCATGGACCTGGCGGAACTGCTGTCCACCCGCCTGCTGGTGCAGGGCAATTCGGGGTCGGGCAAATCCCACCTGCTGCGGCGCCTGCTGGAGCAGTCGGCAACGCTGGTGCAGCAGGCGATCATCGACCCCGAAGGCGATTTCGTCAGTCTGGCGGAACGGTTCGGCCATCTGGTGATCGACGGCTCGGCCCATACCGAGGCCGAGTTGCAGGCGGCCGGCGAGCGCATGCGCGTGCATCGCGCCTCGGTGGTGCTGAACCTGGAAGGCGCGGATGCCGAGGTGCAGATGCGCCGTGCGGCCGCCTTCCTGGGCGGCATGTTCGAGGTCGGGCGCGAATATTGGTACCCCGTCCTGGTGGTGGTGGACGAGGCGCAGCTTTTCGCCCCCGCCGCCGCCGGCGAGGTGACGGACGAGGCCCGGCGCGCCTCGCTGGGCGCCATGACCAACCTGATGTGCCGTGGCCGCAAGCGCGGCCTGGCGGGGGTGATCGCCACCCAGCGTCTGGCCAAGCTGGCCAAGAACGTGGCCGCCGAGGCGTCCAACTTCCTGATGGGGCGCACGTTCCTCGATATCGACATGATGCGCGCCGCCGACCTGCTGGGCATGGAGCGCCGCCAGGCCGAGAGCTTCCGCGATCTGGAACGGGGCTATTTCGTGGCACTCGGCCCGGCGCTCTATCGCCGCCCGGTGCCGGTGCGCATCGGCGACGTGGAGACCGAAAGCCGGTCCGCCGGGCCGACGCTGCTGCCCATGGGGCCGGCCGCGCCGCCCGAGGATATTCGCGACCTGATCCTGGCGAAACTGCCGGACCGCGAGAGCCTGCCCCGTCCGGCCCGCCCGACCGCCCCGCCACCGCCCGATATTCTGGCGCAACTCGCGGCCCACGCGGCCTCGGCGGCGGTAGAGGCCGAGATGGAAGCGCCGGTCGTGGAAACTCCGGCCGACAAGGCGGAGCAGAAGCGCCGCTTTCTCACCATCCTGACCGAAATCCTGCGTGACGAGGACGCGGGCTTCCGGCCGCCGCCGGTGCTGTATCAGGATTTCCTGGTCCGCTGCCGGATCGAAGGCATGGGGCGCGAGGCGCTGGACATGCCGCGCTTCCGCCGCCTGCTGGCCACCGCGCGGGCGGGCGTGGATGCCGAGACCGCCGAATCCGACCGCTGGATGCAGGCCGAGCGCATCGCCGCCCCGCTGCCGGACGATGTGCGCGGCATCTTCCTGCTGATCGCCCGCGCCGCGATGGAGGGCCAGCCCTGCCCGTCGGATGCGGCGGTGGCGCGGGTTTATGGCACGCACTCGCTCGGCCGTGCCCGCCGGCAACTGACCTATCTGGAAGAACAGAACGTCATCGTCCTGCGCATGGACGGCTTGGGGCGGCGCAGCGCGGCCGTGATCGGGCCGGGATGGGAAACCGCGCCGTCCGATCCCAGCGACGGAGCATAGCGCCCCCGTCGTCCTCGGAGCCCCTGTGGGCATGCGATTCGGCACGCGTTCCCGCGCATGGGGCTTGCGGCCACCAGGGCCGTTCTCGCTCGCCGGCGCGTATCGCAAGCCGGTCAATGACAAAGACCGTCACACGCCGACGCGCCTGTCGCCGCGTATGCGCCTTTTCCTCACCGGAATCCCGTTGGCCGGATTTTTCTCACGAAGTGGAAAAGTATATGGAATATCAGGTATTTTTTTCTGAATATCCATCATGGGTGCCGATGTCGATGGCGTGATCCGGGTCCGTAACGGCCGCCCCGCGATATTATTCTGTCACATTTAAATTGCGAATAATTCTCATTATTGATAATGGTTCCGCGTTCACTGTATCGAAATGAAACGGGGTGCCATGAGCCGCTTTATCAGTCGTTGCCTTCAACCTTTGCCCGTCATGACCGGACTGGCCCTTGCGGCCTCGGCCGCTCAGGCCGCGACGCCCGATCCGACGACCGATCCGCACCGGGCGCACGAACGGCTCGACGGCCAGCGGCCCACACGCGACGCGCGGCCGGACGGCACGGCGAAGCATGCCGACGCGGACAAGGTCCTGGCCGATGGCGGCCACGCGCCGGAGACGGTGACGGTCGTCGGCCACGGCTTCAACACGCTGCACGAGCCCACCGGCCTGTCGCGGATGCCGCAGGATGTGCTGCACACGCCGCAGCAGATCAACGTCGTGCCGCAGGCCCTGATGAAGCAGCAGAACGTCAAGTCGCTGGACGAGGCATTGCGCAACGTGCCGGGCGTCACGTCCTCCATCGGCGAGGGCGCCGGCGGCATGAATGGCGACCAGTTCCTGATTCGGGGCTTCCAGGCGCAGAACGACATCTACGAAGACGGCCTGCGCGATTTCGGTGTTTATAGCCGCGACGCCTTCAATCTGGAGACGGTTTCCGTCATCAAGGGGCCGTCGTCCGAGGTGTTCGGCAACGGCACCACCGGCGGCGCCATCAACATGAAGACCAAGACGGCGGGCCTGACCGACCGTTACGCCGCCGAGTTCAGCGGCGGTTCGGGCTCCTATTATCGGGGCACGCTCGATTTCAACAAGCGGCTGGACAGCAGCACCGCCCTGCGCATCACCGGCATGGGCAGCGAAAACAATATCGTCGGCCGCGACTTTCTCTATTCCCATCGCTGGGGCATCGCCCCGTCGATCGCCTTCGGGCTGGGCCGGCGCACGACGCTGATCCTGCAATATATGCACCAGCAGGAAAACTCGATCCCCGATTTCGGCGTGCCGGTCGTCAAAAAGCCGGGTGCGGCTTTCGGTGCGCCGATTACCGAATACGGCATTCGCCGTACCAATTTCTATGGTACGAACAACGACCAGAATGCCACCAACGACAATATGGAGACCGCGCGCTTCTCCTTCAGGCTGAACAAGCACATCACCTTTTATGACGATCTGCGCGGCGGCGAATATTACCGCACCTTCGCGGCGTCGAAGGCGACATGCGACAAGACCTGCGTCAATAATTACTTCCTGGGCAACCCCAACGCCGCCCTCGTCGCGCGATCCGGCCCGGTCGGCGCCGGCAACGGCGTGGGGCCGGGCACCTACATGGCGCCGCTGCCCTACCAGCAGACAAGCTGGTCGGTGCAGAATGTCGGCTCCATGGTCGCCGATTTCGACACCGGTTTCCTGAAACACCAGATCGTGGCCGGCTTCGATATCGAGCGCGTCAACGACGTGCGCTCGCAATCGACCTATCTGAAGGCGAAGCCCTACGCCAATCTGGTCAACCCCAATCCGTATGTCGGCAATCTCGACCTCGTGCCGGGCGAGGCCAATCCGGGCGGCCTGGTCACGCTGGGCAGCCTGGGCGCCAAGCCGCACAGCAACGGCTACGGATTCGATACCGGCCTGTTCTTCTTCGATCAGATCTGGATCACGAAGTGGCTGTCGGTCAAAGGCGGCTTCCGCTGGGATCGCTGGCAGACCAGCTACAATCTGACCGGGGGCAACGTCGCCAAGTTTCCCGATGTCCACTTCCACAATGTCAGCAGCGTCTTCAACCCGAATGTCAGCCTGGTGCTGACACCCGACGAGCACCAGACCTATTATTTCACCTGGGCCAACTCGACGACGCCGATGGGCATGTATGTCACCAACGGCTCGGTGCCGATCCGTCCGGGCACCAATTCCTACGCCAGCCCGGAAAAGGCCAATCTGTACGAAGTCGGCGCGAAATACAGCGCCTTCCATGACCGGATCGGCTTCACGGCGTCTCTGTTCCGGCTGGAAAAGGGCAATGCGCTGAACGCTGACCCGGTCACGGGCGAAATCCTCGGAAGCTCCGATCGCCAGCGCAACCAGGGGCTGGAACTGTCTGTCGGCGGCATGATCATGCGTGGATGGAACGTCAGTGCTACCTACGCCCTCTATGACAGCGATACGACCAGTTCCGCCACGGCAGCCAATCGCGGCCGGCAGGTGCAATATGTGCCGCATAATCAGGCGACGCTGTGGTCGGTCTACGAGGCGTTCCCGAGCAAACCCTACAATATCGCCTTCGGCGGCGGCCTGACCTGGCGCCAGCATGTCTGGCTGGATGCGGCCAATACGATGCGCGCACCGGCCAACCTGGATTTCGATGCCGTCCTCTCGCATCATTTCAACGACCACTGGAAGATCGCGATGAACGGTTACAATCTGGCCAACAGGCTGAACTACCAGAGCCTGTTCTCAAACCGCGCCACGCCCTCCGCCGGCCGGACCTTCATGGGGCAGCTCAGCTTCACCTACTAAGGCCATGCGCGCGGGCCGGATCGCCAATCCGGCCCGTGGCCATCGGGTCATGAAAAAACGCGCCGGCTTGTCGCCGGCGCGTCTCACATGGGGGGCGATCCGCCGGAAGGATCAGAATTCGATCCGTGCGGTGACTTTGAACGAGCGGCCCGGCTGGCTGTAATATTGTTCGGACAGGCTGCTGCTGGACTGGCCATAGGGCAGCGCGGCGGCGTTGTAATAGGTCTTGTCGAAGATATTGTACATGCCGGTCTGAATGCGCAGGGGGCGGTAGAAGGTCGGGCTGTACCAGCCCGTCAGATCGAACAGCACGTAGCCCGGCGTCTTCCACTGGCTGACCGGTGTGCCTGAAGTCGTCAGGTATTTTGCGTTGTCCCGTGCCGTCGCAAACGTCGCGGACAGGCTCGTGCCCCAGTTCTCGCCCTTGTAGCCGAAGCCGATGATGCCACGGAACGGGGCAACGGAACTGAGGTGGTAGTTCAGATCGGTATTGCGGCCGTCGGCATAGGCGAACGAGCCCCATGCCTGCCAGTGCTTGTCGAACGCCCATTGAGCACTGGCCTCGACCCCGTAAATGCGCACATGCCCCAGGTTGGCGTAGCCATAGCAGTAATAATATCCACTACATCCGCTCACGCCGACCATGTCTATGAAGTTTTTATAGTAATTATCATAGAACGAGACATTGGCGCCGCGTTCGGAATTTCCGTATTTCATGCCCACTTCCCAGCCTCGGCTGGTTTCCGGCTTGATATCGGGATTGCCGACGACCTGATAGATCGGCGGCGTGCTGTAATTGAGATAGGCTTCGGTCGCCGAGGGGGCGCGGAACGCCTGCGAATACTGGCCGTAAAGCGTCAGGTCGTGGGCCACGCGCGCCTCGATCAGCACCTTGGGCGAGAAATGCCCGCCATGCGCGCCCCGTGGCAGACCGGCATAGCCGGGATTGTTCCTGAAGAAGGCGCTGTTCCGCGGGGCGCGCTGGTAATAATCGAAGCGGAAACCCGGCGTGATATGGAACCATTCGCCAACGCCCATGCCGATGCGGTCCTGTAGGATCGCGCCCAGGTCGGTGCCATGGACCTTCGGCATGTCGGCATAATTATCGTGCGTGTAGGCACTTGTCGTGGCGCGCTGCCCGGTTTCATGCTGGCTGGTATCGGTCAGATAGACCTCGCCGCCGAAGGTGATGGCGTGATGCAGCGGACCTGTGAAGAGATTGGCTGTCGCCGAGCCGGTCATGCCGTAGGACTGCACCGACAGGTTGAGATTTTCATGCGCATTGGCGGCGGGGCGGAGGCTGTTCGTGTTGCGGATGTCGGTGATCGTGTTGGTGTCCTGCCAATAAGCCAGAAAATGCCCTTCGCTGAACAGGGCGGTCGGACTTTCCGCCTTGTAGTCGTAATTGGCCGAGACGCGGGCACGCTTGTTCTCGCTGCCTGTGCGGTAATGCTGCCCCGCGCTGGTCTCCGATGTCATGGTGTGTTCGTCATAATTGCGGTCGAACCATTCTCCCGTCAGCCCCACCCGGTGGCCGCCCGCGAAGTAATGCCGGATCTTGCCCAGAAAACTGCCCTGATCGTAGGAGGCCGGGTTGCTTCTGGTCCGCGCGCGCCCGCTGCCCCCGATCCGGCCCATGTTGCCGGTCTGGCTGCCGTTCTGATAACCGCCTTCCAGCAGAAAGAGCGTATCGCCGTAGCGGGCGGCGAACGTCTGGTTAAGGTAGGCGCTTTCGCTCGATCCATCATATGTGGTCTTGGTCAGCCCGCCGAAACTCTTGCCCGGCTTGAGAATATCTTCCGGGTCCAGCGTGCGCAGCGCAACGACGCCGCCAAGCGATCCCGTCCCGAAAAAGCTGGAATCGGCGCTTTTAACAACGTCGATCGCACCGAGGGAATTGAAGTCGAAGGCGCTGACGCCGCCCTGGGCTGTATTGTAGGTGCCGGTATAGGCACCGTCATTGGCCCAACTCGTGCGCACCCCGTCGATCGTCGTCAGAATGCGGTTCTGGTCGAGGCCACGGATATTGATGCTGGCATTACCGGCACTGTAATTGACGGCGGCATCGACGCGACGTGCGTAATCTTCCAGATTGTCGATCTGGCGATCGCGAAACACCTTGTAGGTCGTGGTGGTCGTCAGTACGGCCGGCTTGCCGGTGCTGCTGTGGTCTGCATCGGGATCGAATTTCATGGAATCGATCACATCGGCACGCCCTGAGACTTTCACCGGCCGGAGGTTGATCGCAGGGGCAGCGGGACGCGCGCCGGTTGCGTTCGCGGGTTGCTGACTGGGGGCAGTGGCGCTGCCGGGCGCCGCCTTCCTGGCGGTGAGTGCATCGGTTGCCGGCGCATCAGTCGCGGCACGGGCGAAATCCATGGATGCATATCCGCAGGTCAGTGCGGATGTCGCCAGTATATGACAGAGAATCGTGCGATGCCGTTTTTTTTGCCGCCTTATCACCGCGTGCTCCATAAATGAGAATTGTTCGCATCTAATGCGGGGGCGGTGTTCTGCTTGTCAACATAAAATGCGCTTGATTCTCATTTGCATAAAAGGCAAAAGATCAGGCAATCAACAATTGTCTGATGAAATGGGCTTGGCTGGAAACAGACGAAACAATCCGCAAATCATTCGTTACATTCTGTCTGTTTGCGCTGTCTGACATGAATGGAAATAATCGAAGGATTCCTATCGTGAGCGACCCGATCCTGACCTCACCCCTGTCATCACAACTCAAGGCGCATACGCACGCCATTCATGAGCAGCTGGACCATGCCATCATGACAGCCGGCATGTTCTCGGATCGGCCGGGGTATCAAAATTTCGTGCTGGTCCAATATCGGTTCCATCGAGACCTGAACGTACTCTATGGCGATCCAGCTCTTGCACGCATCGTGCCCGATCTGCCCGCACGAAACCGGTTTGCACAGTTGGTCGAAGATATGGCGGACCTGGATATTCCCACCCCTGAAGCGACGGAACGCCCTGTCGCCCATGATCCGTCGGAGGCAATGGGGTGGCTGTATGTGGCCGAAGGATCGAAGCTGGGGGCCGGCATTCTGACGCGCCTGGCCGAAAAGCTGGGCTTCGGCGCCTCGTTCGGCGCCCGTCACCTGCAACCCGATCCGGCGGGCCGCGGGCGCTCCTGGTCGGCTTTTCAGGAGGCGATTGATCGCGCCGGGCTGGACCCGGACCGCTGTGTCATCGGGGCCGAAAGCGGTTTTACGCGCGTAATCGACTATCTCGGCAGCGTTACGTCGGCGCGGGCCTGAGGCGGCACCCAAGGGCCGGTGCGGAAGAGAGGGAGACCGCAGGCGGCGGCAGGCAGAGCATGACGCGATATCTACCGCCTGTCATAACGATAACGTATGGAGTCGCCGGCGCTTCAGGTTTATATTCCGCGCAAGATAGCCATTGACCTCTCAACCGCTCGACGGCCGAGACGGAGTGTGCCGGCAGGAGCCGTGTTGAATGGTAGGACCCGCGCGTCCGTGGACCCAAATCGTCCAATCGTCGCGAACTTGGCGCCCGTTCCGGCCGGCCGAGCAGCCGCGCGGGCGCGGCTTGATCCTGCTTTTTCTTCTGCTGTTTGGCGGTCTCGTCGTGATCACCCGTTTCCTCACCGAGGATAATGACGGGTTCTCGGCTTTCTGGCCTGCCAACGCGGTAATGCTGGTCGCTCTGCTGATTCTGCCGGAACGGCGTAGCCTGGCTGTGATGGCCGGCTGCTGTGCGATCAATCTGTGCGCCAACTATGGGGCGGGATGGGCGAACGGCGAGGCGGTTCAGGCCAGTCTGCTGAATATCATGCAGGTCGCGATAGCGGCCCCTTTGACGCGGCAGTTCTGCGGTGCCCGGACCGATCTGGCGCGCCTGCCGCGTTTCCTCTGCTTTTCGATCATTGCCGTTGCGGCATCCGCGATCGAGGCCGGCTTCGGCGTCCTGGGCGACCGTTTCATCATGGGCGATCCGGCCCCGTTGCTCCGGGACTGGATCCAATGGGTTGCGTGCGACGCGCTCGGCCTGATCCTCGCAACACCGGTCATCATCCATCTGATCCGCAATGTGCGCGGGGACAACGAGTACCGGCGGGGCCGGTCGATGGTGCTCTCGCTCCTGTGCCTGGCGGTTTCGATCGCCAGTTTCGTATGGGGACGTTCACCGCTGCTGCTGTTCAGCTATCCTCTCCTGACCATCGTCGGTTTTCGCGCGAGCCCGGTATGGACATCGGGAACCGTCTTTCTCGTGGCGGTCTGCGCGACGGCGTTCACGCGGCGGGGGATGGGGCCTATCGCGCTCTTTTCAGGTCACGACGTCATTCTGCGCGAGGTGGGAATACAGACCTATCTCGTGTCGCTTGTCCTCACGGTCCTGCCCGCCAATGTATCGGTCGATGAAAACCGGCGTTCTCTGCGGCGGATGCTCTTCGTGCAGGATCGGTTGCGGCAGGCATCGTCGCATGACGAACTGACACTGGCCATGAACCGGCGCACGTTCGAACCGGCGGTCGAGGCGCATATGAGACTCTCCGCAGCGGGCGCGCTGCTGATCGTCGATCTCGACCATTTCAAGCGGATCAACGATACATATGGACATGCTACGGGGGACGACGTACTGCGGGTTTTCTCCCGGCGCCTGATCGTGATCCTTCGGGATGTTCATGGTCTGGTCGCCCGCTATGGCGGAGACGAGTTCGTGGCCTTCATACCCGACGTGCAGACGGTGTCGGACCTGGAGGCGCTCTGCATGCAGGTCCGGCATGAACTGGCATTGCCCTACGACCTGCCGGAGGTGGGGGCCGCGGTCACGGCCAGCATCGGCGCCACGTTGTCCGGATCGGGGCGGCAAGGCATCAAGGACATTCTCCGGCGCGCCGATCTCGCGCTCTACAAGACGAAGGCTGCCGGGCGGAACGGATATACGCTCCTCACCTGAGAAAATGCGGTCTGGTGAGCGAGAGCGGCCCGTCAGGGCCGCGTCCGGCGTGTGTTTCCGAGCAGCGGAGCAGCGCAGCCTTGATGGCCGTGCGCACCGAAGCGCAGGAAACACACGCCGGATCGCCACCAGGGCGCATTTTGGGGTCAGGCTCCGACACGCCGCGCCAATGTTGGAGCCCGACTGTGCAGCAGCCTGCTAAATGGCTCGTATCGGCGGCTCATCCACCGGGCGCGCCAGGACGGCGCCCAGCGACGGGATCTCGTTTTCCGTCACCTCGCGCAGCCAGTCGGCCACGGAAACCGGTTCATGCCACCATTGGCGGTCTGCCCCGCCGGTATTCCGGCGGGGCAGGATATAGCCCGCACCGGCGAGGCAGGCCCCCAGCATGGCCAATGCGGCCATCAACCGATCGGGAATATCCCCTTCCGGGAAGAGGGGACGCAACGCCCTTCTGAGATCGGTGACACGACCATTTTGCGCGATCTCGATGGCGTCGAGCAGATGATGTTCGACCGTGGTGACCACAGGCGCCTGGAACGGCATGATTCCGGCCAGCCCCAGCGCGCCGGGCGGCATCATGGCCGCGGCATCGGCCAACATCCGGGCGAGATACGGATAATCCTCCGACAGCAGCGAGAGCGGCAGGCGTGCCATCGTCTCGTCGCGCGACAGGCCGCCCACCGGGCCGCCAGGCATGAAATGGCGCATCACATGCACCGCCAGCCGTTCGCTGCGTGAAAGAGCGTTCATGGATGTTTGCGGATGGGTCATGATTATTTCCGATCACTGCCGTGTCGGCTCCCTTGGAGGTTTTCTGCCCGGCCTCCTGCCTTATCCCTTTATAATAATAGATGCGGCTGCCTCGCGTTTGCATCTACAAGATGGCAGGACACCCATGACAAAACAGGGGGAGGGCGAGCGGCCAATCGCGGGTGCCCGGCCATCGACAGACCCGGCGGCTAATGGACGAGGCCGAGATTTTCCGGATGCGGCCAGTGATGGTGGCTCATTCCCATATCCAGTTCCTGCCAGCGTGCCATGGCGACCAAGGCGGCGGTATCCGTACCCTGTCGCCGGAGCGCATCGGCCTCATCGGTTTGCATTTCGATCAGGCGGGGCGGCTGGGTAGCGGGGGAGGGGCGGCGGCTGGGCAGCCAGTGCCCCGCGCCGGCCAGGCACGCGGCCAGCACCGTGACGGCGGCGGCGAAGCGCGACTGCACATAATGATGCGGAAAGACCCGCCGCAATGCCGCACGGACCGCAGCCTCGTTTCCGTTCTGTGCCGCCGACGTTGCGTCCAGAAAGCCCTCTTCGGTGGCAGTCAGCATCATCGTGCCGGGCATGCCCACGTCCAGACGGTCCATGCGCAGTCCAGCCATCCGGCTCATCGCGGCGCGAAACGCCTCCACGACTCCTTCGAGGTCGGCGTGGAACCCCACCATGAACAGGCTCCGGGCCACCGGGCGGGACGATGCGCCCGTGCAGGCGGGCACCTCGCGCCGCGTGATGCATCGGATCATCCAGATGGCCAGCTTCTCGCTGCAGGAGAGGTCGTTCACGTAATGCCGTGCGTGGCTCATTGGGCACTCCTGGCCGGCGACGCCGCCGATCTGTTGCTGTGTCACGGCACTATATGAGAACGATTATCATTTGCAAACATGAAATGCTCACATCGTGATGATGTCCGCCCCATCCAGGCGCCGTGCCAATCCATTGGACGCGATTCGTCGGATCAGGCTATGCTGGGGAGGCAATGAAAACAGACGACAGGCTGGACTCCCCGATCGCCGCGATGTGCCGCGAGAAGGGCATGAAACTGACCGGGCAGCGGCGTACGATCGCGCATGTCCTGTCCGAATCCGACGATCATCCCGATGTTGAGGAACTCTATCGCCGGGCCACGGCGGTCGATCCGCATATCTCCATCGCGACAGTGTACCGGACGGTGCGGCTGTTCGAGGAGAAGGGCATCCTGCGGCGTCGCGATTTCGGCGGGGGCCGAGCGCGGTACGAGACGACCGATCATGGGGACCATTTCCACCTGATCGATGTCGATACCGGTACCGTCATGGAATTCGACGACGACGAGCTGAAAGCTCTGCTGGCGGAAATCGCTGCCAGGATGGGCTACGAGGTCGCGACGACCCGTCTGGAACTCTACGGCCGCCGCAAGAAGAAAAAAGGCCGGTAATCCGGCTGGCACAAAGCCGGCCGGGCTTTCGGCCCGGAACGGTCCACGCTGGATGACCGCCAGCGCGTTTTCGGTCGGATTCTCAGGCGTGGCCGGCGTGCTGCCGTTGCGCATCCGCGTTGGGCAGCCCTTCCAGAGTGGCGGCCTTCAGCGCGTTGCGCAGCAGGCAGAGCATTCCCGGAACACAGTTGCCGCACTGCGCGCGGCATTGCCGCGCGGCATGGATTTCGGCGGGGCGCGACGCGCCCGCGCGGATGGCGGATTCGATGTCCGTATGGGACAGCGCATTGCACGAACAGACGATCATGAAGGCTCCGCTCCCGGCGAGGTGTAAGGAGGTCTTCATTCTTCGTATTGCAATTGCGATGCGGTCGCAATAATGATCGGAGGCCACGGGACATCCGGCAGTTGCCCGACCGTCGATTTCCCAACCCCGTCCCGTGGAAACTCCGGCGGCACCGAGGGCGCGCTTGCGCTGTTTGGTGCCGCTGTTCTCTTTTCGCCTCCTGACGGGAAGCTGTTGACGATGAGCGAGACAATCGGTTGCGACGCCTCCTGGCACCTCACGCACTCACAACCGCCACTGCTGGTGGATTATTTCGATCCCGGCCGCGGATTTGCCGGGCAGATCAACGGGCTGGTCAGCCGGTTCCAGACGGTCCAGGCGGTGTGCCAGAATGGCGAGGGTCCACTGCGCCTGACCGAACTGCGCAATGAACTGGCCTTTCATCTGGTCAAGATGTCGCGCTGGTGGGGGTTCGATTTCTGCCCGCTGGGCCTGACGGGCGTGCGCAACCCGCTGTTCATGAGCTACGTGAAGGCGCATGCGGCCCGGTCGGTCGAGGACGAGTCGCTGCTGGATCTCTTCACCGTGCAGCGTCATATGCACGGGGGCGATCCGGGCCATATCCTGGTTCTCGGCCGCGACCCGGAGAGCAGCGGCACGATGTCGATTCTCTACGGCGTCGACGGCCAGAAATCCTTCCGCTTCACGACCAGGGCCAACGGTGCCGCGATCGCGTGGTATCGCCACAGCTATCCCGATTTCGTCAGCGCGTGGCTGGCGGCGTGGACCTATCACTGCCCGGCCGGCCATGTCTGCGCGAACATGCGCGAGCATCTGGCCGCCGAGCGCGAACATACCTGGGCGCGAAGCTGGCACCGCCAGCATTTTCACCGCACGGGCGGGAGCCTGGTCGTCCGACTCTATCTGGATGCGATGAGCCAGCTTTCGGCGTGCGAGTCCCGTTTCGGCCGGATGGAGTTCGAATCCATCGTGAATGCCATCGCCTTCAAGATCGTGCGACATGCGGTCGAGCGGCGGATCGCCATTGCCAGCCTGCTTGCGGAAGGCAGCGCGCAGGAGATGAGCCAGCGCGTGATCGATGTCATCCGGCAGAGGGCGCGCCTGTATGTCGGCCGGTCGATTGATTCGCTCCAGCGCCCGAAACTGGAGGCGCTGCTCGATCAGTGCGTCCCGTAACCTTCGGGAGCCAGGGTGGAAACCCGCATGGTGTGCTCTGATCCTGGCCGGGTCGTCAGACCGTCAGCGCGGCCCTGTCGGGTTCGACCCAGTGTGATCGTGCTTCGGGGCCAAACAATGTCTCCCGCGTCCAGTGCCCGAGCAGCCAGTCGCTCCGGCCGGGCGCCCCCGCCATCAGGGCATCCAGGATAATGCAGAGCGGTGTTTCCGCCGGATAATGTGCGAGGAAAGCCCTTGCCGCCCGCATCGAGGCGATGGTGATCGTTTCGTGATAGCCGCTTGAGAGCGTATTGGCCGTGCCGCTGGCCTCGTTATAGGCACGGATCAGGCCGCGCATGATCGGCAGTTCCGCCCATTCCGGCCGATGGCGCAGCAGCCACAGGGCGACGGCGAAATGGGCCGCGTGCGTCCATTTCGCCTTCGGCAGGGTGCCGCTCAGAAACGCCGATACGATATCGTTGATCTCGGTATCGTCGCTGTAAGCAGGCATGGCGGCGGGCTTTCTGGAAAAACCGTCTGATAGGAAGACGCCGCCGCGATGGGGCGGTGTTGCCCGAGGGAGGCAAGGCGCATTCGTCCTATGCCACCACGGCAAAGAGGGGAAGGCCGGTCCATGACCATGCACCGGGAGAAAGGGCATGCCACGACGCGGCCTTCCGGTTAAGGCGCGGCCCGTCAGCGGTGGCCGCGCACCAGTTCGTCGGCCAGCGCGGGTTCGGCGTAGACCGTGCGCAGCGCGGCGATGATGGCGCTGGTGTCGGTCGAAACCGCGCGGTTGCTGCCGATGTCGTAATACAGATCGCCGGCCAGGCTGGGCAGGTTGCCGTCGAAGATCAGCCCGACCGCATGGCCCTGACGGTCAAGCACCGGCGAGCCGGAATTGCCGCCCACGATATCGTTGGTCGAGACGAAATCGAGATGGGTGGACAGGTCCAGCCGGGCCTTCGCGTCCAGCCAGCGTTTGGGCAGGGCGAAAGGCTCGCTGCCGGTGGCATGGCGATACATGCCGGCGAAGTCGGTAAAGGGCGGAATATCCGCGCCGTCCTGCCGCCAGCCCTGCACCGTGCCGAAGGAAAGGCGCGGCGAGAAGGTGGCATCGGGATAGATCGCATCGAGCCGCCCCGCCGCCTGTGCCTGCGCGAAGCGGGCGCGGGCGATGTCCCCCTCGGCCTTGTGCAACGGTGCCGATACCTCGTTGAGCATACGCTCGCGCAGCGCGTCATAGGCGGGGAAGAGCGTCCGGGCGAAGATGACCATCGGATCGGTCGCCTTGTCGATCGCCGCCTGGCCGCCATGCCACAATGCGGTGCGTATGGCAGGGTCCGCCAGCCGGGTCTCCTTCACCAGTCGCGCCGCCACGGCATCCGGGCTGTCGTTCCCCAGCGCGGTGCGGACCAGCGGATCGTCCGCGCCCAGGATCTGGCGCAGGCTCGTCAATGCCAGGGCGAGGGACGCGGTTTCCAGTTCCGGATAGACAGGCTCGCTGGCGGCAAGCTCCGTTTCGATTTCGCCAAGTTGTGCGTCGTGATAGCCGGCATGCCGTTTGGCATCGGGTTTTGCGCGTTCGCGGGCGCCTTCGACCAGCGTCATGGCGTCACCGGCCAGACCATGCAGGGCCATATGCAGCGCGAGATTGCGGGCGAACAGGTCCTTCTGCACGCCGATCGCCTTGTCCACGACCGCGAAAGGCTGTCCATATTCGGCGCGCCGCGCCGGGTCCGCGTCGATCCAGGCTTGCAGGGCCGCATCCTCTTTCGCCCGTTGGGCGACGATATCGCTCGATCGCAGGGCGGCTTCGGTGCCGGAATAGGATTTCAGCGCGTTCTGCACGCCGAACAGCGTATCCTCGGCCTGCCGTGCATGTTCGGCGCTTTCGCGCGCATATTGCCAGAGCATGCCTTCGCGCACCGAGAATATGTCGATAATGGCCGGATTGGCGATATCGCGCTGGAAGGCCAGGGCCGCCGCGGGCAGGCCGCGCTGGGTGCGGCCCGGATTGCCCGAGGTGAAGACGAGGTCTCCGGCCTTGGGGCCTTTGGGGTCGAATTGCAGGAAGGGTGTGTGGACCGGCTTGCCATCCTCGTACACCCGCAGCATCGACAGGTCGATATCATAGCGCGGATAATTGAAATTGTCGGGGTCGCCACCGAAGAACGCGATATCCTGCTCGGGCGCCATCACCACCCGTACATCCTTGTAGCGGCGATAGCGATAGAGCGCCGTCTGTCCGCCATGATAGAGGGCCACCATGTCGCAGCGCCAATGTTCGGCGTCGCCGGCGGCGCACGCCTTGGTCAACCGGCTTTCGACTTCCTGCACGGCGGCGTTATAGGCCGCACCCTGCCGCCCCTTCGTCGCCTGCGCGACCTGGGACGACACGTCGGTGATGCCGTCCAGCCGGTCGAGTTCCATGCCGGGGCACTGACGTTCCTCGGCGAGCGACTGCGTGTGGAACCCGTCACGGAAATAATCATGCGTCTTGTCCGACAGGGCGGACAGGCATGAATTGGCACAATGGTGATTGGTCATGACCAGCCCGTCCGCCGAGACGAACGAGGCCGAACAGCCTTCGGCCAACCGGGCGGACGATTGCACGACGTGCTGGATCCATGCCGCATCGGGCTGAAATCCATAGTTCTTCTGCAAAGCAGCTTTCGGAAGGTGGTCGAACGTCCACATGCCCTCGTCCGCGCGGGCACTGACGGAGCCCGCCAGAAGCGACAGGATCGCACCCGACAGCATCAGATAGGATTTTGCAAGTGACATACGCGCATCTCGCCATTGAGTTATGATATAACATTATGCACGAGTTCGTATCGCACGCCAACACGCGATTTTCCCATGAAAAAGACCGTATGCGACGAAACCGATCACCAAGAAAAACATCAGGTTGGATGACGGTAGCCATGGGGGCGACAGGGATAAGCTTAAACGGCTATGGTAAATTTACGCGGCCTGCATCGAGAATTTTTCCCTGGTGTTTTCATAAAAAATGGCTTTTTCTAAAATAATGTCACCGGTTTCTTTCTGCTGCTCTGAAGATTTGTTATTTATGTGTTCGCTTATGAGTGGAAAGAGCATTTTTGTGGAGTCAGGGGATGCGTCCTGCAAAAAAGTCGGAGAGAATATTAATAACAACAAATACAATATTCGTATTTTCCCTTGTTGTCTTCATTCATTTACATGATGGAAGACCGGCTGAAATTATATTTTCGTCCATTATGCTGATCGGATCCGCGGTAGGTCTTTTGGGAGGGTATTTAAATTATAGGGTTTCAAAAAAGAAATAGAGTATATTTTATGTTCGTGCGCGAGATAGAGGCGGCGCGTAATCCTCAGGCGGGCGCTCTGTTCATTTGATCTGCAAAATCCGTCTGCGTAGCTCGACAGAGTTATAATTTCTTTTTGAATACTAATATAATGTATCGCTCATCTGCAAAAATTTCCAATCAATTCTTATAAACTTGCAGGCGAGAATGATCGCCCGCCCCGTTGGGCGCGTCATGCGTGGGGGCGGGCTCGATCCAATCTGTCATCCAATCTGTCAGGGTGTCATCGTGCCTTGTTCCGGGGCCGGTATTGGACGAGATTCGTGCTGTCCGGAAGATGGAAGCGGCCGACAAGCTGGGTCATCCTGTCCGTCTCGCCCGCCAGGCGGCGCGCGGCGGCGTGGGAATGTTCGGCCACGGTGGCATTGCGCTGCGTCACCTGGTCCATGTCGCTGACCGTGATGTTGATCTGGGTCAGGGTGGCGGATTGTTCCTGCCCGGCTGTCAGGATCTGGTTCAGATTATCGCTGATCTCGGCGATGAAGCGGGAGATGTCCTGAAGCGACTTGCCGGTTTCGGTCACGCGTTTCGAGCCGGTCTTGATGTCCGATGTCGTGGTCCTGAGCAGGGTGCCGATCTCCTTGGCCGCCTGGGCGCAACGCTGCGACAGGGCCCGGACCTCGCTGGCGACGACGGCGAAGCCCTTGCCCGCATCGCCGGCCCGGGCGGCCTCGACGGCGGCGTTGAGCGCCAGGATATTGGTCTGGAAGGCGATGATGTCGATCGTCTCGATGATGGCGACGATCTGTTTCGAGTTGTCCTCGATCCGCGCCATGGCCGTCTGTGTCTGCTGCATGAGGTCGGACGAACTGCTGGCGGAACCACGGGCCTGCACGCCGATCTTCTGCGCGGTGCCGATCTGCTGGACGGATTCGCTGACGCTTTCGGTAATCTCGTTGACCGCTGCCGCCGTCTGCTCCAGCGAGGCGGCCTGCTGCTCCGTCCGCTTGGCCAGGGTTTCGGCTTCGGTCGCAAGCTGCGCGGTGTTCTTGCTGATGCTGCGGCCCATGCCGGCGATGTCGGACAGCGCCTCGGCGAGCTGGCGTACCGACTGGTTGAAATTCTGTCGCAGGGGCTCGAATTCGGGCGGCAGGGCGGTGTTGATCTGGCAGGAGAGATCGCCCCTGGCCAGGTTGTCGAGCCCGTCTCCCATGGTCCTGATGACGTTGTTGATATTGCGGATCTTGGTTTCTTCTTCCTGCCGCGTCTTCCGCTGAAGCGCCTCATGCTGGGTTCGGGCTTCCGTCGCATGGGCTTCCGCCTCCCGGCCTCTCAGGAGCGTCTTGCGAAAGCCTTCCAGGCCCTGGGCGACCCTGCCGATTTCGTCGCCGCGCCCGGTGCCGGGAACCGCCCGGTCATATTGGCCCAGGGTCAGATCGGAAACCGCCGCCAGCAGGTTGCGGAACGGCTCCCTGATCAGTTTTCGCGAGATGAAATAGACGACGAGAACGGAAAGGATCATCAGCAGCACGCCCGAAATCAGCAGGGCGACGATGTTGTTCGTCACCGGCGCATCCAGCGCGGCACGGGGGATGTCGACGACGAGGGTCCAGACATTGCTGAAGCCGGGGATCTGGAAAGGAACCATCACCCGCTCCAGCTCCCCGTCATGAAAACCACGGATGATCCGGACCTTGCGGCTGGAAATCGCCTGCGACAGCTCGGCCTTTCCGTCGTCCGTGTAGGGCTGGAGCAGGCGCTTCTTGTCGGGGTGTGAAATCCAGACCATGTCCTGGGACAGAAGCGAAATGTTCTTGCTGCCGAAGACGTCGGACGAGCCGAGCAGGGTGACGATCCAGTCCAGGGGAGTATCGATCCCGGTCACGCCGATCTTCCTGCCGTCGAACACCAGCGGATAGGAAAACGAGATCATCTCCACGCCGCTGCCTTCGTCGATATAGGGCTCCGTCAGAATGGGCTCGCCGCTGGCCATCGGCTGGGTGAACCAGCCCTGGCTGTAATGCTCGTCGACGGCGTTGAAATCGATCGATCCGTCGGGTTTGCGGACATAATAGGGATTGAGGATGCCATGGCTGTTCACCCCCGGCGCATTGAGTGCCTTCTGCCCGTCGAACCCGCCGGGGATTTCCTCCATCCACACGGCATAGAGGTTGGGGGACCGGATCTCCGTCTCGCGAAGCAGGCTGACGATTTCGGCCCGGCTGGCCGTTCCGGCCTTGTGGCTTGCTTCAATGGCCACCTTGTTGGCGCGCGCGATATCGTTCAGGTCCAGCAGGCGCCGGGTGATCTGGTCGACCAGGATCTGGCTGCGGGAGGTCGCTTCGGAAAAAACGCTTTTTTCAACCTGGGACTTCATCATCCATGCCGATATCGTCATGGCCACGACCTGTATGGCGATGAAGGCGAGCCCGCATATCAGAACAATGCGCGCGGACAAGCTGTTCCATGGACGGCGTTCTAAATGTCCCGGCATAAAATATCGCATCCTTTATGTATTCTCATGACCTTTCATGGAAGGCATCATGTTCCCGTCACCTGCAAATGGCTTCCCAGGCCATGTCAGGGAATGGTTCCAACACAACGATCCTGAAAGTTTATGCCGGTCAGCCTAACATATCGTTTTTTTATGTAAATGAAATTGCCTCTCGGGTGCCGGGGGCCTCGGATGCGTATTCAATCGAGACACCAGCCGCCCAGATCTTGCGGGCTCTGCGCATATCGCGCGGAATCATCAATAATGACGTGTAAAAATGCTCTTCATTCCATCTTTACCTGAAAATCAATTAATGTACGAATATGAGTCATTAAAAAATATGTTAATGGCTGCGTCGGCCGGTTCTTCTGACGCAAGCGCGTGACAATAAACCAGAAAACCATCGCGCCGGTCGCGCCCGCCGCTGCAAAAACACGTCCGTTGAAAAGAAGGGCCGAACGATACGCCGGAAAAAAGCCCGGTTCAGGCACGCCCGCCAATGCGGCGGTGGGCAAAGACGCAAAAATCATCAGCGATCCCAGGCCGCCCCAAAAGAAAGCTTCCAGACACGAAAGCGGGCATCCGGCCCCGCTCTATCGTCTTCACAACGCAAAGCGCTGCGGCGCATGATATCGCGGCAGAGATGGCGATGACGACGAAAAGAACAAGAAACACGATGCCATATAAATAAGCGCCGACGGAGTGGCTGAAATCCGCCGGAAATCTGGACAGGACGAGCACGAAGGTCGTTACGAAAGTCGCGATCATATACGCGGCGAAGAGATCTTTTGTCCTGGACGCCATGACATCTCCGCGTTCAGATCCGGCGCGGGTCGAAACTCTCATTGACGAGCACTCATGGTTTCGATCCCCGATCGTCAGGCGCGGATTTGAAGGCTGTTCTCGCCCACCAGCGCATATTTACGTCATGCTCTCAGGGCATCCCGCTGTCATCGGCGTCCCGATCGTGGACCAGCGCACCGGCCACGTAGGTCGCGCGAACGCTGCGGTCATCGCCCAGCATCATCAGCACGAACAGCAGGTCCTCGATCGTTTCGCACTGTTCGGCGCGCTGGGCCATCAGCGGCGTGGCGCGCGGGTCGAGCACGCACAGGTCGGCTTCCATGCCAGGGGCGATGGTGCCGATGCGGTCGTCCAGATACAGCGCGCGGGCGCCGCCGGCCGTCGCCAGCCAGAAGGCCTGGGCCGGGTGCAGGCGCCGGCCGGTCGATTGCGCGACCTTGTAGGCTTCGTTCAGCGTCTGCAATTGCGACAGGCTGGTGCCAGCACCGATATCGGTGCCCAGGCCCACGCGCACCGGCCGGCGCGGGTCAAGCGCGTCGAACAGGCGAAAGGCGCCGCTGCCCAGGAACAGGTTCGAGGTCGGGCAATGCGCCAGCGCGCATCCGGCCGCGTGACAGGTATGGAACGTGCCCTCATCGACATGGACCCCATGGCCCAGCACGCTGCGCGGCCCGACCAGCCCGGCATGGGCATAGACGTCGAGATAGGAAGCGCGGTTGGGAAACAGGTGGCGGATCCATTCGACCTCCGCCAGGTTTTCCGACAGGTGGGTCTGCATGAACAGCCCTTCGCGCTGGCGCAGCAGGCTCCCCGCGAGGTCGAGCTGTTCTTCGGTGCTGGTGGCGGCGAAGCGCGGGGTGACGGCATAGAGTTGCCGCCCGTGCTGGTGCCAGCGGTCGATCAGGGCAAGAGATTCGTCATAGCCACGCTGGGGCGTGTCGCGCAGGTTGGCGGGCGCGTTACGGTCCATCAGTACCTTGCCCGCGACCATGCGGGTATTCAGGCGTGCCGACTCGGTAAAGAACGCATCGACCGACTGGGGGTGGACCGTGCAGTACACGGCGGCGCTGGTGGTGCCGGCGCGCAGCAGTTCGCGCAGGAAACGACGCGCCACGTCGGATGCGTAATCCGGGTCGGCATAACGGGCTTCGGTGGGGAACGTATAGCGCTCCAGCCATTCCAGAAGCTGTTCGCCATAGGCCGCGATCATCGGCAGTTGCGGATAATGGACATGGGTATCGACGAACCCGGCCGAAATGATGCCCTCGCGCCAATGCGTGACCGGGGTGTCGGGTGGCAGCGTGTCGCGCAGTGCGTCGAAGGCGCCGAACCGCGTGATGCGCCCATCCTCGATCAGGATCAGGGCGTCGGCTTCATACACCAGCGCCCGCGCCGGATCGTCCATGAACGGATCGGCGCCGAAGGTGACGGCGCGGCCGCGCAGGGCATGACGGGCGGGCGTGGGGGGCAGGGACGGGATCATGATCGGGGTACTCGGTCTGGCTCGATCCGGTCAGTGTTGCCTGTTTTGTGCCGGCAGGAAAAGGCGGCACGCCGGGCGGACAGGTCTAGGTGGGCGGACGATAGGACGACGACGTATCGAGAAACGTCGCATTGGCGTCCAGTTCGTTCGAAATGACCAGCAGATAGGCAATGGCGCGGGTCAGTTCGATGCGGGCACCGATATTGGGTTCCCTGGCCTCGATGCCGCGCAGGCTGGCGACGGCAAGGCGGGCCGCCTGCGCCGTGCGGCCGTGCTTACCGGTGAATTGCGCCATCCGGCGCAGGACAAGCAGCAGCGGGCGGTGCGCCCGGAGCGGAAGCTGGTCGCGGGCCAGGACGGTGCGCACGCGGATGATGTTCAGCCCGATCGTCATGACCGAGAGCGTACCTTGCAGATAGGCTTCGATCGTCGGTGTCGGGGTGGGGCCGGCATGGCGGATCAGCCGGGCGAAGCGGTCGGTGTTCAGCCCGATCCAGTCATGGGTCTGCGGAATGGGCATCGCCGACGCCAGATGGTGCAGGTCGTACAGATTATGTTCGCGCATGCGCAGGCGCTCGGCCCGACTGCTGAAAGGCAGGATGGTGCGGAAGATCAGCACGGAGAACCCGATGCTGGCCAGCAGCGAGAGCGAGGAATTGAAATACGCGATCTCGTTCAGCCGGCCCTGGTTCGACGGGCCGATCAGGTTGGAAAGGAAGAGGGTATAGGACGCGGCGGCCCCGGCGGTGGCCGGATTGCGGGTAGCCAGCCCGCCGGCGAACATCGGCAGTGCCAGGCAGGCCGCCAGAACCTCGAAATCCGCCGGACGCGGCAGGATCAGCATGACCAGGACGAACGAGACCCCGACCGCCCACACCGCGCCAAGCAGGAAGTTCATGGTGCCCAGGACCGGGTTTTCGCGGGTGGCGAACAGGCCGCAGGTCAGGGCGACCATGATGATGAAGGCCAGGCCGCTCGGCCAGGCCGTGATTTCCCAGATCAGTCCCGCCGCGGTAATCGCGACGGCGGCGCGAATGCCGTTATGGGCCGCCTCCTTGAGGTCGCGATGCGCTTTCAGGCGGAAGTGGAAACGGTCTCCCCGGATGACGCGGTGGCTGGCATCGAATTCCTCCAGCGCCTGCTGGAGTTCCGCCAGCAGTTCCTCCAGCGCGCTGTGCAGGATGCGCCCGTCCAGCAGCGACTGGATCTCGGGGCTGTCGGGCGGGTGCTGGCCGCTGCTTTCCTCGGTCAGCGCATTGACGATCTGCTGGCGGCAGACACCGCGCAGCGCGCGCAGGTCGGCCAGCACCTCCGGCAGGTCCTCGTCCTGTTTCAGGCGAGGCGGCAGGCCCTGAAGATAGGTGCGCACCAGCAGCGACGTTTCGGTAAAGCCCGCGTGGGCCGTACCCAGCGCGCGCAGGCGCGCGGTCATGCCCAGCCCGCGCGACAGCAGCACCGACACCGTGGCCAGGGCCGCGCGCGCATGATCGCCCTCATGCCCGTGCGGCCCCATCTCGATCTCGCTGAACTCGATCTGGTCGTTGATCGTCAGGATGGTGCCGAACAGGGCGCGCGAACGGACGAAGGCTTCCTCGTTGCCGGCCAGCAGGTCGGCAATGGCGTTGGAGGAACTGGTCAGGGCCGAGAGCAGCTTCTCGCGAATATTGCGGCGCGCGGTATCGGCCAGATTATGGGACAGCAGGCCGGCGATCAGACTTTCGCACGCGATGCCCAGCACGATGTAGGTCGAGCGCGACATCGCGATCATGAACACGTCGTTCGGGTCGCGTACGGCATCCAGCGCGATGATGGCGCAGGTATAGCCCGACAGAACCAGCGCGTAGGAGCGGAAGTTGCGCACCAGCGTGGCCACGCTGCAACATAACCCGATCCATATGCCGATCGCCGGAAAGAACAGCCACGGCGCCTGTGGAAAGGCCGCCACCAGCGCGACGGCGGAAATAGCGCCGATGGCCGTGCCCACCAGACGCCATCGCGCCTTCGACAGGCTTTCGCCGCGCGATCCCTGCGCGACGATCCACACGGTCATCGGCGCCCATTGCGGGTCGTCCAGTTCCATCCACATCGCCAGGATCAGCGACAGGATGGCGGCGGCGGTCGTGCGCAGCGCAAAGCCGACGGCATCGGCCTTGGGGGCATATAGCCACCGCAGATGGCTCAGCCGCCCGGCTCCCGGTGGTCGGAGAGTCGGCGGGCGCCATGACAGGAGGCGATCCAGCATGCTGAGGGCAAAGGCGGGGAAGACGGGCACGGCGTGAGGGGTATCCGGCGGCAGGGGCAATTCACGATTAGACTAGGTCACGCTTCTCCGGGACGATAGCCAGACTGTGTATATCAGTCATAAGCGGCGGCAGTCGCATGGCCGAACCGCCGCAGGGAGAGATGAATGACCGATCAATGGCCCGCTCCACATCGTTCCGGTCCCCATGCATGGGCGGATCTGCGGAACTGCGTGGTATCCGGGGACTGGTTCCATGCACCGGTCGCCGGCCGGCTGGAGCGGATGGCGGGCGGATTGCTGGAAATCGGTGCCGATGGGCGGATCGCCGCGGTCTGCCACGCGGGCAGCGAAGAGCATCGCACCCTGGCGCGGGAGGCGGCACAGGCAGGCCGACTGGTGACGCTGGACGGCCTCCTGATCCCCGGCCTGGTCGACCTGCATGTGCATGCGCCGCAATATCCGCAACTCGGCAAGGGCCTGGACCAGCCGCTGGAGGTCTGGCTGCAACGCTATACCTTCCCGCTGGAAGCGCGCTACGCCGACCGCCTGTTCGCGCGGTCGGTCTATCGGCGCCTCGTGGCCGACCTGCTGGCGGGGGGCACCACCACGGCGCTGTATTTCGCCAGCCGGCATGTAGAGGCGACGTGCGAGCTGGCCGATGCCTGCATCGAGGCCCGGCAGCGGGCGCTGGTGGGGCGCGTGGTGATGGACAATCCCGACCAGTGCCCGGATTTCTATCGCGACGCCTCGGTGGCCGAGGGCGTGGCCGCCACGCGGGCGGTCGCGGCGCATATCGCGGCTCACCCCGCCAATGCCGGATGGGTGCGGCCGGTGATCACGCCGCGCTTCCTGCCCTCATGCACCGACGACATGCTGCACGCACTCGGCGATCTGGCCGGTGAGTGCGGTTGCCATGTGCAGACCCATTGCGCCGAAAGCGACTGGGCGCGCGATTACGGCCAGGCCCGCTTCGGGCACAGCGATATGGAGGCACTCGACCGTTTCGGTCTGCTGACCCGCCATACGGTGCTGGCCCACGGCAATTTCATCACCGCGTCTGACATGGATCTGCTGGCCCGGCGGGGTGGGGCGGTGGCGCATTGCCCGCTCTCGAACGCTTGGTTCGCCAATGCGATCTTTCCGCTGCGCGTCGCGCTGGACAAGGGCGTGCGGGTGGGGCTGGGGACCGATATCGCGGGCGGCCCTTCAGCCTCGATGATGGGGACGATGCGCATGACGGTGGCCGCGTCGCGTATGCTGCGCGACGGCGTGGACCCTGACCGGCCGGCGGCGGAGCGCGGCCGGCCGGGGAGCGCGGTGGACATGATGACGGCTTTCCATCTGGCCACGGCGGGCGGGGGCGACGCGCTGGACCTGCCGGTGGGCCGCTTCGCGCCCGGCCAGCATTTCGATGCGCTGCGCATCGACCCAGACGCCCCGCTGGGCACCATGCGGCTATGGGGCGACGAGAGTGACGAAGACCTGCTGGCCACGGCGCTCTATACGGCGTCGCGCGCCAATATCACGCATGTCTGGACCGATGGGCAGCAGACAGGGCAGGGGCCGCGGCCCGCATAACGCCGCCGCCTATGCCGGCTGCGCGGTCAGCAGGCGCTCGACCTCCGGCCGGGTTGGCGCGGCGTCCGAGGCGCCCCGGCGTGTGGTGGCCAGGGCGCCGCAGGCGGCCGCGTAGCGCGTCGCGCCGGCCAGATCCATGCCCGACGACAGCGCGACCGCCAGGCCGCCATTGAAGCAGTCGCCGGCCGCCGTGCTGTCCACGGCATCGACAGTAAAAGGCGGCACGAATCCATGTCCGTATTCGTCCGAATACAGAACGCCCCGCGCGCCCAGTTTCACGATGGCGCGCCGCAGACCCAGGCGGTGCAGCCTGTCGGCCGCATGGCGTGCGCTTTCCGCGTCATGCGGGCGCAGGCCGGTCAGGCGTTCCGTCTCGGTTTCGTTCGGTGTCATCAACTCGGCGAGGGGAAACAGGTCGGGAGGCAGGCCATCCTGCGGCACCGGGGCGGGGTCGAGAATCAGCCGCGCGCCGGCCTGCATAACGGCCTGGGCTGCGGCGCGCAGCGCGTCCAGCGGAATTTCGCATTGCATCAGTACGATCGTGCCCGGTGTCAGAAGGGGCACCAGGCGGGCGATGTCGGTGCCGTCGATCGCCATGTTGGCACCGCCCACGACGACGATCGTGTTTTCGCCGCCCGAGTCGGTACAGATCATCGCGAGTCCCGTCAGGTCGCCGGCCGAGCGGTATAAATTCTCGGCGCCGACACCGTGCCGCCGGAGCGAATCGGCCGCGAAATCAGCCAGTGGATCGTCTCCCGTCCGGCCCACAAGCCGCACATCGGCGCCCAGCCGGGCCGCCGCGACGGCCTGATTGGCGCCTTTGCCGCCCAGGCCGAGCCCGGCATCGTGTGCATGCAAGGTTTCGCCCGGAACGGGAAAGTGATTCACACGTGCGCTGATGTCGATATTGACGCTTCCGAACGCGATGATTGACGGGTTATTACTTCTTGTAACGCTCATCGTCGGTCGTTCCCGTTAAAAATAAAAAATGTTTCGTAAGAATTATTTGTCTGCGCTGCCATTTCAAGATACTTATGATAGAGAAGCGACGCGAATCGCGTGATGTCGTAAGAAGTCATAATAACAGAATGGGATTTCGGTATGTCGGAAATCGAGCAGGGTGCCTCTTTGTTGGAACTCACGGCGCAGATCGTATCCGCGCATGTTTCGAACAACAGCGTAGTCGCCGATGGCGTGCCTGATTTGATCCGGCAGGTCTATCAGGCGTTGACCTCGCTCGGCCAGGTCGCGCCGGAACCTGAGAAGCTGCAACCCGCAGTGCCGATCAAGCGGTCGGTCTTCCCGGACTACATCGTCTGCCTCGAAGACGGAAAGAAGCTGAAGATGCTCAAGCGGCATCTGCAAAGCGCCTACGGCATGACGCCGGACCAGTATCGCGAGCGTTGGGGCCTGCCCACGGATTACCCGATGGTCGCCCCGAACTACGCCGAACGCCGCTCCACCCTGGCGCGGGAAATCGGGTTGGGCCGCAAGATCACCGCGACGGTGGAAGAAACGCCGACCGAGAGCGACGCGGCCGCCAAGCCGGCCGCCCGCCGTGGGCGCAAGCCGGCCGCGCCGCAGGAGTAATGATGCGGTTCGCGTCGCGGATCGCCCGGCGGTCCCATGGCTGATCCCGATCTGGTGGTCGACCGGTTGCGTCTGCGCCGCCGGCTGATCTTCTGGCGAGTGGGGGCGGTGGCCGCCTTCGTTCTGGCCTGGCTGGGGCTGGGTGGTCATACGCTGTTCCATCATGCTCCCATGATCGGCAGCGACCACCTGGCCAGGGTTCGGGTCAGCGGGATCATCGGGTCGGACAATCGCAAGCTGATCGACCTGATCGACCGCGCCGCAAAGGCCGACAGGGTGCGTGGACTGGTGCTGTCGGTCGACAGTCCGGGCGGCTCGGTCAGCGGTGGCGAGGCCCTGCACGACGCGGTGGCCCGCTTCGCCGCGCGCAAGCCCGTCGTGGTGACGATGGGCGGGGTCGCGGCCTCGGCGGGTTACATGATTTCGGTGCCGGCGCAGCGTATCTTCGCCGGCCAGTCGACCCTGACCGGGTCGATCGGCGTGATCATGCAGGCCCCGGATGTCTCCGGCCTGCTGGATCGCGTGGGTGTGCGGGTGGACGAACTGGTGTCCGGCCCGCTGAAGGGGCAGCCTTCGGCCGTCCAGCCGCTGTCGCCTGAAGGGCGGCAAATGCTCCAGGGCGTCGTGGCGGACCTGTTCGACCAGTTCGTCACGATGGTCGCGGACGGGCGGCATATGCCGGTCGACAAGGTGCGCACGCTGGCCGACGGGCGCCCCTATACCGGCCGGCAGGCGCTGCCTCTGGGGCTGATCGACCAGATCGGCACCGAGCGCGACGCCGTGGCTTGGCTGGCCCGCAAACAGCACCTTCCCGACACGGTTCCTGTTGTCGATCTGAAGGCGCCGGCCAAGGGGAAATGGATCTCGCGACTGACGCGCAGCATGCTCAGCGTCATTCTTGGTGAGGAATGGGCGGGATCTGTGGTATCGCAAGGTGTTGCGCTCGACGGAGCGGTCGCGCTCTGGAAACCTTGAATCGAAACGGGACAAGACGGATGACCAAATCGGAGCTGATTGCCGAACTGGCTGCTGCCAATCCGCACCTTCTCGGCCGCGATGTCGAACTGATCGTTCAGACGATTTTCAGCGAGATCAGCGGGGCCCTGGCACGCGGGGACCGGGTGGAACTGCGTGGATTCGGGGCGTTCACGGTCAAGAAGCGTGATGCCCGCACCGGCCGCAATCCCCGCACCGGCGAAATGGTGGCGGTGGATGAAAAGGTCGTTCCGTTCTTCAAAGCCGGGAAGGAACTGCGCGAGCGGGTCAATGGCGGCGTCGATTCCGGGGAAGACTGACCGCCCACCCAGGACGGGTGCGATGTGGCGCACCTGCGCGCGTCCGACGGATTGTTCTTGATACGTTCCAGGCTTGGCTGCTACCAGTTCTTCTCCATGATTGGCGCCGGACGGCGAGGGTGCGTGAGCGTGCGGGACGTAATCTCTGGTCTTCTTGCGGTGTGTGTCTCGGCGTCCTGCGTTGCCGCGCCGGCCTGGGCCGGCACCCGCACGCATCATCATCATCGTAGCGGCCTGGCAGCGCATCTCTGCGCATCGCATGACGCGGTGATCGGGACGCACGGCCACAGGCTGCGGGCCATCGGCCAGCGGCACTATTTCGCCCCGATCGGGCAGGCCATGTATTATCGCGACAAATCGCATCGCTGCCGGCTCGGGCGCACCGCCCACCGCCATAGCTGAACGCCAGGAGCAGGGCAGGGGAGCGGCTGCGCGCCGTCACCCCTCGTGGGGCGCCGCGGCGTGCGTTGCTGAAGGTCAGTTTCGATGCCGCTGCTCGCGGTGGCCTGACGGCAGTCTGTTGCGGCCAAGGCTTACGGCCCACGGGGCCGCTCCTTCCGCCGCCCCCAAAACTGCCACCAGACGCGCGGCGATGGCTGCGCTTCCGCGCACCATCAGAAGCTTTTGAAACGGCCTCAGTGCCAATCTGTCGAAGGCGCCGGAAAGCGCCTTCAGCGGGGTCTGTGACAGACTCTTAGAGGGGTCGGTGGGCTCGGTCGATGAGGCGCCGCCAGACAGAGCGCGCCTGGGCCAGCACGGGATTGGGCTGCGCCTGCGGGGCGGAGGCGGCCTTGCGGGTATCATCCTTGCGGGCCAGCCAGTTATCCAGGCTCACGCCGGCCTTCGCGGCCCGGCGGGCTTCGTAGGCCTGCTTGCCTGGGGCGTTGCCCTGCTTGTCGCGGCTGCTCATCGGTCCTGCGGTTCCTTGCGGATGGTGTCGGCCCGCTTAGTGATGGCGGCCATTGATTTCCGACAGCAGGAAATCGCGGAACACGGCAACCCGCTTGGAGGTGCGCAGTTCTTCCGGATAGACGAAATAGGCATCGACCGTCGGCAGCGGGATGTCGGGCAGGACCTTGACCAGATGCGCATGCGGCCCGGTCGCGTAAAGCGGCACCGAGCCGATTCCGACTCCGGCCGCGATGGCCGATGCCATCGCCGGCAGGCTGTTGACTTCAAGCCGCGCGCCCCGCTTTTCGTCGGACGGCACGCCAGCTTCCGCTAACCAGTTGATGTGCGGAACCGGCGGATGATACCCGCCGAACAGCACCAGCTTGTGGGCAGACAGCTCGTCGAGGGTCTGGGGGGTGCCATATTCCTCCAGATAGCTGGGGGCGGCATAGATCGGCAGCGGGAAATCCGCGAGGTGACGCTGGATCAGGTCGGGCTGGCGCGGCGGATGCATCCGCACGGCGACATCGGCCTCGCGCATGCCCAGATCCAGGTCGTTATCTTCCAGGATCAGGGTGATCGTGATGTCGGGATTGGTTTCCATGAACCGATGCAGGCGCGGCGTCAGCCAACAGGTGCCGAAGCCCGTCGTCGTCGTCACGCGCAGGCGGCCGGCAGCCTTTTCCTTGCTCTCGGTCAACAGCGACTGCGTCATCGCCAGTTTCGAGAACACTTCCCGCACGGTCTGGTTCAGGGTCTCGCCCTGCTCGGTCAGGATCAGGCCACGGGCGTGGCGATGGAACAGCGGAACCTGAAGGGCTTCTTCCAGTGCCGAAATCTGTCGCGAAACCGCGGACTGGCTAAGGTTGAGCACGTCGCCCGCATGCGTGAACGAACCGGCCTCGGCCACCGCATGAAAAATACGGAGTTTGTCCCAGTCCAATGCTACGCTCCGATCCTGACAGGAGGAAATAGTGAAACCAAAGTTACTTTTGGTGACCGAAACGGGCCGTCCGGTCAAGGATTTGATGGAGGTCAGCCCGGTATTCCAGCCAGGAAACGTTCCGCTTCCAGCGCCGCCATGCAGCCTGTTCCCGCAGCCGTGATCGCCTGGCGGTAGATCTTGTCCTGAACATCGCCGGCCGCGAACACGCCGGGCACCGAAGTGCGGGTTCCCCCTGGCTTCGTCACGATATACCCCTCGTCGTCGGTTTCGATCTGGCCACGGAAGATGTCCGTGTGCGGCGCATGACCGATGGCGACGAAGACGCCGTCGACCGACAGATTTTCCGAAGCGCCGGTTTCAGTGTCGCGCAGGGTGATGCCGGTCACCACCGGCGGCTCGCCGTCCGCGACAATCTCTTCGGCCACCCGGTTCCACTTCACCGTGATCTTGGGGTGCGCGAACAGCCGGTCCTGTAGAATCTTTTCGGCACGCAGGCTGTCGCGCCGATGGATCAGGAACACATGCTCGGCATGATGGGTCAGGTACAGCGCCTCTTCCACCGCCGTATTGCCGCCGCCGATAACGGCCACCGTACGGCCGCGATAGAAAAACCCGTCACAGGTCGCGCAGGCCGAGACTCCGGCGCCCTGATATTCGGTCTCGCCGGGAATGCCCAGCCACTTCGCCTGCGCTCCGGTCGCGATCACCACCGAGCGGGCGAGATAGACATCGCCCGAATCGCCGACGAGGCGGAAAGGTTCGTCAGCTTTACGCTCGGCCAGCGCGCATTCCGTAATGATGTCGTGGATGATCCGCGTGCCGACATGGGCAGCCTGCGCGGCCATCTGTTCCATCAGTTCCGGGCCCTGGATGCCACGGGCGAAGCCCGGATAGTTCTCCACGTCCGTCGTGATCATCAACTGGCCGCCGGGCTGGAGGCCGGCAACCAGAATCGGCTTCAGGTTGGCGCGGGCGGCGTAGATGGCGGCGGTGTAGCCGGCGGGGCCGGCACCGATCACGAGCAGGTCGGTGGAATGGGTATGGGTCATGGACTCCGCGCCGGTCTGTTCAAGCTGCATGGGATATGGCCGCGCGGCGCGCCGGGCACAAGCCGTCGCGGGGGCTGATGTCGGAAGCGGGATACTCTTTTCGGCGCGCGGCGCATACCGTATCCTGTGGTTTGATATTCAGGGACGGACAAAACTGACGTGATGGATCTGGATGCGATTGACCGTCGGATCGTAGCGGAACTCCAGGCGGATGGCCGCATGACCAACGTGGAACTCGCGCGTCGGGTCGGCATTTCCGCCCCACCGTGCCTGCGGCGCGTACGCCGGCTGGAGGAAGAAGGGCTGATTCGCGGCTACCATGCCGACACCGACGCGGCGCTTCTGGGATGGACGATCACCCTGTTCGCCCTGATCGGGCTGGACAGCCAGAAGGAAACGGTCCTGACCGCCTTCGAGGCCCAGGTGGCCGGCTGGCCCGAGGTGCGCGAGTGCCACATGATCCGGGGGGGCGGCGATTTCCTGGTCCGGCTGGTGGCGCGCGACGCGGCGCATGAAAACCAGTTGACGCGCCGCCTGACCGAAAGCCCGCATGTCAGCCGGGTTCAGACATTGCAAACCATCCGCACCTCCCTCAGCCGCGCCGGCGTGCCGGTGCAGCCGCTGGCCCAGCCTTTCGGCGATACAGACGGCGCATGATGTCCGTCCGGGGCCAGGTCGGCCCCGCATCGGGGGATGGCGCTGGAGAGACGGCAGGCGCCGGCCCGATGCGTCCGGCGCCGGAGATCAGCATCGTCGTGCCCTGCTATAACGAGCGGGCCAATGTGCGTCCGCTGGTGGCGGCCCTCTCCCACGCTCTGGCCGGCCGGGATTGGGAAGTGATCTTCGTCGACGACAATTCGCCCGACGGCACGATCGACGAGGTCCGGGCACTGGCCGAACGCGACGGCCGTGTGCGCGGACTGCTGCGCGTGGGGCGGCGCGGCCTGTCCTCGGCGGTGATCGAAGGCGTGCTGTCTTCCTCGGCGCGGATCGTCGCCGTCATGGATGGCGACATGCAGCATGACGAATCCTGCCTGGGCCGTATGATCGACGCCGTCGCGGGCGATGGCTACGACATCGCGGTCGGCAGCCGCCATGTGGCCGGCGGCGACAATGCCGGCCTGGCCAGTGGCTGGCGGACATTCCTCTCCGATTCCGGCATCCGCCTGGTGCAGATGACCCTGCCGGTCAGGCTGGGCGATCCGATGAGCGGCTTCTTCGCCATGCGCCGCGACCTGTTCGCGCAGACGGTGCCGCGTCTGTCGGGCACGGGCTTCAAGATCCTGCTGGATGTGTTCCTGTCGGCACCCCGGCGGCCCAGGGTGCTGGAGGTGCCGTTCGTCTTCCGCCCCCGCGCGGCGGGCGAGAGCAAGCTGGATATTCTGGTGCTGGTGCAGTTCGTGGCGATGCTGGCCGACAAGCTGTGCCGGGGATTCCTGCCGACCCGGTTCATCGCGTTCTCGCTGGTGGGGCTGGCCGGCATCCTGGTCAACCTGGCGGTGCTGGAGGTGGGGCGGCGTCTGGGCGCCGATTTCACCACCGGCCAGTGGCTGGGCACGCTGGTGGCCATGGTGACGAATTTCTGGATGAACAATGCGCTGACCTATCGCGACCGGCGATTGCGCGGCGCGCGGATGTGGCTGGGGCTGGCGCTGTTCATGGTCATCTGTTCGGCTGGCGCCATCGCCGATGTCGGGATCGCGCGGGCGATTTTCAGTCGTGACGGACAATGGGGCCTGGCGAGCACCGCCGGGGCCGCGATCGCGGTGGTGTGGAATTATGCCGTGTCCTCGACCCTGATCTGGCGCGTGCGGTGACCGGCGGCGCGGAGAGGGCCGGCCCCGACTTGTCGCGATGGGGCCTGGCCCTCATCGGGGTGACGGTCGTGCGCCTGCTGGTGGCGGCTTGCACGCCAATCTCGCCCGACGAGGCCTATTACTGGGTCTGGTCGCGCGCGCTGGCACCCGGCTACCTGGACCACCCCCCGATGGTGGCGCTGTGGATTCGTGTGGGCACCGCCCTGCTGGGGAACGGTGCGCTGGGCGTGCGGCTGCTGGGTCCGCTGTCGGCGGCGATCGGCACGCTGTTCCTGGCCCTGGCCGCCCGCGATCTGGGATCTGGCGACGAGCCGCCGTCCGGCCGGATGGTGCGGGCGGGCGTGCTGCTCAACGCCACGCTGGCGCTGGGCATCGGCGCGGTGATGATGACCCCGGATACGCCGCTGCTCTTCTTCATGACGCTGGCGCTGTGGGCATTGGGCCGGCTGCTGGCCACTGGTCGGGGGGCATGGTGGCTGGTGCTGGGGGCGGCGCTCGGCCTGGCGTGCGACAGCAAATATACCGCCGTGCTGCCGGGTGGCGGCCTGGCCCTGTGGTGCCTGTGCAGCCGCGCCGGCCGCGCGTGGCTGCGCACACCGTGGCCGTGGTGCGGGGCGGTGTTGGCCGCGATCCTGTTTCTGCCGGTCATCCGCTGGAACGAAGCGCACCATTGGGCCAGCTTCGTGCGCCAGGGCGGCCGGGCAGGGGACTGGCGACCGGCACGGGCCGTGCAGTTCCTCTCGGAACTGGCAGGCGGCCAGCTTGGCCTGATGACACCCTTGATCGCGCTGGCATTCGGCGCCGGCCTGTGGCGGGCGTGGCGACGGGCCGGCCGCGATCCTGGGGCGGCGGTGCTGCTGTGGTGGATCATCCCGGCCGGGCTTGTGTTCGTACAGCACGCGCTGGGCGATCGCGTACAGGCCAACTGGCCGGTGCTGCTCTATCCCGCCATGGCCATCCTGGCCGCGTCGCCGGTCTGGCGATTCTGGCGTGCGGGCGCGGCCCTGGGGTTCGCGCTGACGCTGCTGGTCTATCTCCAGTCCACGCTCGCGCCGGTGTCGCTCTCGCCGCATCTCGACATCACCTTGCGGCAGATGGCCGGCTGGCAGGGGCTGGCGCGGGCGGTCGACGGGCTGGCCGCGCCCGGCGGGTTCGTGGCGGCCGACGAATACGGGCTGGCGTCGGAACTGGCGCTGGCCCTGCCGCGCCGCGCCGTGATCGGCATCGAGCCGCGCTGGGCGCTGTTCGCCCTGCCGCGCCCGGCGGGGGGCAGCGGCGTCTTTCTGTGCAGCATGCGGCGGCTGCGCGATCTCGATCTGTCGCCGTTCAGCAGTGCCACGCGGATCGGCACGGTGGAGCGGGCACGCAAGGGCAATGTGGCGGAACGCTATGCCGTCTTCCGCGTGACGCTGGCGCCCGGTTCCCGTGTCGGCGCCGCACGCCTGCCGGCGGGGGAATAACGCGCCCCTATCCCGCCGCGCCGGCCAGCGCGGAGCGCACCAGATCCAGCAAGGCGCGGACCCGGAAGGGTTTTTCCAATGTGGGGCCGGGCGCGAAGGCCGCCAGCCGTGCCGGGTCGCCGCTGATGGCGATCACGGGAATGCTCGCCGTTTTCAACCGGGCGACCAGACGGTCCGGCGGCCCGTCGGGCAGGGAAAGGTCGAGAATGGCCAGGTCGATCGCTCCCCGTTCCATCGCGTCCAGGGCGGCCTGCACGCCCGCGCAGGCGGTAACGCGCAGGTCCGAGGCTTCCAGCGCCGTGCGGATCAGGTCGGCAATGGCGGATTCGTCTTCCACCAGCAGGATATGGCGGCCGGATGTCATGATGCATGGTCCTCTGCGGGGATAAGGCGGCGGAGATCGCCACCGGGGACCGGCCATGGCGCGACCCCCCGGTCGGAAAGCGCCAATGTGCCCAGTTCCAGCAGTCCGGGGCTCATGCGTTCGGGTGCGGCGCGGATCTGGTCGAGCGAGAACCAATCGACGGCAACCGCGTCATCGGCGGCACGGATATCGGTCTGGCCGGAATCGGCGCAACGCACGACGGCGATGACGTAATGAAAGCGCAGGCGGCCCTCGGGCATGCGGTCCAGCACGTCGAACGCGGTCAGCACGCCCTGCGCGCGGGTCACGAACCCGGTTTCCTCGCGCAGTTCGCGTTCCGCCGCCTGGAACAGGGTCTCGCCATGCTCGATCCGGCCGCCGGGAAAGCCCCATAGCCCCTGATCGGGCGGATTGGCCCGCTGGACCAGCAGCAGGCGCGCCCCACGGACAACGACGGACAGGATGGCGGCCGACACGATGGAGGAAGCAGTCATGCGGCGATCTTAACCGCATGCCCGCCTCCGGCGCCACCATGCCGGGCGGCTATCAGCCTGAGAGCCTGACCGCAAATGCGCGCTGGCGGCGTGTCCTCCGCGAAGCACAGGAAACGCGCGCCGGGTTTCCCCCGGCGCGCGCGTCCGGTCAGGCTGTCAGGGGACGACCGGCAGCCAGATGGCGGTGGATTGTTCTCCACCCCGATGGATGGTCTGGGTGGCGGCGACATAATCATGCGCCGTGGCGCGCAGCACGCTGGGAACGAAGGTCTGCGGGTTGCGGTCATAGAGCGGGAACAGCGAGGACTGGATCTGCACCATGATCCGGTGTCCGGGCTTGAACACATGATTGACCGCCGGCAGCGTGAAGCGATAGCGCGCCGTCGCGTTGGGCACCGCGGCCACCGAATGGTCGAACCCTTCGCGGTAGCGACCACGGAAGATATCCATCGACACCGCCAGTTCGTATCCGCCCATTTCCGGCCGGTCGCCGTCGGTGGCGGGCATCACGTCGATCAGCTTCACCACCCAGTCGGAATCGGTGCCGCTGGTCGCCGCGAACAGGTCGGCCACCGGCACGCCACTGACGCGGACCGACTTGGTCAGCACCGGCGTTTCATAGGTCAGCACGTCCGGGCGGCTCTCGGCGGGGCGCTGGTCCTGTACCAGCCAGGTCTTCCAGCGCGGCCCGTCGCTCGCGAAATTGAACGGGCGCTCCACGAACGGCACCGGATGCGCGGGGTCGGATACGTAGGAATCCTGCCCCGTGGCCGGATGGTCGAACGACAGGCTGTAGCCGGCCTGGAGATAGAGCGGCTTCAGCTTCTGGTCGCAGCCCTTGTCGTCGCAGGCCAGCGGCCAGTGCGGGAAGCGGTCCCAGTGGTTCTCGCCGGAATTGTAGATGATGGCTTCCGGCAGATGCGCGTCGGGCGATCCGGGGCGCAGATACTGGTTGAAGAAGGGCAGCAGCACCTCGGCGCGGAACTGATGCGCGGTGTCGCCATTCCAGTGCAGCGGGCCGAGTTCCGATCCGTCGTAATTCACCTGGCTGTGGCGCCACGGACCCATCACCAGCACGTTGGGCACGTTCGGGCGGGTCGCCTTCAGCGCCTGCCAGGAATGGATGGCGCCCCACATGTCTTCCTGGTCCCACAACCCCTGTTCCCAGAGGATGGGTACGGTCAGCGGATGGCGGGTGATCAGCTTGTCCAGCGCCTGATCCTGCCAGAATGCGTCATAATCCGGATGGGCCAGCATGCGCTGCCACCACGGAAACTGGTCCAGCCCGGCGGCGGAGGCGAACTGCGCGGCCGAGCCCGCGCGCAGGAAGTTCGTATAATCGTCGCGATCGACACGCGGAATGGAAGAGCCCGAGCCGCGCTCCGTCATCTGGTCGGTAAAATAATCGAGCCCACCCTGGCGGAAGGCGCCGTAATGGTACCAGTCATCGCCCATCCAGCCATCGACCATCGGGCTTTCCGGGGCCGCGACCTTCAGCGCCGGGTGCGGGTTCAGCAGCGCCATGACGACGGTGAAGCCTTCATAGGACGAGCCCAGCATGCCCACCCGCCCGTTGGATTGCGGCAGGTTGTGCACCAGCCAGTCGATCGTGTCCCACGCATCGGTCACTTCGTCGGTGTGGGTGGGGTTCAGCGGGCCGCGCACCGGGCGCGTCATCACATAATCACCCTCGGACCCGTATTTGCCGCGAATATCCTGGAACACGCGGATATAGCCGGACTCGACGAACACATCGTCGCCCTGGGGCAGCAGCGCGCGCATGGTCAGCGCGTCCTCGACCCGGTTGAGCCGCTGCGAGGCGTGATAAGGCGTGCGCGTCAGCAGGATCGGCGCATCATGCGCGTCACGCGGGATCACGATCACCGTATGCAGCTTCACCCCGTCGCGCATCGGGATCATGACCTCGCGCTTGACGTAGTCGCGCGCGGCGGTGGGGAAGGTGACGTGCGCGGGAATGTCGCTACCCGTCTGCACCGTCAGGGACGACGCGGCGGCCGGAGCGGCCGGCGGAGGCGGCGGGGCGGCGTAGCCCAGGCTGCTGGTCAGGCACAGGGCGGCCGCCAGGGCGATCGCGCCGCCTGAGCGATGGAAGGAAGGGGTCAAGCGTGGCGCTCCTGCTCTGTCCGCCGTTGCGGAGATGTCACGTTTTTCGCGTGTTCGCACCATGTCGCAACCCGATGGATCAGGCAACCGGCCATCATCGTGGCGCATGCGTCCATCGCGCCGGTTTCAGTGACCCATGAAATGGTCCATGGCATGCGCTTGCGGGCGGGTGAGCACGACATGGGCGCGACAGCGCGGCGTGCCATACGTGCCCTGAATGGTGGCACCGTCGGGCGTGCCTTCGAATACCATGGGAAAGGGCTTGCGGTTCATGTCGCTCAGCACGAGCTGCGCGTGGAACCGGCCCGGCGTCGCGTCGCGCTGCCCGCGCAGGGTATGCACGCCGTCGGCAGGCGTGAAGGCGATGCGCCTGCTCTCGATCTGCAAGGTGGAGGGGGCGCGCGTCTCGGGGCAGATGCCGCGTTCGGCGACCAGCGTGCCCGTCCAGATGCCCACCGGGTCCCTGGCGGCGTCGGTCGCCGGCTCCGCCGCCCCGGCCGGCGTCATGCAGCCTACCGACAGGCAGCCCACCGACAGGGCGAGGATGAGGGCACCGGCAATCGCCGCGCGCCCATGGCCGCGTGAACGCGAGGGAAGCAGAGGGCGGTCCAGTCGAAAGAGGGGCACGTTCGGGCTCCGTAACACCTTGGGTCTGCCCTCCAATATGGGCGCGCGCGGCCCGGCGGACCATAGGGTGCCCCCGGCAGCGGGCTTGCACTATACTCTGTGTCGACGCATATCCGGCTCCTGCACGGCCCGCCCGGTCCGCGCAGCGCGCCCTGCGACCGTAACGCCGCGACCGAAAGAGCAACGATGAGCGACGATGTGAAGACCGCCGGTTCCACCCAGACCCTGCCCCAGGATACGACGACGTTCGACGCGGCGTTGCATCAGGACCGGATTCTGATCCTGGATTTCGGCAGCCAGGTCACGCAGCTGATCGCCCGCCGCGTGCGCGAGAGCGGCGTTTATTGCGAGATCTGGCCGTTCTCCACCGACGAGGCGAAGATCCGCGCCTTCGCCCCGCGCGGCATCATCCTCTCGGGCGGCCCGGCCAGCGTGCTAGACGACAACGCGCCGCGCATTCCCGATGTGGTGTTCGCGCTGAACGTGCCGGTGCTGGGCATCTGCTACGGGCAGCAGGCGATGTGCCTCCAGTTGGGTGGCGCGGTGGAAACCCACGCGCATCGTGAATTCGGCCGGGCGCATGTCGATATCGTCGAGGATTGCGCGCTGTTCCGTGGCACCTGGACGCGAGGCGGGCGCGAGCAGGTCTGGATGAGCCATGGCGACCGCGTGACGAAGCTGCCGCCGGGCTTCCGCGCCGTGGCCGTCAGCGAGGGCGCGCCCTACGCCATCATCGCGGACGAGGGGCGGCGCCTGTATGGCGTGCAGTTCCACCCCGAGGTGGTGCATACGCCGCACGGCGCGGCCCTGCTGCGCAATTTCACCCACGGCGTGGTGGGCTGCCAGGGTGCCTGGACCATGGCCGGCTTCCGCGACATGGAAATTGCCCGCATCCGCCAGCAGGTCGGCTCGGGCCGGGTGATCTGCGGCCTGTCGGGCGGTGTGGATTCCTCGGTGGCGGCGGTGCTGATCCACGAGGCGATCGGCGACCAGCTCACCTGCATCTTCGTCGACCCCGGTATCCTGCGTGCCGGCGAGGCCGACGAAGTGGTCAAGACCTTCCGTGGCCGCTTCAACATCAAGCTGATCCATCGCGATGCATCGGACCTGTTCCTGTCCGCCCTGGAAGGGGTGACGGACCCGGAGGTGAAGCGCAAGACCATCGGCCGCCTGTTCGTCGAGGTGTTCGAGGAAGAGGCCGCGAAGCTGGGCGGCGCGGAGTTCCTGGCGCAGGGCACGCTGTATCCGGACGTGATCGAAAGCGTCAGCTTCACCGGCGGCCCGTCGGTCACGATCAAGTCGCACCACAATGTGGGCGGCCTGCCGGAACGCATGAAGATGCAACTGGTCGAGCCGCTGCGCGAACTGTTCAAGGACGAGGTGCGCGCACTGGGCCGCGAACTGGGCATCCCCGAAGCCATTGTCGGCCGTCACCCGTTCCCGGGTCCGGGCCTGGCCATCCGCATCCCTGGCGCGATCGACCGTGACAAGCTGGCCCTGCTGCGACAGGTCGACACGGTCTTTCTGGAGGAAATCCGGGGTGCTGGCCTGTATGATGCGATCTGGCAGGCATTCGCGGTGCTGCTCCCCGTCCGCACCGTCGGCGTGATGGGCGACGGCCGCACCTACGATTACGCCTGCGCCCTGCGCGCGGTCACCAGCACCGACGGCATGACCGCCGATGTCTATCCGTTCGACATCGGCTTCCTGAATCGCGTCGCCAGCCGCATCGTCAACGAAGTGCGCGGCATCAACCGCGTCACCTACGACATCACCTCAAAGCCGCCCGGTACCATCGAGTGGGAATGATCCCGCGTCTGGCATAGGGTGGCATCACCCGGCATAAAAGTGCTTCAAAGCCCGCAGAAATGCGGGCTTTTTTGTTTTTTGGTCCGGCATTGTCTGGCATCAAATAGAGAGGTGATGTTGTGGACGGCCCCCGCACGGAATGTGCGAAGGTGAGATTGTCGCCGTCTGCAACGCATGGAGCCATGTGTGGACGGCCCTGACGATGCAAGTGGAAAGTATGACTTTGATGGTCGGGTGCAGCCATGTGTCCGGCCTGTTTGTGCAGCCCGGCGGCTGCTGGCCCTGATGAAGTCCGCGGATCGGATCCCTGATCACCTCTGCGCGCTGTTGCTGCGCTTGGCCCCCTCGGGTTTGTCCTCTCCCCGGCCTGACCGGTTCGCCATCACATCTCACCACTCCGCACATTCACCTTCGTCACGTTAACCCGCATTTCTCACACGCTGATGTGGGGCGGTCTGACGGAGCGCCGTCAGCTGGTTGCGAGCGGTTCTGATCTGTTTTCGTAACAGGAAACCGAATTTTGGGCACGCGCCATCCATGCCCGCTTTGACGGGGATCAGACGCGTGGGCATGGCGCCTTGCGGTGTCTGTTTCGTCAGCGGGCGGCGTTTGTGAGCAA
>NZ_JABEQN010000009.1 GCF_014174165.1 Gluconacetobacter dulcium | reverse complement strand
GGCGACACCGTCACCGGCGCCACCCTCACCACCCCGGCCACCAACACCAGCCCCGTCGGCGGCTACGCCATCACCCCCTCCGCCGCCCAGGGCAGCGGACTGACCAACTACGCCGTCACCTATCAGCCCGGCATCCTGACCATCGACCCGGCCGCCCTCACCATCACCGCCCTGAACCAGAGCAGCGTCTACGGCCAGACCCCCGCCCTCGGCGCCACACAGGTCTCCGCCACCGGCCTGCTCAACGGCGACACCGTCACCGGCGCCACCCTCACCACCCAGGCCACCAACACCAGCCCCGTCGGCGGCTACGTCATCACCCCCTCCGCCGCCCAGGGCAGCGGACTGACCAACTACGCCGTCACCTATCAGTCCGGCACCCTGACCATTTCGTCTCCCGCCTCAATCTCCCCACCGATCTTCTGGCCTGTCCTCATTTTGAGCGGTAACTCCTCTCCGATGCCTATACCGGCGGCTGCCACCGTTCCGACACCGGTTTCAGTTTCGACTTCGACCGCCTCGGCCGGCACGGGATCGGATACGGACACTCCCAGCACGAGCAATGCGAACACCGACATCATCAGCAGCACCCCACGACGCCTGACGATCCTGTCAGGCAATCCCGACGCCATGCTCGGGGCCGGGGCGTCCTCGGGCGGTCAGTTGATCATCCGCCCCCTGCCCTATTCCAACAGTTTCGGAAACGCCAACTGATGCGCACATCGATTATCTCCTGCTGCGCGCTTGCCGTGTCGGTCCTTCTGGCTCCCGAACGGGCTCATGCCCAGGCTTACGACCGACTGGCTCCCAGGCAACTTCCACCTGCCCCCACGCCGATCGTTTCCACACCGTCCGGGACCCAGGCCCCACCGCTCCGCCCGTCGAACACGGTCGTCATTCCCGTCTTGAAAGGACTGGTCTTCCTACCGGATATCCGGGCTCTGAAACCCGCGGGCCCCACTCCCGGGACAACCGGCATCTCCCATGACGGGCTGCCGCTGCTCGGAAGAGATAATTTCACCCGCAGCCTTTCCGCCTATCTCGGAAAACCGCTGACGATATCGGACCTGAACACCATTTCTTTGGATACGAGTGCTTTTTACAAGAAAAACGGCCACCCTTTCGTCTACGTCATCGTGCCGCCGCAAAACGTCAGCGCGGGCATAGTACAGATCGTCGTGACCGAATACCGGCTCGGAGCACTCAACATCACCGGCAACCACTGGTTCTCCAGCGCCCTGCTCCGCCGGGACAGCGGGCTCGTTCCCGGCCGAACCCTCAGCCTCGCTGACGTGCAGGACGCGCTGGATCGACTGAACGACAATCCCTTCCGGACCGTCGACAGCTTCTTCGCCCCCGGCGCCAAGCAAGGCACGACGGACGTAACCCTGCAAACCAGGGATCGCCTCCCCCTGCATGTCTATGCCTCCTACGACAACGCGGGCGTACCGATGATGGGCCGGTCGGAATGGGCCGTCGGCGGCACATGGGGTAATGTCGCGGGGTTGGGGCAGATCCTATCCTATCAGTTCACCCACAGTGTCAGCGATCTCTACAGCGGTCATGCCGTCAACTGGAGCACGCCACTGCCCTGGCATGACCAGATCCAGGTTTTCGGCTCTTATGCGTGGGAACATCCGAATTACAGAAGCAACGGCATTTCTTTCAACGAAGCCGGACATAGCGGCCAGGCCAGCCTGCGCTATATCCACACCCTGCCAACCGTTGCCATATGGCCGCTTACGCGCCTGACCCACGACATCCAGGCCGGCTATGATTTCAAGACGACCAACAACACGCTCGAATTCGGCGGTGCCCAGGTTTTCGCCAGCGAGGCCGAGGTCAATCAGTTCCCCATCATCTATAACGCGACGATGAGCGATCCGTACGGGCAGACCACGTTCCGTAACCAGCTCGTTTTCAGCCCCGGCGGCCTGACCGGAGCCGACCGGAAGCACAATGTCCGCACACTCGTGCCCGGCGCCTCCGACCGCTATGTCTACGACACCCTCACCCTGACCCGCACCACCTGGCTGCCGGGCGGCGCAACATGGCTCCTGCAGGCCACCGGACAGGTCTCCAGCACCAACCTCATGTACAGCAACCAGATCGGCCTCGGCGGCCTCTACACCGCGCGGGGCTATGCCACCGACACCTCGCTCGGCACGGAGGGCATCAGCCTCACCAACGAGATCCGCGCCCCGGCCTTCAGCCTGACGCATATCGTCGCCCCGGACGCGCAGCTTTACGACACCCAGCAGATAGGCGTGTTCTACGATTACGGGCATGTCTCGCAGGTTCACACCATCCCGCAAGCCATCAACGAGAGCGACCTGTCCAGCATCGGACTCGACCTGCATAGCACCGTGGGGCGATATGCCAGCCTGACTTTCAATGTCGGCTGGCGCCTGCATAGCCTGCCCCCCAGCCGAACTTTGAACGGCTTCGGCAACAAGGGTGCTTTCGGCAATATCGCCATCAATGTCGGGTATTGAGAAATTATTCGAAAAACGCCGCTGCCACAGCAGGAATGGCCCAGCATGGATGAACCGAACCACCCCCGGCCCTGCCGCAAACCGGTCTGATCTCATTCCGCGAACATCAGGATGCGGTCCATAGTGGCGTGATATCCGGACCCGTCCGCGGTCGGCGCCATGTTTCCGACCGGCGCGACGATATACCGGATGATGAAGCGGCCCCCCTTCAAAGGTCGCGTCGCGGATTTTCCTGATATTCATCCCTGATGCGGCTCCCCGCGTCACGATCCGCCGTTCGCGCCCGCAAACGTCCCTCATCCCGTTCGCTGGTCATGCGGCGACGGGCGCGCTTCGCAGCGCAACCCGTCGCCGCGATGGTCACGGCAACACGGGCGACCTCACAATCATCCCGCTGCGTCCCACCCTGTCGAACAGTGCGGAATTTCCTCCATCCTTCCGACATCATTCTCTACCGCGTCACAATCAACGGCGAACCAGCGCCGCCGCGCCCGCCGGGCCAATCCCTCCAGCCAGACCGAACGGCAGACCTGGGCGCCTTCCGGTCCACCCAGATGCTTCCCTTCGCCAACAGCCCGCCAACAGCCCGCCATTTGGGGAATTCAGGGCGCTCGCACCAACCACCCACGCGGACCACGATCGCTGACCGCACCGCATGCCGGGCCCGCTCTCACGGGACGGCCCGATATTGCGTCACCCCGAAATTGGTCTATCGTCACCGCTTCCGACGGGAGCCCGCAATACGTGCCAGTCGACACAGCACCACAGACCTTTTCCGCCATGCCGGCCGCCTCGACCGGCGGCATCCTGACCATCGACCTTGCCGCCCTTGCCGACAATTACCGTCTGCTGCGCGACCGGGTCGGCCCCGCCGTCACCTGCGCCGCCGCCGTCAAGGCCAACGCCTACGGGCTGGGCGCCGCACGGGTGGTCCCGGCGCTGCACCGTGCGGGCTGCCGTACCTTCTTCGTCGCCCACCTCGCCGAAGGCGCGGCCATCCGCCCCCTGCTCGGCCCCGACTGCACGATCTTCGTCCTCAACGGCGCCATGCCGGGCACCGAAGCCGCCCTGCACGCGGCGGGGCTGGTCCCGGTCCTGAACAGCCTGGAGCAGATCGCCCACTGGCGCGCCCTGGCCCACCAGACCGGCGCCTCCCTCCCCGCCGCCCTGCAACTCGACAGCGGCATGTCCCGCTTCGGCCTCTCGGAGGACGATGTGAACACCCTGCTGGCCGAAAATGCCCCGCTGGCCGGCCTCGCCCCGACACTGGTCATGAGCCACCTGGCCTGCGCCGACGAACCCGCGCACCCGGCCAACCACGCCCAGCACACCGCCTTCAAGCGCCTGCGCGCCCGCCTGCCCGCCATGCCCGCCAGCCTGGCGGCGTCCTCCGGCCTGTTCCTCGGTCCAGACTGGCATTTCGACATGGTGCGCCCCGGCGCCGCGCTGTACGGCATCAACCCCACCCCCGGCCAGCCGAACCCGATGCGCCCGGTCGTCCGGCTTCAGGCCAGACTTATCCAGACCCGCCAGATCGGCCCCGGCACGGCGGTCGGCTACGGCGCGGGCTTCATCGCCGACCGCCCCAGCCGGATCGCAACGCTGGCCGTCGGCTACGGCGACGGCTTCCCCCGCGCCATCGGTGGCCGAGGCCACGCCATCCTGCCCGCCCGGCCGAATATCATGCTGCCGATCGTCGGCCGGATTTCCATGGACTGCCTGGCGGTCGACGTCACCGCTCTCGGCAGCACACCCCTCGCCGCCGGCACCGCGCTGGACCTGATCGGCCCCCACCACCCACTCGAAGAGGCCGCCGCCGCCGCCGGCACCATCGGCTACGAACTGCTGACCGGCCTGGGCGCGCGCTACCATCGCCTCTATCGCGACGACACATCACCGCAGGGAGAGAACGCGTGAAGGTTATCGTCCTGGGCGCCGGGGTCATCGGCACCACCACCGCCTGGTATCTGGCCAAACAGGGTCACGAAGTCACCGTGATCGACCGCCAGCCCGCCGCCGCGATGGAAACCTCGTTCGCCAATGCGGGCCAGGTCTCGCCCGGCTACTCCACCCCCTGGGCCATGCCCGGCCTGCCGCTCAAGGCGCTGGGCTGGATGCTGAAGAAGAACAGCCCCCTCGTCATCCGCGCCCGCCTCGACCTGCCGATGCTGCGCTGGATGACGCAATTGCTGGCCAACTGCACCGCCCATGCCTACGACATCAACAAGGCGCGGATGCTGCGGGTGGCCGAATACAGCCGCGACTGCCTCACCGACCTGCGCGCGGAAACCGACCTCACCTATGACGACCGCCAGAAGGGCCTGATCCAGCTTTTCCGCACCCAGGCCCAGCTCGACCACGCGGCCGACGACATGCGCCTGCTCACCGAGAGCAACATCCCGCACGACCTGCTCGACGTGCCGCGAATCGTCGCGCGCGAACCCGGCCTGGCCCACGCCAGCCACCTGCTGAAAGGCGGCCTCTACCTCCCCGGCGACGAATCCGGCGACGCCCACATGTTCACCCAGCGCCTGTCGCAGAAAGCCGAGGAACTGGGCGTCACCTTCCAGTACGAAACCCGTATCGAGGGGCTGGACGCCAGCGCCACCGAGATCATGGGCGTCCGCACCTCCGCCGGCCGCGTCACGGGCGACGCCTACGTGCTGGCCTTGGGCAGCTACTCCCCGCTGATGCTGCGTCCATTGGGCATCAGGCTGCCGGTCTACCCGGTCAAGGGCTACTCGCTGACCGTCCCGCTGACCGACGAAACCCGCGCCCCCACCTCGACGGTCAATGACGAGACCTACAAGGTCGCCATCACCCGCCTGGGCGACCGCATCCGCATCGGCGGCACCGCCGAACTCACCGGCTACAGCCTGCGCCTCAGCCCCGACCGCCGCTCCACGCTGGAACGCTCGTTCTCCGACCTGTTCGGCGGCGGCGACCTCGGCCGCGCCACCTACTGGACCGGCCTGCGCCCCAACACGCCCGACGGCACGCCGGTCATCGGCCCCGCGGGCCGTTTCGGCAATCTGTGGCTCAACACCGGCCACGGCACGCTGGGCTGGACCATGGCCTGCGGCTCCGGCCAACTCCTGGCCGACTTGATCACCGGCCGCCGCCCCGCCATCCCCCACCTCGACCTGTCCATCGACCGCTACTCGGCCTGACCACCGCGCACCGGCCCTCCCGGAGCATTTCCACCACCAACCGTTCGGTAGAAATGCTCAGGTTTGTTGTCTGTGGGCGAATCTTCATCTGTTTGAATGCACACATTCAAACAGGGTCCGCTCCATAGAGCCCACACCGGCGGCAACCTCTGGCATCGTCACGGAAATCGCATAAAAAAAGCGGAGGTGGCCTGGCCACCCCCGCTTCCTTTCCGGCTGCGGGGCCGCAGCCCCGCGCCGTGACGTCAACAGCCCGATTACTTGGAGGGGCTGGCTTCCGTCGCGGTCTTCTTCTTGTGGTGGTGCTTGTGCTTGTGCTTCTTCGGCGCCTCGCCCGTCGAGGTCGAAGTCTCGGGGGCCGCCGGGGCGGCTTCCGGGGTGCTCGGGGCGGCGGGCGCCGCCGGGGCGGTCGCAGCCGGAGCGGCCGGGGCCGCGGGAGCCGCCGGGGTGGCCGGCGCTTCCTGCGCGAAGGCCGGAATGGCGGCGCCCATCAGGGCGACGGTCGAAAGAGCGGCCAGGAAGCGACGTGTCGAAACGATCATTGAATGTCTCCAGAAATCAGGATGTCATCCCAATCAACACCCGGATCCGTAACCGGAGAACGCCTCCCCCGCAGGCATGGGGCGCAAGGCGGCATACGGACCGTGCATGATAGTGGTAGCACGCCGCCCGAAATCCGTCTCGTATTAAAATATGTATATATGTGCCCAGTTGCGGGCACATTGCCTTAATTGCAACGTAATCTCAAACTTAAAAACGTTACGAACTACGACACGCTATCAGCCGTCGCGCGAACGCATGTCGATCCGGTCGCGGGAATAGATCTCGATCCGGTTCCGCCCGGCCTCCTTGGCCGCATACAGCGCCCGATCCGCCTGCTCGATCAGCGCACTGATCTTGATCCCGCCCCGGAAGGTCGAAATCCCGCCCGAAATGGTCAGCGCAAGCGTCGCGCCGGTGGAGCACGGAATGGCGCTGGCCTCGATCCGGCTGCGGATGCGCTCCGCATATCCGGCGGCGGCGGCACTGGAACTCTCGGTCAACACGATCAGAAATTCCTCGCCCCCGTAACGGAAGACGAAATCATTGCTGCGCACCGACCCCATGATGATCTCGGCGACATGCCGCAGCGCCTCGTCTCCAGCCAGATGCCCGGCGCTGTCGTTGATCTTCTTGAAGAAATCGATATCGAGCAGAATGATGCTGAATTCCTTGTCGTGCGACAGGGAAAACGCGATCTCGTTCTGGATCACCACATCCAGGAACCGGCGGGTCAGCGTCTTGGTCAGCGGGTCCAGCCCGCTCTGCAACGCCTCCATCGCCTGGAACAGCCGGTTGGTCAGAAAGGTCACGTCGCGGATATTGTTCCGCAGTTCCGCCGCAAAACCGGAAGGCACCCCATCACTCGCCCGTATCGCCACGATCCGCCGGTCGATCCCCGCGATCATGGTCTGGAGCAGCGCGAAATCCTCGGTTCCCTTGAACAGATTCTGCCCCTTGTGCGCCATCCACAGGCCGAACTGCGACTCCGCGATGGTCTGCAGGTCAACCAGCCTCTGTTCGCACAGGCAGAACAGCGCCTGCGTGCTCCAGTCGAAGAAGGTCGTCTTCTGGGTCTCTTTCTCGAAATTCAGGTCCTGTCCCAGCGAGAACATCTTGAAGGACTGGTCCTGCTCCACCTTCTTCTTGAAATCGGTATTGTAGGCGCTGTTCATGTAGGTCATGGCGAAATCGACCATGGACTGGCAATAGATCACCGCCCGAAGCCGATCGTCCTGCGACTCGAAATAATCGATGATGAACAGGTTGAGGCTCATCTTGATGAAATAGAACGCGTACGAGACCAGGCCGGGCGAAATCTCAAGCTGCGCATGGACCGATCCCACGCGCTCCTGCAGCGCCCGCAGGCCGGCCATATCGGTCTCCTGCTCAGGAAACAGGCGCTCCAGCCAATTCTGCAGGCTCCCCCGCAGCCGCCTCTCCACCGTATCGCGTTCGAGAAAAAGCGCCGCCTCCGGCAGGTTCAGCAACGCCTCGTAGAAATTGATGACGCATGTGCGGCCGTTCCGACGCACGATTTCGCAGAGTCCATGCCTGATCGTTTCCGGAGTATGGGCAATGATGTAGCCCCATTGTTCCTCGGCAGGCATAGACACGAAATTCTCCGCGAAAAACATGTCCGCTTCCTTTTCAGAAATTTTCTTGGTTCAGGCCCTGCATCGTCAAAGAGATCGTTGCACCAGCAGCCACCCAGGCAGGACGCAAGCTGATTTCCAGCGCGGCTATCAGATTTACCCTTCCGAGGCAATTTCTCTCATGACGTTTTTATAACGTCTTGCCTTCCGAAAATGTCGCACCGGACCACGCTTTGATACAGAAATTCCAGGTCCGTTAAACAGGTCGGGCCATGACAGGCTCCGGGGGGAAGAATACCCCCGAAACCCGCCATGGCCCCACTCGGATTCTACCCGCCCGTCGGAAAGTCACCCTCCCCGACGGCCAGTCTCAGCCTGTTCAGGCCGAAGCGCCGGCACGGTCACGCTTCTTGCGCTCGTGCGGGTCCAGATAGCGCTTGCGAATCCGCACCGCCGACGGCGTCACCTCGACCAGTTCGTCGTCCTCGATATAGGCGATCGCCTGTTCCAGGTTCATTTTGCGCGGCGGCGTCAGCAGCAGCGCCTCATCCTTGCCGGCGGCGCGGATGTTGGTCAGCTTCTTCTCGCGGACCGGGTTCACTTCCAGGTCGTTCTCGCGCGAATGCTCGCCGATGATCATGCCGATATACACCTTCTCGCCGGCATCGACGAACAGGGTGCCACGGTCCTGGAGCGAGTACAGCGAATACTGCGTCGTCGCCCCGTCTTCCGACGAGATCAGCGACCCGTTGCGGCGCCCCTCGATCGGCCCGGCCCAGGGCTGATAGCCCGAGAACAGACGGTTCATGATGCCCGTGCCGCGCGTATCGGTCAGGAACTCGCCATGATAGCCGATCAGCCCGCGCGACGGGATCAGGAAGGTCAGACGCACCTTGCCGCCGCCCGAGGGCTGCATGTCCTGCATCAGGCCCTTGCGCATGGCCATCTTCTCGACGACCACGCCCGAATAGGGCTCGTCAACGTCGATCAGCACCTCTTCGTACGGCTCTTCGCGCTCGCCGGTCTCTTCATTGGTGCGGAACAGCACGCGCGGACGACCGATCGTCAGTTCGAACCCTTCGCGGCGCATCTGCTCGATCAGCACGCCAAGCTGCAATTCGCCACGCCCGGCCACCTCGAACGCCTCGCTCTCCGGGCTCTCGGAGACGCGGATGGCGATGTTGCCCTCGGTCTCCTTGAACAGACGGTCGCGGATCTGGCGCGAGGTCACCTTCTTGCCCTCGCGGCCGCCCAGCGGGCCGTCATTCAGGCGGAAGGTCATCGACAGGGTCGGCGGATCGACCGGCATCGATTCCAGCGGCACCGTCACTTCGGGCGAGGCGATGGTCTCGGGAATGGTCGCTTCCGACAGGCCGGCCACGGCAATGATGTCACCCGCCTCGGCCTCTTCCACCGGCACGCGGTCCAGGCCGCGGAACGACAGCAGCTTGGTCAGACGGCCGGTCTCGACCACCGATCCGTCGGGGCGCAGCACGCGCACCGGCATGTTCACCTTCGCGCGGCCCTGCTCGACGCGGCCGGTCAGCACGCGGCCCAGGAAGTTGTCGTTCTCCAGGATCGTGGCGATCATGGCGAACGGCGCTTCCTTGTCCACCTTCGGCGCCGGCACATGGCGCAGAATCAGGTCGAACATGGGCGCCAGATCCTTGCGCGCGCCCTCAAGCTCCTCATCCGCCCAGCCCTGACGGCCCGAGGCGAACAGCATCGGGAAGTCGAGCTGCTCGTCATTCGCGCCCAGGGCGGCGAACAGGTCGAAGATCTCGTTATGCACTTCGTCGGGGCGGGCATCGCCACGGTCGATCTTGTTGACCACCACGATCGGCTTCAGCCCGCGCGCCAGCGCCTTGCCGACCACGAACTTGGTCTGCGGCAGCGCGCCCTCGGCGGAATCCACCAGCACGACCGCGCCATCCACCATGCTCAGGATACGCTCGACCTCACCGCCGAAATCGGCGTGGCCCGGCGTGTCGATGATGTTGATGCGGGTCTCTTTCCACACCACCGACGTGCACTTGGCCAGGATGGTGATGCCGCGCTCACGTTCCAGATCGTTGCTGTCCATCGCCCGCTCGGCGACATGCTGGTTCTCGCGGAACGACCCGGACTGCTTCAGAAGCTGGTCGACCAGCGTCGTCTTGCCATGGTCGACGTGAGCGATGATGGCGATATTGCGGATATCCATACGTGTGTGACCTGACTTCCTTCGCGGGCCCGGACGGGCAAGCCGGCCGACCGCGCACCCTGCGGGCAGCGGCCGGAACCGACGGATGATCTCTTTTCACCGCGCTAGATAGAGGGGACGCACGCGGATTGCACGCGAAACTTCACCGCGCGGCCCCAACCCTGCCCCGCGCGCCCCTCCCGCACGGCCTCGGCAGCAGGCCGAGCCCGCACTGACCGATCGGTCAGTGACGTGACGACGGCACGTTTCGGCAGGGAACGCGTCGCCTCATTGCTCCGCGTGCGGTCAGGAGGATCGAGCGAAATGAGACTGGCCGGACGGCTCAGAACCTCGGCACCATCCCGCAGGCGCGAGACCGCGCCCGTCGGATCGTCCAGACCGATCACCCGGCCCCTTGCGCCCTCGTGGCCGAACGGCACACACCGCCCACGGCGCGAGAGACAGGGGCGTGACGCGATCGCACGTCGGCGGCGCTTCGCCCAGATCGTTCGACACGGGATGCTCTCCCTTCAGGCACGGACCCGCCTTCGGAAGATGGCGAACCATGCCCGGCGCAGACGACCCGTTTTTGCAGGACATGGATCACGCCGGTTGCCGCATGACCCCACGACCGTTGCACAGCGCCATCCCACCAGTCTGGCATGGAACGCCCGACGCATCCTGCCGCGAGCAGTCCCGTTTCCAGAAAGAGCCGGCCCTGCGGAACCGGCAACACCTCTCCCCACGATTTTGACACCGAGACGAAAGGCAAATTACCCAAACCGACAAGGAAAAGCCGCTGTCCTTTAGGATGGGGACATTTTACCAGCTATAGGACAGATTTCCGTAGATTTTCCGCCCCTGGCCCACATAGCAATTATAGTTTCCGCAGGAACTGACATAATAGGAATTCGTCAGGTTCGAGACCGCAAGTCGCGCCACGAGGCCGCGCAATGTCGGCGTCGCCTGACCGAAATCGTAGTGAGCCCCGATGTCGAAGAGCATGAACGCCGGAGCCTTATAGGAATTGACATTCGTCGCATAAGTAAAGCCGACATAACGCAATCCCCAGTTGATCCCGAACCCTTTGACGAACGAGGCGGGAACCGTATAATCGGCAAAGAGCGAGAACATGTTTCTCGGTGTCGTGGGCACGGTTTTTCCCTCTTCCGCCGTCAGGGGACCCGATTTCCAGGTGTAGGGGTTGAACGCGCGCTGCATCAGGTTGTTCTTGCGGAAACGGACGTCCGAAAAACTGTACGACGCGATCACGCGCAAATCCCTCGTCACATTCGCATTGGCCGCGACCTCGAAACCCTGCGACCGGACCACACCCGCGTCGCGACTGAATCCGGGATGGTCGAAATCGGCGATAAGATAATGATCCTCGTCTATGCGATAGGCGGCGGCGGTCAGCAGGATATCCTTCTCCGGGACCTTGTATTTCAAGCCCGCTTCGATCTGGTTGCCGGTCAGCGGCTGGAAGAGCTTTCCATAAAAATCGGTCGCCCCTTGCGGCTTGAATGATTTCGAATAACTGAAATACGGGGCCAGGCCGAAATCAAACTGATAGACGATCCCGGCACGCCAGGTGAAGGCATTCTGAGAAGCGGAGGCACCTCTGGTTGTTCTGGCGCTGAAATCGTAGGTATGCGAAGACTGACTGAACCAGTCCTCCCGCCCGCCCAGGACGACCGAAAGGTGTTTCCATTTCATCTGGTCCTGAAAGTAAACGCCTTCCTGAAAATAGGTCCACGCACCATTATACCCGGTCACATGACATCTCGATGACGGGTCCGTGCTCATGCAGGGATCGTAATGCACGGATTGCGGATGATAGAGGTTGATATAATAGGTCGCGAACGAACAGTTCAGCAGAGAGCACGCGATCGTATTGTTCTGGGGGTTGTTGTAATGCCGAAAATCGGACCCCACGACCCAGGTATGGTGGATGGGGCCTGTGTTGAACGTACCATGCAACCGCGTGTCGAAGGAAACGCCGTTCGATGAATAATTTCGTATCTCGGGAAGGTAGTATTGAAGTCGGGGGTCCGGCGTCAAAATGCCGCCACCGCTAAAGGCGTCCTTGTCTTTCTGAACGCTTTTCTCCCAGCGCAACACCTGGTTGAAGGTGATGTATTTGCTGAATGCGTGCATGAACTGATATTCGAACATCGCGTCATTCGCGTTATCCTCGCTGAAATTCGTCAGGCCGGCGAAGGTATGGCGTGGAATCCTCGGGTATTTCTCATTGACGATCAGTGTGCCATTGGGCGTGTATTGCGCGCCGGCGTTCGCGCCGTTGGCCGGCGTGTAGCTATAGGAACCAATCAGCGTCAGCGATGTCCTGGCGTCGATATCCCATGTAATGGACGGCAGAACGGCAACCCGCCGGTAATGCTGGAAATCGGCCTGCTCGCCCTGCGTGTTGCCAATCGCCGCGATCCGGTAGCGTACGTTGCCGGACCTGCCGATCCTGTCGCTGACATCGACGGTCGCCTGAAAACGATCCCAGTTGCCAAAGCCCAGCGTCGCCTGATGAAGCGGGGTCGCGGTAGGCTTTTTCAGGCTCATGGTAACAAGGCCGCCTGGCGCGTTCTGCCCGTACATCACCGAGGCCGGGCCGTTTACCGCCTCGATCCGTTCGAGGAACGTCGTTTCGTTCGCCACGTAGGACGTACTCAGCAGGCCGTCCACATACTGGCTCGTGGAGAAACCGCGTTGCATGATCCCGCCGCCGTTCATGCTGTCACCCCCATTGAAGGTTCCAAAAGATTCAGAGAAGACGCCGGGCGTATAGCGTAACGCCTCCATGACGTTCTGCGGTTGCTGGTCGATCGTCTGCTGTTTGGTGACGACATAGATGGAGTTGGGGATTTCGGTCAGAAGGGTATCGGTTTTCGTACCCGCCATCGTGTTTTCGGCCACATACCCGACGCCCGGCCCCGTCGGGTCCTGCCGTGCGACGGTCCCGCCGACACGCACCGGACCAAGCGTCATGCTGGCCGCCGCTTTCGTCAGCACAACGGTTCGGCCGCCGGTGATCGTGTATGTCAGGCCAGTCCCGGACAGGATCGCATCGAGGGCCTGAGCAGATGTCATCGTACCGCTGACACCATGCGTTGTCAGAGATTTTGCAAGATTGCCATCAACGGAAACCTGCCACCCACTTTGCTGCCCGAACCGGGCAAGACCATCGTCAAGAGACTGAGCCGGAATGGAAAATGATCTGACAGCCTGAGCGCTCCGGGAAAGTTCCGCCCCATAGCTTTTCGTCACGGCAGCATTCAGCAACGTCGTACTCCCCAGCGCGACAAGCCACGCGACCCGCCGTCCGCGCCGCTTCATTCCATCGTCAATCGTCATCACCTTATCCGTTCCCATGCGCATGGGCCGTCACAATTGCGAATGCAATGCAACCGCACCACTCATTGGGCTAACGAATGGGCAGAGAGCGTTTTTCAGAAAAAAATGACGCGGGGTGACGAATCGCCCTACGGCGCCGCCAATATCGTCAGCCAGGGCGAAAGCTGATGCATCTGGGCATGATGCGCGGCGGCGATCGCCCGAAACGCGCCAACCGGATCACGTGCGTCATAAACGCCGGTGAGTGACTTCTCCCCAAAGGATGATCCGTAAAGGACGACGACCCCCCGGTAGTAAGGCCGGAGCCGATCCACGACGCTGGAGACGCTGTTTTCCTTGGCAATAATCTGCCCCGCCGACCATGCCCCCACATCGTCCGGCGCCCTGCTCCCATGCGTGACGCTCACGCCATTGCCGACAGTTCTGATCCGCTCCCACGTTCCGGCATCGAGATCATGAAATCCACCCGAAACGTCCCGCACCCGGACCTCGCCTTCCCGGACAGAGACCTCTTCTTCCCCCCGAGCCAGTCGGACATCGAAAATGGTTCCGATATCCGTCACGGTCAATTTGTCCGTGTGAACCTCAAAAGGGCGCGCCATATCATGTCGAACCGTGAAAAGCGCCTCGCCTTTCAAAAGACGAATATCCCGCTTTCCTACCGAGTAAGACAGTTTTACCGCGCTGCGCGGTGCCAGTATCAGTTGGCTACCATCGGAAAGATCGACTGTTCGCGTCTCCGCCGTGCCCGTGACGTAATCGGCCTGCAATCGAAGCAGCAGATCAGGGGCGCATACCACCGTAACGGCGGCAGCAACCGCGAATGCGACAATCGAAACCCTGACAAAACTGGCGGATCTTCTTTTCAGCCTGCCGCGCTGCAACGCAGCGTTTTGTCCGCCACCTGATGCAGTCACCCATTTCTCGCGATAAAGCGGACCGACCTCGCGGAAATTCTCAAGCCCCCGCGTAAGGTCCCGCCACTCCGTCCGGTGATCCTCAGCAGCAGCAAGCCATGCGTCAAAACGCGCGCCGAGCACAGGATCGTCAGGCTCTTCCGAAAGAGCGATTTTCCACTCAACCGCCGTTGTTGGATTGAAGTCCTCGCTCACGCTTCGCCCGCACCCTTCCTGTTCGCCTGCCTTGCGTCCGCGACGACCGGGAGCAATCCGAACAGCACATCTCCTTTTATGCGACGAATGAAGACTTGCATCTTTTCAATGAACTACCGCTTGCCCACCTGATCAGGATTCAGGTGTGGAAAGACGTTTACGACAATGTTCCATACCCGCCGCGACAAGGGAATGGGCCATTCCGATAGAGATACCGAAATGCGCCGCTATTTCCCGCAGCTTTCGTCCGTCGAACAGATGCATTTCCAATGCGACGCACGTCCGTTCCGGCAGTTCCGCCATCGCGGCGCGCATCGCCCGCATGTCGGATTTCCCCGAGGCCTCACCTTCCGGTGTCGGGGCATCCGCTTCGATTGTTTCGGAAGAACTGTCTATCTCATGATCAAACAATCCGGCCTCGAATTGGCGCCGTCGATAGCGGTCGAACGCCAGATTCCGGATAATGCGGTAAACATAATTCAGCGGGTCCGCCAGAACGCGCCCTTGCGTCGCCGTCGCGGTCGTCAGGCGCAGAAAAGCATCCTGAACAACATCTTCCGCCAGGCTATCATCTCTCATGATCCCCCTGGCGAAACGCACGAGATCAGTGCGGTGTGTCGCGAAAAGCGCGAAATATTTATCCGGCTGTCCCACTCGATCTTTACGCCACGCCCGCTTCCGGCCCTGCCCTCCCTCTCAGAGCCTGACCGAAAATGCGCGCTGGTGGCGTGTCCTCCGCGCGTTTCCTGCGCTTCGGTGCTCACGGCCATCAAGGCCGCTCCGCTCCGATGCTCGGAAACACACGCCGGGCGCGGCCCTGACGGGCCGCTCTCGCTCACCAAACCGCATTTTCGGTCAGGCTCTCAGGAGCACGATCAAGCCATCATTGCCTCTCTCGCACCGCCGCAAATGCGACACGTTCTTACTTTCCCCTATCGTTAAACGCGATCCCACGCAAGCGGTAACGCAGGATCGGAGCGATCGGCCGCCTGGCGTGCTCGCCCGCACGCCGACGTCCGTTCACCGGCCCCCCCGGTCGGACCATCACATGCGCGCCCGCCTGAAAACCGGGGCCGCGTCTCCGCCGGCCGGTGCTTAATCCAGGCCACCCGACAGGCACGGAGCGCCATATCGTCCATCCGCGGACGGGGCGCCATAAAAATACCCCTGCCCTTCAGAGCACCCTTCCGCCGTAACGAGATCATGCTGGGCCTGCGTTTCCACCCCTTCGGCAACGACGCGCAATCCAAGGCGCTGGCCGATCGAGGCGATGGCACCGATCACGGCGGCACATTCCGGCCGCTCCATCGCATCGCGCACGAATGACGAATCGATCTTGATCTTGCCGAACGGAAAGAATCTGATCTGGCTCAGCGACGAAAAACCGGTTCCGAAATCATCCAGGGTAATATGCACCCCCATCCGGCGCAGGGCATGCAGGTCTTCCATGACCCTGTCGAGCAAGTGCAGTTCCGCCGTCTCCGTCACCTCGATCTCCAGCCGATCCGGCGGCAGCGACGTTTTCCGCAGAATGAACGCGACCTTCGGCACCAGCGTGTTTCTGCCCAGATGCCGCGCCGATATATTCACCGCGACACGCGCCCCGTCCTGCCACGACAACGCCGCGAGACAGGCTTTTTCCAGCACGAAATCATCCAGCAGTTCGATCAGGTCGCTCTGCTCCGCAATCGGGATGAATTCCGCGGGAGACACCCATCCGCGCAACGGATTGTTCCATCGCACCAATGTTTCGCGCGACACGGCGCGACCGGTCTTCAGCTCCACGATCGGCTGGAAGAAGAGGAACAGTTCCTCCTCGTTGATCAGCGCGCTCCGTAATTTCTTACTGATCCTGACCTGTTCCCAGGCCTGCGTGACCAGATCCTCGGAAAAGAAACAGACCCGCCCCTTGCCCGCTCTCTTTGCTTCGCTGAGTGCCAGATCGGCATGACCGATCAGAATATCCGCCAGAATGCCATGCTCGGGCATCAATGCGATCCCGATGGATGCATTGAGCCACATTTTCTGCCCCCCGACATCGAACGGCGCATCGAAGACGGAAATGATCCTGCCCGACAGAGCCGACACCTCTTCGACGGAATTTTCCGAGAACAGACATAAGAACTCGTCGCCGCCGATCCGGCTGAACATCACATACTGTTCTTCTTCCACCTCGATTGCTTTGAGCCTGTCGGCAAATTCCCCGATCACCCGGTCTCCTACCTGGTGACCATATGTATCGTTGATGATACCAAACCCGTCCAGATCAATATAAATAACGCTGCATTTCTTGACCACACCGTCCATGAATTCCGACAATTTCTTGAAAAACAAGACTCTATTAGGAAGATCCGTCAGAACATCATAATGAGCCATATGGTATAATTTCTGGTTGGACACGATTTCGGCCGTGACATTTTCCAGCGTCAGCATACTCGCCAGATAACGACCGGCCGGGTCCATCACCGCGGATACTTTCAAATCGAGCGTCTGATCGCCGATACCAACCCTGGCGTAATGCGGCAGATTTTTCGCATCCGACAGAATGCGCCTCTGGTAGGCCGGGTTCTTATGAAAGACATCAACCGAAAGCCCGATCAGATTGTTCACATCCAGATCGAAATCAAATATATGTTTAATGCTCTCAATAATCTTCTTCGCGCCGTCATTCACATATATAATATTGAAAGTCTGCGAATCGACAATAATCACGGCAACCGGCAGCGAATCCAGAATGCCGGTATGAAGCTGTATGAAATCGAATGCGTCCAACATCATTGTCCTTGAATGACTCTTTTTATATCGCACGGAACAGCGGGCTGAAGAAACCAGGGAACGCCCCGTGACACAGAACCGGATCACACAGAACCGGCACGCTCATGCGCGACTGCCCGTAAAGGTGCGGCCCCCCGAATAAGGACGCAGCGGCGAAAGCAAAGGCTTCCAGCCAGCAGACCTGACGCATCATCGGGCCGAACGGCCTCATCCGGCCCGATCGTGATGCGCGACAAAACAAGGCTCCAGACCCATGCACCAGCGTCAACGGATACGGCTCAAGCGCCTTCCACCAGAAACCGGTTCGGTGGAAAGGCCCCGGCTTATCGTTTGAACGCGTATCGTCCCCTGCCTGAAGACACGCATCCAAACAGGCTCTGCCCTCGATCGCCCTGCCGGTCGAAAGCGAACGTCGCCGCGCAGGTCCGCCTTCAGGCCGGGGCCCCTGCCAGGACCTTCTGTCGCCGACGGGAGCGGTCCTCCAGGACCGGATCGGCGACCAGTTCAGTCCCGACATGTTCGATTACCCGGCCCGACCCCGAACGGGAAATCCTGAAGCGTCCAAGCGTCTGGGACAGGGTTTTCGTCTCACCGGTCAGGTTATGGCTCGCGGCCGTCGTTTCCTCCACCATGGCGGCGTTCTGCTGCGTGACGCGGTCCATGTCGCTGATCGACGCGGTGATTTCCGAAAGGCTGCGTGCCTGCTCCTGGGTGGAGGTGGAAATCCCTTCGATCCGTTCGGCAATCCCCTTGGTCGTCTCGGCAAACGCGCTCAGGTACCCCCCGGTTGTCTGCACCAGCGCCACCCCCTTGGACACCTGCTCGGACGCGACGGTGACCAGCCCCTTGATCTCGTTCGCCGACTGGGCCGCCTTTTCGGACAGCGCGCGCACTTCCTGCGCCACCACAGCGAAGCCGCGCCCGGCATCGCCCGCACGCGCGGCCTCCACGCCGGCGTTCAGCGCCAGCACATTGGTCTGGAACGCGATATTATCCATCACCGAGATGATTTCACCGATCGCGTCGGACGATACCTTGATCCCGTCCATGGATTTCGTCGTTTCTATCATGACATCGGTGGCCAGCCGGACTTTTTCCAGCGCCTGACGGGTTTCTTCCGTCGTTTGCGCGCAGGCGCGTGCGGTCACCTGCACGCCTTCGGTAACGGTCCTGACCGAAATCGCGGCCTGACCGAGATTGGCCGCCTGCTTTTCGGTCCGCTTCGCAAGATCGTCGGACGCCGTGGAAATCTCGGCCGCACTGGTCGCAATCAGGTCCGAACTGCCGGCCACGGTCCGCAGGGCCACGTTCAGGCCCTGGATCGAATTGTTGAAAGCGTCGCGCAAGGGCGCGAATTCGCCGGAAAACACAGGGTCGGCAATCTGCTGGCTGACATCCCCCTGGGCCATGTCGCTCAGCGCGACGCCCAGAACCGAGATGACCTTGCTTGTCTGCTGGTCACGCGACTGGCTGCGTTCGAAGGCTTCGCGGATCTCGACGGCCATCTTTTCCTGGTTTTCGCGCGCCGCCGTCTGTTCTTTGACGTTGCTGGCAAACGCCACCATGATCCGCGCCAACCTGCCGGTGCAATCCCTGTTCTCAAAATACGGGATGGTGTCGGCGATGATCCCCCGCCCCAATTGTTCGCCGACCTGAACCAGCTTTTCCGTCGGCACGATAACGGCCCGTTCCAGCACATGCCAGATGCTGACGACCCCCACCTGACTCAGCACGAACATGACCGCAGCCATGTACAGCATATGGAGAGTGCTGACGTGCAGGAAATACTCGGCAACCGCCAACGCAATTTGCAGCAGCGGATAAACCTCCTCCATCAGAAGAACCACCCGGATCTTGATGCGGACAGGAGCGTCTTTATACAAATATTGAAGCACGATTATAGCTTTTTTCTTGAGTTCGGCACTTGAGGATATTTCACAACCCAAGAACAAAGTCAATGGAATAGAATATTTATAACTTTCTCTTATATATTGTTAATAATACACAAGATGAAAAGAAATTTTCAAAATTCCCTATAACATACTGAAAAAGAATATATTCCATTTCCACATGCGCGCTTCTGACATGAACGATCATCAGCCATGCGCAAGAAGAAGAGCAAATGACCCCCTCTCGTTACTATGTCTCAGGGTTTGTATCTAACGGTTTGTAGAATCCAAGCCATTTCAGGCGTCCACAAGTCAGAATACCAACACAACATACTGATAAAACGTATTTTTATTGTTATTGTACCGGCACGATCCCGCCTGCCCGCCAACACCGCGCCAGTCCGCCCGCCCCACCGAGAAGCGTCGGCAAGATCCGTCTCAGGCAAACCCGCGTTTCACGCCCCCGAACGTCGCCGCGCTGTACAATATAATTGCCGCCAATAATTGCCGCCACGACACGGTGCATCCTGTCGGCCGCAACAGGCCGCGTGCCACCGCCGTCGATCCGCCTTGGCCACGCCATCGGCCCCGATCGGTCTCCCCGCCTCCCGCGCGCGCATGAGCTGCCGCTGCCGCCGCCGCCCGGCCAGCGGACGACGCGCCACCCCGTTACCCACGCCGGGCCTCTCCCGTTCAACCGCCGTCAGAATACATGGGCCGCCAGCAGACACCGTCACGGGCACGCCAGACGCCGCGAGAAAACCCTTCCCGCCCCCATCGGCCACATGCGGGCCACATGCGTCCCGCACGCGCCACGATACCGGCGGCGACACCATGCGGATCGTTCCGCACCGCCAGATCGATCCCCCTCTCATCGCCCTGCCTCCGGAACGCACCGATGCATTCCGGAGGCAGGAGATCAGAGTTCCATGTCCTGTTGCAGGTTCACCAGCGGGCGCGCCCCGTAATGCGAGATGATCTCGGAGGCCGCGACGCTGCCCAGCCGCCCGCATTCGGCCAGCGAACGCCCGGAGGTCCAGCCGGCGAGGAAGCCGGCGGCATAGGCATCGCCCGCGCCGGTGGTGTCGATCACTTGCGTCGCCACCGGCGCCACGTCGATCCGCTCGTCGCCCCGGATGATCACGCTGCCCTGCCCCGAGCGCGTCAGCACCGCGAAATGCGTATCGGCGGCCGCCTGGTTCATCGCGGTCGTGAAATCCTCGGTCTGGTACAGCGAGCAGATTTCCTCCTCGTTGGCGAACAGGATGTCGATATGCCCATGCACCAGTTCGCGGAAGGCATCGCGATGCCGCGCGACGCAGAACGGGTCGGACAGCGACAGCGCCACCCGCCGTTCGGCCGCATGCGCCAGCGCCGCCGCCTGGCGGAAAGCCTCCTGCGCGTGCGGCGGGTCGAACAGATAGCCTTCCAGATAGGTCACATGCGCGTCGGCCACCACGTCGGCCAGCACATCCTCCGGCCCGAAGGCCACGCACGCGCCCAGATAGGTGTTCATCGTCCGCTGGCCGTCCGGCGTCACCATCACCAGGCAGCGCGCCGTCGGCTGCTCGCGCCCCGCCTGGCCATTCAGGAACGACGACGGAAAATAGACACCCGACTGCTGAAGGTCGGCGGCAAAGGTGCGGCCCGGCGCATCGTCGGCCACCTTGCCCAGATACGCGACGCGCGCGCCCAGATTGGCCGCCACCACACAGGTATTGGCCGCCGAACCGCCGCCCATCTCGCGCTCGCGATGCACCAGGCCGTAGAGTTTTTCGGCCTGTTCGGCGTCGATCAGTTTCATGCTGCCCGGAATCATGTCCTGCCGGGTCAGGAAATCCGGTTCGACCGGTGCCAGAACATCGATGATCGCATTGCCGATCCCCAGCAGATCGAAGCGGCATTCGGCCGCGCTGCCAGCACCCGTCACAGACATTCCATTCTTCTCCCACGCGCACCGGCGAAACTGCGTGGCCGGCCCGCCATCAAATCACCAAGATTGTCGTACAGACAGTCCCCTCGCCAAGAGCCTGACCGAAAATGGGGGCTGGCGCGCGAGAGCGGCCCGTATCGGGCCGCGCCCGACATGTGTTTCCAAGCATCGGCGCGGAGTGGCCCTGATTGGCCATGAGCACCGAAGCGCGGGAAACGCGCGGAGGACACGCCGCCAGCCCGCATCTGCGGTCAGGCTCTAACACCGGGGCTGCGGGGTCGCAATGGTTGCATTTCTTGTTCGTAAAGTTGCAGCTTCCCGCTTTTCCGACCTCACCCGCGCGTGTAATCCTTAATCGTTCCAGACACCGGTTTTCCGGATGCGTTCGGGAACCAACCGTGTTCCGATCGCCGGGCCATGCGCGGCTTCACCTTCGACAGCAGCGGGGTATGCTTTTGTTCTCCAGAAAAAAACCCAAGCCGGAAGACGCGAAGCCGCCCGTCGGCGCGTCGCCGTCCACCGGCCGGCCGGCAAGTTCGCAGATCGAGTTCCCGGCCCCGCCCGCCGGTGCCACGCCCGTCCGCCAGGGCGCGACGCCGGCAGCCGGCACCCCTTCCCTCCCCCAATCGCCCAAGGAGACCGCCCCCATGTCCCGCGCCCCGCTCCCGTCCAATCCGCCCGCTCCGCCCGGCGCCCCCCCGATCCCCGGCCGCCCCGGCCTGTCCGGCCAGACGCCCGCCCCCCGCAAGGATCACAGCGATCGCCGCACCCTCGTGGTCGGACGCGGAATCAGCGTCCAGGGCTCGATCCAGGATGCCGAGCGCCTGGTCGTCGAAGGCACGGTGGAATCCACCATGATCAACGCGCATGAACTCCAGGTCGCCCATGGCGGCATGTTCCGTGGCGAGATCGAAGTCGAGGACGCCGATCTGGCCGGCACCATCGACGGCACGCTGACGGTGCGCGGCAGCCTGACCATCCGCTCCTCCGGGCGCCTGCTGGGCAAGGCGAAGTGCCGCCGCCTGCAAGTCGAAGATGGCGGCCAGGTCAGCGGCCATCTGGAAATGATCACCGGCGCCCAGCCCGCCGCCCAGCCCGTCGAGGCACCCGCCCCAACCCCGGCCGCGGAAGAAACCCCGGCCGGCTGAACGCCTGCCCCGGCCGGCGGCGCGGTAATGCGCCGCCGGCCTCCGCGGACATGCGCGAAGACACAAAAAAACGCCGCGGATCATAACGATCCGCGGCGTTTTTTCATGACATCCCGGCGTGCCGGCGCGTGTCAGGCCACGTTGTCGCGCCGATCGCGCAGCTTCACATAGGCAAGCTGCGCATGTTCGGCACAGTAAGGCTTTCCAGGGACCGGCGTCGCCCCGCAGAAATGAAAGCCCGGCGTGCCCGGATCGCCCAGCGGCCAGCAGCAGCTCAGGCCGCTGCGACGCGGCGCCGGGCTGGAGACCGCGCGCAACGGCGCACGCGGCGTTTCCGGCCGCGACACGCTCGGGGCCACCACCGGCGGCGGCGGGGGAACCGCCTGCACCACCGGCTCACGCTCGGCGCGCACCGGCGCCTGCGGCACGGGCTCGGCCTGCTGCCGGACCGGGCTCACGACCGGCGCGGCCTCGGCCACACGCGGCGCCACCGGCACAACAGGTGCCACCACAGGCGGCACGACCGCCGAAGGCACCACCGCAACGGGCGCGGGAGCCGCCGCAACAACCGGCGACACGGCCGGCGGCACCACGACCGACGCCGAAGCGGCGGCAGCGGTTTCCGTGGCCGGAGCCGAAGCCGTGGCCAGGGCCGGAGCCGGTGCGACGACTGCCTCACCGGGTTCAGCCGCACCGGCCGAAGCCGGCCGTCTGCGAATTGGTGACGGACGCGCCTGTAGACCGAGGCGATGCGCCTTGCCTACAACCGCGTTCTTCGTCACCGAAAGCTGGCGACCGATCTCGGCCGTCGACAGCCCCTGCTGCCAAAGCGCGCGGAGACGCGCAATCGTCTCCTCGGTCCATTCCATAGCCATGCCATCTCTCCTGACGAAGGACAGCCGAAAACTAGGCTTATCTTGTGGTGGACTCAACCATCCCACCACAAAATCTTGTGGACAAGGCTGGGAGTAACCTGTTCACAACCCGGGGGAAAAACGGTGCGAAACCTGTCCGTAAATATGCGCCGACGACGATCGAACGCGCCTCCGCGCTCCGATGCGCGCGGCCCCTCAAGGCCGCTCCGCTCCAATGCCCGGACACACATGCCGGGCGCGCCCCCTGAAGAGCCGCCCGCGCTCACCGGCCCACAGTCCGGTCAGGCTATCAGCACCCGACCCGGCGAATGCGCGTCCCATCCACGCCCAGCAGCATGGTCCCGGCCTTCAGCGCCAGCGCATCCTCGCCGAACACCACCCGCCGCCAGCCCTGCATCACCGGCAGGTCGGGCTCGGCCTCCAGCGCCAGCCGGTCGATATCCTCCGACGACGCCACCAGGCGCGGCGCCACGTCATGCTCCTCGCAGCACGCCGCCAGCAGCACTTTCAGCAGCGCGACCAGCGCGGGCGACGGGCGCGGGCCGTCCTTGCCCTTGTTCTGGCGCGGCAGCGCTGCCTCGGGCAGCGCATGCGCCGCCGCGATGGCCTCCAGCAGCCCGGCCCCGCTGCGTCCCTCGGCAAACCCGCGCGACACGCCGCGCACGCGCGCCAGCGCCTCGGCATCGGTCGGGGCGGTCGCCGCGATCTCCAGCAGGCTCTCGTCCTTCAGCAGCCGCTGGCGCGGCACGTTCACCCGCTGGGCTTCCAGTTCGCGCCATGCGGTAATGGCCCGCAGAATGCCCAGCATCCGCCGGTTGCTGGTGCGCGGACGCATCTTTTCCCACAGGGTCTCCGGATCGGGGCGGAACGTCTCGGGCCGGGTCAGCACCGCCAGTTCGGCCGCCACCCATTCCGTGCGCCCTTCCGTCTCCAGCCGCTCGCGCAGAAGCTGGTAGACGGTGCGCAGATACGTCACGTCGGCGGCGGCATAGGCAATCTGCGCCGGCGACAGCGGCCGGGCGGACCAGTCGGAGAAGCGGTGCGCCTTGTCGATATGCGCGCCCGTCAGCGACGAGACCAGATTGTCATACCCCACCTGGTCGCCATAGCCGGCGACCATCGCCGCCACCTGGGTATCGTACAGCGCCGCCGGCAACCGGCCGAACAGATGCAGGAAGATTTCCAGGTCCTGCCGCGCGGCATGAAACACCTTGGTCACCGCCGGATCGTCCAGCAGTGCGCCCAGCGCCGACAGGTCCAGTCCGGGCGCCAGCGTGTCCACCACCACCACGTCGTGTTCACCGGCCAACTGCACCAGACACAGTTCCGGCCAGTAGGTCCGTTCGCGGACGAACTCGGTATCGATCGTCACGAACGGCTCCCGCCGCAATCGTTCGACAACCGCAACCAGTTCGTCGGTGGAGGTCATCAGGACAGGGGCGGGAAAACCCGCTTTGAGTGCACGCGCCATGTTGTCCTGTTATCATGGGGTTCCACCGGTGCGAAAGCACCCAAGGGAGAAAACCGCCGCTTGACGCGGCAAAGGCGGCTCCGGCATCACCCCTCTCCACAGCCCCGCAGCAAGGATCACGGAACGTGAGCGCATCCACCCCGCCCGACGACGGCACCCAGGCCCTCACGCAACTGGGCCGCGCCGCCGCCCAGCCCGCCAGCCCCGAGGACGCGACGCTGGAGCGCGTCCCCGCCCCCCATCGCGACCGGCGTTACCTCGTCCGCTTCACCGCGCCGGAATTCACGTCGCTCTGCCCCGTCACCGGCCAGCCGGATTTCGCGCACCTGGTCATCGACTACGTGCCCGACCAGTGGATCGTGGAGAGCAAGTCGCTCAAGCTGTTCCTGACCAGCTTCCGCAACCACGGCGCGTTCCACGAGGCCTGCTCGGTCCAGATCGCCACCACGCTGGTCGATCTGCTATCCCCGGTCTGGCTGCGCATCGGCGCCTACTGGTATCCGCGCGGCGGCATGCCCATCGACGTGTTCTGGCAGACCGGCGCCCCGCCGGCCGATGTGTGGATTCCCGACCAGGGCGTGCCGGGCTATCGCGGGCGCGGTTGAGAGCCTTCTTTTTCTGAAGAAAAAGAAGCAAAAAGACTTTTATCCGTTCAGGAGCCTCGCAACGCGCGGCGATAAAGGCTCCTGAACAGATCGGCCAAGAACGCAAAACGCCCCCGACTCGCAGGAGCCGGGGGCGTTCCACATGAAACCAGTCTGCGGCCGAAAGTCTCAGGCGGCCTTCACGGCCTCGCCGCCGGCGGCTTCGATTTCAGCCCGCGCGGACTGCATCTTCGCCATCAGCAGGTCCAGCGCCGGCACGTTCATCTTGTCGGCGGCGTCGTAAGATGCCTCCAGCCCGGCAAGCCGCTTCTGCGCATCGGCCACCGACAGGTCGGCCAGCGCCGTCGCCTGATCGGCCAGAATGGTGCAGCGGGTCGCCGTCATGTCGGCAAACCCGCCGGCGACGAAAAACCGTTCCGTCACCACGCCATTTTCATACAGTTCGACCACACCGCCGCGCAGCAGCAGCATCATCGGCGCGCGATCGGGCATGGCGGCGATATCGCCCTCCAGGCCCGGAATCACCGCCATCTCGACAGCGCGCGAGAAGAGAACCTTCTCGGGACTGACGATCTCGACCTCAATCGACATGGGCTGTCTTCCTTGCGCGGGAGCCGGCCGTTCAGGCCGATTCCTTCATCTTCTCGGCCTTCGCGACCGCTTCTTCGATCGAGCCGACCATGTAGAACGCACCTTCGGGCAGGTGGTCATACTCGCCGGCCACGATCGCCTTGAACGACCGCACGGTGTCTTCCAGCGAAACCAGCTTGCCCGGCGCGCCGGTAAAGACTTCGGCCACATGGAAGGGCTGCGACAGGAAGCGCTGGATGCGGCGCGCACGCGCCACCAGTTGCTTGTCGTCTTCCGACAGCTCGTCCATGCCCAGAATGGCGATGATGTCCTGCAAAGACTTGTAGGTCTGCAGGATGCGCTGCACGTCGCGCGCCACCTGATAATGCTCTTCGCCGACGATCTTCGGGTCCAGCGAACGCGAGGTCGAATCCAGCGGATCGACGGCCGGATAGATGCCCATTTCCGCGATCGAACGGTTCAGCACCGTCGTGGCGTCCAGATGCGCGAAGGTCGCGGCAGGCGCCGGATCGGTCAGATCGTCGGCCGGCACGTAAACGGCCTGCACCGAGGTGATCGAGCCCTTCTTGGTCGAGGTGATGCGCTCCTGAAGCGCGCCCATCTCGGTCGCCAGCGTCGGCTGGTAGCCCACGGCGGAGGGGATACGGCCCAGCAGCGCCGAAACCTCGGCACCCGCCTGCGTGAAACGGAAGATGTTGTCGACGAAGAACAGAACGTCCTGCCCTTCCTCGTCACGGAAATACTCGGCCAGCGACAGGCCCGACAGCGCGATGCGCGCACGCGCGCCCGGCGGCTCGTTCATCTGGCCATAGACCAGCGCCACCTTGGAACCCTCGGTGGTGTTCTCGCCCAGCTTGATCACGCCCGCGTCCTGCATTTCGTAATACAGGTCGTTGCCCTCGCGGGTCCGCTCGCCGACGCCGGCAAACACCGACACGCCGCCATGCGCCTTGGCGATGTTGTTGATCAGTTCCTGGATGATGACGGTCTTGCCCACGCCGGCGCCGCCGAACAGGCCGATCTTGCCGCCCTTCAGGTACGGGCACAGCAGGTCGACGACCTTGATGCCCGTGACCAGGATCTCGGTCGCGGCCGCCTGCTCTTCGAACGACGGCGCCTTGCGATGGATCGGGTAGCGCTTGGTCGCGGGCACCGGGCCACGCTCGTCGATCGGCTCGCCGATCACGTTCAGGATGCGGCCCAGCGTGCCGGGGCCGACCGGCACCGTGATCTGGTTGCCCGTCGCCACGACCTCGGCGCCACGGGTCAGCCCGTCGGTCGAGTCCATGGCGATGCAGCGCACTTCGTGCTCGCCGATTTCCTGCGCCACTTCCAGCACGACCGTCTGGCCGTTGAAGGTGACATGCAGCGCGTCGAGAATATGCGGCAGCGTGCCTTCGAACTGCACGTCCACAACGGCGCCGCGCACCTGCGTCACGCGGCCGACGATGTTGCTGGACTGGCCCTGCGTGGCGGCAGGAGCCTCATTCACTTTGGTTTCCGACATGGGGTCAGCTCCTGCGGCGAGGGAAGCGGATCGTTGCTCAGAGCGCCTGGGCGCCCGAGATGATCTCGATCAGTTCGTTGGTGATGTTGGTCTGGCGGGTACGGTTGTATTTCAGCGTCAGCCGGTCGATGGCTTTGCCCGCGTTGCGCGTGGCATTGTCCATCGCCGTCATGCGTGCGCCCTGCTCGCCCGCGGCACTCTCCAGCAGCGTCGCATAGATCTGCACCTGGAGGTTGCGCGGCAGCAGGCTGGACAGCAGCTCTTCCTCGCCCGGCTCGAATTCGTAAACCGGCGCGTCGGCCGAGGCCGCCACGTCATTCGCCGGCAGCGCCAGCGGAATCAGCTGCATCGTGGTGGGCGTCTGCGACATCACGTTCTGGAAGCGGTTATACACCAGCGTGCAAACGTCGAATTCGCCCTTCTCCGCCATCGCGGCGATCCGCTCGCCCAGTTCGGCAGCGGCCGAGAACGGAATCTCCTTGCCGCCCGATCCATGGATTTTATCCAGGATCAGGTCGGAGAATTCGCGCATCAGATAATCGCCGCCCTTGCGGCCGACCGGCAGCAGGCGAACGGTCTTGCCCTCGGCCTGCAACTGGCCGATCAGGTCGCGCGTCTTGCGGTTGACGTTGGCGTTGAAGCCACCCGCCAGCCCACGGTCGCTGGTGATCGGGATCAGCAGGTGAACCCGGTCGTTGCCCGTGCCGGCCAGCAGGGTCGGCAGGCCGCTCTGGCCGCGCGTGCCGGCACCCAGTTCAGCCAGCATCCGGCGCATCGCCGCCGCATAGGGGCGGGCGGCTTCGGCGCGGGTCTGGGCCCGGCGCAGCTTGGCCGCCGCCACCATCTTCATGGCGCTGGTAATCTTCCGCGTCGATTTGACGCTGCCGATCCGCGCGCGAAGGTCCTTCAGGGATGCCATGGGTGCCTGTCCGCCTTCAGCCGGCGAACTGACGGCTGAAGGCCGTCAGGAAGTCGGTCAGACGGACCTCGTTGTCCTTGGTGATCTGCCGCTCGGTACGGATCGACTCCAGGATGTCCTGGCCAGCCGCATGCAGCTCGGTCCGAAACTGGCGCTCGAAGGCCGTCACCTTCTCCACCGGCACATTGTCGATGAAGCCGCGCGTGCCGGCAAACAGCACGCACACCTGCTCCTCGACCGGCAGCGGCGAGGTCTCGGGCTGCTTCAGCAGTTCGACCAGACGCGCACCACGGGCAAGCTGCTTCTGCGTCGCCGGATCGAGGTCCGAGGCGAACTGCGAGAACGCCGCCATTTCACGATACTGCGCCAGCTCCAGCTTGATCTTGCCGGCAACCTGCTTCATCGCCTTGATCTGCGCGGCCGAACCGACGCGCGACACCGAGCCGCCCACGTTCACCGCCGGACGGATGCCGCGATAGAACAGGTCGGTCTCCAGGAACACCTGGCCGTCGGTGATCGAGATCACGTTGGTCGGAATGTAGGCCGCCACGTCGCCGGCCTGCGTCTCGATGACCGGCAGCGCCGTCAGCGAACCCGCGCCATATTCGTCCGACATCTTCGCCGCGCGTTCCAGCAGGCGCGAATGCAGGTAGAACACGTCGCCCGGATAGGCTTCACGGCCCGGCGGACGGCGCAGCAGCAGCGACATCTGGCGATAGGCCACGGCCTGCTTGGACAGATCGTCATAGACGATCAGCGCATGCATGCCGTTGTCGCGGAAATACTCGCCCATGGCGCAGGCGGCGTACGGGGCCAGATACTGCATCGGCGCCGGGTCGGACGCCGTGGCGGCGACGACGATGGAATATTCCATCGCACCGGCCTCTTCCAGCGTGCGCACAAGCTGCGCCACGGTCGAGCGCTTCTGCCCGATGGCGACATAGATGCAGTACAGCGACTTCTTGTCGTCGCCCAGCGCGTTGACCGGCTTCTGCGCGACGATGGTGTCGATCAGGATGGCGGTCTTGCCGGTCTGGCGGTCGCCGATGACCAGTTCGCGCTGCCCGCGCCCGATCGGCACCAGGGCGTCGATCGCCTTGATCCCGGTCTGCATCGGCTCGCCGACCGACTGGCGCGGCATGATGCCGGGCGCCTTGATGTCGGCGCGCTTCATGATCACGTCGCCGACCAGCGGCCCCTTGCCGTCGATCGGGTTGCCCAGGCCATCGACCACGCGGCCCAGCAGGGCCTTGCCGGTCGGAACCTCGACCACCTTGCCTGTGCGGGCAACGGTGTCGCCTTCGCGCATCTCGGAGTCGTCGCCGAAGATCACGACGCCGACATTGTCGTTCTCGAGGTTCAGCGCCATGCCCTGCTGGCCGGAGGCCGGGAACTCGACCATCTCGCCGGCCTGCACGTTCTGCAAGCCATAGACGCGGGCGATGCCGTCGCCGACCGACAGGATCGTGCCGGTCTCGGCGACCTCGGCACTCGTGTCGAACGAGGCGATCTGCTGCTTGAGGATATCCGAAATCTCAGCGGGACGGATTTCCATCACGCGGCTCCCTTCATGGCGTGGTGCAGGCGGGTCAGGCGGGAATTGAGGCTGGTGTCATAAAGCCGGGCGCCGACGCGCACGACCAGACCGCCCAGCAGAGCCGCGTCAACGCGCTCCTGAATATTGACCTTGGAATAGCCGGCCTCGGCGAGGCGGCCCTGAATCTGTATGCGCTGCACGTCCGTCAGCGGCTGGGCCGAGACGATCTCGGCCACGGCCTCGCCACGGCGGGCCGCCGCGATCGCCGCCACGGCGTCCAGGATCTCAGCCAGGCGGGGCAGCCGGCGGTTGCGGGCGACCACGCCGACGAAATTGCGGATGACCCACCCGAAGCCCTGGGCTTCCAGCACGGCGTCCAGCGCCTTCGTCGACACGGCGATATCCAGCGTGCGATTCGTCAGGACGGCGCGCAGCTCGGCGCTTTCCGCGATCAGGCGCCGCAGCGCCGCCGCATGGTCCAGCACGTCATCAAGCAGCCAGCGTTCGGCGGCGAAATCGTAGAGGGCCGTCGCGTAACGACCGGGCAGGCCATTGGCAACGGAGGCGATCGGTATTGTTGTCGTTCCACCCGAAACCACGGTCGGTCTTTCCATCCCAGTGTCTTTAGGTCATTGCAGCGCGCCAACGGCCCGGCACGAAGTCCAAGCCGATGGCGCGCCTCTAGCATGCTGATCCGCCACGCGCAACACGCGCGTCAGGCCGGCACCGAGAGCAGCGCGGGGCGGAAGGCCGTCGTCTCGCGCTGCATCAGCGTCACGCCCAGATCGACGATGCGCGGCACGTCGAGCCGGCCCGCCAGCAGGTCCAGTACCATGGTCCCCGTCCGCTCGCCGATGGCACGGTAATCGACCGCCACCGTCGTCAGCGCGGGCACCACGGCGCCGCCGATCTCGAACCCGCCAAACCCCATCAGCGACACGTCCTCCGGCACCCGCACACCCCGGCGCCGGCACTCCATCAAAGCCCCCACGCCCACCAGATCGGACACGGCGAAGACGGCATGCAGGTCCGGCGCCCGGTCCAGCAGCGCACCCATGGCCTGCCCACCCTGGGTAAACGAGACCGGCGGCTTGCCCATCCGCTCTACCAGGTCCTCCCCCAGTCCCTCCTCGCGCAGCACCTCCACGAAACCCTCCAGCCGCCTCCCGCCACGATGGTCGCAGGACAGGCCGTCGCCTTCCGCCGCCAGCACCCCGATTCGGGTATGGCCCAGCGCGATCAGGTGGCGGGCGGCCAGTCGTCCGGCCTCGTGGTTGGAGTACCCGACCATGGGGTGCACCGGGTCGGCCACCAGCCCCGCCATCTGCACGATGGGAATCGTCTCGCCCGCCAGCAGCGCCCGCAACGCCGGCCCACGCGGCCCCGCCGGCAGCACCAGCGCCTCGGCCCGCCGCCCCAGCATGTCCCGCACATGCCTCAGCATTGCGTTTTCGTCATAGTCGGTATACCCGATCAGCAACTCATAACCTTCCCGACGGATGATGTCGGTCAGGCCGCGTGCCGCATCGGCGAAATTGGTATTGGTCAGCGTCGGCACCACGAGGCCGACGAATCCGCTGCGCCGGGTCGAAAGCGCCTCGGCCGCCCGATCAGGCACATAGCCCAGTTCGTCGATCGCCCGCGCGATCGCCTCGCGCGTATCGGGCCGCACCAGATGCGGGGCGCGCAGCGCGCGCGACACCGTCATCCGCGACACGCCGGCCCGCACGGATACGTCGATGATGGTCGGCCGCACGCCGGCGCGCGCCACGACCGCCGCGGCGTCGGGCTCCGTCGTCCGCCGCGCGCTGCCCGTCGCTTCCTCGCCCGTCATCCGCCTGCCTGCCATCTCCGCCCATGCCCCTGCGCATCGCGACCACTCCGCGCGTTGGTGCGTTATCCATCCGCGACGCGCTTATAGTCACCTCGCCCGGCGACCAAAGCCACATATATCATCAAACGCACGATGCGCCCGCCCAGCGACGGACGCATCCGAGCAGGAAAGAAGGAAACACCCATGCCCGCTTCGCCCCTTTTCGACCTGACCGGCCGGCTGGCCCTCGTCACCGGCTCCAGTGGTGGAATCGGCTACGCCATCGCGGCCGGCCTGGCCGATGCCGGCGCTCACGTCATCCTGAACGGGCGCGATGCGACGAAGCTGGAGGAAGCCGCCGCCCGCCTGCGCGACACCACGCCGCAGGGCGCCACCCGCACCATCCTGACCCGCCCCTTCGACGTCACCGACCGCCAGGCGGTCGAGGATGCAGTCGGCGCGATCGAGGCCGAAGACGGGCCGATCCGCATCCTGATCAACAATGCCGGCATCCAGCGCCGCGCTCCGCTCGACGCCTTCCCGCCCGAGGACTGGTCCGAGATCATCCGCACCAATCTCGACAGCGTATTTTTCGTCGGCACGGCGGTCGCCCGGCACATGATCCCGCGCGGCATGGGCAAGATCATCAATATCGGCAGCGTACAGTGCGAACTGGCCCGCCCCGGCATCGCGCCCTACACCGCCACCAAGGGCGCGGTGAAGAACCTCACCCGCGGCATGTGCGCCGACTGGGCACGCCACGGCATGCAGATCAACGCCATCGGCCCCGGCTATTTCGAAACGCCCCTGAACCGCGCCCTGGTCGAAGACCCGGAATTCAACGCCTGGCTGACGAAGCGCACGCCCGCCGGTCGCTGGGGCAAGGTGGAGGAACTCCAGGGCGCCGCCATCTTCCTGGCCTCGGACGCCTCATCCTTCGTCAACGGCCAGACGCTCTATGTCGATGGCGGCGTGCTGTCGGTCCTGTAACCCGCCACGGGCACAGGCGCGGGCGCATCGTCGAACAGCGCCCGCGCCGCCTGCGCACTGGCCCGCGCCCGTCCCCCGGTCGTGAAAAACCCCAGCGCGCCCACCGCGCAGGAGAGCGCCACCAGCAGCCACCAGATCCGGTGCGTCGCCAGCGCCAGCGCGGCGCCGCTCCCCGCCGCGCGGGTCAGCACCGCGCCCATCATCGTCCCCGACAGCGCCACACCCAACAGCGCGCCGACCTGCCGGCTGGTCGAGGCCAGTGCCGCCGCCAGCCCCGCCTGATCGCGCGGCATCCCCGAAACGGCGCTGTTGGTGATCGGCGCGTTGCACAACCCGAAGCCACAGCCGCAAAGGCTGTATGAGAGCAGCAGCACCCCAGGCGGCGTCGCCGGCGTCAGCCCCGTCAGCAGCAGCGCCCCACTCCCAAGCCCGCACGCCGAAAGCATCAGCGGCAACCGCGCGCCACGCGCCCCCACCAGCCGCCCCGACAGCGGCGCGCACACCACGACCCCCAGCGCGAAGGGCAGCGTGTACAACCCTGCCCGCATGGCGGACAGGCCGCGCGATTCCTGAAGATAAAGCGTGTTCAGGAACAGGAACGAACTGAAGATCGCAAACGCGAAGACCGCGATCACGATCGCTCCGGAAAAAGGCAACGCACGAAAAAACCGCAGGTCCAGAAGCGGATGCGCGCTGCGCCGTTCCACCCGGTACAGCACCACCAGCCCCACCGCCGCAATCGCCAGCCCCGCGCGAATCACCGGCGCATCCCATCCATAATCCCGCGCTTCGATCAGGGCGGCGGTCGCGGCCGCCAGGATCAGGGCCACCAGCGCCTGCCCCGCCCGGTCGATCGGCCGCACATGAACCGCCCGCGATTCGGGAATCACCCGCAGGCTCAATACCAGCGCCAACGCCCCCACAGGCAGATTGACCAGAAACACGGCACGCCAGCCCACCAGCGTCGTCAACATGCCGCCGATCAGCGGCCCCAGCGCCAGCGCCAGCCCCGACATCGCGCCCCACACGCCGATCGCCCGCGCCCGTGCCGCGGGCTCGACGAAGACATTGGCAATGATCGAAAGCGCCACCGGATTCAGCATCGCCCCGCCCAGCCCCTGGAACCCGCGCGCCAGCACCAGCGCCCACGCACCGGCCGCCAGCCCGCACAGAAGCGAGCCAAGGCAGAAGACGACGATTCCCGAAGTGAACACCAGCCGCCGCCCGATCCAGTCGGCGGTCGATCCCGCCAGCACCAGCAGCGTCGCGACCACCAGCGTGTAGGCATCCACCACCCATTGCAGGGTCGACAGTCCGCCCCCCAGCCCGGCGCGAATCGCCGGCAGCGCCACGTTGACGATGGTCACGTCCATCATCACCAGAAAAAGGCTGAGGCAGCAGGCAGCCAGCACCAGATGCGGCTTGACGGAAGACGATCGGATCATGCGCGGAGAATTCGGGAGAATGGAGCGGGCGAAGGGAATCGAACCCTCCTCAGAAGCTTGGAAGGCTACTGCATTACCACTATGCTACGCCCGCCCATATGGCTCTTCCATACCGCCGAACCCGCCTCTCCGGCAAGCCCTCTCCGCCATCCCGCAAGGGCATGAATCAACACCGGGAAGAACGAATCGCCTCCCCCCTCTTGACTTTACCCGCTGGGCATACTTTTTTCCGCTGCCTGCGCCGGGTTCGCACGGGTGGCCAGGGGAACAGCTTTCCGCTATTCCGTTGGTCGGCGCCGCAGGCGGCTTGCAGGGGTGTAGCTCAATTGGCTAGAGCGCCGGTCTCCAAAACCGGAGGTTGTGGGTTCGAGACCCTCCACCCCTGCCACTCGCCCCGGTCGGGAGTTTTCCCGCCCGGACCGTGACGGTGCCCCCGACATGCAGTATTTGGGTGTTTCCGGCCTCGTCCGCGCTCCGGTCCGGACAGCGGCGTGGTGGTTCGAGAAGGGTGTTTCGTGTCGGTCAGTCCCGCGAAATTTGTGCAAGATGTCCGCGCCGAGGCGAGCAAGGTCACATGGCCCACACGTCGCGCCACGCTGGTGACGACAGGTGCCGTGCTGGCAATGGCCACCATGACGTCGGTTTTCTTCTTTGTCGTCGACCAGATCATCGGCCTGGGCGTACGTGAACTTTTTGGGCTGGGAGGCTGAGGAACGACCATGGCAAAACGTTGGTACGTCGTTCACGTCTATTCAGGCTTCGAAAAGAAGATCGCCCAGCACATCAAGGAGCAGGCGGCTCAGAAGGGTCTGTCCGACCATTTCGGTGACATCCTGGTCCCCTCCGAAGAGGTGGTCGAGGTCCGTCGCGGCCAGAAGGTCAGTTCCGAGCGGAAGTTCTTCCCCGGCTACGTGCTGGTCAACATGGAACTGACCGACGAAGCTTGGCATCTGGTCAAGGACACGCCCAAGGTCACCGGCTTCCTGGGCACCAAGACCCGTCCCTCGCCGATCCCCGCGGCCGAAGCCGAGCGGATCATGAAGCAGGCGCAGGAAGGCGTGGAGCGTCCCCGCCCCTCCATCACCTTCGAGATCGGCGAACAGGTGCGCGTGTCCGACGGCCCGTTCACTTCCTTCAACGGCACGATCGAGGAAGTGGACGAGGAAAAGGCGCGCCTCAAGGTCAGCGTCTCGATCTTCGGCCGCTCGACTCCGGTCGATCTCGAATACAGCCAGGTCGAAAAGCTCTAGGCAACCCGACCATCCGGATACGAAAAGGGGCGCTGCGAGGCGCCCCTTTTTCGTTCCAAGGGCTTTGCCCTTGACCCACCAAAGGGCCAAGCCCTTTGGAAACCCAATCGTTTTTCAATAATCGGGGTGCAGGGCAGCGCCCTGGCCTGACCGTCAGGCGGGTGGCGCCACAGGCCCAAGCGCCCGCAGATGCGCCGCCGCACGATCCGCCACCTGCCCCAGCAACGCACACAGCGCCGCCACCAGACCGGCCGTCCCCGAACCGCCGACCGGCAGGTTCAGCGCCAGCACGTCCGACGCCCCACCGTCATGCCCAAGCCAATGGACAGCCAGACTGCCGCCCAGCACCGCCTGCCCGCTGGCATCGCGTGAAAAGCGTGTCAGCGTCAGTTCGACCACCGCCAGCGCCGTGGTCGCCACCGCGTCGTTCTGGGCGAAGATGGTGCTGCCCGGCAGGCGCTGCTGAAGGTCGGCAGTCAGTACGTGACCTATCATGCTCGGCAGCGCCTCGCTCCAGGCATCGCCGCTCGCGGTCTTCAGGCGATAATCGCCCTCGCTGCGCACGATGCGCTCGCGGTCCAGCGACGTCGCCACCGAAGGCGTCCGCACCTCGATCACCGCCGGTCCACCCGCCTGGGCGGCACCGGGCCACGGCACGAGGGCATAGAGGTTCGGGTCCGACGAACACGCGGCCAGCGGGCCGGCGGCGGCGACGGCAAACAGGCCGCCAGCCCCCAGCAGAACCGCCCGGCGCGAGGCAAACGGGCGGGAAGGATGCCCTGACAGTCTCATAGGCTAGCGTCCCGTAATCAGCGCCGAGGGATGGCGGTTGAGGAAATCGGTCAGGAAGCGCAGCGACCGCGCGGCCTCGTTGAGCTGCACCAGCATCTGCTGCAGATCGCGGTGGAAGTCGGTATCGCCGCCATAACTCCCCATCAGCTTGTTCGCATTCTTCAGGGTGCTGTCCAGTTGCGCGCTCATCTGCGGCAGGCGCTGGAACAGCGGATGCATGCCGGTGCGGGCGTCGCTCGCCAGCCCCTGGATGCTCCGCAGCGAATCGCGCAGCGCAACGATGGCCTGCTTCACTTCCGGCGAATTGATCCGTGCGTCGGAATGCGCCAGCAGGTTGTTCAGATTATCGCCCACCTGGGTCAACGGCATCGCAGCGATCTTGTCGGCAACGGTGGAAAGCGAATCCATGATGCCACTCATGCCGCCGGCCTTGCTGGGGATGACCAGCGCCGTACCCTCCGTCGTCACGACGGCCGGGGTGGCCTTCTTGACGAAATTCAGGCCGATCATCGATTCGCCGGTCAGCAGGCTGGCACTATCGACCGAGGCCCGAAGCCCGTTATCCACCAACGCCTGAATGGTCGCACTCATGGTATCGCGATGAATTTCGCTCAACGGCAGGATGCGCTCGGGCTGGATCTCCATCCCCACCCGCACCCGGGCGGTCCCATCCTTCTGGTCCAGCATCAACTTCACGCTGGTCACGGTGCCCACCTGAATGCCGAACATCGTCACCTGCGCCCCGGTCGTCAGGCCCGAGACCGAACTGGTCAGATACGTGACCAGCGACACACGCTCGCGATAGCCCGCATTATCCGCCGCCTCATTGCTCTCATACAGCCGGAAGACCGAATTCTTGGGCGCGGTCGGCGCGGAGGTCCCCTCCCGCTTGTCCGGCAGGCCGAACGCGACCCCGCCCGAGAACAGGGCCTGGATCGATTGCAGCTTCACCTTCAGCCCGCCGGCACCCAACCCGACCTGCACGCCCGACACGTTCCAAAAGCGCGTATCGGTGCGCAGATAGCTGTCATAGGGCTTGCGGATAAAGACCTGGATCAGGATCGGCCCCTCGCCTCCCGGCGGCATGGTGTAGCCCAGCACCTCACCCACATCGATGTCGCGGAAGAAGACCGGCGCCCCTTGTCCGATCGACCCCAGCGAGGGGCTAATCAGCGTATAAGTGTTGCCGGGCTGGTCCGAGCGCATTCCCGGAGGCGCCTCCAATCCCTTGAATTTGCTTGCGCTGGCGCCCCCCGGCACCCCCGGGTCCATCGCAATATAGGCCCCGGTCATCAGGGTTTCGAGCCCGGTGACGCTGGCACCGTTCAGGCGCGGCCGCACCACCCAGAAGCGCGCGTGGTCCGTCAGCATCGGCGATGCATTGGCGCTCATGCGCACCTTCACCTCGACATGGCGCATATCGGGCGTCAGCGTCACGTCCTGCACCGTACCCAGGGGCACGGCCTTGTTCTTCACCTGGGTCTGGCCGCTGGTCAGCCCGTCCGCCGTGTCGAAGATGATCGTGATGTCCGGGCCGCGCCCCATGATGCCGCGCCAGCCCAGATAGCCGGCGATGGCCACCGCCACGATCGGCACCAGCCAGACGATCGAGAAACGATATCGGCGCGCCGAAGCCTCGGGCGGCGAAGCCGCGGCACGATCGTCGGAATGATCTTGGGGGTCGTCGGTCACGCCTGCCTCGGCTCCATCCTGTCAGTTTCTGCCGCGCGCCGGCCGGTCCGCGCACGCACGGCGGCGGACGCCACGCCATCGAGCGACGGCCCGTTCAGGCCAGCCGCATCCCACATCACCCTGGGGTCGAAGCTCCATGCCGCGAACAGGGTCAGCACCACCACCGAGGCAAAGGCCACCATCCCGGCATTGGCCGTGACGCTCGCCAGCGAATTGAACCGGACGACCGCCACCAGGATCGACACCATGAAGACGTCGATCATCGACCACCGGCCGATCACATCCACCACGCGGAACAGCCGCGTGCGCTTGACCAGCGCGAAGGACGACCCGCTCCAGGTGCCGATCACCATCCAACTCAGACTGAGGATCTTGAGCATCGGCACCAGGATGCTGGCAAAGAACACCAGCAAGGAAAGCGGGATCATCCCGTCTTGCCACAGTTCGATGGCCCCTTCGATGATCGTATGGCCACCTCCGCCGCCCATCTTGAAGAAGGTCATGACCGGGTAGAGATTGGCCGGAAAATAGAAGATGACGGCCGACAGCAGAAAGGCGCTGGTCCGCGCCAGCGTGTCGGGCGCCCGTCGCCAGACCTTGTGGCCGCAGCGCGGACAGACACCGACGCAGCGCAGGTTGCTGACCGGCGCCCCCAGTTCCCCCACCAGCCCGCAGGACGGGCAGGCCACCAGATGATCGACCGGCGGCAGCGGAATCTCGTCGATATGCACATGGCTGACCGCCACACGCTCCCCATCCTCCTGCCGGGTGATGGCATCCACGCGCCGGTGCCGCCAGATCCGTTCGGTATCGAGGGTCGAATCCGTGGCCGCCATGGTCAGCATCAGGGCCGATATCAGATAGACGGCGGGGCCGACATCGACATGGGCCAGATCCGTCAGCTTGGTATAGGCAACGAAAATACCCAGAACATAGACCTCGATCATCGACCAGGGCCGCATCTTCTCGTACCAGATCAGCAGGTGCGGCGCCCAGTCAGGCATCTGCCGCCGGCTGGCGGCGTAGAGGATGGCGAACATCATCCCGATCACCACCGCCGGCGCCGCGATGGTCACCAGCCCGACCAGGAGCCCGGCTTCCCCCCATCCCTCATGCAGCAGTTCCATGGGGCCGGTGAGCAGGTCCACCGTACGTTCGCGCCCATACACGTCCAGCGTCATCAGGGACGACGCCAGAGCCGCCAGATACAGCGCGCAGGAACTGATGCAGAAAGCGAGTGGCGTCTGGAGCGGCGAGGTCCGGCGCCGCCACTCCAGCGTCTGCCCACACCGCGAGCAGGCGGCCAACTCGCCGGCCTGCAACGGGGGGCGGCGCTGAAACAGGCCGCATCCGGGACATTCCACCAGATCATCGATCGTCCGGACATGGCGCAGGTCGGCTGTCCGACGTGGCCAAGCGGCCCGACGGAGCATGCGTGAAGTCCGCGCTGACATCGTCTCGCTCATGACTCGCCGTACTATAAATCAAAATCGGATCGGCGATAGTCATCCAGCATATTGCTGCCATGACGAGAGCCGGAAGACAGGCGGAGGGGGAGAATTTCCATCGCGAATAACGGCCGGACCACCGCATGACCCGCCCGGCAGGCCCCTGATCATCGCAGGAAAATCAGAATATTTGGATAACACTCGGACGAGGGGACAAAATGACAGGAACGTCTCGCCGAGATAACGATCTCTTGAGCATCGTCGCCCCAGCCATCAGCCGATCAGGCAACCCATTCGCTCATCGTGAAGGAAAATACCAGCGGCTGCCCCCACAAACGGGACATGCGGCACACTGCCAAACCACCCAGCCCATAGCAACGACCGACAGGAACGATCGACGGAAGACTGAAGTGGTGCCGGTGAAGAGATTCGAACTCCCGACCCCATCATTACGAATGACGTGCTCTACCAACTGAGCTACACCGGCAACGAGGCGAGCGTATAACGGGCCTGAAAGGGCATTGCAACCCCCCATCCGACGGATCGCCGGCCAATCCCGCAGGACCGGCCGGCGCCCCGGTCAGGCAATCAGAACGGCGCGTCGATATCGACGACGTCGATCAGCTTGTGGTTGACGAACTCCTTGATTCCCAACCCGATCAGCTCGCGGCCGTAGCCCGAGCGCCCAACGCCGCCAAAGGGCAGGTCGGCCTTGACCATCGTCGGATGGTTCACGAACACCATGCCGGTATGGATCTTCTTCGCCACCTCGACACCGCGCGCGGTGTCCTTGGTGAAGACCGAGCCACCCAGTCCATACGGCGTGTCGTTGGCGATGCGAATCGCGTCGGCCTCGTCACGGGCACGGAAGATCATCGACACCGGGCCGAAGAACTCCCACAGGCGGGCAGGGTTGTCGCCCGTCATGCCGGTCAGGATCGTCGGCTGCACGAAGGCACCGGTCTCGGGCACGCGGGGCCCGACCTCGGTTGCCGTCGCGCCATGCGCCACGGCCTTGGCGATGTTCTCGCGGATCTCCTGGGCCGCCCCCTGCGACGACAGCGGTGCCAGCGTGGTCTCGGGGTCCATCGGGTCGCCGGCCTTCAACGCCGCCACACCGGCGGTGTAGAGTTCCATGAACCGGTCATAGACCGCATCGACCACGATCACGCGCTTGGACGACACGCACACCTGCCCGGCATTCCAGTGCCGGCCGAACACCGCCCATTTCGCGGTTTTCTCCAGATCGGCGTCTTCCAGCACCACGAAGGCGTCGGCGCCGCCAAGCTCCATGGTCGTCTTCTTCAGCGCCTTGCCGGCCTGCGACGCGATCACCGAGCCGGCCCCTTCCGAGCCCGTCAGGGCCGCACCGCACACGCGCGGATCGTTCAGGATCATCTCGACCTGCCCACGGGTGGGGTACAGGTTGCGGAACGCGCCGTCCGGCAGGCCCGCACGCTTCATCAGCGTCTGGAAGATCGCCGCACTCTGCGGCACGTTCGAGGCATGCTTCAGCAGCACGGTATTACCGGCCGAAAGCTGCGGCGCGATGATGCGCGCGATCTGATAATAGGGGAAATTCCACGGCTCGATCGCCAGCAGCACGCCCAGCGGCTGATGCACCAGCACCGCATCGCCCGAGCGCGGGTCCGACACCGGCAGTTTCTCCGGCGCCAGCAGGCTCTCGGCATGCTCGGCATAATAATCGAAGATCGCCGCCGACAGCTCGACCTCGGCCTTGGCCTCGGCAAACAGCTTGCCCATTTCCAGCGTCAGCAGGCGCGCGAAATCATCGGCTTCGGCCCGCAGGATCTGGGCCGCCTTCGTCATCACGGCGGCACGGGTCGCAAACGGCGTGTCGCGCCAGTCCAAGAATGCCGCGTGGGCGTCGTCAATCGCCTGACGCACCTCGTTATCCGTGGCATCCGGGAACGTGGCCAGCACTTCGCCGGTATAGGGGTTGGTCGTTGCGTATGCCATAAGTCGTTTTCCTTCCAGCGGGCCATTTCCGGCCCGATGCCTGTGATAACGGGCATCCAGAGCTTCCCCGTCAAGAGGAACCTCACGGCTGCGTTATCATAAGAGTAAGGTCGATCCGCTCTCGGGAATCGAGCCCGCCAGGCGCGCGGGCCCACGAGCATGCCGCCGGCTCATCCCGGCGGCATGCAATCCTGCACCATTCAGAACGTGAGTTCCAGATTGGTCTGGAAATAGGCGCCCGGCTTCGCACCGGCATCCCGCAATCCACGCGACAGCGCCGTATATTGCCCGTCGACGCTGAAGGTCACATGTCGCGTTGCCCGCCAGGTGAAGCTCCCCTGGGGCAGCACGCCGCTATAACCGCCCGACGGGCGATAGGCATAATTCACGGCACCGGGAAAATAGATCGTATCGTGGATCGAATTCCGCCACAGCACCGGCACCCTCAGCAGCAGCGACGTATTGATGGTGGGCGACATCGTCACCAGCGGTCCCACATCAATCACGTTCTGCAGGTTGAAGTTCTGCGCCAGGTCCAGATAGTACGCGCTGGGCACGAAGGGCGAGAGGAAGGTCCCCCAGGTACTGGTCGCACTCTTGCGGGTATCCCCACCCGAAATATCGTCGGCCTGGATTCCGATCGCGGGCCGCCCCCACCAGTTCGCGAACCGCCACGCTACCGAGGCATTGAACGAATAGGCCGACACCGGCCGCGTCGGGCCGTTCTTCGTCGCCTGGAAATTCCCCCCCTGCCACATGCCGCCGGCGGAGAATTCGATCGGCCCGGCATTACCCCACACGCGCATACCCGGCGTGTCACGATGCGTCGAACCCGCGACAATGCCCTTCGTCGCCGTGATCGGGCTGCTGGCCAGCAGATAGCCGAGATAATAGGTATCGACGAAAATCTGGCTCTTTTTGCCGAACGTCTTGAATTCGGGGATCGCGTAAGACGTATAGGCGCCAAACAGCCGGGTCTTCCATCCGACCTGATCATGAAACGCCCGATATTCGTAGTTGGTCAGAGACAGGTCGAACAGATCGACGCGGAACCGTTTCCAGACGCTGTAGCCACGCAACCCGTTCCATGAATACGGAATGGACGGATAGACACTGCCCGCCGAGATATTGGGCGGCACGTCAAGGAACGTCATGCGGCCGATCATGGCCCCCATCGTCGCCCCCAGCATATGCCCACGCACTTCCACGAATGCCTGCTGCGCATCGACCCGGTTCCGCCAGCGGGCATTATAGCCGAATTTGTTGCCACCGGTCGCCTGGCCGCTCATCAGTTCGCCATAGAAACGCACATGCTCGCCCAGATGCAGGTCCGCGCCGAGATTGGTTCGCAGGTTGGACAGATAGGTATGGCTCTTCCCCACCGCCCCCAGGGCGGGATGCTGCTCCCAGAAACCGTGATGCCGGAAATTGCCGCTCAGCGTCAGGTAGATCGAGCCACTGTCATTGAGCGCGATATATTTCAGCGGATCGAGAAAATCATGGCGATTGCGCTTGTCGCGAAGGCTCGACCAATCCTCGGCCCAACGCGCCACCGCGTAATATCCCACCGTGCCGAAGCCGGAAGCCGCCCCGGTATTCGCGTTGAACACCCCCCACGGCCCCTGATGCAACTGAATCGGCGTCAGCGGATGCAGCATCAGCGATTGCGGCTGGCCATACAGTTCCGGCCGGCTGGTCTGCGGCGGCAATTGCTGGGGCGGTGCATGCCAGAATGAATCCCGGCTCGGCACGACCGGCGTGACGGCCGGAGCCGGTGTCGTTGCCGCACCGATCGAGGTCGCAGGCGGGGTCGCAGCCGTCGCACCAGTTCCCGCTGTCGCCTGAGCAAGCTGACTACGGGTGGTCACGATCTCGGCGTCTCCCGGCGCCGCGTGGGCAGGCATGACGAACACCACGCCGGCAAGAGCGGGCAACAGAACCCGTCCACCTTTCTGCAAACGGGACAATGACGAAAACCCAGAGGACATATACATAGCCAGATCTTTTTCTTTATTATTGTCAGGCATCACAGAACAACCGCGCATTCATTCCGCCACGCGCCGTCCTGTCTCTGAGAGGCAGGAAACCACCCCAGGGATGGGCGCTTCCGCCGACAACCACCTACCGGGCGAAGCACGGGCCGTGAGATTCCTGTTCCGCGAACCCCGCCCTCATGCTGGCCGCCCACAACGGGAAGCGAACCGCACAGACTTCTCGAAAACCCCTGCAAGCGGGGAAACAATCCCGGATCGGGAAAACCCACGGGAGCAAAGCCGGCGCACAATCATGACCCAACTCTCCAACGGTCACAAAACAATTCAACCGCCCTCTACAAAGAGAGTGACCATCCGCTTTTGTCGGATTTTCTCTAAAAAAAGAAATAACAATTATATGTTTTCCGGATAAATTACGCTCACAATCCAGTGTGGAAAATCCCGAAATTCACCATTCAGTTACCAACCTCCACCGGGTCGAAATACCAGCATCACCAACCGGAACACCCTGACTAGGCTTCAGGGATGTTTCCTGAACGCCGAAGATGCTTGCAAAGTTTCGTTTACGAACGGAGAGCACCAGCCCACACCGGCAGCGAATACCTCGAAACCGTCCATGCAGCCTTCAAACAGCCCCCTGCGCTCCCTTGCGGACGCGCGTCACATGGGCATCCCCCCGGTCAAGCACGGCGGCATGTTCCGCCCCCCAGTGATAGAGCGTCTCCACCGGCTCGACCATTTTCCGGCCCAGCGCCGTCAGCCGATATTCGGCCACCGGCGGCATCACCTGATGCACCTCGCGTGCCACCAGCTCCATCTCTTCCAGTTCCCGCAGCGTGTGCGTCATCATCTTCTTCGACAGGCAGGGAATACTGCGCAACAGCGCGCCGGGCCGCGACGCGCCCCTCCCCCCCAGCAGATGCAGCGTGTGCAGAATCATCGTCACCCATTTGCCGCTGAACAGCCGCAACAGCCGTCGCGGCGCGCAGCCTTCATCGAAGGGGCCTGACGATACACATCGGGCAACGGAGTAAGCGACATGATGACCCTTCCCTATGGGAACCTTCTGGTACCCAGGGCACGAAATAGTACCGGATTGTCCTTTGTATCCACGCACAAAAATTTGCGAAAACTGTTTTCCTGTTATGGAGAGTTCCATTCCTCACACAGCCCTGATCGTCGACGCCACCGGAATCGTCGGCCAGAACCTGGCCAACCGCCTGGTCGCGGAAGGCTGGACCGTCCACCGCCCCCACACGATCATCGGCCACGCCATCGGCAACGTGATGAACATGGGCTCCACCCTGGCCGTCTATGCCAGCATCTGCCGCGAAACCGGCCGACCGTTCGTCTTCCCCGGCTCGCCCACGCAATGGAGCGGCCTGACCGACGTGACCGATGCCCGCCAACTGGCCAGCCAGATCCACTGGGCCGCCCCCTATCCCGGCCACGCCACGTCGCTTGAGAACGTCCTGTCCGCCGACGCCCCCCTCTGGGCCGACATCGCGGCCCGGCACGGACTGCGCGAAAACGCGCTCGATCGCCTGGCCCTCCCCTGGCACACCGGCGCCGAACTCGGCCGCCCGATCGAATGCGTGACCGACATGAGCAAGAGCCACACCCTCGGCTTCACCGCCTACCAGACCACGCCGAAATCCTTCTTCTACCTATTCGAAATCCTGCGGGCCCAGCGCTATATTCCCTGAAAGCCCGACCAAAGACGCGTGCTGGCGGCGGCGTCCTCTTCAGCACATATTTCGGTCAGGCCCCAAGCCGATCCCTTGACCCGGTCGCCCTGGCGGTGAACCGTTCCCCGACCAGCTCAAGCGAAGGGAGCAGCACGCGCCATGAAACCGGAAATCGAGGGCCTGACCCGCAGAACGCTGCTTGCCGCCGCCGCCACCATCCCGCTGTCACGGCCGGCCGTGGCAGCGACGGCGGCGGCCCCTGTCCTCTCCGTCGCCGCCATTGCGCCCTTCCTGTGCAGCGGCGTAGCGGTCACGCCGGACGAGACGATCTTTCTCGGCATGCCCCGCTTTCCCGGCAACGAAGCCACATTTTCGGTCGGCCGGGTCGCGCCTGACGGCACGGTCCATCCCTTCCCCGGAGGAAGCTGGAATGCCTGGAAACCGGGCCAGGACGGCAGCGCCGCCTTCGTGATGGTCAACGCCATCCATCTCTTCGCCGACGGCACGCTCTGGGCGGTCGACCAGGGCGCCCCACCGGGCCAATCTCCCGAACCCGGCGCCCAGAAACTGGTGCAGCTCGACACGACGTCCGGCGCCGTCCTGCGCGTCCTGCGCTTCCCCGAGGACATCATGCCCCCCGGCGCGCAGTTCAACGACCTGCGCATCCATGGCGACCTGCTATTCGCCACCGACAGCGGGCTGGGCGGCATCGTCATCCACAATCTGAAAACCGGCCGCACGCTGCGCCGCCTCTCCGCGCACCCGCTGCTGCGCAACGACGCCACCCACATCCACAAAGGCGGCGGCGGCCGCATCCTCCAGGACGCCCAGGGCAACCGCCCGCAGGTGCAGAGCGACGATATCGAAATCGACGCCGACGGTACATGGTTCTATTTCGCCGTCCCTGCCGGCCCGCTGAAGAAAATCCGCGTCGCCGACCTGCTGGACGACCGCAAATCGGATATCGACCTCGCCGCCCTGGTGCAGGTCGCCGCCGAAATCCCCAGCATCGGGGGCACCTGCATCGACACGCTGGGCAATATCTACCTCTCCAACGGCGAAAACGCCCGCATCGTCATCCTCTCCCCCGACGGCCGGCGCACGACGCTGGTGCAGGACCCGCGCCTGACCTCGCCCGACGCCCTGTTCATCGACAGCAAGCGCACGCTCTATGTGCCCTGCTCGCAGATCGAAAAGCTCGCCATGTTCAATGGCGGAACCGACGGCACCCGCGCCCCCTTCCTCGTCCTGTCCCTTCCCCTGCCCGAACAGCTCGGCGCGCTGCGCTTGGGCGCCGCCGTCGAAGGATAAGCCCCCATTCCGCTCCGCGTCCGCCAAATCGCAGCCGCCGCCCTGTGCGGCACCTTTCTCGCCGTCGGCGCGCCGGCCCATGCGGCGGAGCCGGGCGGCAACAGCGGTCCGTCCTACGGGCCAGAACTGCAAGGCTTCGCCTATCCCTGGCCGGCCGGGCAATTCACCTTCACCTCCCAGCGCCAGCCGCTGAGGATGGCCTATCTCGATGTCCCGACCCTCCACCCAAACGGGCAGGTCGCGGTCCTGCTCCATGGAAAGAATTTCTGCGCCGCGACCTGGGAAGGCACGATCCGTTTCCTGACCGCCCACGGCTACCGCGTCATCGCGCCGGACCAGATCGGCTTCTGCAAATCCAGTAAACCGCGCGCCTATCAGTTCAGTTTTCCGCAACTGGCCCACAACACACACGACCTGCTAGCCCATCTCGGCGCGCAGAAGGCGGTCCTGATCGGCCACTCCACCGGCGGCATGCTCGCCATCCGCTAGCCCTGATGTACCCGCGCGAGCTTACGCACCTGGTGCTGGTCGATCCGATCGGCCTGGAAGACTGGCTACAGAAAGGCGTCCCCTACCGCACCGTCGACGACTGGTACCGTGCGGAACGCGGCAAGACCGCCGCCCAGATCCGTGCTTACGAAAAACGAGTCTATTACGCCGATGAATGGCGCCCCGATTACGAAAAATGGGCCCAGATGCTGGCCGGCATGTATCGCGGCCCCGGCAGCGACGACGTCGCCTGGAACTCCGCCCTGCTCTACGACATGATCCTCACCCAGCCGGTGGTCCACGACCTGCCCGACCTCAGGGTTCCCACCCTGCTGATGATCGGCGACAGGGACATCACCGCCATCGGCAGCGACACCGCCCCGCCCGCCATCCGCGCCACGCTGGGCCACTACCCCCAACTGGGCAAGGACGCCGCCGCCGCCATCCCCGGCGCGAAACTGGTGGAATTCCCCACGCTGGGCCACTCGCCGCAGATGCAGGACCCGAACGCCTTCCACACAGCGCTCCTGGCAGGGCTGAGCACCCCACTCCCCTGATCCATGCAGGGCCATCGCGTGTCCCCAGCACAGGGCTCCCGACCAGATCAAAGTTTTTTGGTTCTTTTTTCCAAAAAAGAACGACGGCTCCGGCCACAGCCCGATCCGTGCTACAAACACGCGATGGAAACCACACCCCCCATTCCGCGTGCCGTCCTCGTCGGCATCCAGACCCCCGATATCGACGACGTCGCCCACGAAGCCAGCCTTGAAGAACTGGGTCGCCTGGTCAAGACGCTGGGCTACGAAGTCGTCGGCTCGGTTTCGCAGAAGCGCGAAGGCACCGGCGCCGCCTCCCTTCTGGGCGCCGGCAAGCTGGAAGAACTGGCGGCCCTGACCGGCGGCAGCGGCGTCGTCACCTCCATGGCCACGCCCCCGATGACCAAGGCCCGCAAGCGGTTCGAAACCACCCCCGACACCCCCCGGCCATCCAGCCCCGAGCCCGATCCGGACGCACCGCCCCGGCCGGAATTCGTGATCGTCGATCACGAACTCTCTCCCAGCCAGATCCGCAATCTCGAACGCGCCACCGGCGCCCAGGTGCTGGACCGCACCGGCGTGATCGTCGAGATCTTCCACCGCCACGCCAACACGCGCGAGGCGAAATTGCAGGTGGAGATGGCGCGCCTGAAATATGTCGCCCCGCGCCTGCGGGAATCCGGCACCGGCGGCGGCCGCCAGCAGGGCCCCGGCGCCGGCGAAAGCCATCTCGACCTCGACCGCCGCAAGATCCGCGACCGCCTCGCGGAACTGAAAACCCAGCTCGAAGCCGTGCAGCGCGACAGCGACCAGCGCCGCTCCGCCCGCCGCGACCAGTTGCGCGTGGCCCTGGTCGGCTACACCAACGCCGGCAAATCCTCCCTGATGCGCGCCCTCACCGGCAGCCAGGTGCTGGTGCAGGACAAGCTCTTCGCCACCCTCGACACCACGGTCCGCACCCTCCAGCCAGAAACCCGTCCCCGCGTGCTCGTCTCCGACACGGTCGGCTTCATCAAGCAACTCCCCCACGATCTGGTCGCCTCGTTCCGCTCTACCCTCTCCGAGGCACTGGAAGCCTCCCTGCTCCTCTTCGTGGTCGATGCGTCAGACCCGACCTACGAAGCGCAACTGGAGGTCAGCCGCAGCGTGCTGCGCGAAATCGGCGCCGACACGGTGCCCTCCCGCCTGGTCCTCAACAAGATGGACCGCGTGGACGCCACCCGCCGCGCCGCCCTGCTGGAAAAACACCCCGACGCCATCATGCTCTCCGCCCACGCGCCGGAAGATGTCAGCGCCCTGCGCGAAACCATCATCGCCTTCTTCGAAGCCGAGATGGTGGATGACGTCCTGGTCCTGCCCTACGCGAAACAGAAGCTGATCGGCGAAATCTACGAAAGCGCCCGCGTGCTCTCCGAGGACCATGACGAAACCGGGCGCGTGCTCAAGGTGCGTGCCCTGCCCGGCGCCATGGCGCGGCTGCGACGCAGCCTGGCCGCCGGGTAGGCGTTCTTTTTTGAAAAAAGAACCAAAAAACTTTGATTCGTTCGGGATCAGTTCAGAGCACGCCGGACAGATAGGACTCCAGCCGCTCTTTCTCCGCCAGGGGCGCCACCGCAGGTGCCCCCTCCCCGACGAGCAGGGTCCAGTGCGGCCCGGCCAGCAGGTCGAACAACCGCCGCTCCTGCCCGCCCGCGCCCCGCACCACCGCATCCGGCATCCGGTCACCCGCCTCGACGCGACGGCCATCCCCGGCCAGATCCAGCGCAAGAGACGACCCGCGACACCCCAGATCGAGCTGATGAACTTCCCGCCCCCGCCGCATCTCCCCCTGCCGGGCCTTCTCCAGCAACCCGGTCGCCAGACCCAGCATCCCCGCCGCGACCGGCCGCCGCTCTTCTTCATAGGTCTCCAGCAACGCCGCCGGCGCGCCACCCAGCACGGCCGCCAGTTTCCAGCCCAGGTTATACGCATCCTGCACGCTGGTATTGAGCCCCTGTCCCCCCGTCGGCGGATGAATATGCGCGGCATCTCCCACAAGAAACACCTGCCCGACCCGATACCGGTCCGCCTGCCGTGCATTCATCGCATTAGCCGACGCCCAGCGAACCTCCCGCACCCGGACCACGCCCCCCCCGGCAAGCGCGCATCGACGAACGCCTGAAGACCACCAACCGAAAGATCGACATCCCCCTCGAACGCAACAGGCGCCTGAAGCTGGAACAGTTCGCCACCCGGCAGCGGGCAGAACCCCATCATCCGCGTCATGTCGCCATGGTTGAACCGGTGCCACACGGCCCGATCCAGGCCCTCCAGCACGATATCGGCAACAATCGCCCGCACACCAAGGGTTTTCCCCGGAAAGCCGACCTGCATCTCGTGGCGGACGAACGACCGCCCCCCATCGGCACCGACCAGATAACGGCAGCGGATCACCTCCGCCCCATCCTCACCCGCGACATGGGCCGTTACCCCAGCGCCGTCATCGGCAAAGGACGTCAGCCGTGTCCCATAGTCCGGGCGATGACCGAACGCCACGAGCCGATCGCGCAGGATCGCCTCGGTCCGAAACTGCGGCACCATCAGCGGCGCGCGATAGGGTTCGTCCACCGTCGCCGACGCGATCGTGATCTCCTGCACGTCGTCCCGCGTGCCATCACCGCGATAGACGCGCTGCGCAGGATAAGGCCCTCCGGCGGCAGCCAGACGGTCGATGATGCCGAGATCCTCGAACACCTCCTGATTACGCGGCTGGATGCCCATGCCGCGCGACCCCGCGAACGGCTCCGCCAACTGGTCGATCAGGCGAAACGCCACCCCACGACGAGCCAGATCGACCGCAAGCGTCAACCCCGCCGCAAATCACAACGTCCGTGTCGCGTAAAACAGTTATTCTGCTTTCCTCCCGCACGAACAATGTGCATCACGCACATATTAAGGAGCGTATCGGGATGTCAAATAAAAAGGTGCATAATGCACACATACGCACACGCCTCCCCGCCCTGCATCGTGCGTTGATCGAAATCGTCGGTGTCATCAACAGGCCGGAACGCGACCAAGCCCTGCTCGGGGCCGCCGGCCTGCCGCTTGAGCGCGCCCTGTTTCCGCTCCTGGTTCTGGTCGAGCGCCTGGGCCCGATCGGGGTGATCGATCTTGCGGGCCGTATCGGCCGCGATCACACCACGGTCAGCCGCCAGATCGCGCGGCTGGCGGAACTGGGCCTGGTCACCCGCCACGGCGGCGCGACCGACCGCCGCGTGCGCGAAGCCACGATCACCCCATCGGGCAAGGACGCGACCGGCGCGATAGACCGCGCCCGTGCGACAATGGCCGTCGGGCTGTTCAAAGACTGGGACAAGGCCGATTTCGACCAGCTTGTCCGCCTCCTCGGCATGCTCGCCGAAGATATGACCAGGCCCCCCGAAAAAAACGCCTGAAACAACCGAATGGGGTCAAGGGGTCCAGGACCCCTTGCGGGTCGACGGCAGCGCCCTCGCCTTCCCTCACCCTCCCGGTATCAACGCCTCGAACAGCCGCGCAATCGCTTCGGCCCCCGGATCGGACACATTGTCCAACTGCCCGTCGGGGATGTAGGACGCCCGCCCGGCTTCCGCCTTGCCCATCTTCGCCGTGGCATCGGCCCCGCCGCGCGCCGCGCGCACCACCTCGGCCCACGCCGCGCCCGCATCCAGCGCCCGCACCGCCGGGATCAGCGCATCGAGCATGGTGCGGTCTCCTTCCCGCGCGCCGCCATAACGCTGCATCGCCGCAATGCCCTCCAGCAGCGCGGCTTCCCAGCGCGCCTGTTCGCTCCGCCCCGCCGTCGCAAACAGGATCGACAGCAGCGCCCCGCTCGACCCACCGGCATGGCGGGCCAGCAGGCGCCCCAGCGTCTGCATCAGCGCCTGCGGGTCGGCCAGCGGCAGCCGGTCCAACGCACCGTCGATCACGCGCGCCGTCTCGGCGAAGGTGGAGCCGGCGTCACCATCACCGATGCGCGCATCCAGCGCGTTCAGCGCCTCTTCATTCTCCAGCAGCACTTTCGCGCCACGCTGCACGGCATCCCGCAACGCCGGATTGTTCGAGGGCGCGGCGGCGAAAATATCCGGCAGGTCCGGTACGGCAATCACCGTCGGCTCCTGCCACGGCGCCATGCCCGTCCATGCCGTGGGTGCCACGTCGGCCTGCAACGAAGCCGCGATCTCGTCGGTCAGTTCCACCAGCGTGAGAGAAAACCCGTTCATGTCCAGCGCGGTCATGAACGGCGCGGGCCCGGCCACCAGCGCCACCCTGCGCGCCAGCGCGGTAGCGGCAAAGGCTTCCAGCAGCAGCGACATCTCGATCACCGGCGTCGTACCGAGATTGTTCAGCATCAGGGCATGGCGCGCCTCGCCCTCCGGCAGAGCCGCCAGCAGGGCGTCCGCCGCCAGCGTCATCAACCCGCCGGCATCGGCCAGCGCGATGCGCTTTGCCCCCGGTTCGCCATGAATACCCAGGCCCAGTTCGCCCTCGTCCGCCGCCAGACGGCTGGCATGGCCCTCGTCATAGGTATCGCAATCGCTCAGCGACAGACCGATCGAGCGCGTGCGCGCCGCCACGTCGGCCGCGAATGCCGCCACCCGCTCCAGCGACGCCCCGCTTTCGGCCATGTGCCCGGCAGCCTTGTGTACGATCACCGTGCCCGCGATGCCGCGCGCTTGTCGATGGCCGGGCAGCGAGATATCGTCACCGACGATCACCATCTCCACCTTCAGCCCCAGCGCGCGCGCCTGCTCGGCCGCCAGCCCGAAATTCAGCCGGTCGCCGGTATAGTTCTTCACCACCAGCAGGCACCCGGCCTCACCGGTCACGGCCAGAATGCCCGCCAGAATCGCATCCACACCCGGCGAGGCGAACAGCGACCCGCAGACCGCCGCCGTCAGCATCCCGCGCCCGACGAAGCCGGCATGGGCGGGCTCATGCCCCGAGCCGCCGCCGGAAATCACGGCAACCTTGCCCGCGCCCCGCTCCCAGTCCCGCCGCAGGATGACCTTGATATCGGGATAGCCGTCCAGGCGGCACAGATCCTTCCCGGCGGGCGAACGCAACAATCCTTCCAGCGCCTCGGGCACCAGACGTTCGCGCGTATTGAAGAATCTTTTCATGCCTGAAAAGCCTTTCGTTCCGAGTTCCACCACACACCCCACGCCGATCCGGGCCGGCGGAGGGTCAGGGACCATAAGAAGGTCACCGGCTCAGGACAACGCCTCCCAGCCAGACCCGCCCCTGCACGCATGATGGTGGACAGCACGGCACAGGAATGCCGGCGCAAACACGCCGTCCCCGTGCCAGACAAACGCCGGCCGTCCCCACGCCGTTCCCTCACGCAGCGGGCCGGACACCGGAACGGAGCGCCCCCAATGGGCCGCGCGCACCGAAGCGCAGGAAACGCGTGCCAGCTCGCCACCAGCGCGCATGTGCGGTCAGGCTGGTTCTTCGTGGTCTTCGTTGACGAGCATCGACGCCGCATGCCCACGGCTCACCGCGATCGGCGGCGGTCCGGGCACATGCTTTTCCTGCTCGCGCACCAGCGTGATCAACCCGGAACAAATGATCAGGCCAATGCCCGTCAGCGTCACCATGTCCGCCGAATCACCGAAGACCAGATGGCCGATCGCCAGCGCCCAGATCATCTGGCTGTACTGGGTCGGCGCGATGGCCCCCGCCGAGGCGTGGAGCGCGGAATGCATCAGCAGCACGTTCGCCAGCGCCGCCAGCAGCCCGTAACTGGCCAGCAAGGCAAGCTGATGCGCATCGGGCAGCGCAAAGGACGGCAGGCTGACCAGCCCGCAGATGGTAACGCCGCCGAGAATACCGGCCCCGAACAGCGAAATCTGCTTTTCATGGGCTCCCGACGCCCGGAAGGTCACGACCGAGATCGCCCCCGCCATCCCGGCCACCACCGCGCCCAGATGACCGATCGACAGCGGCCGCAGACCGGGCCGCAGCACGATCAGCACGCCGATGAAGCCCAACCCGATCGCGAGCCAGCGCGGCCAGCCGATCCGCTCCTTCAGAAAGACGATCGACATCAGCGTCACGAACGAAGGCTGTAGAAAGATCAGCGTAAACGCCTCGGCCATCGACAGATGGCTGAACGCCGTAACGCTGCCGATAATGCCCAGCGGATAGGCGATGAAGCGCACCATCCACAGCTTACGGTTCTGCGTCGTGAACACATCGACCAGCCGATCCCTCCCGCCGAGCAGGAAGGGAAACACCACCAGCGCGCACAACGAGCCGAAAAACGCGCACTCATACGGCGGCAGCCCGTCCCGGATCAGCTTCACACTGGCATCGCTGCACGAGAACGCGGCGAATGCGGCAAAGGCCAGCATGATGCCGCGCAGCGTATCGGCACCGCCATGAGACGAAGAGGAAGGGGCGGGATGGGTCACTCTGGCTGTTCTCGAAAAATGGACGGATGCATGATGGCTCCGACAAGAGCGAAGCCCCCTGCCCGTTTCGGAGCCATTCCGCAAGATCCGTGACAAGAAAGCGGGCTATTGACAATAGCAGTAGCAGAGCGTCCCCGAAAAATACCGCCTGCCGCTCCTATCGGAACAGCGCAGTCATCACGCTTTCGTGTCCCCCATCGCAGCACTTCCCGACAGAACACGACGCCGCAGCGAAAGATGCCTTTTTTATTTTAAAGGAAGCCACCATTCCTCACGATGAACATTATTGGAAAGACCGCAATCGCTCTCTCCCTTTTCTGAAGGAAAAGAAGCCGGAAGGCTTTTATTCGGTCAGGGAACATCCCATGCTCCCGGCACAAGGCTCCCCGGCGGAGCAAAGTTTTTTTTACAGCCCCCTCTCCAGCCAGGTTCCGCGCCCCCAGCCGGACAGCACAACAGGAAAGACGGTTGACCGCGCACCCGTCACGGCATGATCATCCAGCAACCGCGCTTCGCAAGCGATCCTGCCCTCCACCGCTTCCGGAGCCCCCGACCAGACGAAATGACCGATTTTTTAAAAAAGCCCTACATCCCAATCGTATTTTTATTATGCCTGATCGGCATCCACACCGCCTTCACCACCCGCACGGGCGGGGCGCTGCCCAGTGACGCCTATATCTGGCAACGCCAATGGACCCCGGCCGTCAGCACCGCCGTCACCGCCAGCCAGCCCATCATCCGCACATGGCGCATTCTCGCGGCAGAACTGGACGGCCACGGCTCCTGGGTGGACATAACCCCCGACAGCCTCCTGCTGGCACGCACACACATGCCAGTCATCGCCGTCATCCGCATCGAAGGCCAACTGGCCGACTGGGATGAGGAGCAACTGGCCGCCCATATCCTCGCCGTGAAAGCCGCCTGGCAGCAGCGCGGCATCACGGTCTATGGCCTCGAAATCGACCATGATTGCGCCACCGTCCGCCTGCCGGCCTATGCGCGTTTCCTGGCGCTGCTGCACGGCCGGCTGGAGCCGACACCCCTTTCCATCACGGTCCTGCCGACCTGGCTGGCCTCCCCCGAACTGGAAGAGGTGCTGGCCCGGGTCGATGACGCGGTCTTGCAGATCCACGCCGTCCAGAATCCGCAATTCGGCCTCTTCAATCCCGAGAAGGCCCATGAATGGGTCAGAATCTTCGCCCAGCGCCGTCGCGGCCCATGGCATGTGGCCCTCCCCGCCTACGGCACGCGCGTCACATGGGGCACCGACGGACGGATCGCGGGCATCGAGAGCGAGCAGGACCGTCTCATGGGCGCCGACAGCGGCCACGAACTCGTGGCCCCTCCCGCCGAAATCGCCGCCTTCATGAAACGCATCGAACACGCCCCGCCGCACGGCCTGGCCGGCTGGGCCTGGTTCCGCCTGCCCACTTCCGACGACAGAAGGGCCTGGAGCCTGTCGACATGGCGCGCGGTCATCACCCATCAGCCCCTGCGCACCGCGCTGTCGGTGAGCCTGCACCGTTCCTCGGCCACGGCGCCCTACGATATCGTCCTGGCCAATGCCGGCAACGCGGATGCCGAGGCCCCACCAGCCATCCGGATCGAGAGCCCCTGCCCATCCGGAGCCGACGGCCTGAACGGCTATAATCTGGATTACGATGCCCAGGGCATGTGGCTGCGGCGCGCGCAGCCCGGCCTGCTGCGGGCAGGGCAACAGGCCGTCATCGGATGGGCGCGGTGCGATCGGGGAACAGTCAGAGCCTATGCCGGAACCCATGACAGGCAGAGCTGATCCACCTGCCCCGAAGGCGCCCGCCGCGCACGCCATCCGCCGCCACGCGCTGGTCTTCGCACTGTCAAGCGCAGCCGGCATCTCGCTTGTGCTCGCCTGCGGCATGGATTTTCCAAACCAGTTGCTCGACGACCGCGAAGGCACGCTCAAAAGCACGCCGGCCACGTCCTTCGCCTACGAAGCCAGCCATCTCGTCGTCCCGGACGACGCCCTCCGCATCGCCAGGGCCGTCCCCCGCCCCGCCCAATCCCCAGATCCCGACAGCCTCCCGCCCGAAGCGGGCATGGAGGTCCTGACACCCCTGCAACAGAACCGCATCGTCATGATGCGCAACGCGATAGATGGCGATTCTGCCTACAACCAGGGCGACGGCATCCCTCCCGCGATCCGCCTCTATACTGCCGGCGCGGTCGATTACGCCCTCGTGCGCAAAGGCATCCCTGGCGATTATGCCGAGCACGCCCGCCAACATTTCCAGGCCGTGCTCGACCTCCCTGACGGCCAGGGCCAGAGCCGCGCCGTCTGGGCCGCTTACATGCTCGGCCGCCTGCAACAGGAGCGTTTCTTCGCCACCGGCAATGCCGAGGCCCGCGCGGCGGCCGCGCACGCCTTCGCCCAGGCCCGCGCCCTTGCCCGGCAGGGCGCGCCCGATCCGCTCTCCCTCGCCGTCGCCAGCTACGGCGAACAAGCCCGATCCTATCTGATGGCCGCCGGGAGCGCCTGCGGCTGGAAAGCCTTCCTAACCAGCGCCCCCTGTGCCGATCATATCGAAGCCGCCAACCTCACGCACGCCATCGGCCTCTATGCCCAACAGGCCGCGCGCGGCGCCAGTGGCGGCGTCATCTCGCTGCAACTGATCGCCGCATGGGCCATGGCGGACCCGCGCCGCGCCCAGCGCCTGATCGAAGACCCAATCGGCCAGAAACTCCTGGTCGCCTATGCGCTGGCCCGCACCGGCGACATCGTCAACGACGACCCCGCCACAGCATCCGACTACGACGCACCGGACCGGGGCGGCCTCGGCTATCACGACGCGGCGCGCGGCCTTCGCGGCAATGACTGCCCCTACTGCACCGCAATCCGCACCATCCGCCCCAATCCGGCCATCGTCACTCTCGTCGATGCCATTCAGGCACGCGGACTCAACCACATCGCGCAGGCCGACTGCCTGGCCGCCCTGGCCTATCGCGGCGGCCGCTACGATCTGGCAAAAACGCTGGCCACCATGCAGCCCGGCCCGCTATCGCACTGGGTGCTGGCCAAACTGGCCATCCAGCATGGCGACCTCGCCGCCGCCTCCCGCCATTACGCCGACGCCGCCAAGGGATTTCCCACCCTCCATGACGATCTGGCACCGGAGGAAATCAGCCGCCTCCGCGCCGAGCAGGGCGTGCTGACCCTGTCCCGCGGCCAATATGTCGCGGCCTTCGATTGCCTCTACACCGCCGCCGCCAGCGCCGGCAGCCGCAGCGGCATCGCCTTCGATGCCGCCTACGTCGCCGAACGGGTGCTCACGACCGAGGAACTCCGCCATTATGTCGATGCGCACATCCCCGCCACGCACGGCCCGGCCATCCCCTGGGCGGCCCCGCCCGAACCCGATACGATCAGGATGATCCTCGCCCGCCGACTGGTCCGCGCCGGCCGCATCAGCGAATCCCTGGGTTATTTCCCCGAAGACAACGATCCCCGCTACGCCATCGACGGCAAACCCACCCCGTTCCGCACCTGGGCCAGAACCTACGGCAACGCGCTGCACGACGCGCAGCATCGCTGGACGGCAGTCGGTCGCGCCCAGGCATGGTTCACGGCGGCGACCATCGCCCGCACCCACGGCATGGACATCATGGGCACCGAGCAGGATCCGGATTATGCGGTCTTCCACGGCGGCTTCTCCATGGGCGCCGGCCGTACCGTCGCGGTTCTCGTCCCGCCCGACAACCAGCCGACACTCCCCATCACCCGAAAGGCCCGCACCGCCGCCGCCCTGCCCGGCCCGCTCGTCACCGAGGGCGAACGCACCCGCTTCGCCGCCAGCGAAGCCGCCCCCTACCGCCGCTTCCACTACCGCGCCATCGCCGTCGACCAGGCCGAAAACGCGGCCGACCTGCTCCCTCCTCGCTCTCAGGCCTTCGCCGCCGTCCTGTGCCAGGCCGCCGGCTGGGGCACGGGAGCGGATGCCGACCTGTACCACCGCTATGTCCGGCAAGGCGCAGCCGTCCCCTTCGCAAAGGATTTCGGCCGGCATTGCGCGGCACCCGATTTTCAATCCGCTGCCCTGGATTCTTACGCGCGGCCTTTCCAGCCGCTCCACCGATGGCTTCATCGGCACCTGATCATGCCGATCGCCGCGCTGATGGCGCGGCTGTAAAGGGGGTCTTCTTTTTCTGAAGAAAAAGAAGCAAAAAGACTTTTATACGTTCGAGAGCACGGCTGTCCGTTCACGCAAAACACCTGAACGGATCACCTATTTGAGCGTAATGACCGTCTCCGACCGAACCATCGGATCGACCGAATGCAGCAGCGTGCTGACACCCCACAGCCGCTGATCGAACGTCGCATTGCTGACGATCCGATGCAGCGTATTCCCCGAAAAGCGCATCTGGGTCTCAAACGTGACAGGATGCGCCTTCCCCCCGCATCGTCAACGTGCCGACAAGCTGGGAATGAACCTCACCGCCCACGATCCTCGGCCGGCACTCTCCCACATAACGCATGGTCGGATGCGCGTCGCTATCCAGCATGATGCCCGAGAGCATGACCTGTTTCATGACGGCACTGCCGACTTTCAGAGACCCGACATCCATGGTCAGGTTCACATGGCAGGTCTGCCGATCCAGATCATACTGCAACCGCCCGGACACGCCCGCGAAGCTGTCATCAATATCCGTCAGCGCCGACCGCGCATGCAATCGCGCCTCCGTATTTCCCGGATTCAGCACCAGCACCTGCGGCGCCGCGACCGCCACCCGCGCACCAAAAAAACCCATCGCCATGGCCGCCAGCAATCCAGAAATCATGACCGGTGATGCCGCGCCGCACGGCATGCACCGGTCACGAAAACCGCATCAGTCGGCCAGCGACTGGCCCTTCTTGACCAGATCGCTGCACAGTTCGACCCGCTTGGACCGGTCGAGCGTGGAGATATCGAACGGCGTGCTGGTACCGGTCTGCAACAGACCCTGCCCACCGACCGAATAGAACTGGTCGTTCTTCACGTCATCACGCTTGACCAGCGCCCGCGCGGTGGTACGCGCCGTGGTGCCGTAGACGAGTTTCTTGTGAATGCAATACGTCACCAGACCGGCAACATTGCCCGCACTGGCCGAGGCCAGCGTCGGCAACCCGTTTTCGCCCAGCACACCGGGCGTCGCCGCAGTCGTCGAACCCGTCACGCCATTGACGATCTGCGCACCCTGCGTCGCAGGATTGGATGCCGGATCGACCGGCGACGTCACCGGCACACTGCCAGCCGGCGGGGTCGAGAGCGTCGTCCCGGCAGGCACCTGTGCCGGCACACCCTGCGCCCGCGCGGCCCCCACGACGGAAAACGCCAGACCACAGGAAACGGCAAGAGCGGCGAATCGATTCATCAGCATGGCAGAGCCTTTCAGCAAATCATTCAAACAACAACCCAAGACGCGACGCACGACAGCCGCCTGATCACGTCATTTCGAGCCGTATAGTCCGAAGCCAAAACGCCTCAGCCAGCCAACAGTTCTATGCCATACTGCAACAATACCCATTCCACCCCATAGCGCGGCAGAACTGGCCCCCTTCACCTCAAGCAGACACGGCCATCACCATCACGATGTCCGACATTACTTTCCGGCTGGTTAATTATAGATGCGCGCCATGTTCCGCCGGCCCATCCCATGATTGTACCCGTTATCCACATGATTGTACACAGGGGCCCCGTGGCAGGACCCAACACGTCACGCCGCAACGCCACCCCGGAACTTTCCTTTGGCTTGCGGCCGAAACGCACGCAGAATACATGGTCCAGGGTTTCCCCGTATCGCGAGGAAACTCATTGATCAACATTTCGCATAGAGACCATCCACATGCGCCTCCTTCTCGCTCTCCTTCTCCCCTGGCTTCAGTTTTTCACCATTGGCAGACCCATTGCCGGCATCATCTGCCTGCTTCTTCAGATTACGGTCATCGGCTGGATTCCCGCCGCGATCTGGTCGGTCTACGCCCTCAGCCAGTACAAGACAGACCAGAAAATCAAAAAGGCGATGCACGGCTGAACACCCCCCACACCGGGCGGGATCCAATGGCATCCCGCATCGGACCGCAGACCGTCCAGAATACGAATCCCCGTGTCGTGCTGCGGGGAAACTCCAATCCGACGCACGCCTGCCATAAAACGACCGGCTATCGCGCGACGATGACAAACGTGAATGCCATTCCCGATACCCCGGCCTTCACTAAAATTCTTCGAACCGACCGAAACCAGAAAATGCAGCGATGTCTTTCTGAATGCGGAAGTGGATCTTTCCCACATCCGACGGCTCCCGACCGCCAGCACCCCGGACCAGGCTCCCGCCCCAGAAATCCCGATGCTCCATCGCGCATGTCAAAAAACCGCAGAAAGAGCAAACTCCGCAACCGTCCTGGAAGATCATCCGTAAATTTCTGCAGGACGTCGGATTGGATACCAGATGCTTGACGCTGAAGCGTCTGGAACAGAGAGCCCTGAAGGCGAATTTCAAAGACGATATGCATTATCAGAAAGAAAATGGTTAAGCATATCCTGACAGATAAGGTGAATTCTCTATTTGCTTGTCAGGGCTCGGCCGTAAACGCGCGTTTACGGCCTTTTGCGGCAACCGGGGGTGCAACCTCACCGGCCCGGCCGCGAAGCATCGCCCATCGCTTCTACGGCGAGATCGTACTGCCGATGAAGGGTATCGGCGCACCCGCGCTCAGATAGGTCGGCATGGTGCCGTTCCACCGGTCCAGCGCCTTCTGCTGCAACAGCGGCTGCGTCAGCGATTGCGAGACCAGATTATTGGCCTTGGCCTGGGCCTGCGACGTCACCAGCAGGGCCTGCGCCTGCCCCTGCGCGGTCGCGATCGCAGCATCGGCCTGCGCCTTGGCCTGGACCACCTGCTGCTGTGCCGATATCTGGGTCTGCTGCAAGGTATATTGTGCCTGAAGGGCCTGCTGCTGGGCCACCTGCTTGGCTTCGATGGCCTGCTCATAAACCTGCGAGAAGGCAAAGTTCGATATATTCACGGCCTCGATACTCAAGTGGTAAGGAAGCAGCGATTTGATCACCAGGTCCTTGATCTGCCCGTCAACGATATCTCGTTTCGTGATCAGTTCCTCGGCATTGTAATTCGCGGTTACCGCCTTCACGTCGTTGGAAACCGTCGGCCCGATGATACGGCTCCCCAGAATGTTGAAGGCCCGGAAATCCCGATAGAACCCCGGCGCGTCGGCCGGATTGATGTGAAAGGTCACCGAAACCGCGGTATGAACGTTCTGCAGGTCATGGGTGGCCGCCCGCTCGTCGGAGGTCACGGTCTGCGGCTGTGTCGAGACAAGCACGATCTGCTGGTAGACAGGGATCGCGAAGCGCAGGCCCGGATTGAGCGGCGTCGGCTGCACCGAGCCAAAATTCAGCAGAACGCCACAATAGCCCGATGCCACCTGGTAGAACGGGTTCAAAATCAGAAGAACCACCAGCGCCAATACGGCCGCGATACCAACCCTGAAAATCCCGGACGAAAACAGTTCGTTCGACGTGTTGAATCTCATCATGATCTCCATGAAGCCAGAAGGCTTCGCACCACGCCCATTATTGCGCAGCCAAATCATATTGGAAATATGCACGATCCCCGTGATCGATTTTCTTTTCCTTCAAATAAAATCAGAGAAAATTCTGTCAAGAATAATATTCTACTTAACCAAAAAAAACATAGAAATAGCGTTTTTCAAAAAATATTCAATTTTTTGAGGCCGACACGCTGAACCCCAAAGGAACGCGCAATCCGCTTCACTTGCGTGTCAGGCGCACCCGATCGGTCCATGACCACGACACGCACCACTGATCAGACCCGTCTCTCACGAGAGGCGATGGAGCACATTGCGCACGCAAAACTCGATCCCGGAGTGTGTAAAACGCAGCCGATCAAGTCCGGCGGGCACAGGCGGCCATGCGCGGGACAGAGCGTATCCAACCAGACCTCGAAGGCGTCTAACCCATCGTAATTTCTGGCTATAATTCTGCGTTTACTTGGAAAGCTATGGCGTCCCATAGGGGCTTCGAACCCCTGTTGCCGCCGTGAGAGGGCAAAATGTGGTCATGGAAGACTGCGGGCTCCGTGGCTATGCCGTTGAAATATCCAGATTATTATGTCATCCCTCGTCACCCTTTGTCACCCCAAATCACCCCCGCCATGGTGCAAAAATGGTGCATCTAGGGATGCCTGTGCCGGGCTTGGTGGCCCATGCTTTGGTAAACGGACGCTGCCCCGTTGACGGGGGCAACAGCCTTAACTCCAGCCGCCATCAGGCTTCCGTGACCATATCCTAACTGCCCAAAGAATCGGATCGCGCGGCGTCTAATCACCCAAGGTAATGCCCAGTCAGGCGCAGTCGTCCATATTCGCCTACAATATCTTGACGCGCCCTCCCGCTGAACGTATATATGTAGATAGTCTAGCGGGCCGATGCGTGCGCTGGGCGGTTTATAGGGGATAGACTCGCGTCAGTTCCCGGAAGAAATTCCGGCAAGCGCGTTACAAATTGAGGATTGTGGAGCCAAACGGTTGAAACCTCCGTCACGATAACCCCCTTGGGGCGTGGCGGGCACAAGGCAGAGACCTCGTTTACAGAGTAGCAGCCGCTGTAAACGCTCGACAAGAAGCCACCCCGTGACCGACCCAGCATTCACCTCTCACGAGGGCACGCTGAGTCATGTCTGCTGTTCAGAATCCCATTTTGCTGACCGAAGCCGAAGCCGCTGAACGGCTGGGCGTCTGCCGCGCGTTTTTGCAACGGCTTAGGCTGGGCAAGATTCCGCCATCCAACAACCCACCAGGCGCCCCGCCCCATATCCGACTCGGCAACATGGTCAAGTATCGCCCGGCGGATATCGACGCATGGCTCGATGCGCTGTCGGACAGAACAGCAACGCGCCGGGGCGGATGGCCGACAGAAGCCGCTCAGGGTCAGGCTTCCTGACTGCACCGGGTCGCGGAACTCCCCCCCGCGTAATCCACACCTCACCACATATATATAAGGAGCGCGCAGCTATGAACGCTGCCACCCGCGCCGCCAATCCGTTCCACGGCACCCGGCGCCAGCCCCCGTGCCCGATCGACCCCGAGGATGAGTTGACCGCCCTCCCGCGCGTTTACCTCTCCACCTGGCGCCAGGCCACGCGCCCCAGGCCCCAGTCGGTTCGACCCGTCGCTCCGACCTCGCCGGCCGTCATTGGGCGCCTGTTGGGCATCGCGGTCGCGTCCGGGCTGCGTCGGCCCAATCATCAGTCATACGAGAACGACCCGCTCTACTGGCGCGAGTTCATGCCCGAGGATGCGCTCGTTAGCTTGATCCACGCGACAGGTGGCGGGTTCTGGCAGGTCGATATCAGTCTCATCGCCGTCGAGGACGAGCAGACGATCGACGACGTGATGGATGCGGTCATCAATATGTGCGTCGATGAATTCACGCGCCTGAACCCGGACATCGCGATCCCATGCAACGACGATGCCATTGCTGGTTCGATCCAGCAATGCGTCGTTGATGGATGGAGGGCCGGGAACACGCTCTCGGCGGTGATCGGCCGGGTTCGTGACGACTACCGGTGCGTCCGCAGCGACGTCGAGCAGGCCATCATCGAGCGGTTCAGGTCCAGGCCCGGACCGGCCGCATAACCTCGCCCCACAAACAAAAAACGCTGACCCACCCCGGCGAAGGGGCAAGCCAGCGACTCCGATACCCACAACCACACCCGCTCAACACATGCCGCAAGCAAGAATCGAGGGACTTGTCCCTTGATATGGGTGCCGGAGTCGCAGGGTCAAGCGTTTTCTCGCGCATTTCGCAGGAGAAAACGAAAATGACGCCCTCTATTGCTATCGACGCCGTGCAGGCGCCCGTTGCTACCAGCAATCCATTCCGTGGCGCCCGGCGCCGCGCCGACGATGCGTATGACCGCGAAGCCGCCGATCGCGAATATTCGACAACCGAGGTGCCGGCGACGCAAACGAATATTGTCCGCCTGCCGCCCCGGACAGTCTCGCCGCTACCTGTCGCCGCTCCGTCGGCGCCGCCGACCGAGACTGGCAAATCCGGCAAGGCTTCAAAGTCGAAGCCCAAACCGGCGCGGCCCGGCGAGCTTGTTCCGCAGATTCCTGCGCGACACACTCCGACACGAGACACTCTCCAGCGCCTGGCCCCGACTGACCTGCATGTTTACAACAATGCAGAGCAGGACACGATTCTCGCCGTCGCTGAATGCGAGGCAGGCCGGAAAATCGTCATATACGGCACAAAAGACGACAGAGCCGGCTGGCATGTCATCGACAATGACACATTCAATAAACTGTTCCCCCGGCGTCCGCTTTACGGGATGGATACGGTCGCCCAGAGTCCATCCCTGCCGGTCATCGTGGTCAGCAACGAGCGGGCCGCAAAGGCCGCCCAGGCTATGCATGATGGCGTCATCTTCGTGTCAGTCATGCCAGGTTCCCTGGCAAAGACCGACTGGACGCACCTCCGCGATCGAGAGGTCATCGTATGGCCCGATGCCGGAGATGCTGGCCTGCGGGATGCACGCGAGATTGCGGTCATGGTCGATGCGGACCAGCCGGCCGACGGCGCCGCCCCGCTAGTTCGGATCGTCAGCTTGCCGGAGGGCCTGCCTGACGGATGGGCGCTGGATCAGCCTGCGCCGGAGGGCGTCGAGGTCGATGTCGCGGCGCTGATCGCTGGGGCGGTTGAGCCGGGCCAGGTCGGGCTTGATGCCGGCGTTACGGAGAAGCCAATTTTTCCGGCCGGATACGAAATGACACCTGAAGGACTGGTTTTTCTGCGCCCCGCCTACAAAGCAGGCATGCCCGATACCGAGGTCCAGGTGACGACGCGGCCGTTCGAAATCGTCGCGGCTGTCGATAGCCGGTCGGCTTCAGATGCCGGACTGCTGTTGAACTGGCGCAGCGACCAGGGGCGCGTCAGGGAGTTCGTCGCGCCGAAACGCGAGATAACCAATGCGAAAAGCGACCTGTTTTCGGACATGGCTGGGCTGGGGTTCGGATACAACCCTGCCGCATCGACGTTGCTCAGGACGTTTTTCATGACGATCAAATGCACCGCCTTTACCCAGATCACTGACAGGACCGGCTGGTGCGTGTCCCAGTCCGGCGCATTTGATGCATTCGTCATGCCCGGCGGTGAGGTCATCGGCGGCGACGAGGAGCGTCTGATATTCAAGAACGACAATGTGGACGCCGAGACATTGAAGTCCTTGCACGCACCGTCGGGCACACTTGAGGATTGGCAGAATAGTGTCGCGGCTTATGCTGTAGGCAACAGCCGTCTCATATTCACGATCTCAGCCGCGTTCGCCAGCCCCCTGCTGCCCATACTCAAACAGCCAGGGGGCGGGTTTCATTTTTACGGGGCATCATCTCGCGGGAAAACGACCGCCATCATTGCCGGTGCAAGCGTGTGGGGAGACGTGAACTACCCGAACAGCACAATCGTCAAGAAATGGAGATCGACCGCAAACTCGATGGAAGGATTGCTTGAGCGCGTCTCGGGGACATGTGCGTTCCTCGACGAGGCGACCAACGCACCGGGACGGACCATCGGCGAAATTGTTTACATGGCGGCCGACGGCGAGGGCAAAAATCGGGCGACACGCGATGTTGGACTCCGGAAAAACAAGACGTTTCAACTCGTTTTCGTATCGAACGGCGAGAAAGACCTCAGCGAGATGATTGCGGCGGATTCCGGCATGATCACCGGCGGTCAGGATATCCGCATGCCGTCCATCAACGCTATCTGCAACCAAGAGCTTGGAGCGTTCGATACCATCCATGACGCCCCAAGCCCCGCATCGTTCTCGAAATTCATGGTCGATATATGCGAGAAATTCCACGGAACGGCCGGGCGACGATTCATTGAAGAGCTTATCCAGGAGATGAAAACGTCAGGAATCGACTATGTTCTCGATGTGATCGGACGCCTCCAGCACGACTTCCGCGAGAAATTCGTCTCACTGTCCGCCGACGGCCAGGTCAGTCGGGTCGCCGATCGGTTCGCGCTCGTTGCTGCTGCCGGCGAACTGGCGATCTGGCTCGGAGTTTTGCCGTGGGAGCCAGGTGCCGCTGCGGATGGCGTCGGGCGGGTGTATTTGGACTGGCTGCGTGAGCGCGGCGGTGAGGGATCGCGCGAGGAAATCAATCTGATCAAGGCGTTGCGTGAGTTCCTGATGCGTCACGGCTTCCGGCGCTTCGAGTCACTGCGCCGGACGGAGACAGCGCTGGGCGGAGGGTCGGAAGGGACGGCGGACGATTATGTCTCGCCGGTCGTTGATTGTATCGGCTACCGCGATCAGGTCGGCACCAACAATGAAACCGTCTTCTATGATTTCATTATTCCAGCGATTAACTGGGACAACTTCATCCGGGACGAACTCAAGGTGACGGCCATCAGCGGCGCGGATGCAGCCAAGGCTATCAGAGATGCAGGGTTTATGAAGATCGGGGCCGGAAAGGGTCTCACCATGAAGCGAACCCTGCCCGGAAAGGGCCGGCAGGTGGGGTGCTACATGATCTCGCATGACATTCTGAATGACGACGCGGAGACGAGCGGCTGACGCCAACACGCCAAGCGCGACCCACGGGGCGGCCAGAGCGATCTGGTCGCCTTTTTTGTGTCTGCGGAGTAGCGCTAACCGACCTGCATCAGCACCATGTCGGCTAGTAACCGACTTGGCGGGCGCTTGGTCGGTTAGTCATTATCTATACATATCCGCTACTTACGAGGCACTAACCGACCTAACCGACCTAACCGACCATTTTTGCGGTGATCTGGTGGGAGGGTGATACGTGATGCGATGACTGGGACAGATCGGCCGGAATGGAACAGGAGGCGCCGGCCGGGAAGGGAAAATGCTCGCGCGTGAGAATAATATATAAAAAGAGGTCGGTTAGGTCGGTTAGGTCGGTTAGCGGCCTAAGAAATGCCGGGAAACTGCGGTTTTCTACTAACCGACCTCAACGCGCCAGGTCGGTTAGTAGGGATATAGGTCGGTTAGCAGGGCGCTTCGAGCCGGAACGAGGCAGGCTGGAGCGGAGACGGGATTTCTGAAGGGGCGCGCTTCGCGCGGGGCTCGGGATACCCGGCTCCGCCGGGCTGCTTGATGCATTTATCATCGTCCAGTCGCTGATCAGATCGTCTAGCCGGCATCCATCAACGTCAGGTCGCTCACAGGTTCACCTGGCCGATCTTGCGCATGCCCCATCACCGCCAGCCCGGCGGCAGCCGGGCATCCCCTCGCCGCCTTCCTGCGCCCCTTCAGTCCATCTCGTAAACGCCCCCTCCCCCATGAACTCCCCCACCATCATCAACGAAACATCCAGCCAGCAACGACCCTTTCCCCTAGCCGCCCACACCGCATCACCACGCCTCCGCCACCCCGGAATCCACCCAATCCACCGCGATCAGGTATTAACCTGACAACATGTTGTAGTTCTCTGTAAAAATGTTGCCGCCCTCCCGGAATCGGAAATACCAACCCTCACAATGTCATCTCGAATTCAATACAACTTGCACACATGTACGATCTTTTATCTATTTTCTTGGATTATTTCTTGACCGATGGGGCGTGATGCCCTATATATGTATTGTCAGCCTGAAGGCGCCATCTTCAGCAAATGTCCCATCGGGCTGACGCATCAGTGTCAAAGCCTGCGGCCATGCCCCAGGCGGTCCATGGGACGTAAACAAATGAGCAATATGTTCAAAGGCGACCCGCGCGCCTACCGCATTGCGAAAATGCGCGAAGAAAACGACGAATTCGACACGATCGTCGCCGCTGCCATCGAATACATGCGCCGTGCCGCGCGCCTGGTTCACCCGCCGGGCACCTTCGACGACGCCGGCCGCTGGTATGCCGACGAGCGCACGAGCGCCGTCCGGACATGCCGTTCCCCTTCTCGCGCGTGGCCTTACAGCGAGATGAAAGCTGCGCGCACGGCCTCGCACGTCGCCGAGGTCTATGAAGTCAGCGACTTCGAGACAGAGGTCAGACAGATCGTCAATTTCGTTAAATCGAAGGATGCATCGCCGAACTCCCGCGAAGTCTGGGATCTGATCAACGGCGCAATCGCATACGCCGAGGCAAACCCAAAGAAGACGCGCAAGAAGCTGGAAGCGCCGGACGCCGAGACCGTCGATCCGATCGCCGAGATCGTCCAGCCGGAAATAGAGGCTGTCCAGCCGGACGCGGAGACCGCCAGGGCAGCGGCCTGAAAACACGAAAACCCCAGGGGCACCTTGCGGTTCCTGGGGTCTCGATGTTGGTGCCCGAGGGCGCCATCTTCAGCGACCCCTGTGTAGCAATGTCATCTCAAAAAGGCAACATAAAATGCCACCCAGGCCATCACCGCCGCCCCCGGCCGCGATCCGGGCTGCTCGGCGATCCGCGCGGCTGACGCAGACCCAAGCCGGCCGCATCGTCTCCGTGACGCAATCGACGTGGAAACGCTGGGAAGCGGGCCGTCATCCGATGCCTCCTGCGTCATTCAACCTGTTCCAGATTCTGACCGACCCCAACAGCGCAATCTCCACGCTGATGCCCGGAGGACGCCGGCCATGACCCCGCCCCCCCGCCCGCAACCCGCGTTCAAGCCCGTCTTCCACCAGGACGGCCGATTCACCTTGGAATTTCAATCATTTGATATCCACGACATCCTGGCCCGCGATGCCGTTCTGGAACTCGCTCTGTTCATGAAGTTGCCGAACTGGGACAGCAAGACGAGCCGAGGCCCAGACGGGAACGCGCTGACGATGCGCCTCGGTGACCACCTGATCGTCGTCTGGCGCCGTCCTGATGGGGTCGTCGAGATCACGATCGACGAAACGCCGATCCACCTCAATGCCGAAACCAGAATCGCCGCGTTCATGCGCTCCCTGTCGCCGAACAGGATTATCGGCCGTCCTGCCACCCCCTGATCCAATTTCTGGAGCAACCCTCATGTCATTTTCTAGACTCACCGTCTCCGGCGAGGCCCACGACCCGGCCGGCGACATCACCCCCAGCACCGCCGTCGAGATCGTCATCAACGCCGCAGCCCACATCATCATCGACCTCTCGACCCGCGCCCGACTGACCTATCGCGACGGCGCCCTGACCTGGCCCAACGGCGCCCGGCTGGAACTGGATGCGGAGAGCCGCGACGAGATGGAACTGGAAAACCGCAAGGGCGCGGTCATGGCCAGGATGGTCATGACGGGCCGCGAGTTCCTGGAGATGGTCCGTCGCCGCGAGGCTGAGGCCCAGGCCGCCCGTGAGGCCGCGATGATGGCCGGGCAGTCTGAGGCCGAGACCATGCCGATCGCCGCTGAGTGATCACATAAACGTGATGTCATGACCCCGCCTTGCTGTAGAAGGCCACTATGCGACGTCTTTGCTCAAAAGTCGCTCCACGCTCAAAAACGCCCAATCGTCCAACTGGTGGCCTTCCAGGCATGTATAAACGGTGTGTTTCACCCTGCCATTTTCTTATCGGATTCGGTTGTTTGAATTTGTCAAGTATATATATGGTGTTTTTCTTGATTTTTATTACTCACGCTGCTATATAAGTATTGTCAGCGTGAGAAAAGCACCTGATGCCGGGCGGGAACCTGGCAGCACAATCCGGCGGGTGCATCGATACCGCTCGCCTTTGGAGTGAGTGAGAAAATGACCAAATCCTCAAAGCCTGTTTTCGTAAATGCCAAGGAGCTTGAGGCTCGCATTCAGCACAGCGGATATTCGCGAGATCGCCAAAATCTTGAAGCTCGACGCCTGCTCAACGGCAATTATCTGACAGTCGCGCTATCCCGAGAACTCGCGGAATACACTCAGACGTTCCGCGTTGGTCGGCGCTATGTCGTTTACGTCGCCCGGCTAGTCGAAACAACAGACGGTAATTTCCGCCGCAAGAGTGGCCGCAATGTCATCAAGATTCACTGTGAATATAACGTTAGCCGTGAATACGACGGCGCATCTGAGTATCTGGTTGAGCATCTTGAATCCGTAATCGATGAGATGCTTGAACTGGATAAAAACAGACTGTCGAACGGAAACTACCTGACTATCCACGGGAACGACTGCGCTATTTTCGTTGTTGAAACAACTGATGGCGCATTTGATGGACGCGACAAAATGAATTTCGTCAAAATTCACAGGAGAGCCGAGAAGTTTGGAATTTCTGCGCAGAGGCATCGCGCGCCTCAAGCGTCCTTTGATTGCCTGATTGAGCAAGGTGACCTCAAGCAACTCGCTGCGGCAGGCTACATCCCGCTTGAGGTCATCTCGGATGAGCCGTCCGGACTGTCCGCGACCGACATCGCTCGGAGGATGCACGCAAAAATCATCGCGGACGACGCCCGGACTGCGCTTGCCTCCATCACGAAGACGAGAAAGCGGAAAACTGCCTGAGCCTTCCCTTCTGATCACCACAGTCGCCGGACGGGAATCCGGCGACTGTAACACGCTAAAAGCGGTGCATCGATGCTATGTTTTTAGCGAGCTATGAAAGCAAAATCAATGGGAAACCCGCGACCACAGGCCATCCGCTCGGCCCGCGCCACCTCTGGCCTGACACAGACAGAAGCGGCAGAGATCGTCTTCGTTTCGCTCGCAACATGGGCACGATGGGAAGCAGGCACATGTCCGATGCCGCGCGGTCTTTACGATCTGTTTCTGATCAACACGAACCAGCGCGAAGTCGTTTGCGAGCGGGGTGTGCTGCAAGGACTCGATGCGCTGATCAGCGACGCCATCGCATTACGACGCAAGATCGTCTCGGCTCGGGTCGAATAGCCCGAAGCAATTCCGAAACGATAGGCACAGGACCGCGATGATGCCGAAAATAGACACAGCCAAGATCAGCCGCCTCATAGCAGTCGGTGGCATGGTCATCAAGCACGCCGAGCCGCCGCCTGTTCGATCATGGCACGACGATCCGGACGATCGCGACCGCGAACTGCGGCACGTCGAGCCGGAAGACACCAGATATTGGCGAGACTATCGCATTTTCTTCAACCGCAAGACGCCATGTCTCTCCGGCATCGATTTCCATGACCTGCCGTCCGTTCACTACGACGCCCTGGGCGACCGGTGGTTTGCGGACAGCACAGAACACACAGAATCCGTGATTGCAGCCGTCCGCAAACGTCTCGATTCGGTCGAGACGATTCCCGGAGACGCACCATGACCGACGTCCGCAAGCCCGACCTGGACCTTGAGGTTTTCCTGATGCGCGAGGCCGATGGCGAGATCGAACAGGTGCCGTCCGGCCGCGAATGGCGCCTGTCAGAGCCCGAGCCTTATGACCATTACGGCTTCATTCTCTACGACGACGCCCGAGATTGGCTCGTGTGCCGAGTTCATTTCCGTCCGACCAATAAATACATGGCCGGCATTACGTTCCCCGGAAATCGACCCGTCACCTATGACGCCCTGGCTGGCACCTGGTCCGGCCCGTCCGAGAGGGTCGTCTGGGCCGTCCTCGCCAGAATCCATGATAGAATCAACGGACATCTGCTCGGTCACCTGTATCGCGACCGCGTGCCCAGCCTGCCCGCGACAGCGTGATCGACGCGCCTGGAGAGATCATTATGGCTGACCTGACTCGCGAAGAAGTCGATCGCCTGCGCCGGCTCGATCCGGCCGGCGTCCATGCTGCGCTCATTTCCGCTGGTGATCTACCGATGGACAGAGCGTTGCCATCGCGCGACGGCAACCTGCGCCCGGCAAGCAACTCCATAGACACCGTAAAATGGGCCAAGAGGTGCGACTACAACGCGGCCCTGGACTGGCTTCATAAGCATTTCGCGGATGACAAAACCCATGAACGGAACGTCGGCAAGAAGGAAATCGATCGCCCCCTTCTCGCGGCAGAATGGACAATAAATCAGCAAGTTAAACGCCAGATGGATGCGCTGGGGTGTAGCGAGGTCCGGCTGACCCTGATGCAAAAGGCCGACGATTCCGCGCCGAAGATCGACGAGGACGGCAAGAAAATCAAGAACAAGGCAGGCTACCTGCCCGGCAAACGGACCGAAGACGGCGAGAAGGTCGAGAAGTTCTATAATACCAAAGACCTCCAGAACGCCGTCGGCATGCTCCGGATGAAGAATTCCATCAAGGAGGGCATGAACATTTTAATCACGCCGATGGATCGTCACAGCTTCTACGTCATGATCGACGATGCGGTGTCTCCCGATCCATCTAAATCTGCGGTTCAATATTGGCGCGACCAAGGTTATCGGCCATGCCTCGGCTTGAAAACATCATGGAACAGCCATCAGATCGTGTTCCGGGTGCCGAAGGCGCCATTCCGGCGCCAGGGGGTGGCCAGTGGCACGGACGATCAAGTTTATGACCGCAGGGGCCTGAACCAGTTCTTTACCGATCTGAACCAGAGATTCGGCGATCCGCGAATCAGCGGACTTCGGCACGGCATCCGTTTGGCCGGGTATCGAAACATGAAGCCCAAGCACGCGCGCGACGTGGAAGGTAAGGCGTGGTCAGTCGAATTCCCATTCATCGAGATCACACATGCAGAGAGCGCCTTTTGTGAGAAGACGATGAGGGATGCACTCAAATTCTGCGCATCGGATGTCGTTGGTAATATCGAGGCCCGTCGTGATGCCATAGCCCAGCACATGGCCGAGCGCGCCAGCCGCGACCCGGATCAACCGCCACCAAGGACGGTCCTGCCCCCGCGCGGTGGCGTCCCCCCGGTCAAGACCATGGTCGCATCCGGTCAACCCGCATACCCGCCAGCGCGAGCGATCACCCTGGCGCCGGCCGATCGTCCTGGCGGCGCATTGGATCAGCCGGCGCCGAGGGCGACTTTGCCTCCGAGGGGCGGGGTGCTGCCGGCCCGCAATATGGTAGCGCCGGCACGGCCCACGCCCCTGGAGCGGCAGATCGCGTCATCGGACCGGGCATATGCGCGGCATCAGTCGGAAAACGCGCACAAGACGGCGGAGAAGCCACAATGTCGATAATGTCATCGTTGCTGTCGTTTGTGTCATCGATCCGCACCCTCCCGTCCGCGATGGCAGATGCAGCCGGCACGGAAGTCCAGAAGCGGACACAGGCGAACATCAGCAACCCAGCGACGAAGAGCCCATGCAACCGACAGGATAATGACGCGCATAAACAAGAGGTTCCGCCAGCGACTACGCACAAAGGCGAGCCGGAAATCCCGCTCCCAGACGAGCCCAGCATCAAGCCGCCACCACCTGGTCCGGCGCCGAAGCCGCCTCCGCCCCTGCCGCCGAAGAAGCTGGCGCCGATCAACAAGCCGCCGCCGTTGAAGTCAGTGCCCAAGGCTGGTCCCAAGGCCGCCCCCAACAATGTTTCCGGGCCATCCACCTCATTGTCTAAGGTGCGGGCGGCAGACCAGACGCCACTCGACAAGCAGATTGCGGCGGCAGATCGATCGTTTGCGCAGCATCAAGCGAAAGCAGGACCGGAATCCAAGGCGGAGGGGCGTTCCCAGTAGAATGAAAGGCCCCGGCGATGAACCGGGGCCTTAACTTGTCAGTTGAGCCAGAGCGGCGGGGTGCCGTCGTGCCGGCCCAGGGCGTCGATATCCTCCGGCTCCGTGCCCGCATGGCCACGGCGGCGACCGTGGAAATACCCCCCGTGCCGAACCGGCTCCGGGGTCGCCGCGACAGGCGCAGCATGGGTCCGCGCACCAGGCACCAGGCGGGCCAGCCGGGCGAGACCCTTGGCGGTGACCCGGACCTGTTTCGTTACGATTTCGCGGCCGTCCGGGCGCAGCACGGTGGTCACGATGTGCGTCAGGTAGCCTGTGCCATTCTCCGCCTTTTCCTCACGTCCGAGCCAGGGCGCCCCACGTCCGCGCCGGAATATCCAGGCGTTCGCGGACATCCACCGGAACAGCGACTGCGGACCGAGGCCGAGCGTTTTCGCGGCGTCTGAGATGCATAGGCTGCCGTCCGCGTCGGCGATCCGGTCATAGACCGCCGCTTTGGGCATGCTGGTATCGAGCAGGGCGTTCTGGGCGTGGATCGTGGCCGCCTGTTCTGCGACCTGGCCTTGCAGGTTGCCGATCACGGCCAGGGTCATCTCGGCCATGGTCATCTGGCGGGCCGGTGCAGGTTCTGGGGCCGGACGGAGGTGGTATGAGCCGGTCCTCCGGATCGCCGGCAACACGTCCGACGCGACCCATTTCCTGAACCGCTGGGCCGCCGGCTTGCGGCTGGCAAACACGAGTGAATAGAGGCCAGATTCGTTGACGATGACGCGATCGGCGTTGAGATTGCCACTATCCGCGATACGGATAGTGGACTTCTGGTCGCCATCAAGCCGCGCGGAGGCGTTCCCTGTGTTGCTGATCTCCAGGACCCGGCACACATCCGTCAGCAGCCACCATGCCTCTCCATGGATATCGGTGACGCGGACGGGAACCCCCTCGAAATCGAAAGCGGTCAGCCCGGAATTTGAGGGGTTGCGATCAGGCGTGTTAAAAAGGTCGGCTTGCATGATGCTTCTCTCATCGTTGCAAGTGAGCCCCGGCCGGTCATGCGGTCGGGGCACCGGTGCGATTGCACAAGCCCTATTCTATACCTGATGTCTCCGCCGATTTCATAAATCGCGCACCGATTTCCCGTCGTCCGTCTGATCCATGGCGACTTTCTGCGATGGCTCGGCGGAATCGTCGAGAATCCATTGCCGCATCTCGGTTCGCAGGTCCCTCAGCATCTCCTGGAGGAATCCGGAGATCGTGGGAATCGTCTCTGGGGGGGGGCTGGCGGTTACGCGGTAGGCGAAGGGGGCCTCGAAGGAGGCGATGGGATCGCCCGGCTGCCGCCGGGCGCGTGGCTCCGGAGCATTCGTCGTCCCGGACCGCGCCGCCATCATGCTGAAGTCGGCATTCATCTCGATAACAACATAATATTCACGTAAGGCCGACGCATTCTGGGCGCACTAAATGTCGATTGGCGATGTCGGGGACAGCAAACCACTCCAGGATGGTGCAGCCTGGAGCGACGCACTGGGGCCAAGTCATCCCCATGACACACCCCGTCAACGTCATGTCATGGACAGGTCGCAGCATGTCATCACCGCTGGAATCCGAATACCCAGGCAATATCGCCATGAGGTAAACATGTTTACCTGCTGAGTGTTGGCATCGTTTAGAGATTTTATCCTGGATACACGCTATTTTTTGAAAATAAACTCCAAATCTACTTGCATTTTGTAGCCATGCGATGTATATAAGTAGTGTCGGAAGCGAGAAGCCATCCCGACAATGCCCGCCGAAAAGGCGGCTGAACACTAAGATGTCAGCGGTATGGGAATTTCTCTCATACTGAATGGATCAAGTAAGGTTCTAAACAAATGACAAATTCAGTGGACAAGGCCGCCGAATGGAACGTGACTGCGAAATCAGATCGTGAAGAGGTGAAGGCTCAAGTCAGGAGGTTATTCGCCCCCCTGACAGACGAGCAGTTCGACGCAATCCCCTTCTCCAGCGCTTACGGCGCGTGGTTGACGAAAAAGGGAAGGCGTCCGTCCGACTGGAGTAAATCAAGAATCAACAATCTCGGCGGGGGGCGTCCTGAGGACTACGATTACTACGATCCCGACGATGACATCTCCGTCGTCGTCAGAGATGCGCTGCGATGGAAACTTGCAAGCGTGACGTTCGATAGCGATAAGGATTTGTGCTGGAGCGGAAAACGTATAACGATACTTGCCGAAAACAAGGATGCTGGAGCGTCCATCGTCTGGACGGGACTCGTTGATCGTGATTTCAGTCAGGGCTGGATGTCCTTGTCAGACATGACATATCACGAGCGTAAGAAACTTTGTGAGAATTACACAATCGGAAGCACAGCGTTCGACAGTCTCGGCGACCTGCGTCGCCTGCTCGATGCGGGAGTAATTCTGAACATTTTGGACTACTTAATCACTGGCACAACGGAGGATGACTTTAATAACTCATGCCCGCACCAGGAGGTCGAGGCTATCTATGATTGGCTCGTTCAAGAATACGGTGGCGATGACATTTGCTTCGCGGAGAGAAACGCCGACATCATCAAGTCAATAAAAGAGGCGGAGACAAAAAGAGAAACCGCTGCTGTTCGGGCTAAGAAACTCCAGATGCTGATGCCGCTGGATAAAGCCATGCACGCTTTATCGGACGCTGAAGAATGGACGGTATCGCAGGCGGTGTTCTGGACGCCCACGAATATAATTGAGATTAATGCGAAGAATATGCGTGTGGGTGTCGATCTGAAATGGACTTACAAAATACCGTTGCACTGCGTAATTCCTCACGCGGTTTGCGGCGAAGATTTGTGGACGGAAATACTCCATAGCCTGAAAGGACGGAGGAATGATTGCAAAATTGAAACTCCCACTATGCGGTGGTCTCCAGGGGGCAAGGATGGTGCCGAACCAGAACTTCTGAGCGTTGCGGATTTTGTACTTGATAACATCATCGAGAAGGAGATTATCGCGCCGTTTCTTCTTGATTGCGACCTTCTCGGCCCCGTCACAGAGATGTGTGATTATTAGATGCTCGCCCCCACACCCCCGACGCCCGGCGAAATCCGGGCGTCTCGCTTGGCTGCCGACCTGACCCAGAAGCAGGCCGGCGCCCTGGTCGCAGTAACGCTTTCGACGTGGCAGAAATGGGAATACGGACGGCACCCCATGCCCAGGGCGCTCTACGATCTGTTCATCATCAAGACGAAGAAGAGAACGACATGACCGCAGAGTCATCGTTCCCGACGCCTGCTGAAATCAAGGCTGCGCGGAAGGATGCGGGCCTGACCCAACAGGGGTCCGCCGACATGATGGGCGTCCATCTCAGGTCGTGGCAGAGATGGGAGTATGGGAAGCGGGAGATGTCTCCCGGCCGCTTCGAGATGTATCTGATCCTGACGAAAGAGTCTGTGCCTGCCTTCTCGTAACCGCAACATGTGACAACCATCCCAGAAGGCGGCCTCTGAGCCGCCGTTTCTCGTTCGATCTTACGTCTTCCCCGTGCAAATTAGTCTGCCAGACCGCAACCCAGAACACGATTACGTCCCATAGCCCGGCGTCCTGATCCGATGTAAGGTCAGCCGATCATATGGTGACTGTCGAGATAGAAATGGGATTGGGTAGGCGATGAACGCCGTAGAGATTGAAGAAGCCGTATCCGCGCTTGCGGAGCAACCATTTGATGCGGAAGAGTTCCCTTACCTTTTCCTCCTGGCCTTCGGCAACAAAGATACCACCATCAAGCGTCTCCGGGCCGCCAAAGGCTCGACCAATGCCTCTGACATCCCAGGCGCCGTTCTCCAGCGGAATAACATCCATATTGCGACCTGCCAGCCCGGTGAGGTGACGCGGACTTTGACCGCCCTCCGGGATAGCCCAGCCACGTCTAAGGCCAAAGCCAAGTTCATCCTGGCGACGGATGGTGAGACCTTCGAGGCGGAGGAATTGGATACAGGTGAGACCGTCGCCTGTGCCTATACGGACTTCCCGAATCATTTCGGCGCGTTCCTGCCCTTAGCCGGCATCACGACGGTCAAACAAATCCGCGAAAGTTCGTTCGATATTCGCGCGACCAGCAAGCTGAATCGCCTGTATGTCGAATTACTCAAGGACAATCTCGACTGGGGAACTGCCGACCGCCGACATGACATGAACCATTTCATGGCTCGCCTGATCTTCTGCTTCTTTGCCGAAGACACGGATATTTTTCAGGATGGTCACTCTTTCACGAACACGGTCGATACAATGACCGAGCGAGATTCGTCTAACACCCACGAGGTGATTGGCGAACTGTTCCGTGCAATGAACACCCCTACGGCAGAGCGAAAGAAAGCTGGCATTGCTCGTTACGCTGATAGGTTCCCTTACGTTAATGGCGGTCTATTTTCGGGCAGCCCTGAGGTGCCTCGGTTCAGCAAGATCGCCCGCTCCTATCTTATCCATATCGGCACTCTCGACTGGACGAAAATCAACCCGGACATCTTCGGGTCTATGATCCAGGCCGTGGCAGATGATGAGGAACGTGGCGCTCTTGGTATGCACTATACGAGCGTTCCCAACATCCTCAAGGTGCTCAATCCTCTCTTTCTGGATGACCTGCGGGCACGACTAGATGAGGCTGGCGACAATGCCAGGATGCTCCTGAACCTACGCAAGCGTATGGCAAGGATCAGGGTGTTCGATCCGGCCTGTGGCAGCGGAAATTTCCTTGTCATCGCTTATAAGGAGATGCGAGCCATTGAGGCAGAGATTAACCGCCTTCGTGGAGAGACTGACCGGCCATCAGAAATCCCCCTGACCAATTTCCGTGGAATAGAACTGCGCGACTTCCCGGCCGAGATTGCGCGTCTTGCTCTGATCATTGCTGAATTTCAGTGTGACGTTTTGTATCGGGGGCAGAAATTGGCTCTGGCTGAGTTTTTGCCGTTAAACGCGGAAAATTGGATCACCTGCGGTAACGCTCTTCGTTTGGACTGGCTGAGCATCTGCCCGCCGACCGGAACCGGAGTGAAATACAGCGCAGATGATCTATTTCATTCCCCACTAGATCAGCCGCATATCGATTTCGAGAATGAGGGAGGGGAAACCTACATCTGCGGAAATCCTCCTTATCTCGGTTCTACATGGCAGGATGAGGCGCAGAAAGGCGAACTAGAGTCTATATTCGGCCATCGCACAAAAAGCTGGAAGTCTCTAGACTATGTCGCTGGCTGGTTTATGAAAGCGGCCGATTATGGCACAAAAACCAACGCCGGAGCTGCTTTTGTCTCTACCAATTCAATTTGCCAGGGACAGCAAGTCCCTATTCTTTGGCCGCTAATTTTCAGAACTGGCCATGAAATTTCTTTTGCTCACACTTCGTTCAAATGGGCTAATCTCGCAAGCAACAAGGCGGGGGTGACTGTAGCGATTATTGGCCTTTCGAATCACGCTTCCAAAGCGCGGCGTCTTTACAGACCTTCCGATGACGGAACTTCCATCGTTAAGGAGGTTGAGAACATTAACGCTTATTTAGTTCCTGGTTCGGACATCATAATCAGCCCTCTTTCCAAACCGCAAGATGGCAGAGGCTTGATGGAGTGGGGGAATAAGCCAACGGATGGAGGTAACTTCTTCTTCACGTCAGACGAACGGCGTGAACTTCTCAATAAATATCCGTCGGCCGAGAAATACATTAAGCGGTTTCTGGGCGCCCAGGAATTTATCCGTGGCGAGAGCAGATATTGTCTGTGGATTAACGACAAAGATAGGATCAGTGCAGAAGAAATACCAGAAATAGGGAAGCGCATCGAGGCTGTTTCTAAAATGAGGGCCGAAAGCAAAGCGCTTGAGACTCGTCCTGCGGCGAATTTTCCCCACCGCTTTCGTCAAATACAGTCAGTCGCTCAAAAATCGTCCCTCGTTGTTGCGCGAGTGAGTTCGGAAAACCGCTATTATCTACCCATAGGGCTTGAGGGCCATGATACTATCATCGGTGATAGAAATTTTGCTCTTTATGACGCCCAATTATGGAATATGGCTCTCATAGCTTCGCGCTTGCATATAGTGTGGATAGGGACGGTTTGTGTAAGAATGAGAACAGATTATTCTTATTCCAACACATTGGGCTGGAACACTTTCCCTGTCCCCAAATTAACCGACAAGATGAAAGCCGACTTGACCCGTTGCGCTGAAGACATCCTGTTGGCACGCGAGGCTCATTTCCCCGCGACCATTGCGGAACTGTATGACCCCGAAGAAATGCCCGCTGATTTGCGTGAGGCGCACGACCGTAATGATGAGGTGCTGGAACGCATCTACATTGGCCGCCGTTTCCGCAATGATACGGAAAGGCTGGAGAAACTGTTCGATCTCTATACCAAAATGACCGCCAGGCCCGGATCGAAGAATAAGAAAAAGGCAGGCGCGGCATGAGCGCTCTTACAGAGATCGACAAAAGATACCTTGAAAAAATTCTTGGGATGCAGAGCGGTTACGTTCTGGATTATTCAGACACAACATTCCAGGAGTTTTTTACCCGTTACGGGATTGAGATTCATAGTCAAAAATATCAGACGTATGGCTCGTCAAAAGCCAGAAAAATGCGGGCCTTCTGGGAGAAAGAGTCTGACGCCATTGTCGGCCAAGTCCTCGATGAAATGTTAGGCGTCTATGAGGTAAATTGTCTCCTAAATGGCAATCAACCTGATGCAGTCATTCTCGAACAATCCCGAAAGGTAGTCGCACGTCTGACCGGAAAACCCCTTGCCACTAAAACTATGACCGCTGAAGAAGTCTTTCTTCAAAGTGAATTTTCCATTCCAAACCTCCAGAAACTCCCGGTTGAAGGAGCGGTCGCATCTATCATCGAAAGTCGGTTAAAAGAAGCGCAAGCGACAATGTCTGCAAAAGCGTATCTTTCCACAATTTTTTTGTGCGGTAGCGTGCTGGAAGCCGTTCTTCTGGGTGCAGCGCAGAAAGAGCCGGCACGATTTAATCGTTCATCTTCCTGTCCCAAAACCACCGAGGGCAAGCCCAAGCTATTTCATGACTGGACGCTCAGTCAGTTGATAGATGTCTCGTGTGAAATAGGATTGCTGAAGCCAGACGTGCAGAAATTCAGTCATGGTCTTCGTGATTTTCGAAATTACATCCATCCATACGCGCAAATGTTATCCCGCTTCTCGCCAGATAAACACACTGCGACACTTTGCTTCCAAACATTAAAGGCGGCATTGGCCAGTGTCGCGGGAGAAAGAGCATGACCCAAAAAATCCAATCCGTCCCTTCCGTCTCTGTCTCTTACTCGGCCAATGGGAGTTCAACCAAGGCCAATGCCATGGGGATGCGCCCCATGCAGGAACGCGCCTATGAAAAGCGCGGTGAACAGTATCTTCTCATCAAGTCTCCTCCGGCTTCGGGTAAAAGCCGGGCGCTCATGTTTATCGCTCTCGATAAGCTGGCCAACCAGGGACTGAAGCAGGCCATTATCGTCGTGCCTGAAAGAAGCATTGGCGCAAGTTTCCATGACGAGCCTTTGACCCAGTTCGGCTTCTGGGAAGACTGGCACGTAGAACCCAGAAGAAACCTGTGTGATGCAGCCGGCGGTGATAATGGGGGCAAGGTCAATTCGGTCGAAGCGTTCCTCAAGAGTGACGACAAGGTGCTTGTCTGCACGCACGCCACCTTCCGCTTCGCCGTGGACAGGTTCGGCGTTGAGGCTTTCGACGATCGTCTGATTGCTGTGGATGAATTCCATCACGTATCATCCGACTCAGACAACAAACTGGGTCATCACCTCGGCGCGTTCATTGCCCGTGACAAAGTGCATATCGTCGCCATGACCGGCTCATATTTCCGGGGCGACGCGGTCGATGTCTTATCGCCACAGGACGAGGCCAAGTTTGATACCGTAACCTATACCTATTACGAGCAGTTAAACGGCTATCGGTATCTCAAGCATCTCGACATCGGCTATTTCTTCTACTCCGGGTCTTACGCCGACGACATCCTGAAGGTTCTCGACCCACAGCAAAAAACCATCATTCACATCCCCAGCGTCAATTCGCGCGAAAGCACGAAGGACAAGATGAGGGAAGTGGAGCACATCATCGAGGAGCTTGGCGATTGGCAAGGAGCCGACCCTGTCACCGGCTTTCAGTTGGTAAAAACGGAAGACGGCCGGACGTTGCGGATCGCTGATCTGGTGGACGATGACAAGAGCAAGCGTGACCGCGTGTCCACCGCATTGAAAGACCCAACCCAGAAGAACAACCGCGACCATGTGGACATCATCATTGCGCTGGGCATGGCCAAGGAGGGCTTTGACTGGATTTGGTGCGAACATGCGCTCACCGTTGGCTATCGATCCAGCCTGACCGAGATTATCCAGATCATAGGGCGTGCTACCCGCGATGCGCCTGGGAAAACCCGCGCTCGCTTTACCAACCTGATCGCCGAGCCAGATGCTTCGGAAGAGGCCGTAACAGAGGCCGTGAACGATACCCTTAAAGCCATTGCCGCCAGTCTGCTGATGGAACAGGTTCTCGCCCCCCGCTTCGAATTCAGATCGAAAGCGTCAACCAACGAGCCGACTGACGGCTTCGATTATGGAGACGACGGCTACCAACAGGACAAATGCAATGTCGGGTTCAACGAAGAGAAAGGAAAGTTCCAGATCGAGATTAAGGGGCTGTCCGAACCCAGGAGCGAAGAGGCAACCCGTATCTGCCAGGAAGACCTGAACGAAGTCATCACTGCCTTCGTGCAGGACAAGACCGCTCTTGAACGTGGGCTTTTCGACAAAGAACTCGTTCCGGAGGAATTGACGATCTCCCGCATGGGAAAAATCATCAAAGACAAATATCCCGAACTGGATGAGGAAGATCAGGAGGCCGTTCGACAGCACGCCATCGCGGCTCTGAACCTGACACAACAGGCGGCTCATATTGCGACGAGTGGCGATGGAGAACCAGGAGCCAACACGGCCCTGATCGATGGCGTGCGTAAATTCGCAATGGACGTGCGAGAACTGGACATTGATCTGATTGATCGCATCAATCCGTTTGGGGAGGCTTATTCCATCCTGGCTAAAGCAATGAGCGAAGAGAGTCTGAAGCAGGTTGCGGCCGTAATCGGTGCCAAACGTGCGACGATGACATTGGAAGAAGCGCGTGTTTTATCTAAACGAGCGCTGAAGTTCATGCAGGAACGTGGCCGGCTCCCCTCCATAACATCGACCGACCCCTGGGAGAAAAGCATGGCCGAGGGCGTCGCGTTCCTTGCCCGCATGAAGGCGGAGGCGGCTCGTGGCTAAAGGTTTTACCGACGAGGATGATGCGCTCCTGTCAGCGCTGGGCGTTGAAGTCGAGACAAAGAAAGAAGCCTCCCGAACTCCAAAAGAAGAGCGCATCATAGCTGGTTTTGAGGAAATCCAGCGGTTTGTGGACAAACACGGACGCTCTCCCCGCCATGGGGAAGATCACGACATTTTCGAGCGTCTATACGCAGTCCGCCTCGATCGGCTTCGCTCGCAACCCGAGTGCATGGCATTGCTTCTGCCTATGGATCATCAGGGTATTCTCTCCAATGCTATTGTCATTGAAGAGATCGATGAAAACATAAGCGACGATGAACTGCTTTCCATGCTCGGCGTGGACGGCATCGAGCAGAATTCAATCACTGAACTGCGCCACGTCCGCTCCACAGCAGAAAAGCGGGCAGCCGAGGAAGTCGCCAACCGGGAGCGCTGTGAGGATTTCGATACTTTCAAGTCGATATTCGAGGCAGTCCAGAAAGACATCGAGATCGGAACGCGCATTACACGCCCTATCCGGAAAGAAGCCGGCCTCCTGAAAACTGACATCAGACCGGGAGAATTTTTTATCCTGGGTGGTCAGACAGCATATGTTGCCGAGATTGGTGAGACCTTCAGAGCGCCCAATGGTGAGAGTGATGCCCGTCTCCGCGTCATTTATTCCAATGGAACCGAAAGCAACATCCTGCTTCGTTCCCTTCAGCGTGCGCTTTATAAAGATGAAGCCAGCCGCCGAGTGTCCGAACCCAGTGCCGGGCCATTATTCGCCGGAGACAACGACGAAGACGATCTTGCAAGCGGAACTATTTACGTTCTGAGAAGTGAATCCGACAATCCCATTATCGCGGCCAACAGAGACCTTGTCCACAAGATTGGCGTAACTGGGGGAGACGTTGCCAAACGGATAGCCAATGCAAAACTTGATCCGACGTTCCTGTTAGCTGATGTCGAGGTCGCGGCGACTTACAATCTGTTCAATATCAGCCGGACAAAACTTGAGAACATCATCCATCGCATTTTCGATCCGGCACGGCTGGACATCCAGATAGAGGATAGGTTCGGGAACCCTGTCATTCCTCGCGAATGGTTCCTTGTCCCCTTGTTTGTCATCAATGAAGCCGTGGAAAAAATCAAAGATGGGACAATAACCGGATACGTTTATGATCCCAAAACGGCGTCGCTGGTCAAACGGAAGGGCTAATGCCCCCAGCGCTGCTTCCCCATATTCTTTGATGCTGAAGCAGTCCAAGGGGGGGCGCGGATGGCGATGGGGGCAGCCTCAGCTCCGCCGAGGTGGTGTTGAGAAGCATTAAAGGACGTAACCGCCCAGGCCGGCGGCAGCCCGGCCGATCCCTGACCGTCGCAGCGCGATCCCCCTTCAGCATCCTCGAAACACAAAGGAGCGCCCCGAAACCGGAGCGCCCCCTCTTCCATCAGCCGCAGCCCGAAGCCGCGCCCGCCTTGGATCACTTCCCCCTGGTCTGACAGGTCATCTCTGTCTGCCCGACCAGGTTCCCGCCCGAGTTGCACGACACAGTCGCCTCGGCCGTCACCTTGTCATTCTCCGTCGTCGCGTCACCCGAAGCCGCCGGCGTGACAGCAGCAACCGCGATGACCCCCGGATTCTGGCTAAGAGGCGTCTGTCCATAAACGCTCGTCTGATCGTCGGGCTTCACGACAACCGTAGCAGGTGTCACAGTCCACGACCCGTTCTGATATGCGATCGTGTAATTCCCCAGCCCCGACCCGGTCGCGCCCGACGCTGTCGTCGTATATGTCCCGACGCCGCTTGCAACGGTATGCCCGGTATCGACAGTGACGGATGTCACGCGATCCCCATTGACCAGTCCGTTCACCGTCCAGCCCGGCAGTTCGGCCGGCTGTCCGTAAACGCTCGTTCCGTTTCCGGCAATCACAGTCAGCGCGGCAGGATCAACAGTCAGAGTGCCACCCTGATAATTGATCGCGTAATTCCCCAGCCCGACGCCTGACGCATTGCTTGCGACGATCCCATACTGACCAACCCCAGACGCGCCCGTCGCCGCAGTCGTCAGTCGCACGCCCGAAATCGTATCCCCGTTGACCAGGCCGCTCGCGGAGAAGCCGGTCGTGCCGAGAGCCGGGTTCTGGCCATACGTCGAGTTCTGGTTCAGAGCCGTGACCGTCAGCGCGGCCGGATCGATCGTCAGCGTGCTGCTCTGGTAGCCGATCGTGTAATTGCTCAGGCCCGTTCCCGTCGCTCCACTGACATTGATCGCATAGTCACCAATCGAGGAAGCCGCCGTCGCCGTCGTGGACAGATCGACACTGGAAACCGCGTCGCCATTGACCAGACCGCTGGCCGTGAACCCGGCCGTTTTCGGGGCCTGACCATAGACCGACGAAGCATCATTCGCAGCGATCGTCAGCGTCGCGGGCGTGACGTTCCATGATCCGTTCTCATAGTCGATCACATAATTGCCCAAGCCGCTGCCGGTCGCCGCTGAAGCCGTCGTCACATACGACCCGACCCCGGATGCCCCGGTCACCGGCTGATTGACGCTGACCCCGGAGACAGTATCGCCATTCACCAGGCCAGCGACGCTATACCCAGCGGCAGATGGCGTCGTTCCATAAACGCTCGAACCACTCCCTGCGGTCACCGTCAGCGGCGCGGGCGTGATCGTCAGCGTTCCCGGCTGATACGCAATCGTGTAATTTCCCAGACCCGTCCCGACCGCATCGCTGGCATTGAGCGCATACTGCCCGACGCTCGACTGCGCGGTCGCCGGGGTTGACAACGTGACATCATTGACAGTGTCTCCGTTCGCCAGCCCGGTTGCGGTAAACCCATACCCGCCCGCCGTCTGACCATACTCGACCGACCCACTCCCCGCTTTTACTGTCAGCGTCTGCGGCGTGATTGACCAATCTCCAGCGACATACTGCACATTGTAATTGCCCAGGCCCGTGCCGGCAGCCCCCGAGGCATTAACGGCATAATCCCCAACGGCGGACGCGGACGATGCGGTATTGTCAACAGATACGGCCGTCACGGTATCGCCGTTGACCAGCCCGCTGACCTTGTAACCGGGCGTGGACACAGCCTCGCCATACACAGACGTTCCGCTCCCGGCTGTTACAGTCAGTGTCGCCGGATCGATGGTCAGTGTCCCCGGCTGATAGCTGATCGCATAGTTGCCCAAGCCGTAACCCACCGCGCCCGAGGCCGTGATGCCATACTGCCCGACACTGCTCGCGCCAGTTGCCGTCGTCGTCAGATTGACCCCGGAGATCGTGTCGCCGTTGACCAGGCCATTCGCCGTGAATCCCGTTGTCCCCAGCGCGGGCGTCTGGCCATAGGTCGAGGTCTTGTCATTGGCGATGACCGTCAGCGCCGCCGGATCGATTGTCAGTGTCCCCGGCTGGTAAACAACAATATAATTGCTGATCCCCGTGCCGGTTGCGCCAGACGCGGTGATGTCATACGTGCCGGTATTGCTCGACTTGGTCGCGATCGTGGACAGGTTCAGGCCAGAAACAGAATCGCTATTGAGCAGCCCCGAAACCGTGTATCCGGCTCCAGAAACGTCCGGCGTCTGGCCATACGTCGATGTCGCATCACCCGCTTTGATCGTCAGCGCCGCCGGATCGATCATGACAGTCGCGTGATAAACGGTCTGGTGCCACGGCGCGGTCACACCCTCGGCCCATGTCGCATAGGCATTACCCGCCGCACTCTGGCTATAGCCGTGCCACGGGCCGATTCCGGCAAGGGCGGCCGTCGTATCGATCCCATCTGAAGCCGTGGCCGTTACTGTTTTCGGCGCGGTCACGGTCGCGGAGCCATACGTTTCGTGGGCATAGCCAGCCCCCGTCACGACGATGTAGGGCAGCCCTGAAAGCACCTCATAGGGCGCTCCGGTCACCCATCCCCCGACCAGGGTTTCCTGGCCTCGCGCGAACTGCCCTGTCGTCAGGCCGTTGATATTGATGACATACGTGTATTGGTCGATTTTTCCGATCGCCGTCTGCGTGCCGGTCGTCACGGTGTCCCAGTAACCGTGAGATACGCCGGGATTCCCCACGCGCAGCCCGGCAAACCCGCCGATCTGGCTGGTCTGGCCGGTTACGAGGCCCGTCGCATAGGTATCCGAAACCGTGCCGGCGCCCCATTTTCCGATCAGCCCGCCGGTGTAAGTGTTGGTCAGCCCCGTGGCCGACCCGGTCGAATATGCCTGAGAGATCGCAGCCTCATTGTCGCCCACAAGCCCGCCGGCATAGCCGAGAGTGCCGGTCGCGCCGGATGCCGTGGTATTGCCCGTCGCATAGGAAACGCTGATGCCGCCCTCGTTCTGCCCGACCAGCCCGCCGGCCGAGCCCCCGACGCCCGTGGTCGCATCGCCGATCGCAATCGCTTGCGTGACCTGGCCATAATTGCGGCCCGCCAGACCACCGACCGTCGCACTATCACCGCCGGTCACATTGCCTGAAGCGCGGACGCTGGAAAGCGTGCCTGACGCCTGACCAACCAGCCCGCCCGCGATGGCGTTCTGGCCAGCCGTAACCGTGCCGGTCGCGATGGAGTCAGAAATTCCGCCGGTCGTAAAGCCCACCAGGCCGCCGGATTTAACGCCGCTGCCAGATGCGGTGACGTTGCCGGATGCGGAAGAGCCGGAGACATCGCCAGTCATATAACCGACCAGCCCGCCAACCCAGGAGCCGGCAACGGACGAGACCACATTGCCTGAAGCGGAGGAATCAATGACTGAAGCAGCCGTGCCTGCCAGACCGCCCGAGTAAGGCGATCCGTCCAGGGCATAGACATTGCCGGACGATGTTGAACGCTCGATCGTCGCAGTCCCTGTCGCAGAACCGCCGCTCAGGCCGCCAACATAATAACCATAGACAGTCGCGGATGAATGAGAATCACGCACCAGGCCATTGTTCTGGCCGACAACGCCGCCGACGTAGGACGTTGTCGGGCCACCGCGCCCGTCGATGATGCCGGACACCGAGACGTTGGCGATCGTCCCCGACGAAATGCCGAACAGACCGCTGGCGGCATGGGTGGGATCATTGACGTTCAGGTTGCTGACGGAGTGGCCCAAGCCGTCGAAAACGCCAACAAAATTGCCGGTATGGGCAATAGGCGTGAACAGCGCGCTTGCATCATCGACATTGCCCGCAAGAGCGAAATTGCCGGAGATTGACCCGGCCGTGCCGATGCTGTTCAGCCCGCTAAGGCCCCAGAGCAGGGTATAGGCCGCGCCGTTCACGCTCAGGGAACCAGCGTTCTGGGTGGAATATGTCAGCGACCCGCCGGGGTTGAAGATGTCATCCCCGTTCGTCTGGATCACGACCGCGCCTGCGTCATTCACGGTGATCGGCGCGTTCACATTCAGATTCCGATACGCATCGAGCGTCAACGTCGCTTTGCCGCTCCACGAAATGCCGGAGTTGACGTTGATGTCGCCACTCCCGGCAGACACCGTGCCTGCCCCGGACGTGCCCGATGCCGTCGTCTGCTCCGTGACGTTCGTCCCCGCATTCAGCGCCGTCTGAATCGTCCCCGCCGCCGTGCTGTCGATCGTCAGGTCATCAGGGTCAGTCAGCCATGTGCCGCCCCGTCCGGCATCGACGGTCAGCGCGCCGGTCGAGACGCTGTTTGCGGATGTCTCGATCAGTCCGGCCCCTTTGCCTCCCGCTGTCAGCCGGGCGCCGTCCGCGAGCTTGACCGTCTGGGCCAGGTTCTGGCCGTGGCCCGACGTACCGACGAGGATGGTGCCCCCGGCCCGGCCGGCAACCGTCGATCCTGTATCCATGACAGCGCGGGACGCGAGCGCCACATCACGGCCGTTTGCGACGATCTGGCCACCCGAGCCGTCGGTGTTGTGGGCGGTGATGCGGCCACCAACATCGACCGTTCCGTCGCCGGCCGTCAGATAGACCTCGCCGTTGACCTCCTGAGCCCCGGTCGCCTGGATGGCCCCCTGGTGGTTGCCCCCGAGCGCATAGACGTTGCCATGAGCAGATGCCAGTTCAACCGCCGCCGCCTGGATGCGGCCGGCATTGGTCACGTCACCCCGGCCGGTCGAACCGGCGGCAACATAAATGCCAGATGGCCCGCCGGTCTCAGAAAGAACGACGGAATCCGCTGCGATCATCGCCGCAGTCCGATGGCCGGTGACGATGACGCCCTCGTTTGTGACGCTCTGACCGATCAACACGACGTTGCCGTTCGCAGCCCTGATCGTGCCCCTGTTGACAACAGCGCCGGACGACTGCCCCGAGGCGGTCATCGACCCGCCGGCTATGAACTGACCGTTGCTGATATCGCGCGTGGACGCAACGAACGAGCCGTTCGTGACCACCTGCCCGCCGGGGCCAACGACGACGCCGTTCGGGTTGATCAGGAAGACCGAGCCAGCCGCTCCCAGCTTGCCGTCGATCTGGCTCATCTGGGCGCCAGTCACCCGGTTCATCGTCGCTCCGGCGCCATTGTTGAACTGCACAGAGTTGCCCGAGCCAATCGAGAATCCACGCCAGTCGATGACGCCCCGCGCGGACGTCTGGTTGATCGTCATCGCCGAGCCGCTGGTGGCGATCTGGCCCGAGCCGGCAACGAAAGCGCCACCCGTGGGCAGGGCGCCGGCCATCGCGATCGAGGCGCGAACCGACGATAGGGCTGTCGTGAGCATAAATGCAGCGATGATGCGTGTGCGTGAGTTGCGGAACATGATGTCATTCTCCGTCCGTCTTGTCGTTGTCGTTCGGTTTGTTCTGTTTGAGTTGCCAGCGCCGAATTTTCCGGCTGACCGTTTTCCCGATCTCGCCCCGGATTTCGCCAGGCACATAGCGGCGGAAATCAACCCAGCCGGCTGCGATCCGCCGCGCCCTGTATGCGGCCGTGATTGCTGCGCGGGTCCCGCGCCGGCCGGCGCCGAGCTTGCTGTCGCCCTTCACTGCCCGAACTCCAGCCGCCCTGGCGTTTCGAGGTTCGGCCCGATGGCGAGGTCGGCCGGCGCTGTCGGCAGACCCGCGTTGCTGATCGCGGCCTGAGCGATCTGATGGATCGTCTGCCCAATCGCCTGGACCGGAGCGGGCAGCGCGGCACCGGTGCCGGTCATATTCGCGATGCTCACGATCGGGCTGGCGGCGGACAGGAACATTGTCCCCGCCGCGATATTCAGTGATGTCCTGACGATTTTGATCATCGGTCCTCTCCTTGTGTTTGCAGGTTTCAGTAGTCGCGGCCCGTCCACGCCCGGATGCTCTCGCGCGGTGGCAGGCACAGCAGGAATCGGATCAGGGGTGACGAAGCGACCCAAGCGACGATCAGGCGGAGAGCCAGGAACCCGACCGCGCCGGCAGACAGCAGAAACCAAGGCGTCCGGGCCTGAAGCCAGCGCGTGATCTGGTCGTCAGGCACATCAACGTAACCAATACTCAGCGACCCCAGGTAGAATCCGACCGAGAAGACGATCGCCCCGCAGGCCCATTGCGTCGTCATCGAGATGTTCAGTTTGGCCTCAGCCCGCCGATCCAGCGTGCGCTCGACGTTCGCTGCTATTGCAGACGACAGGCTCTGCGCCAACTCCGTCCCGCGTGTTGCGAGCCGTGCCGATGCCGCCGCTTCCCCCTGTGCCTGCGCGTCCCCGAATTCCCGGATCGCCTTGCCCGCCGCCGTTTCCAGGTCGCTCGTGAGTGCGGCCATCGTCGAACGGACATGCTCGTTGACCAATAACCGCACGACCTCGGGATCATCAGGACTGATCCCGGCCGCTCCCACGGCAGCCCATGCCCGATTGCGGGCCTCCGGGGCGACGCCCAGAGCATCGGCCGTATCGTTGAAAATGGTCATCGCACGGTCCTCCGATCACAGGCCGAGGAAGTCGCCGGCCGGTTCGATGGCCTTCCGGAATCCGCGCAGGAACTGGGACGCGATCGATCGCTCCGTGATCGTCAGTTCAGGGTGCCGAGCGCACTCCGAATAGCGAAGGTTCAGCGCGTTGATTTTGGCGCGCGTCCCGGCCTGCATCGCGGGCATGGTGATCTCGACACCGCCGGCGGCAATCAGTCGATCGCGAGCCTTGCCATAGCGCCGTTTGCCGTCCGCGTCGTCGAAGCCGAACCAGTATGGGAAGTCGGCCTTTGGGTCACGGGCCTCGCGCATATTCAGCACGGCGACATGATCGACACCGTCCGTTCCGAACATGTCGAGGTGCTTGCCGACGCTATCAGCGCTTTCGATCTCGCTATCAATGACATGCGCGAGCGTCAGCCGGACACCATTGTCGCGCAGGGCTTCGAGGAATCCCCCGACCTGTTTCCCATCGCCGGTGTCCACGATCTTGCTGATCTCAAAGAGGCTACCGCCCGGCAGATCGTGCAGAATGACATCGGCATCGAGGGCAATCGAATTGAGAAGCGTGACACGATCCGCGTCGTCGCGAAGATCATAGAAGGCGACGCCCGCGCCATGATAGACGCGAGCCAGCCCGCCAACCAAGCCGTCCGCGTCGAAGATCGCGGCCTTCGTGTTGCGTTCCCGATACACGTCCGTCATCAGGCGGCTGAACGTCGTCTTGCCGACACCGCCTTTGCCGCTGACGACGAGCACGAGGCGTTTCGTCTTCTGTGCCATCTTGCACACTCCAATAATTTCCTGGAATGCCCGATCGCATTCCATGGAGTCATTGTAGTGCAGGTGAGTGAATAACTCAGATCGTTGCAGGCATTTTCACCGGCGACTGCATATAGATCGGGCGGAACGAGGCATCCCCCGATCCGCCCGATGCACTCTCCAGCGCCGCCATGTCCGGTGTTATGCGTCCAGAGATGGCGGTTTCCGTGACGTGAAGCCCGCCATGGTTGGCGCAGCGGGCCGTGTCGTGCCGGAATCCACGGGCGGACGCGAGGAACTGTGCGCGTTTGAATCCGTGGAATCGTCCGCAGCATTTTTCTGGTGGACGGGAGAATCCTCAGCGGCGCGAGGGGGTTTGGACGAGCCGGGTGTCCGGGAATCGTTCTTCGGCTTGCGGCCCGGTTTCGCCCGCCCTTCGCGCTGTTCCCTGTTGATCCTTTTCATATACGTCGCGAAGGTTCCGGCGCTGATGACGATGCCGCGTTTGCCCAGGACATTGCAGACCCTGGCGTCAGTCCACCCGTCCGCCTTCATGCCGGCCAGGGTTGGATGGATCGCGCGGATCATATCGTATGTTGTTGCTGGTTTCCGTGCCGCCCAATCCTTGCGCTCGTTCTCCAGTTCGAGAATCAGATCATCGACCGTTCCTACGAAATTGTGGCGCGACCGTTTCGTTGTTGTTGACATGGTATTTCGTCTCCTGATGCGTTCAGACGTTGACCGTCTAAATCTATTATAGATCGCATCACGCATCCGATCAGATCGCCGATGACCTCATGTTCATTCTCAGCGATCTTGATCCCATGCTGCTGATCCGAAGCAGCCTCTATCAGCCAGAATCCACCCCCTTCTCGCCAGCATTCCTTCGTCATGCACGATCACTCCGTTCTCACCACGCCCAGAATCCTCACCATCAAGCACCTCGTCCTTCCCAACATCTCCGTCTCTTCATTTCCACATCCTCAGTTACAGAATCGCTACACATTTCAGAATCACCACATCCCATATCCTCCCCACCCCCTCAATTTCCACCTACACCTCAGCATTGACAAGACACCCTCAGCATTCCCGAAACTCCAAAAACAATAGAATCTTTTTCTCAACACACCACGCACCTTCGATGCTGGGTAGGGACAGAAAATGACTGTTTTCCGCCATTTTATCGCTGCGCGACACGGGAACTGCGTTCCCTGAGAACACGACAGTTCCCGAGCCTCCATCCTGCCTGTCCTGGACACTCACCCACGCATTCAACCACGCCGAAACGGAGCCCGTTCCGGCAACCGCCATCGCGGCACTCTGGGACGCGATCAGCCGCCGATTCAAACTGACCCCGATCATTTATGGCTGTATTCCGCGAGACATCCCGTCCTGCCGTCTCCGAAACCGGAAACATGCGCTTGCCGGAGGTATCATCAAGCAGATGACCCACCTCTCCAGGAACCGGAATCATGTTCACCTGCACGCCACTGTCCGACGTTGAGTACTATATTGAATCCGTGGACGAGAGCTTGACCGACGAGGCAGCCGTGACGGCTGCCGGGGAACAGATTTCGGCAGGCTCCGGAGACAGCCCCGCAGCGTCATCGGGACAGAAGTCCACCACGGGCCGGAAACGAGGCGACTGGTCTGGCCGGGACCGCGCGGCCTACTACCTCGACAATGGAACCGGAGAACGTCCGGGCACCTGGTGGACGAATGCACGTCTCGAAGATGACCAGCCGCTCCCGTTCGTGATGAATGGCACGGAGGTCGATTCCAAAGATTTTCGGAACCTCGCGATGGGCCGCGATCCGCTCACAAAGAGGTCGATCGTTCAGCATGGCAAGAACCGCAGGGTGGGCTACGATCTGCAATTCGCGGCACCAAAATCGGTATCAATTTTATGGGCCTCCGGGACTGACATTCAGCGTGAGAAAATCGAGCGGGCGCAGAGTCAGGCAACTATCTTTGCGCTGGAATATGCACACAAGAATGGGCTCATCGTAACTCGCCGTGGCAAGAACGGGGAGATTAAAGAGGTGCCGGCCGAGATTGTGGTTGCGGTATTCCAGCACACAACCAGCCGCCCTAGCGATCCGACGGACACTCACAAACCCAAACAGGGTCATAGCCGCGCTGGCGATCCCCAACTCCACGATCATGCGGTATTAGCGAACGTGTGTCGTCGGGCTGACGGCACGACAGGGACGCTCGATAATTTCGAACTGCTTCGGCATCAGCAGGCGATGGGCGCAGTGTATCGCTTGGCATTGGCTCAGGGACTCGAACGGGAACTGGGGGTAACAACGGTTAAGGTCAAGCGGAACTTTCGCGTCCTCGGCGTTCCGCAGGTCCTGGAACAGAAATTCTCGAAGCGCCGCGCTGCTATCGAAGCCGCAGCCTCCAAGATGGGAATCGACACAGAAATCCATCGCGAAGCGGCGGCTAACATCTCAATGGCGACAAGGGGATCGAAAGCAGACATGCCGACGCGCGCCGAACTGCGTGAGCGGTGGGACAAAGAGATGCGCGAGGAAGGCTGGACACGGGAGTCGGTTTGGGAATCCGCGCTGGCTGCATCTGCAATCGCCAAGGACGAACCGAAGGACAGGCAGACGGCATTCCAGCGGGCACTGACGGAACTGACATCGACGGAATCGGTGATCGAGGATCGACGCCTGATCGGAACGGTCCTGGAGCATCATCAGGGACGCGGCGTCACCGTCGATCACGCCATCGAGCAGGCCAATGCCGCCCGCCGATCGGGACACCTGATCGAGTTGACTGGCGGCGTCAGCGCTAGGACCAGCGAACGGTTTTACGCAACGCCCGAGATGATCGACGCGGAACGGGAGATCGTCCGGATCGCACTCGCCAGGCGTGGTGAGCGGGAATTCGTATCGCGTGATATCGTTGACCGGGCCATTGCCGGCCGGGGGACAATATCTGACGAGCAGGCGGCACTGGTCCGGCATGCGCTGAATCGTGCCGGCGTATCTGTCGTCGAAGGTTCGGCCGGGACTGGAAAATCATTCTCCTTGGGGACCGCCGCCGAGGCCGCTCGGGATGCAGGAATGAGGGTCTGGGTGACTGCGCCGAGCCATCAAGCGGTATCGGTCATCGCCAAGGACACGAACACCGATCAGGCGCAAGCGGCGGTTCTGCGGTCATTCCTGAACCGCATTTCCGACGAGAAACATGGACAGGCAATCCGGCTCACCAGAAACGACGTGGTGATCCTCGACGAGGCGGGCATGGTCGGCACGATGGAAATGCGAGAACTGTTGCGGGAGACAGCCAGGGTCGGTGCAAAGGTGATCCTCGCTGGGGACACACGGCAACTCAAGCCGGTCGCGCCAGGGTCGCCAATGCGGCTTCTGGCGGAAACGTTGGGAGCGCAGCGCATCGATGAAATCCGGCGACAGAAAGAGGAATGGCAGAGACAGGCCAGCCGGGACTTCGCGTCGGGTGATATCGAGAAAGCCGTCCGGGCATACGATGACCATGGCCGGATCGTCATCGGCGAGGGTCAGGAACTCCGGACCCGGCTGATCGGGGACTACCTTGAGGACGTTCGGCGGAACCCGGCCGGAACGCGCATGGTCCTGGCCCGGACACATAATGAGGTCCGGAACCTGAACTCCGATCTGCGTGCCCTGCTGCGTCAGGAGGGACGGATCGCTGGAGACGATATTGAGATCGAAGCGCTCAGTCGGGGACGCAAGCCGGTAACGGGGATGGTAGCGCTGGCAGTCGGGGATCGGATCATTTTCGGCGAAAACATTAAGGCTGGGCAAGACATGATAAGGAACAACGATGTTGCGGTTGTTCGCGATGTCTGCCGGGACAATGCGGACGGACAGCCTGTCGTGACTCTGGTGTTTGAGCGCGGATTCGAGGTGACGACGAGATGGAGTGACCTGGAACGGCTGTCACAGCAGGAAGGGGATCAGCCGGATACGAGGCCGCTTCGCGTCCAGCATGCCTATGCGGTGACCGTGCATTCCGCCCAGGGTGCCTCGGTGGACAGGGCTTACGTTCTCAATGCCGCCGGGCTGGACCGGGAGTCACTCTATGTCGGTATGACCAGGCACCGCGAGGACTGTCATCTTTATACTGACGTCACGCGCATCGGCCTGAATGTTCGGGATAACCGCATCCGGCGAGACGGAGTAACTGCGACGATCAGCGATGAGGGCCGCCTGGAGGCCCCGGATGCGGCCGACCGAGGCGATGTCGGGGATGCCGTCGATCGCGAGGCGACGATCCGGCAGATCATCTACGAGGGACAGCAGAGCAACACAAAAGGGAACGCGGCGGATTTCGTGATGGACAGGCACGCCTGGGCATCCGCGCCGTCGGCTCAGGAGGCAGTTCGGAACGACATCGAGATGCGGCGGGTGGCTCTGGAGCATATCAAGGAGGCGCCAAAGTCGGCCGAGGAACGCATGGAGACCATCAAAGAATCCTGGGCCGCTGAAAAGGTGACCGCGCCAGACAGGGTGGCTCCGGCGGAAAAAACGATGGCGGCGGTGACGGACGGGCAGTCAGCCAAGGCAGCAGCAGAGGCGGAGAAGGCGGCGGCCGAGGCGAGGCGCCGGGCCGAGGCAGAAGCGGCACGGCATCGGGCGGAGGGGATGGTCAGGGGGCGGTAAACCAAAATTCCCATCGGGACACCTATCCAAGGGCCTTCCGACCTAGTAGAAAAATCGCTCTGATAGGTAGTGTCCAAGAAATTTCGTTGGACAGAGCGTAATCACGGATTCGAGAATAGATATGTCAGAAAACCAACTAAGTGTTATCGGAAAAGCCTTGGAATGGAGCTACGAAAAGGCCGTAACCGGAGCAGGTGTATTAGGCACCGCACAGTCACTTGGTGAAGAATATCTTCGCGCCAACAAAGACAACCAGAAGGACGCCGCAAATAGCTTAATCAGGTGGCAAAATACGAAAGCTGCGACAGGAGGGTTCGTAACAAACCTCGGCGGCCTAGTGACTATGCCGGTATCAATACCAGCAAATATGGCGTCCACACTGTATATACAGTTAAGAATGATTGCAGGAATTGCCCACATTGGCGGACATGATGTTCTGGACGACAGAACAAAAACCCTTTGTTTTGTGTGCCTTACGGGGAATAGCGCCGCTGAAGTCGTGAAGGCTGCGGGAGTCCAATTTGGGACAAAATTCACCGCCGCCGCAATACAAAAATACATTACCGGGGCAATGCTGGTAAAGATAAACCAGGCCGTGGGTTTTCGACTGGTAACAAAAGCTGGAACAACTGGAATTCTAAATCTTACGAAGATGGTTCCTCTCGTTGGAGGTGTCGTTGGTGGCGCATTCGACGGGGTTACGACAAACATAGTAGGTAATACCGCACGTAATACGTTTATCAGTGACGTCTGACAAAATTTACGCCGCTGAATCGAGGACGTCTCAGCCCCCTTCCGTAACCCTGGTTGTGTTTACAAGGTCTTCTGAAGGGGGCGCTGAGAGCGACGAGGGGATGTCCGGCTCCGCCGGCCCTGCCGGGCGCATTCATCGGTGTGGCCGGATGCAGACCATAAGCTCGCCGAGCCATGCCATGTTGCCAACATGGCCCTGCGTCACGGCCGCGACCCCGGCGGGAGCCGGCATCCCCCGAAGAGCCTTCGCTCGCCCCCCAGCGGCCATCAGAATCCGACCGTCACGGCGACGTTCCCGAAGGCGCCCCGGTCACCATACCCCTCCCCTCGCCTCTCCGCAGGCATCCCCGCGAGCCGCCATCCGACATTGAAGGTCACATCCAGGTAGTCCCTGACTTTCATCTTGGCATCCAGCCCCACGGACGCGAGGTCCAGGCTATTCACTCCCTGGGGAATCCGTTTCACCTGCGAGACATGTCCGTAATCGACAAACGCCCCGACTTGCTCAGTGTCCCACCCCTTCCAGACGCTCCACGCTGGCGAATGCAGTTCATTCTGAACAGTCACACCCTCGGACCCATAGGCCGACGACGTAAAATACCCCCGCGTCGTGTAGAGCCCGCCGAGCCCGATCTGGTTGCTATACATCAGGTTCCCACTGGAAACCTGGCCGACGGCATCCAGCGACCACGACATCCCGAGCGGCAGATACGTCAGCCGTGACAGTGACATCGTGTCATAGACGTATCCCGCCGAAGCCCCCGGCACGATCGTCTGCATGGCCCGCTTACTGTTCCCCCCGGTCAGTCCACCCGGCGAAAATGTCAGCGTGTTCCTGAATGTCGTCTGTCCCCACTTATCCGTCTCTGACAGCAGATAAGACACAGGAAACTGCGCGACCTCGGCACTGCCCGCGTAAACATTGACCCCGCCGAATTCGATCGCGTTGTTCGTCGTCTTGTAGTCGAATCCGCCAGAAAGCTGCTGCCTGATCAGAACGTCACCCAGGAACAATGGCCGGAAATCGTGCAGATACCGAATTGATGCCTGCCCGGAATGGCCGTTCTCCGTCATGCGGATCGGCCCTAGCGCGCTGCTCATGCTGATTTGCGGGCGCTCCCACGCATAGTCGCCGAACACCTGAATCCGGTCATGCCACGGCAGCGTCATCGAGTAGTTCAGGGCATGCGCTGAATACCACTCAGAGACAGCATGGGTGAACTGGTAACTCAGCGTCCCGTCGAGCGGCAACCGGCCCACAGAGCCACCCAGGAACCATTCCTGCCTGCCAAGGATAGGTGTTCCGCCCGTATCGAACCCGGCGTATCCGCGCAGCGGCATGTGATCGGAGACCTTCAGCGTCACGTCACTCAGCCCCCGCTCCGCCCCAGCCGCCGTCACAGCGACAGCCGACCGAAATGGATTGCCGTTCAGCCTGTCCAGCGCCTCCTGCTCCCGCCCCAACGTCAGCCGTTGCCCGCTCTCCAGCCCGCCGACGTTCAGCAGATCAGCAGTCCGGAACCAGCGGTTCCCGCTCACGCTCACCTTCCCGACGCGATACTCATCAACGACGATCTGGAGGTGGCCCCCCGAGACTTTCTGTGGCGGGATGGAAACAAACATGAACGGCCGACCGGCTCGGCGATACTCTTTATATATAGTGTCAACCACAGCGTTGATGTCGGCCATGGTCAGCGGCCTGCCGATCCTGGCCCGCATCGCCGCCTGGAACGAAGTCCCCCTCAGCGTATCGTCCAGTTCCCGACTGACGAACACTCCGTCGCCGCCCCCCTGCCATCCGTCCAGCCCTGGCGGCACGATGGATATCCCCAGCAGCCTCTTCGTCCCTACCTGCTCCGTATCCGGCAGCAGATTCGGCGTCACCCCCGGCCCGTTCGCCAGGACCGGCGCGGACACATCGGCCGCATGCGGGGCGACCCGGTTATACGCTTGCGCGTAAACATTTGCGCTCCATCCGACAATCATCGCAATCGCGGACGCAGTAACCACCACATTTCGGCGCATCATCGTCATAATCTCCGAAGCCGATCCGCGACAACCGCAGGATTCCACGAGGGCTTTCGGAACTATGGTAAGTGCCTTCCTTGCCGGATTCCGTTCTCGGTCAAGCTCGGCAAGGCACCAACGAAGACCCCATCAATAATCGTCGAGCCTTTTCAGATGGTTATGGCATTCAGCGAATAGCACCTTCTCTGAATCCGCCGGGAATCCGACCGCCCGATTGATCCCAGGATTCCGATATTTTCTGGCGTCACAAATATTTTTTCGAGAAAAATGAATCGGATGGAATCCATTCGGAATCTTCCCGGAATCCATTTTCAGGAATGGCTGTTTTCCGCCATTTCTGCGGATCGAGGCAGGCACCAGAAACTCGCCGATTCAAAGCAGACCAGTTCCCGACGCAATATTTTCAAGGATTAGCGCGGCGATAAATCAATAATGCAATCAGTCACTTACCATAGATATCGCAATTGTCCTTTGTATTTCATCTCTTTTCCGCATCGAAGTGAGTGCTGATTTCCGGGGCGACCGGCTCACGACAGGTAAGTGTGCGACAAATATGATAATCTAACAGTGACGGCGATGCATCGTGCATTTCCACACTCGGGAGAACTGCTATGCAGGAATTCCAAAAACTGATCACGCCCGGCCATGTCGCCGGGCACAGGACGCGGGCGGCGCTGCGACCATTTTATGCGCCGGCCCTGGTCTCGTATGGCGCTGGGGCTATCCTCGCGCTCTGCGCTGTCAGCGGCGTCGGCGGTCATGCGCTCACGATGCCGACATGGTTCGACAGGGCATTCACGGCTGACCAGTCGGTGTATCAGCGTGCAGCCGACGCCCGCGCCCAGGCCGCCCTCGCCGCCGCCGAGGCCAGGGAACATGCGGCCCAGGCTCAGGCAGCATCGGCAGCGCAGGCGTCCTCGACTTCGACACCGGCTCAGTCCGCCGCTCCAGCGCCCGTCGCTGCCCCGGCCGTCCCGGTGAACTCTCCGGCGGTGGCCGCTGCCCTGGCCGCGATTGGCCGCATGACCCGCCCGGAGACCCCCACGCAGGGCGCCGTGATGGGGCACCGGATCGATGAGATCATGACCGGCCTCGTCAACGACCCCAACCCGCAAATCAGCAGTCGCGTGACCGCCGGTTACGAATCCTGTGGCCGTCAACGCGACGCGATGTCGGCCCGCCTGCGCGCAGCAGCCCCCGATCACATCGTTCGCGGCAGCGCCCAACTCGATCTGCTCGATTTCAACCGCACATGCGTCCGCGATCTGCTCGCGGGCATGACCGAGATGGAATAAGACAATGTTCTCAAGTCATTACCGCTCAACCCGTAGCCTGATCGTCGCAGTATGCGGCATGGGCACCCTGCTGGCCCTGTCGGCATGCGGCCCCCTGCATGTCGATGGTCTGCCACACGTCTCGCTCAACGACGACGTGAGCGCCACCGCGCAGCCGCACCTGCTTAATCAGTTCATCAACGACCGCATCATGTCCGTTCCCGACACCGCCTCGAACTATGTCGGCGCTCGCCAGAACGCCGATGCCGTCGATGCGGCCTTGCTGGAACTGGCGGAAATGCAGCCGAGCGATGCATCCGCGATCCGGGCCGGCCTGAACGTCTGCATCAGCCGTGAGGAAGCAGCCCTTCACGCCTCGGCCCATCCCGACCGTCGCTTGGCCGCTCTTCGTCACGAAGCCTGCGCCAAGGGCCTCGCCAACGGCCTTCGTCCGAAGCGGACCTGATCGACCCCACTCACACCGCAAGCATGCCGCAAAGAAATCAAGGGATTAGAGCAATGAAGATCATCATCGCCGCTGCAATCGCCATCGTCATCACCGGCGCCGTTGGGTCGGCCGGAACGGTCGCCTGGGGTCACGCCGACGCGGCATACGACGCCCGTTCGACGAGCGTCCGCATCGCGGCTCTGGTCAGCGGAAACCTGGGCTGACCCAACCCGCCCCGTCCACCCCGGAGCGGCATCGGTCGCTCCGGACACCGCACACTCTATATAGAGAGACACGACAATGGATTTGTTTCAGCAGAACCTCGCGAGCCTCGACAGCACGACGGCGCTGGCCTCAACACTGCTGTCGTTCCCCAGCATGTCCACCTTCGGCGAGATCGTCGTCGGCGGCGCATTGTTCGCGGCCGTCGCCTGTTTCGTTCCCCTTCTCGGCAAGCTGACCGTCCGCACCGCCCGCGCGCCCCGGCGGATCGCAGGCCGACTGTGGAGCCGTCTGATCGATCGCCTGATCCCGCACGGTGTCACGAGCCGCATCGATGCCTTCTGCGAGCCCGCACGCCTGGACAAATGGCTCGCAGCCCGGACAGCGGGCACGGGCAATCCTCTCCTGGACGGCGATATCCGCGCCGCCGCAAACGCGACGTGGCCGGAGGATCGCTACCGCTGGCTGTATCGCAACATCCCCGACGATCTCGTGCGCCCCCCGACCTGGGATGGGCGGCTCCCCGGCGGTATCCCAGTGACCTGGCTCGCCTGGCGCCATCTGACGATCGACGCAATCTCGACAATCGCGCGCACGCAAATCCAGAAATCCGTCCGCTACTCCGCCGGCATGGCCATCGTGTTCGCAGCAGCGGCCCTGCTCTCCGTCTGCCTGACCGGCCTGCATTCGGCCATTCCATACCCCGATTGGGCGCGCTCGGGTGAACTGCACGCGCTGATTCCCCAGATCGCGTGGTATGCAGACGCCATCATCACGACCGCTGTCTCGGCCGCCGGCACCCTCGGCCTGGCCCTGCTTGCAGCGGCGGTCATGGCCCCCGGTCTGGCCCTGTTCAACGTCGTGCGCGGGCTCCAGTCCTATTTCGCCCGTGCATCGTCGGCGCTGGCGACACCCACGCGGGACGCGATCGTCGCATACAAGAACCGCGCCGACATTCGGCAGACGGAACAGGAGGCATACGCTCGCCAGATCGATCTGGCCCTGATGAATCCGGACGCGCCGGTGATCAAGGTCGGCGTCGCGACCGGCATCGCGCGCGCCCGTGGTTCGATGCGTTCCCCCGGTGTCGGCCAGACCGTTGCGCTCGATGCGGAATCCATCCGCCAGCACGTCATCGCCTTCGGCGGCACGGGCGAGGGCAAGACGCGCGCATTTCTCCAGCCGATGGCCCGGCGCATCTTCTCGGCGACGTGGGACAAGCCGACCGACGGCCGGGCGCCTCGCCGCATCGGCGGATACATCACCGATGGCAAGGGGGTCCTGTATAAAGACCTGATTTCCTTGCCGGAACTGGCTGATCGGGGCGATGTCCGCGTGCTGGGAACCGATGATGGCCATTACGGCGTGAACCTGGTTGCGGGCATGACGCCTCTCGAAGTCGCAACGATGCTCAAGACCGTCAGCGCTCAGGTCATCGGCGAAAAAGAAGACGTTTTCTGGTCGGAGCAGGCATCGATCATCGTGTATCACTCGGCAGTGATCGCGAGCGTTCTCGAACAGATCGTGCCCTGCCCCGATAGCCCCAAGGAGCGTGACGCAACTGAGGTTGACGACGCAGTGACCGATGCGTCGGCGTCATGGGAGGACCTACTGTCATCGGGCGATTTCGATGAGCCGTCTGCCGCCCAACCTGCCGCTGCCGAGGGAGCGGACCAGGGCGATGCTTCGGATGACTCCGACGCGACTTGGAAAAACTTCCGCCCCTGGAGCCTTCAGGGCATCGCGCACCTCGCAACCAACCCTGATGCGCTCGATGCTGCATTCCGACGCATTGCGGCGCATGGAAAACTCATTGCGGACAGCGGCAAGGACCGGGAACTGGGCGACCTCATCAACAGCCGCGAGGTCGCGATCTCCGGCGATTATGCGCTCGGCGAGTGGAAAAAAATGGCCCAGGACACCCGGTCCGGAATCATCGCAAACGTGTCGAGCGTCACCGGAAAATTCTCGGGCGCCCCACCGGTCGCGGCCCGCTTCGCATCCGGCTTGCTCCCGCCCGATCAGATCACCGATGTCGATTATGCCCTGAACGGCGGGATTCTTGCGGTTGCCATTGGCGAGAGCGAATGGGGCACCGTCGGCCAGGTGGTGGCGGTGTGGCTCAAGACCAGGCTGTTCATTGCCGCTCGTAAACGACAGATCGCCGATCCGGAGGCCGCGAAACGGCAGTCTGTGGCTTTGATCGTTGACGAATTTCAGATGTTGGCCACTAAGGGCGGCAGCGAAAGTGACGCGGAATTTTTCAATATCGCCCGCTCGACCGGCGTCTTCATGGTCGCGGCGACGCAGGGCCTTCCATCCCTCCAGAAACGGTTGGGGGAGAAACATTCTCAGGACCTCCTGAACAACTTGCGCACCAAGGTCTGTCTCCGCATCGAAGAGCAGGAAACGCTCGAATATTTCCAGAAAATGGCCGGCGAGACCTTGCGTGGTCTGGTGGTCGATGACGAATACTTCGAGACCCAGGGGCAGCGCGAGATCGAGTTCCCGGACCTGCCGGTTCCATTCCTGACCGGCGCTGAACAGATCAGCCTCCGTCCGGCCCAGCCCGGCTTGGAAACCCATCAGATGCGGCCGCTCAAGCGGTTCGATCCCCGATTCATTCTGAGATTCTACTCGAACAAACACACCGACAACGCGGACGCGGTGACCGGCTCGCTCAAGGACGCTTACTGGCGCCAGGAGGACAAGGAACGCGAAATGCGCGGACATGGCGTTGAAAACAAGCCACTTTTCACCGCCACCGACATCAAGCAGGGCTCGAATTTTGCCTTGGCATATGTCCAGCGCGCCGGCGGTCACACCATCGACGTGATCGACCTCGCCGCCTGATCGGCATGGAGGCCCGGATGGACAGTCTGGGTCTTCATCACCGCACCTCGGAAATTTGAAAGACAATAAAATGACAAAGAAATTCATCCTCGCGGCCAGTCTCCCGATCTTGGCTGCATGCTCCCCAGGCCAGCCCCACAGGCTTCCGCCGGCCACGGGATCGGTCGTTCCGCAGCCGGTCAGCGTTCCGCAGCCGGTCATCATCCCTGGCAACTACGTCCCGACCGGGCCGGACGACGGCGACAACACCGACGACGATTGGGCGAACTGATCGACATGGAGGCCCGGACTGCCCATCCCGGCCTCCACCCCGGAAATTTGAAATCCACGGTATAATATAGAGACAATCAATTCATCACTCAGTCATCCAGGCCGCCTGTCGCCCCTCCCGGACGGCCTGGATGCCCGAGCGAACAACACGCCGGCAAATATACGGAGAATGATCGTGTCATTCAACGAAGACGACATCCTGAAACAGACGTATCGGCGTCACTTCCAGAACGTAAACGACGCTGAAGTTGGTTTTGTTGACACCGCCTCGGCCGGCCTGTTCTCGCCACAGCAGGCACAGAAAGAACGCGCGGACGAGCGGTATTCCCTGCATTTCATGGTCAAGACCAAAGGCCACGAAACGGAGAGCCGCAAAGACTACGAGGCACTTTTCGAAATGCCGGCGGATCGGCTTCAAAAAGAAATCGATGATCGCATGTTCTCGGCCAAGCCAGGCGAGCCATTCCCGAGCCGGGCACATCTGCGAGCATTAGCGGTCGGCGACGCGCGTGGGATCACGGACACCTGGCGCCAGGACAAGGCTGTTTCAGATACGCGGATTCCGGAGACGGCGACAAATGTGCAGGCGCCGGCCCGACAGGGTTCGGTCGGACAGCAGGCACAGGAAGCGAAACGGAGGGCGTCCGCTCTGCCGCCGAGGCCAGGGATTCCGTATCGGCCCATTGCTGGCGCGCGGAAAACGTCGCTGGAGCGTCAGATCGAGACCGCCGATCGCGCCTACGTCAACCATCAGAATGACCCGCGAAACGAGAAGCGAGCAGTCACCCGATAACCGGCGAGGCGACTTCCCTGCTGGTTTCGAGGGGGCCTCGACACGGGGCTTCGTCGTAACCGGCGGCGATGATGCTGACGGTAAAGACAATGGATGAATAAAATGGAACGCACTGCTGAAGAACTTGCTGCTGAGGAACGGGAACAGAGCGCCCTGCGGACGACCGGAAACAACATTGTTCTCGGCCGGCGGTTCCCTGGCGCGGACTCCGCACCGGCATCGGCTGATGAGCGTAATGAGAACTACGCGAAAATGTCCGACCGCGATCTGCTCGCAGAGGTCGGTCTGTGGGACAAATACTCTCAGGATTGCGACGGCTACCTGGCTGAAGCAATCGACAAGGCCGAGGTCAAGCGTGAACGGCATATCCGCGATGTCGCCGACATGGCCGACAAACTGCCGGACGATTCTGCGACGAAGGGGGACTGGCGGTCGCTGATCGGAATGAGCGACGACGATCTCCGGAAAACATACAATGAGCGGCTGGATGCATCGAACAGCCGCTACATCGATGCGCTGATCAAATCGCCCGACAAGCCCCCCTTCGAACTGGAGAACGACGCGCAGGGCGAGGCCCGAGAGGCCGACGATGCGGTGATGCGTGCCAGGACCGTCGCCGATGCGCGCGGACTGACCGATGACTGGCGCACGGTCGAGGAACGGCATTTCGCCGAGGACGCGCGCGATAACGTCAGAGAGGTCGAGCGGGAAATCGACCGGCGACCGAATGCCGACGAACTCAAGGACCGGCTCGCGGAGATGCGCGACGCCCGTGATCAGGATCGGGAGGCCCAGGATTCTTTCAACGAAGATCACGAGCGCCGCGCCGGGCAGTCTCGTGATCGCGAACTGACCCCGCCCGGCCCCCACATCGGTCAGCAGCCCGACGAGCGTGAGCAGAAGCGGGATGACGCTGAATTCCTGGGCCGGGAGGCCGCGCACATCCTGCCACAGGGCGAACTGGACCGGCAGCGTGACGCCGCGAGGCTGTCCCGTAACCCGGACGAGGACAGGGGGCAGGAACAGAAACTGGAACCCGAAATGGCGATGGGCGGGTCGTCTCAGGACGTGAAGTCCGCGCCAAGGACGGCCCTTGAACGACAGATCGAGAAGGCCGACCAGTCGTTCGCCCAGCACCAGGCGACACAACAGAAGGAAGACGAGTCGGTCCATAAACGTCGCTGATGCCGTCTCAGCGGCCACCCCCGTCTCCGAGCGTGCGGAGACGGGGAATACATACTCAGAACATCCTCGGCCGAGGCGAGCGCGGACGCGGCCTTGGCCCTCGTGGTGCTGGCGTCGGCCTCTTTCCGCCCTCCGACGCCCGTCCGGCCTGGCCATAAGCCCCACTCTCGGCGCGGTCACGTTCAGGTATCGTCTCGATTATGCCTCGCACGCGATCCTCGACTTCGCCAGATCGGTCATTAAAGCCGGGCGTATTCAAGGCGCTCGTGCGAGCATCCACAATGTTCAGCAGTATCCCGCTCAACAGGCGCAACAGGAGCAGCTTCAGCGGTTTGACATCCTGTTTGACCCGACCGGTCGCCCGAGCAAGCGCATGGACGATATCCGCCCAAGCCGGCACGTCATCGCGATGCACACCAAGGACAGGCATCAACGCCATGCGGACGGGCAGGTCCGGATACACGACGGCATTGCTCACTTGACAGCGATAGCACGCAATCGTCGGTGACTCAGCGCCGATCATCACCCTGAGCGCGATCAGTGCGAGATAGATATTCCGCCCCGACTGATCGAAATTCCTCTGCGTCCAGCGAAGGATTTTTGCCTCCTGGACGGTCAGAATGCACTTCCGGTCTTCATAGCGGAGATCGGCAGCGGTGGACGGTATCCGCTCGCGACCGGGCATACCACAGAGCGGACCGACGCTATCCGGCCCCTCCGCGCCGTAGTAGAAATCCAAGTCACGGCTCGCGCAGACGAGCGGCTGAACGTCGGGTTCGTCGAGTGTGAAATGCATCAGGTCACGGATAAAACCGGACTCTGCATCGTCAAAATGGGTGCTTCTGTCGTGCATATCAATCTCCTGGGGCCTCTCGTGGCTCTCCAGTTGATTGTAATGTCGGCCCCGACAATGCCCGGACCAGCAGCCCGGCAGCACCATCCCGACCCCCACGTCAAACACACGGATGACCCCGCAGGAATGGCTGTTTCCTGCGGGGTTCCGGGGTATTGACGCTATCAGATCAAAGAGCGGACGGGTTGAATCCGATGATTCTGATTAGCCCGCCGTAGGCGTCAGCGAGGCGAGCGTGACGACGGTCTGGAGGTTGGGAGACAATCGGAGCAGCACAACATCCAGGAACCCGTCGTTCCAGTTCCGAAACTGCCGCTCCGCCTGGGGCAAGGTCATGTTCATTTGGTCTCGGACGTAATCCGTCATCCAGACCTGCGCCGCTTCCTTCTTCGTGCTGACATGTCCGGCGATCCCGCTTTCGCTTTCGACAAATGCCGCATGCAGCGCATTCCCGAAATCGACGCCGTGGACAGGCACGACAACGGGGGTCGCGTGGGATGTGATCCGGACATCTGGATCGACGAGATATGCATCGATCGCATCAACGAACATGGCATCGAGGCGATCGGGATTAATCTCGGCAAGCGATGCGATCCGACAGATGTCATTCGATGCAACAACACCGGAGTAATAATATGGCCGCAACGCCGCGACCTCCGGGTAATCGCGCACGTCCGCTCGATGCATTTCATCCATCTCGCAGATGAACAGGGCTATCTGACGCATGCACTCGCGTTTGGTCTCGGCGGCGAAGGCATGACATTTCCAGTCCACCGTCAGGTAGCCCACAAAGACGCTCATGCGGCTTCTGTGCTGGATCGTTCTATTCAGATTGATGATCTCGGCCATGGCTTCCCCCGGTTATACTGGTCGTTGCGTTCGGAATCTGACTTGATCGGCTCTCGCCCGTCTGCGCCGGCCCCATCTCAGGGCAGGGTAAACGCAACTCTCCGATCCGACACATCCGCCTTCCGTGCCAGGAAGTCCTCGATCCCGTCCACGGCGCAGCGGGCGCGGATCAGGTGATCGGGCACATGGCGCGCCTTCATCTCCCTGATCAACGTCGCAAACCATAGATACTCGCGCATCGTCATCGGCTTCCCGCCGGCCTTGGCGTGCGAGGTCATCAGGTTGTCGAGCATCGGCGCCTTGCCCTGGGCGGCCCACGCCTCCATCGCCTGCGCCGTGACATACATCACGGTCATGCCCGCCGCCTCGATGGCCTGAGCCGCCAGCGCGTTGTCCCGGCGTTCGGCTTCGAGAGCGGTGACCAGAATATCCTTCGTCTTCAGGGCACTCGTGGCCAGATCAACCTCCGACTGGAGCCGATAGCCGTCCGCCCTGGCGGCCTCCAAACCGGTTTTTGCTTCATCTCTCTCGGCCCGGACCTGTGCCAGTTCCTGCGCCTGGGCCTGTGCTTGCACCAGAATGCGTTCCTGAGATCGACGCTCACTCGCCATCGCCGCCGTCGCTGCTTCATCGGCCTTTCGCTTCTGTTCGTTTGCGATGGCGCGCTGGACGCTGGCTTGCAGGTCGGCCGTGAACGTCGCGAGATCAGGCACGGCTTCGACGGGCTTGGGTGGCGACGTCACTTGTTCCAGTCGGCTACTGAGTCCTGCGTTCGCAGCATTAGCTAGGAATAGATCACGTTCGGCGACACTCAGTGCTGCGCTCTGCTCCCGATTCTCCAGCCGTTTGTTAGACAGTTCACGCAGGAGGTCGGAGTTGAATTGCCAGAGATTCGCGTTGGCTGCGCGGAGAGCATGAAGCTGGTTTTGTCGTGCGGCCTCCTGCGCCTGCTGCTCAACTGCCCGCTTCCGCTCCATCAGGTTGTTATACCAGTCTTCGCCCGCACGGAACGTCGCGTTGATAAATTGCGGACTCATAATGATCGAAAGCTCTTCCGGTCCCATGATCCTGCCCCCCTGTTGCTATCGCCCGATCAGGCCGCGATCTTGAGCGATCCGTCGCTGAACTGCCTGAAAATCTCTTCCCATTTCCGGCAGACCGCTTCGGCCTTCTTGTCTTTCCCGGTGTTGTAGAACCATTGTGGATGATTGATATCCTTGACGGTCAGCCGGATACCGCTGCTCTTGATCGCGTTTACCCTCGGTCCCAGATTGGCCCATGCATCGTTGACTGCCCCCTGCACGGCGAGACCTGGTGTGTTGGCGGTCGTTACCTGCACGGCAGGATCAATGATTTCCCATGACCACGACCTTACATCACTCCATTTCAGCGTAACCATCTTGTTTTTGTCAACGATATAAAGGAACTCTCCGTCGTAGCAGATGGCAGTCAGGTAATTGTCGAAATCGAGTCTGTAATCGATCTGAACAGGCGGGTGGGCAAACAGTTCGCCATACATTTTTGGAAACGCGGCCATTGGGTCACCGAACATCTTCCGCGCAATGAGTTTTCCGAGCCATGCCTGAATTTGAAACAGAGTCAGGCACGTCACCAGAAAATATCCCAGCAGCAGAGAGTATTCCCCCATCACTGCGCACACGATGACGCAAATGGCGAATGTGCCGATATAGGCCATCATCACACCGGTCATGCGATCGAAATGCAGCGACACGTCTCTAATCTTCATTCTACGAATCCTGACAGTTCGTTTGCATTACTGGGTTGTTTTGCGCTGCCGGCAGATTACGGGCGGATCATCCCTGGCAAACGCCGTTATCGAGCCTGCACACCGCGCTGACCGGCTTCCCGTTTTTCGTCATCTGGCCGGTCGCGATGTCGTATGCGTCGATCTCAGCCGGGATGGTGGCGTAGCGTCCCACGTTCCGGGGGAATTTCATCGTAATAGTCTGCCCGGAGATCATTGGCCGGACGGAGATGCAATTTCCGAAAAATGCCGTCGGAGGCTTGATTCCGGTCGGCGTGACCTGGACGATGGAATACTGCGCGTCACAAGCCTGCCCACCAACGGAGGTCAGCAGCAGGATGTCGGCATTCCCGGCCTCGGCGACCTTGGAGACGAACAGGGCACCGTTCCCGGCGATCCTGGGGGTCGTGGGGTGGCCATTGATGAGCAGCGTATTGAGCGGCCCGCTTCCAGACGCCACCCCATAGCGGGTCTGGTCTTCACGGGGCGATTCAGCCTGCGCCGAGGAAAATAAAATGGCCCCTGATGCATAAATGGAGAGGGCGGCAATCACCGCCCCCTTGATACGAAACATTTTCTTTTGATGACTTTTCATCTGCCGCCCATCATCCCCGTAGCCAAAGCCCGAACGCAGTGTGGCCAGAAATATGAAATGCATTTCTGGCCACACTACACTGATTGCAGTGACCAGAATCCGTGGTTTTTGAACATGCCCGCGTCGTATTCAGGCGCGCCCAGAACCACAGATTGAAAACGAGGTTTTTGAGCATGAGACGTTTCGGTTACGCGCGGGTGTCAACAGAGGGCCAGACAAATGACCCGCAGATATTGTCGTTACGACGGGAGGGACTGTCTGACGACATGATCATTCAGGACATTATCTCTGGCGGAGTTCCGGCTCTGTCGCGTCCCGGCATGTCCTCTCTGTTGCGGATTCTGAAGTCCGGCGACAGTCTGGTGGCGGCGAAGCTGGACAGGCTGGGCCGGGACACCGTGGACGTTATCGGCCTAATCAGGATTCTGAATGATCGCGCGATCAACTTGAGGATTTTGAATATCGGCGTCGAGACGAACACGCCGAACGGGCGCCTCTTCCTGACCATCTTGGCGGCATTCGCAGAGTTTGAGAGGGAAATCATCAAAGAGCGGACACTGGCCGGACTGGAGGCCGCTCGGGCCGCAGGGAAGAGGCTGGGAAGGCGGCCGAAGCTGACGGTCAGGCAAAAAGAGCATGCCATGGAGATGGCGGCGACTGGCAGCACGAACGGGCAGATCGCCGGTGTCCTGGGCGTCTCGATCTCTACGATTCAGCGCCTCACAGCCCCAAATGCTCACCAAAAGGCCGCTTTTTGAACACGATCCGTTGCGAATAAAAGATGAGTGCTTGACCGGAACCCGGAAACCACCGTTTTTGACTCGGCGATGTCATAGGTCATGGCGCTTATGCGGATGGCTGAAGGGGGCCTCGAAGGAGGCAGGACGGCATGCCCGGCTCCGCCGGGAGATCGTGGTCACGTCCCTATCCGCGTCACGGTGCCATTCATCGACCCTTGGCCCGCAGGCGCAGCCCCGTAACCGCCACATCCGGCGGCAGCCGGACAATCCCCCAGAGAGGCATCGCCGTCCGCCCCTCCGGAGGAACACGGCCAGCCCCAGATTCAGTGGAAATTCCGCGACCTAACAGCGATCAGGTCACCATCGATCTCATCCACCCCCATCCCGACCCCATCCCCACGACCCGCCCGGTTCCCGACATCCGCCAGCAGCGCCGACCGGTCCGTAATCTCCAGGGCGATCAGATGGATCACTTCCCCCTCCTTCTGAAGCCGTCCCTTCACAGCCACCATGCTCGCGGACAGGACCACCGGCCGGAACTTCTCGAACACGTCCGCCCACACGATGACATTCAGCGTCGCCGTCTCATCCTCCAGCGTCATGAAGACCACCCCCTTGGACGAGCCCGGCCGTTGGCGCACCAGGACGATTCCGGCTGCCGTCATCCGCTTGCCGTCCTTGGCCCCGATTGCGTCCCGGCATGACAGGATGCCTTCCCGGCGCAGATCATCCCGCAGGAAGGCAACCGGATGATCCCGTAGGGTCAGGCCGACACGGTTATAGTCCCTTGCCACCTCGGCGCCGGCCCGCATGGGCTGGAGCAGGACATCGGGTTCCTCGGCCTCCCGCGTGATGGCCGCAGCCGCGAACAAGGGCAACGGTTCATCCCGTAGCGCCTTGATGGCCCACAATGCCTCGCGCCGGGCCAGCCCGAACCCCGGACGGAACGCATCAGCCTCGGCCAGATGGGTCAGGGCAGCGGCCTTCACGCCGGATCGCCGCCACAGATCGTCGATCGAGGAAAAGGGCCGATTCCCACGAGCCGCCACGATCCGCGCGGCATCCTCGTTGGCCAGCCCCTTCACCAGGTTCATCCCGAGCCGCACCGCGAACAGGCCGTTCGCCCGTTCCGGCCCTTCCAGCGTGGCATCCCACCGGGACCGGTTCACGCAGATCGGCCGGACTTCCACCCCATGAGCCTGGGCGTCGCGGACAAGCTGGGACGGCGCGTAGAAGCCCATCGGCTGGCTGTTCAGTAATGAGGCCAGGAACACGTCCGGATGGCGGCATTTCATCCACGACGACGAATAGGCCAGGATGGCGAACGACGCGGCATGGCTTTCCGGGAAGCCGTAGGAGCCGAAGCCCTCAAGCTGCTGGTAGATGCGCTCGGCGAATTCCTCCGGATATCCGTTCTCCCTCATGCCTTCGAGCAGGCGGGTCTGGAATTTCGATACCGTGCCGGTGTTCTTGAAGGTCGCCATGGCCCGGCGCAGGCCGTCCGCCTCGGCTGCCGTGAACCCGGCGCAGACCATGGCCACCTGCATCACCTGTTCCTGGAAGAGCGGCACGCCGAGGGTCCGCTTCAGCACCTCTTCCAGTTCCGGCGTCGGATAGTCCGGATGCTCCAATCCCTCCCGCCGGCGCAGATACGGATGAACCATATCACCCTGGATCGGTCCGGGTCTGACGATGGCGACCTCGATCACCAGGTCATAATAGGTCCGGGGCTTCAGGCGCGGCAGCATCGACATCTGGGCGCGGGACTCGATCTGGAACACGCCGATCGTGTCCGCCTTGCGGATCATGGCATAGGTTCGCGGGTCTTCGGCCGGGATGGTGGCCAGGGTTAGCGCCTGCCCCTTATGCTCGGCCAGCAGGTCGAGGCTTTTCTTCATGCAGGTCAGCATGCCGAGCGCCAGCACATCCACCTTCATGAATTTCAGCGCGTCGATATCGTCCTTGTCCCATTCGATGGTCTGACGGTTATCCATCGCCGCCGGTTCGATCGGCACCAGTTCGTCCAGCCGGTCGTGGGTCAGCACGAAGCCACCCGGATGTTGGGACAGATGACGCGGCACGCCGATCAGGGCACGCGCCAGATCGAGCGTCAGACGGATACGCCGGTCGGTCAGGTCGATTCCGGTCTCGGCGAATTTCTCCGCATCGACCTCGCGCGACCAGCCCCATATCTGTTTCGACAGCAGGGAGATCAGGTCTTCCGGCAGCCCCATCACCTTGCCAACATCACGGAGAGCCCCCTTGGCCCGATACCGGGTGACCACGGCGGTCAGTGCCGCGCGGGTGCGACCGTAATGGTCATAAATCCACTGGATGATTTCCTCGCGACGGGCATGCTCGAAATCCACGTCGATGTCCGGCGGCTCGCCCCGCTCTTCCGAGATGAACCGTTCGAACAGCAACGTCGTCCGCGACGGGTCAATCGCCGTGATGCCCAGCACGAAACAGACGGCGCTATTGGCCGCCGATCCGCGACCCTGGCACAGGATACCCCGCCGCCTTGCCTCGCGGACGATGCTGTTCACCGTCAGGAAGTAGGGCGCGTAGGCCATCCGCCCGATCAGCGCCAGTTCATGACGCAGAATTTCGGCCACGTCCTCGGGGATGCCATCCGTGTAGAAGGCTCGGGCACCTTCCCATGTCAGGGCCTCCAGTGCCTCCTGGGGTGTCTGGCCTGGCGTCGTGATTTCGTCCGGATATTGATAGGCCAGGTCGTCGAGGCTGAACCGGCAGCGATCGACGATCTCCATGCTCCGGTCGATCGCTTCGGGATATCGTGAGAACAGGCGCGCGATCTCCTGGGGCGGCTTGAGATAGCGATCGGCATGACGCTCACGGACGAAGCCGGCCCGGTCGATGGTCGTATTATGCCGGACGCAGGTGACGACATCCTGGAGGATGCGACGGTCATGGATATCGAACAGGATGTCATTGGTGACGACGGTCTTCACCCGGCGCGCATGGGCCAGGTTCGCCAATTCATAGAGCCGCATCTGGTCGTTCGGCCGGCGGCGCAGGGTAAGGGCCATATAGGCCCGATCCCCGAAGGCATCCCGCAGCTTCCGCAGATGCAGGGCGCAGTCCTCGCCGGCGACATCCGGCACCAGCACGGCCAGCAGTCCGTCACCCCACTCGGCCAGATCGGCCCAGTTCAGCAGGCATTTGCCCTTGCCGGCGCGCGCCTTGCCGATCGACAGCAGCCGACATAACCGGCCGTACGCCGAACGATCCATCGGATAGACCAGGACCGGCGGAAAGTCGGCGAGGTCGAGCCGGCATCCGACCACCAGCCGTATGCCGGTATCTTTCGCCGCGATATGAGCCTGGACGATGCCGGCGAGCGTGTTGCGATCCGTGATCCCGATGGCGGGGAGTCCGAGGCGCTTGGCCTGGGCAAACAGTTCGGCAGGCGACGACACCCCGCGCAGGAACGAGAAATAACTGGTGACCTGGAGTTCGGCGTATCGGGTCATGCGAACAGCCCGTGCATGAACCATCTCTGCGAGCCGGTTTCTCCATGCTCGCCGTCGCCCTCGCGGAAGACCCAGAACCGGTCGCCGGCCGTGTCCTCGATCCGGAAATAATCCCGCGCGATCGTCAGTTCCGCATCGCCCTGCCACCATTCTCCGAAGACGCGCTCAGGCCCGTCGGCGCAGCGCACGCGATGCCGGATGCCGCGCCAGATAAAGAAGATCGGCGGCTGGTCCGGCAGTTCGGCCATGGCCTGGACAGGTTCCGGCCGGGAGAGCAGCCGGGTCGGTCGTGGCCATCCGGCCGGCCAGGTGGTGCCGTCATCCGGAGCCAGTGCCGGCACCCGGCAGACCGACCGCTCGGGGATGTCGCTCTCCACAGGGGCAAACCGGTAGAGCGATTCCCCGCCGACACGATTGGCCAGCGTGTCGATCAGGCCGGAAATGTCAGCTTCTTCCTCTTCGATCAGCGAGGAAACCCGCTGCCTGACCTCCATCGGTTCGGCGAGGACGGCGACCAGTTCCATGCGCTCGATGCCATAGCCCGGATCGATCGTCTCGATCTTCTCGCACAGCAGGCGTGTCAGATGCTTCGCGTCCCTTGCCGGCCGGGCCGTGGCGATCCGGATGGTCTGGGTCTGGCTGTCCACCCGGTGCAACAGGAGGTCGAGCAGGCGGATGCCGTCGCCCCTCGCATCCAGCCCCTCGCACAGGACAGGAACCAGCTTGCCGATATAACGGGCGATGGTCTCGGCCGCGCCGATGGGTTCGGCGAAGTTGCGCGCGACAGAAACCGGATCGACCGGACGCACGGCCAGAATCGGTTCGGCGACGCGCCCATAAGCCTGGTCCAGACGGCGTTCCAGTTCCGGCCCGAACCGCAAGGTCAGCGGCGCGCGCGGCATGGCGGCCAGCTTGCCGATCCGGGAGATACCCAGCGTCCGCAAGCCCTCGATGACGGCAGCCGGAAGCCGCAATGCCTCGATCGGCAGGTTGCAGAGCGCGTCGGGGACGCCTCCATCGGGCACGATGACGATCCGGCCGCGTCCATATCTGGTCACTGCATGGGCGGCACCCCAGGTTCCGGCGATCGTGGCCTTGGCGGTAAAGCCTGAATCAGCCAGGCGACGGACCACGGTTTCCAGCATCGCCGGCTCGCCACCATGCAGATGATCCGTGCCGGTCGTATCCATTACGATGCCATCGGGCAGGCCGCCGGATGCGTCCACCGCCACGATCGGCGCGATCCGCCGCTGGAACCAGAGAGCCAGAGCCTCCAGCCCGGCCCGGTCGCCGTCGGGGTCGGCATCCATGATGGTCAGATCGGGATAGAGCGCCTGGGCCTTGGCAACCGGAATGCCGGGCGTCACCCCGATCTTGCGGGCGGCGAGGTCGGCGGACATGACGACGCGACGGCTGCCTTCCCGGCCGACAAGGGCCAGCGGTGTCTCAGGCGCGGCGTTGCTCAGCTTCTTCCTGATGCGCTCCGTCGGCCACAGAGGCAGGTAGAGCGACACCACACGATTCGATCCTCCCGTTGGCATCGCACCCCTCCACCTCGAAATCCGCGCATTCCCCCGATCGCGCGCGCAGCAATTCCAGCATCCACCGGGGCCGTTCCACGCCGGGCACGGGAAGCGGCGCAGATGGCAGGACCGAGACCCGCCAGCGTGTGGTGCTGGCTGTCGGCTGTCCGAAATCGGCGGCTTCCGTCTGGCGGCGCCATCTCCGGACAGCCAGGCCGATGGTCCCGGTCCCTTCGGCGGCGATCTGCAAGCGCCGCGAGGCCGTCATCGTCAGCCGCCCGACCTCGGCGACCACGGAACCCAGCCCGCCATGGCGCAGCCCTTCCTCGAAGCAGGCCAGGGCGTCGTTGTCCGAGGATGCTTCGACATGGATGACCCGGCGGGCAGCAAGGCCAGCCTGATCGAGAGCCGGCGCAAAGATGTCCTGCCGGGTGACAATCCACAGCACCTTGCCCTTGGTCCGGGCGGCAATCCCTGCGGCGAACAGGGCCGCTGCCGTCGCGTTCAGGGCGTCATTCCCGCCCCCGGCCACTTCGTGGAGCGCCCCGAGGGCCAGGCCGCCACCCGGCAGTCTCGTATCGATCGCCTTCACCCCGAACGGCAGGACGGCACGCTTGCGGTTCTTGTGTCCCTCGATGCGGGCAATGGTCGCCTGGAGCGCTTCCAGGGCAGGCTTCTTCTGGGCTTGGCTCCCCTTCGTGGTCATCTCGATCCGTCCGATGCTGGCGGGCGTCAGTGATAAGAGTTCATGATTTGTTCCTTAAATGCGACGAGAGTCAAGGCACGATCTCCGGAGATGTGGCACAGTGCGGGGAACGGCTGAGGCCCGGCTATGTTTCTGATATCTGCAAGGCTTTGACTCACGGGCGTTTTCTCTGGCCGACGGTGGAAGGCAGGCAGCGATGTGCAACCTGTATTCCGTGATGACAAACCCAGCAGACGATACGAACGATTACGACGAAGAGTAGGCCATCCAGAAATGCAGAAACACAGTACTCGGGGTCTTTTTTTCAATTGATCGCGGCAGCCCTCGATCCCGAGCTAAGTCCGCTCAAGGGTGCGTTGGAGAATGGCGGAAAAGTAATCAGCATGAGCCCCTTGCGGAAAGCCGGGATATCTCTCGCCACTTATGTCGCCTTCTGTTACGATGCTTCATAAATCGACCGACAGGCAAGCTAGGAAAATAGATAGCACGATAATAGCGAGAGTATATAACATCGGGCACTAGGATAAACCGATGCAACCGCCACATTTATACTAACAGATTCCATCAACATCTTCCATGAAAGTCCAAGTTTTGTCTTCCATTATTCCCATCAACGTCGATGATTTGCTACACCTACAAGGCGTCGAATCTGCCCGTGTTGAGTTCAAGGCATCTTGGGACGAGAAGACCACCGGCGCTCAATGTATTCGAACGATTTGCGCCTTTGCGAATGACTTTCAGAACCTAAATGGTGGCTACATCGTCGTTGGCGTTGCTGAGCAAGATGGTGCCGCCATTCTGCCGGCTAAGGGGCTGACTGCCAAAGAGATCGAAGATGCCCAAATATGGATACGAGGACACTGCAACACCATTGACCCATTATATCAACCTGTCCTTTCACCAGAAGTCTACAAAGGACAACGAATTCTGGTAATTTGGGCTCCAGGTAGCGACGCACGTCCTCACCAAGCGCCTGAATCTACAGAAAAAGGCACACGCCGCAAATTTTATATTAGGCTGGGGTCTGAATCCGTAGACTCCGATAGCAAGCCGGAACTGAAGCGCCAACTCATACAAATGACTGCGCGCGTACCGTTCGATGATCGGCGCGCATTACATGCCAGCGTACTGGACATTCGCGAAACCAAGGTGCGCGAGTTTCTGAACGATGTTCATAGTGGCCTAGTGGACGAGACCGACACCAAAACACTCTATCGGATGCTACGGATTGCGGACCCGGTTAACGGGCATGATGCTCCGCGTAATGTAGGGCTTCTTTTTTTCAGCCAAGACCCGGAACAGTGGTTTCCCGGAGCGAGGATAGAAGTTGTTCAATTCACGGCAGATAATACAGGCGACGTTCTGGAAGAAAAAGTGTTCAGCAAGCGCCCCATTCATGAGCAGCTTCGAGAATGTCTTTCTTATCTGGAAAGCCTGTCTGTACGTATGATTCAAAAACTACCTGGACGCACGCAAGCTATTCATTCAGTTAGCTATCCCTCACCTGCCCTGCGAGAAACTTTGGTGAATGCTGTCTACCACCGTTCGTATGAGGGCGAGCCGGAGCCGATTAAGATTTATCTCTTTCCAGACCGCATGGAAATCATTAGCTATCCGGGTCCCGTGCCGGGCATTGAAATCAAGCATCTGGACGGCTCTGTGCCGTTGCCGCCCGTGCCCGCTCGTAATCGCCGCATTGGAGATCTTCTAAAAGAACTGAGGCTAGCCGAAGGGCGAGGAACGGGTATACCTAAAGTCCGACGCACGATGGAGCAGAATGGCTCCCCACCGCCTCGCTTTGATTTCGATGAAGCAAGGTCATATTTTCGCGCAACCTTGCCAGTACATCCAGAGTACAAAGCTATTCTCGTCCTTCAGGATGTGGCACATTTGCGGATGATTGGTGATGCACAAGGAGTATTAGAACGCCTACAAGAAGCATATAGAAGTAACTCTGCCACACTTAGTTTTGCCGTAGAGTTGGCAAAAGAACTGATATCGCGGAGCAATATTCGAGGTGCCGAAGAAATATGTCTGGAATTCAGAAGTCGAAATCCGGAAGTCAATCCAGCACCGTTGATTACCCCCATTGCGTCAGCATACCTCGATGCAGGGAGTAAGCCACAAGCTATTTCTTGGCTTGATCAACTGCCGTTACTGGAAGCGGTAGACGAAGCATTTGACGCTGCAATACAAGAGAAGCGCGCCGGACGGCTCGAAAGAGCCCACCGATACTTCGGGCTGGCCGGAGATGCTATTTTACGTGATGTAAAAGCACTCCATGAGTATGCTCAAGTAAAAATAAAGCTCGCCAGCAAAAGCAGGCCGCGAAATCGGCAAAGCAGTAGAATCGCATATACGCGCCTATTGGACGACGCGAAGGAAATGTTGCAGCGTGTTGTGCAGATGGCAGCCCCCCAAACACGTCATGCTTGGGCCTGGTACGATTTGGGGCGCGTGCTGCGTTGGCGCAAAGCCCCCCTGGCAGAAACACGCCACGCCTTCGAGCGAGCCGTTGAGTGTGACCCGCACGAAGAACGATTCTCAAGAGCATTAAAGGACTTAAATGAAAGCCATTCAGCTAAAGATTCATAGCCAGAACATGTTCGTCTGACATGAACAAAGGAAGCCGCCAGGTCTGGTTCGCCGGGGCCGATGGTGAGCCGCTGGCCTTTTTCGCCGGGCTCTGGTGCCGGTGGACATCAGTCAGGAAGCTGGCCGATGGCGAGACGACAGACGACCTGTATGGATTCCTGACCACTGAAGCCAACCAGGAGGTCGGCACCGTTCATCCCAAGGCCATGTCTGTCATCCTGACGCGGCAGGAGGATATGGATTTGTGGATGACGGCACCGGCGGACGAGGCGTTAAGGCTTCAGCGGCCGTTGGCGGATGGGGGGTTGGTGGGAAGCACCATCGAAGGCGCCCTGATGCGGACATATATTACCCCTTGAAAATAAAATCTCTTATATCCTCAAGTTTCGCGTCTCTGTTCATTCTATAAAAGGCGTCCGAACTTGATACGAGTTCTTTCTTACGGTCCAGATTATTGTAGGAAAGGACGCAAATTTTTACATTTTTATATCGTGTCTTAATATACGAAATGGCAGGTCCAAAATCGCCATCTGCTGTCACTAAGCAAATTAAATCGGCTCCTTTGTCAGCTTCTATAAACAACTGGGTTGCGATCCTGGCATCCACACCGGATTGAAAGGCCACCCCACCTTCTCGAACTTTCAGAGTGCAAATATTCCATATCGCAGATACATCCAATGTTCTTATTTTTCCGTGAACATTGAACCGAGAATCCTGGAAATTCTTCAGCGTTGCTTCGTTGGAGAATTTTTCTTCATCGTTTTTATCTTCATCGAGCATGGCGTCATATCCGATAGTGTGCATGCTCAGCCCATCGTGGTCTTTCTCGGCAATATGCATATATTCGTGGAATACCCAATTCTCGACGCAGCGGACCCATGACTCGACAAGTTTGTGCATCGCCGATCCACTATATTTATTACCTTTATATCTATTAAGAAATGGTTCTCTTATATGGTAGCCGTCAACGATAATTGACACGTCATAAAAAGACATATTTTCAATTATATCGCTATTCGATGGATTTTCATTGTATATTTGTTCCGCCTCTTTCTCTCCAATGATTTCACCGAGCGTCATTGGCGTAAAGGAAATGGTTTTTTTGATATCTGTCATATCGCTTCCTGCTCGTATTGTAGTTGAATAACGTGTAGTATGATCCCCCACTTCCTGTATCGACAATCCAAAATGCCGTAAGTGCCAAGCAATCAGCCTTGGCCAGTTCGAAACAATCGCGATGCAGCAGGTCCAGCCATCAGTGCATGGATGCGGCGATGATTATCCAAGCGACCACAAGCGCTACAGCCAGGACGCTCACGGCTATTACCGCCGCAATGCTCGTACGCCCTTTGCGTGGCCTCCCTGGACTGCGCTTGACCGCCGTCGCAGGCGCCACGTCTCCAACCTTGGCGGCGATGAACGCATCCAGGTCAGAGACACGGAAGCGGCGGTCACGCTTGCCGAAGCTGAACGACTTGGGTCCGAGGCCGAGCCAAAGAAGATTCCGCAGGCGCCCGTAGGACAACCCCAGATACTCTGCGGCCTGCTTGCTATCCATCACGGCCGGCAGGCGGCGTGAGTGTTCTTCTTTACTCGCCATCGTCGTCTTCCTCGTCGGCGATGATGCCAGCCAGCCGTTCGGCCTCTTCGATCTGCTTGCTGATACTCTCAGGGACTGGTTGATAATACCTGTCCAGGCTCTTCAGGTCACGATGTCCCGTGACCCTCTTGAGGTCCAACGGGTTTGGCAACAGCCTGGCAAGCCGGCTGGTCGCTTCATGACGCAGGTCGTGGAATGTCAGGTTATGGAGTCCGGCGCGCTTGACCATCCGCCCGTAACGCACGCTGAAAGCCGCCTCGGCGCCTACGCTGAACACCTTGTCGCCCGACTTTGGAGGCTTGGGGTATGTGGCCAATTTCTCGCGCAGAAGCCGTCTTGCCCCTGGTGTGAGGGGGCGGATTTCGGGGCCATGTTCTTCCTGATGCTTGTGTGTCTTGGTCTTGCCAGCCTCACCGCCCAGCTTGATCAGTCGGCGTTCGATATCGACATCGCACCATCGCAGACCGATCGCTTCCCCTCGCCGGGTGCCCTGCTCGATCGACCAGCGAACCAGCCACACATCGTCGGGATAGACGGAATCCGAGACGGCCACGATCAGCCTGTCGAACTCCGTCTTCCCGTCCTTGTCCTCATCCTCGTCGAGTCGTCTGTTGCGCTTCTTATCCGCACCTTCCGGCCTCTTCACGACCCGTCCGGAGGCGTGATTGACGATGGGCAAGTCCCATTCCGAAATCGCATGCTGCATCGCCGACGCCAGCAGATTCATGCGCTTGACCACCGTTGCCGGGGAATAGCCAGCGGCGAGCATCCTGTCCCGGAAGCCGCGAACGTCAGCCGGGCAGAATTTGGACATGGCCACCCCAGGCAGTTCCTTGTCCCTCAGAATCGCCGGAATATGCCCTGTCCGGTCGGCATCACGGTCAGCCATGCATTCGTCGGCGTATTTCTGCACGACTTCGCCCACGGTCGTCTTGTCGAGCGCGCTGGTATCCACGAACTGGCCAAGCTCGGCCTTCGCGGCAGTTTCCGCGAGCCAGCGTCGAGCGAGTGCGGCGGTGCTGAACGTCTGCTGGACTCGGCGGTCATTGACCACCTTGCGCGCCATGTACTGCTTGGGGCCGCGATACGAGACCCCTTTGGGCAGAGGCTTCCCCGTAGCCGGGTCAATGCGCCCGCTCACCGTTTGCCCGCCTGGAACCGTAGCCTCACCCGCCATGGAGACAGGATGTCACGTTCCTCGCGGTGGTGCAAAAATGGTGCAAAAACCGGGAATTTATGGGAGGGTTTTTCCGAAAAACCCAATAAAATCAATGGCGTCCCATAGGGGATTCGAACCCCTGTTGCCGCCGTGAGAGGGCGGCGTCCTAGGCCTCTAGACGAATGGGACATCTGGCTTGGCCGGGTTCGTATCCCGATGATGCGGGGCGGTCAAGCCCCCCATGGCAGATGATGACATTTTCTTTGCGAAAGCGACCCCTCAGGTCGCCACGGCCGCGTCGCGGATGAAGAAACTGGCGTCGGTGCGGCCATTCCAGTTCTCCGCGCGCAGCCAGCCTGCCAGATGCAGCGGCGGGGCGTTGCGGTCTTCCAGCATCGCAGCGGCAGGATGGTCATCGGCACGGAACAGCAACGCCTTCAGCCGCGGCCCGCCACCCTCGCCTTCCACCAGCACCCGCAACGTGCCGCCCTCGCGGCCGATCCGATCGGCCCTCACCACCCGCACGCGCGGAATGGCTAGCACTGGTTCGTCATTACCCGCCCCAAAGGGCGCCATCCGGCCGATATCGGTCGCCAGAGCCACCGTCGCACCGGCCACATGCACCACGCCCTCAATCAGCACATCCACCGCATCCGGCAGCGCCGCCGCATCGCGCAACCGCTCGTTCAGGAAATCATGCAGCGCCGACACACCATAGCCCGGCAGCGAGAACCCGGCAGCCATGGCATGGCCGCCCCCCGTCGTCAGCAGCCCCATCTGCCGTGCCGCGATGATCGCCGCCCCCAGATCGATATCGGCAACCGACCGGCCCGATCCCTTGACGGTGCCGTCCTCCAGTTCCGCGCCCACCAGCACCGGGCGATTGAACCGCTCCTTGATCCGCCCGGCAACGATGCCCACCACGCCAGGGTGCCAGTCCCGCCCCGACAATACCAGCACCGCATGCCCGGCCGCACGCTGTGCCGCCGCCTCTTCCATCGCCCGGTCCAGGATCGTGCTCTCCACCGTCTGGCGACGCCGGTTCACCGCATCCAGCCGCTCGGCCAGACGCCGGGCCTCGGCCGCGTCATCACACAGCAGCAGTTCCAGCCCCAACCCGGATTCGGCAATCCGCCCGCCGGCATTGATGCGCGGCCCCAGCGCAAAACCGCAGGTAAAGGCCGAGAGCGGATCGCGCGCGCCCGCCACCTCCATCAGCGCATCCAGCCCAAGCCGCCGCCGCCGCGCCAGAATCTTCAGTCCCTGCGTCACCAGCGCGCGGTTCAGCCCGGTCAGCGGCATCACGTCGCACACCGTCGCCAGCGCCACGATATCGAGAAACGCCATCAGGTCCGGCTCCGGCCGTCCGGCAAACCATCCAGCCCGCCGCAACGCCCGTATCGTCGCCACCGCCGTCAGAAACGCCACGCCCGCCGCACACAGCCCGCGCTGGCCAGACACACAGTCGGGACGGTTGGGATTGACGGTCGCCAGCACCGAGGGCGGAGGCCCCTCGGCCTTGTGGTGATCCAGCACCACGATATCAGCCCGCCCCGCCAGCGTCGCCAGCACATCGCCCGCCGCCGTGCCGCAATCGACACAGACCACCAGCGTCGCCCCCCGCGCCACCAGCGCGTCAAGCGCCGGAGCATTGGGGCCATAGCCCTCGGTCATCCGGTCCGGCACATGGGTCATCACCGGGCAGCCCAACTGGCGGAGCAACCCGGTCACCAGCGCGGCGGCACAGGCCCCATCCACGTCATAATCGCCGAACACGGCCACCGTCTCGCCCTGGCGCACCGCCTCGGCCAGCCGATCAGCCGCTACGTCCATGTCCTGCAACGCGGAAGGATCAGGCATCAGCGCCCGCAGGGTCGGGTCCAGGAAGGTCGCGGCGGTGTTCCCATCCAGCCCGCGCGCCGCCAGCATCTGCCCGACCAATTCGGACACCCCTGCCTGTTGCGCGATCATCAGCCCGATCCGCCCGCCGGCATCGGCCAGACGGGAATCCCGCCAGAGCCAACGCCGGCCGCCAAGGCTGGACCGCACCCCCAGCACGACCGCCCCCTCAGCCGGATCGGAAGGTGCCGCGTCCATCAGGGTCCCGTCCGCTATGGTCAAAAGCGACATCGGCCGTCAGTAGGCCGGCCAGGTCTTGGTGCTGAAATCGTGATGCCCCTCGACAAAACGCACCGTACCGGATTTCGAACGCATGACGATCGAATGCGTGACGGCACGACGGCCATCGCGACGGATGCCACGCAGCAGTGGACCGGTCGTCACACCGGTGGCCGAGAACAGAACATCACCCTTGGCCATGTCGAACAGGCTCAACTTGCGCGACGGGTCCTTACCCGGATCCATCTCCCGCGCACGACGGATCTGCTCATCATCCTCGAACAGCAGCCGGCCCTGCATCTGGCCACGCACGCAACGCACGGCAGCGGCAGCCAGCACGCCTTCCGGCGCCCCCCCCGAACCCGCGTAGATATCCACTTGCCCATCCGGCAGACAGGCGGCGATGGCGGCAGCCACGTCGCCGTCGCTCAACAGCATCACCCGCGCCCCGGCCTCGCGGGTCTTGGCAATGAGTTCCTCATGGCGCTCGCGCTCCAGCGCGCACAACGTCAGTTCGGTGATATCCTTGCGTTTGGCCCGCGCCAGTTCACGCAGATTGGCACCAATGCTGGCATCCAGATCCACCACACCTTCCGGCAGGTCAGGCCCGACCACGATCTTGTCCATATACACGTCGGGCGCATGCAAAAAATTGCCGGCCTCGGCCAGCGCCACCACCGTCAGGGCATTAGGCATGTTCTTGGCACACAGGTTGGTGCCTTCCAGCGGGTCCACGGCGATATCCATTGCCGGGCCGCCGGCACCGACCTTTTCGCCGATGAACAGCATCGGCGCCTCGTCCATCTCGCCCTCGCCGATCACCACCGTGCCGTCGATCGCCACGGTATCGAACGCCAGACGCATCGCCTCCACGGCGGCACCATCGGCATCGTTCTTCTGGCCGCGACCGGTCCAGTGCGATGCCGCCATCGCCGCCGCCTCGGTCACACGGACCAGTTCCAGGGCAAGATTGCGGTCGGTAACCTGATAGGCGGTAGTGGGTCTGGACGTCATCACTCTGTTCCTTGACTGTCTGGGCCGGTTCTCACCGCCGGCCTGATGAGCGGGCCCGCAGGCGTGGTCAGCCGGCTTCGATACGGATCATCGCCGGCTCGCCGATCACGGCCGGCAACGCCCCGATCCGTGCCAATGCCGCCATCATGGCGGATTCCTGTGTCCGATGTGTGACCAGCACCAGCGGCACGGACGGTTCGTCCGCTCCACCAATATCGTCGGCGGCGCGCCCATGTTGCAGCATGCTGCGCAAAGACACGCCATGATCGCGCAGAACGGCCGTCACATCGGCGATCACGCCGGGCCGGTCCTGCACCTGCAGACGCAGATAATATTCCTCGTGGAAGGCCGTGCGCGGCAGCGCCTCCACCTGCGTCAGCCCATCGGTGCTGCGGCCCCAGACCGGCACCGCATTGCCACGCGCAATGTCGATCAGATCAGCGGCCACGGCGGTAGCCGTCGGCCCCTCGCCCGCGCCACGCCCCTCCAGCATCAGCCGACCGACGAACGCCCCCTCCACCAGCACGGCATTGAACACGCCATCCACCTGCGCGATCGGCATCTTCTCCGGCACCAGGCAGGGATGCACGCGCGCCTCCACCCCATCCTCGCGCCGACGGGCCAGCCCCAGCAGCTTGATGCGATAGCCCAGCGCCTGGGCGAAGGTCAGGTCCAGCGCATCGATGCCGCGAATCCCCTCGACATGGACCGAGGAGAACGCCACCGGCCGCCCGAACGCCAGCCCGGCCAGAATCGCCAGCTTGTGCGCCGCGTCGATGCCGTCCACGTCGGTCGAGGGATCGGCCTCGGCATAACCCAGCGCCTGCGCCTCGGCCAGCACATCGGCAAAAGCCCGGCCGCTCTCGCGCATCGCGGTCATGATATAGTTGCAGGTGCCGTTCAGAATGCCACCCACCCGGTTCAACCGGTCGGCGGCCAGCCCTTCGCGTACGGTCTTGATGGCGGGGATTCCACCGGCCACCGCAGCCTCGAACATCAGCGGTACGCCCGCCTGCTCGGCCAGCGCCGCCAGTTCGGCCCCATGCACCGCGATCAGCGCCTTGTTGGCCGTCACCACCGGCCGGCCGGCCCGCAACGCCTCAGTCACCAGCCGGCGGGCAATGCCTTCGGCCCCGCCGATCAGTTCGACCACCACATCCACGTCCGGGTCGTGCGCCAGCGCCGCCGCATCGTCATGCCAGGTCACGCCGTCCAGATCGATGCCCCGGTCACGGGTGCGGTCGCGCGCGGCCACGGACGTCACCACCACCGGCCGCCCGGCCCGGGCACTGACGATCGCCGCGTTGCCCCGCAGCAGCTTGACCAGCCCGGCCCCCACCGTCCCCAGCCCCGCGATGCCGATCCGCAATGGCGCCGGCCCCGTTCCGTCCGCCTGTCCGCCCGCACCACCCGTAGCCATCATCCGTCCGGTCACCTGATATCCTGTCGTCGTTCCTGAATTCAGCAAACAGCCGGACGCAGCGCCCACCGCGCCACGTCCGGGTCAAAAAACAGCCGGCTCGCCGGCCTAGACGGATCAGATCACCGACGCCGCGTCGGCCGCCTGCTCCGCCTCCTTCCCCACCCGGCGGCCACTCCCCGCCAGGTCCGGCAGATTGACGCCATGCCGGCCCATGAACTGCCGGATCGCGCGCGTCGCCTGACGCAGGCGCTGCGTGTTCTCCACCAGCCCGATCCGCACGAAGCCCTCGCCATACTCGCCGAAGCCCAGCCCCGGCGCCACCGCCACCCCGGCTTCCTTCAGCAGCAGCTTGGAGAAATCGACGCTCCCCATTTCGCGGAATGCCGGCGGCAGCGGCGCCCAGGCAAACATCGACCCCTCGGGAGACGGCACATCCCACCCCGCCGCATGCAGGCCACGGATCAGCACGTCACGCCGGTCGCGATACAGCGTGCGCATCTCGGCCACGCAATCCTGCGGGCCGCTCAACGCCGCGACCGCCGCCACCTGAATCGGCGTAAACGCGCCATAATCCAGATAGGATTTGATCCGCGTCAGCGCATTGATCAGCCGCGGATTGCCGGCCGCGAATCCCATGCGCCAACCGGCCATGGAATAGGTCTTGGACAACGAGGTGAACTCCACCGCGATCTCCTTCGCCCCCGGCACCTGCAGGATCGAAGGCGGCACCCTGTCGCCGAAATAGATCTCGGCATAGGCTAGGTCGGACATGATCCAGATTTCATGCCGGCGGGCAAAGGCCACCAGTTCGCGATAGAAATCCAGGTCCGCGACATAAGCCGTGGGGTTGGAGGGAAAGTTCACGATCAACGCCGTCGGTTTCGGCACCGAATGGCGCACCGCGCGGTCCAGCGCCCGCAGCATCTCTTCATCCGGCGTCGCGGGAATCGAGCGCACCGAGGCCCCGGCAATGATGAAGCCGAACTGATGGATCGGATAAGACGGATTCGGCACCAGAATGGTGTCACCGGGGCTGGTGATCGCGGCGGCCAGATTGGCCAGCCCCTCCTTCGACCCAAGGGTGGCGATCACCTCCGTCTCAGGGTCCAGCTTCACCTCGAAACGGCGCTCGTAATAAGCCGCCAGCGCCCGGCGCAGACCGGGAATCCCCTTGCTCACCGAATAGCCATGCGCACGTGGGTTGGAAACGGTCTCCACCAGCTTCTGCACGATGTGCGGCGGCGTGGGGCTGTCGGGATTGCCCATGCCCAGATCGATGATGTCCTCGCCCCTGGCTCGGGCCGCGGCCTTGGCCTTGTTCACCTCGGCGAACACATAGGGCGGCAGGCGGCGGATGCGATGGAATTCTTCGGTCATGGGTTGGCTCGTTGAGACTGTCTGCCGGGGACCCAGCGCCCCCGACAAGGTTCAGGATGGCCGTTTCGCGCCGCTCTTCCGGCGGCATGTCGCGACTGGCGGGCTGGTTCCCCACCAATCGCGGATATTAGCGACGCCCAGGCCCGGCAGGCAACCGCGCCGCGCTCTACTCCGCCGTGCGAATGCGCACGCCATCGCCGAAGGGGTGGGCACGCAGATGGATCGCCTTCGCCGGCACGCCATCGGCCACCAGGCGATCGGCCACCACACGAGCCCGCAGCAGCGCGAGCGCCATCGCCCGCGCCTGTTCCGCCGAATCGGTCGACGCGGCCTCGCCATAGCCATGAACGAACAACGGGCCGCCGGGAGTATGGCGCGCCACGTTATCGATCTCCTTCTCCTGCCCTGCCACAGGATGGTCGTTGCCGACAGGAAAGAGAATGCGCGTGCCGCCAGGGTCGGAGAGCGCATAATCCGGACGGCTCACCGCGACGGCGGCATCGGCCGGCACGGCGAAGCCGGGAAATTGCGGCGCCGTCGGCGGCGCGGCCGGAATCGCGGGCAGAGGCGCCGCCACGGCCGGCGCCTTGCCCCCCACCCCGCCGACATCCTCCCCGACCTCGGGCATCGCCACCAGCGGTCCAGCGCTGTCGTCAGCAGGGGCCGAAGACGCCTTTCCGACCGGCTTTGGCGCAACGACCGGCGCGGCCGGCGGCGCCTCCGCCGCCTCCAGCGTCGCCGAAGACGCGGCAGCGGCCACCGCCGGCACGGTCGGCCGCGCCGGTGCCGGTGCCGGTGCCGGAACGACCGTATTCGTCAGCGGCCCGACCTCCGCCGCCATCCGGTGCGCCAGATTGCGCTGTTCGATCAGGGCTTCGGTCACATCCTGCCGCCGCTCGGCCGAGGGCAACACAGGCGGCGTGGTCGGGGTCAGGCCCACGGCGGGATAGGGATCATGCGCCCCCGGCGGCGGCGGCCGCTGCTGGGCGATCACCCCGCCCTGATACTGATGCCACCAGTCCAGCGTGGTATCCACGGCATCGCGATGGGCGCAGCCGCCCAGGGGCAACAGGCCGGCCAGCATCCCCGCCAGCGCCGCGCCCACGGCCGCCCCCCGGCGGCCCGCCGGGCCGGCCAAAGCCACGCGGTCTCTTGGCAGCGGCGCTTTCATACCCATCTTCTCTCCATGACCAGCGTCTGGCGGCCGTATTCCATTCGGGGCACGACTACCCACCCCCTTACTAACCCGCCCCCGAACCTTTAGCGAGAGAGGCGGACAAGGACGGGTCTTGGCACCGGGCCGAAGGCGGCGCAGGATAGAACGATGACGAAGACCAGTCCTGGATACAGGGAGATTATGATGCTGAACGGCATGCAGCCGAACCACCGTATCCGGATGGATGACGAAGACCCCAACGGTCCCGACATCCCCGAGCCCCAGGGTCCCGAGCCGAAAGAGCCCGACGACAACAAGACCCTGTCCTCCCCGGTCAACGAGCTTGAAAGCCGCCTGTTCGACCAGCGCAAGGTGCTGGTGTTCGGCGCGATCAACGACAAGCTGGCGCGCGACGTCACCGGCCGCCTGCTGGCGCTGGCCGGCGCGTCCGACAAGCCGATCGACGTGTATGTCAACTCGCCCGGCGGCCACGTCGAAAGCGGCGACACGATCCACGACATGATCCGCTTCGTCGATTCGGTCGCCCCGGTGAACGTGATCGGCACCGGCTGGGTCGCCTCGGCCGGCGCGCTGATCTTCGCCGCCGGCAACCCCCAGCGCCGCTACTGCCTGCCCAACACCCGCTTCCTGCTGCACCAGCCGATGGGCGGCGTGCGCGGCCCCGCCACCGATATCGACATCGAGGCGCGGGAAATCGTGAAGATGCGCGAGCGGCTGAACCGCCTGTTCGCGCGCGAAACCGGGCAGGAATACGAAAAGATCTGCCGCGATACCGACCGGAATTACTGGATGTCGGCCGAAGAGGCGATCGCCTACGGCCTGGTGACACGGATCATTTCCACGATCTCCGACATCCACTGATCGCTGGCCCCCCTCATCCCCCCCATCGCAGGGGGGGCCGCAAGGTGACGTTCGGTCCGGCCTGATCCAGGCCGGACCGACGTCTGTACTCATTGTGCGAGCTTGCGAAGCATGACCTCTCTCTCCGATATCTATTCCTCCCTCCCCGAGGCGATCGACCCCAAGGGCGCCGACACGAAAACGGTCGCCGAGGCCGATTTCAACGCCCGTCACTGGTCCAGCCCGGTCCCCGGCCCGCTCAAACCAGGCTCGCCTGAGCACAAGCGCGCGGTGGCGGAAATGTTCCGCGACACGTTCAACCCGTACAAGCCCTCGGTCATCGCATGGCCGAAGCTGGACCCGGAAACGCTGCGGCGCGTCACCTCCCTGCCAATCTGGGACATCGCGGTGCAGACCGAGGGCAAGGCCCGCCTGCGCATGGCCGCCTACGCCCGCATGATCGACGACCCGGACATGAAGGACGCCCTGTCACGCAATGCGTGGGAGGAAAACCGCCACAAGGAAGTCCTGTCGAAGCTGGTCGAAGCCTACGACATCAAGATGGCGCCCGAGCCGCCCTATATCGAGCCGCGCGACACCGAATGGGCCTATCTCGTCACCGGCTTCTCGGAATGCGTGGACAGCTTCTTCGCCTTCGGCCTGTTCGCCCTCGCCCAGCGCTCCGGTTTCTTCCCCGCCGAGCTGACCGAGACGTTCGAGCCGGTGATGCAGGAGGAATGCCGTCACATCCTGCTGTTCGCCAACTGGCTGGCCTGGCACCGCGCGACCATGCCCCTGTGGCATCGCCCGTGGTTCGAGCTGCGCGTTCTCGCGGTCTGGGTGTTCCTGGTCTACGAGCGGATCGGCCTGGCCACCAGCATCGACGCCGACGGCAACGTGCAGGAACAGGATAACAATTTCACCGTCAGCGGCGCCAAGGACATGACGAACATGGATGTCAGCCTGCGCGACATGATCGATCTGTGCCTGGAAGAGAACGAACGCCGCTTCTCCGGCTACGATCCGCGCCTGCTGCGTCCGAAACTGGCGCCGAACCTCGCGCGTTTCCTGCGTCTGTTCCTCCGCCGTCCTTCCGGCGCCAGGGCGCTGGAGAAGACTGCTTGAGCCGAATCGAAGCCGGATCGGAAACCCACAAGTCCCTCTTCTGCCGCCAGTTCATCGCCACGCACCAGGTCTTCGACCCCGAGACCCTGCCATGGCCGGAACTGACGGCGGAAGAACTGGACCGTCTGCGCACCATCCCGTTCTGGCAGGAGGTCTACCACACCGAACGCCGGGCGGGCGCGATCGTGGATGCCTTCGCCCCCCAGATCACCGACCCGGTGGTGCGCGAGGCGGTGGTCCTCCAGGGCTTGGAGGAAGCACGTCACGCAAAGCTGATCCGCACGATGATCGACCGCTACGGCATCGACGCGACCGAACAGCCCCTGGAGCAATTTCCCGCCGACCTCGAAACCGCGTTCATCGATTTCGGCTTCGGCGAATGCCTCGACGCCTTCCTGGGCTTCGGGGCCTTCAAGAACGCCCGCCAGTCGCAGTTCCTGCCCGAAAAGCTGTTCGAGATCTTCGACCTGCTGATGTTCGAGGAAACGCGGCACATCGTCTTCTTCATCAACTACATGGCCTGGCGCGAGCACCGGCGCGGCCTGGGCTCGATGCGCCGCGCCCTGAAATCCACCCGCTATTACGGCCGCGCGCTGAAACGCCTGCTGGCCATGGTCCGGCGCGGCCACCAACCCAATGACGGGCGCGATTTCGCGGTCACCCAGGCCAACGTCTTCCTCGACCGCTTCTCGTTCCGCCAGTTCGTCGAGGATTGCTACCGCGAGAACGCCCGCCGGATGCAGGAATTCGACCCCGACCTGATGCAGCCCCGCCTGCTGCCCGCCATGGCCGACCTCGCCCTGCGCGGCATGCGCCTGTGGGACCGCAGCCGCCCTCACCTGCGCGCCGACGTACGGTAGAAGGCCACCCGAGCTGCAATGTTCTGTTGCAAATTGAAAGAAAAAGCTGACTTCGCGCTAAGTTAGCCCCGCCCTACTCTGCCAGCGATACGGTCGCGGACTCTTGGCCGGGTCAATTGGTCCACCGCGCAAGGGGTTCTCACCCTTCGCCACGAGTTACGGGAATCGCCACATGTCTTCATCCATCTCCAGCCTCGGCGGCAGCGCGCTCGACAGCCTGTATGGCACCAGCAGCACGAGCAGCAGCAGCGACACGTCTTCCTCGTCGTCATCGTCCTCTTCGTCTTCCACCACCACGACGAGCGAAATCGCCAATAGCGACGGCTCCATCACCATCGTGACCAAGGACGCGCAGGGCAATATCATCTCCGAAACCACCACCGGCAGCCAGAACGCCTCAGCCGATTCAGATAGTGTCGATCTCTACGCCTGATAAAACTCAAATATTGAAGTCTTCTTTTTCCAAGTAAAAAGAAGCACAGAGACTTTGATCCGTTCAGAACAATCCTAAGCCGCAAGCACAAGGCTCCTGAACGGATCAAGATTTTTTAGTTCTTTTTTCAAAAAGAACCAATCTTCCTCCCAAAACATGGGCCGAGACATTCCACACGCTCCCGCGGCCTCGGTGGCATTCCCTCATTCCCCACCACAAGCCCGCCGTTTTACGCTTGCACTCTCCCGAATCGTGAGACAAGAATGCTCAACAACGATTTTATATCGTTAATATAAATCGACCGCAGCCTGTCGGAGCGCAGACCCCCGCCATGTCCCACCCCCTTGCGGGCCGCCCGCGATACAGACCGACCGGGGACATCCAAACCGACCCGCCGCCCGAATCCTCCAAGGCCACGCCCATGCCCGACACGACCAGCCTCTCCCGCCGCGCATTGCTGGCCGGCGCCACGGCGCTCCCCTTTGCACCGCTCGACGCCATGGCGGACGAAGCCGCCCATTGCAGCCCGGCCGGCACGGCCAGCGTCGCCCCCGTACCCGGCCCCACCCGCAAGCTGACCATCGCGTGGAACCAGAATTCCACGTGCACCGCCGCGATTCCGGTCGCCAAAGAGAAAGGCTTCTTCGCGCACTATAATCTCGACGTCGATTACGTCAATTTCGCCGGCTCCACCGACCAGTTGCTGGAAGCCCTGGCCACCGGCAAGGCCGACGGCGCCCCCGGCATGGCCCTACGCTGGCTGAAGCCGCTCCAGCAGGGGTTCGACGTCAAGCTCGTCGCGGGTCTGCACGCTGGCTGCATGCACATGCTTGCCCCCAAGGGCGGCCCGGCGAAGCTGGAAGACATGCGCGGCAAGACCATCGGCGTAACCGATATCGGCGGCCCCGACAAAAACTTCTTCAGTATTCGTCTCAAAGAAGTCGGAATCGACCCGGAATCCGACGTCCAATGGCGCCAATACCCGGCCGACCTGCTGTCGGTGGCCCTGAAACGCGGCGACGTGCAGGCCATCACCGGCACCGATCCGTTCTCCTATCTCTACAAGCGCCAGTTCGACCTGGTGGAAATCGACAGCAACATGAACGGCAGTTGGGCGCAGATCGCCTGCTGCGTCATCGGCCTGCGCGGCAGCCTGATCCGCAACGACCCCGCCGTGGCAGCGGCCGTCACGCGCGCGATCCTGGAAGCCGGCGCCTGGGTCGCCTGCAACCCCGACGAAGCCGGTCGCATCTTCAAACCCTTCGCCGCCCGTGCCAGCGCCGAGGACATCGCGGACATGCTGCGCCTCCAGGGCCACCATCACCAGGTCCTCGGTCCGTCGCTGCATGACGAGGTCGTGCGCTACGCCGATGCCCTGAAACAGATCGGCGTCTTCCGTCCCTCGCTCGATTCCGCCCGCTATGCCGGCAAGGTGACGCAGGATCTGTTCGCCACATGAGTTCACCGAATACGCCGTCACCGAACCAGACCGCGCACACCCCATCAGGGCAGACAGCGACAAAATCCGGCACGTCCTCCCGTCGCCCCCTGCTGCCCTGGGTCGCCGGGCCCGCATGGTTCCTGGCGGCCCTAGTCACCTGGCGCTGGCCGGACGCCGACGATTTCCCCGACACCAACCAGCTCGCGGCCCTGTTCTGCACCATCGGCCTCGCGCTGACGGTGACGGCGGCCCTGCGCCGCCTGTCCGCGCGCGCGCCATGGGCCATCGCACTGGGCCTGGGCTTCACGGCATGGGAAATCATACAGGCCAAATTGCTCTGGCTGCCCCGCCCCTTCTTCGGCACGCCGCAGGACCTTCTGGATGTGTTTCTGACCGACTGGAGGCGGCTGGGCGACAGCCTGCTGCATTCGCTCGGCCTGCTGGCGGTCGGCTACGGCATCGGCGCAGCACTTGGCGTCGCCATCGGTATCGGGCTGGGCCGTTCGCTGCGGTTCCGCTACTGGGTGCGCCCGCTGATCCGCCTGATCGGCCCCCTGCCCCCCGTCGCATTGCTGCCGCTGGCCTTCATCATCATCCCCTCCAGCCGTCTGGCCAGCGAGGCGCTGCTGGCACTGGCAGCCGGCTTTCCCACCACCATCCTGACATGGTCCGGCGTCGCCGCCGTCGATCCGGCCTATTACGACGTCGCCCGCACCATGGGCGCGCGCAACCGCTTCCTGGTCCTGCGCGTCGCCCTGCCGGCCGCGATGCCGCAGATCTTCGTCGGCCTGTTCATGGGACTGGGCGTCTCGTTCGCAACCCTGGTGGTGGCCGAGATGCTGGGCGTGAAATCCGGCCTGGGCTTCTACATGCAATGGGCCCAGGGCTGGGCGGCCTATCCCAATATGTATGCGGCGCTGCTGGTCATGTCGCTGATGTGCACGGGGCTGGTCACGCTGCTGTTCAAGGTGCGCGACCGCGTCCTCTCCTGGCAGAAGGACGGCCTGAAATGGTAACCACGCCCACCCGCATCGCACATCCTCTGGGGCTGGAACTCGACCATATCGACCACGGCTACATGATCGGCGGCGTGTTCACGCCGGTTCTCGACGATATCAGCCTCAGCATCGCGCCGGGAGAATTCGTCGCCCTGCTCGGCCCATCGGGCTGCGGCAAATCCACCCTGCTGCGCCTGATCGCAGGGCTGGAGCCCCCGCATGGCGGCACGATCCTGGCCGAAGACATCCCCATCAGCGGCCCGGGTCCCGACCGGATCGTGATGTTCCAGGACCCGACGCTCTATCCCTGGCGCACCGTGCGCGGCAACGTCGCCCTTGGCCACGACATCGCCGGCCGCAAGGACCCGGCATCGGTCGATGCCGCCATCGAACTGGTGGGGCTGAAGGGTTTCGAACGCGCGTGGCCACACCAATTGTCCGGCGGCATGGCCCAGCGCGCGGCCCTCGCCCGCGCCTTGGTCAACGACCCGCGCGTGCTGATCCTGGACGAACCGCTGGGCAAGCTGGACAGTCTGACACGCCTGACGATGCAGACCGAACTGCACCGCCTGTGGCGCGACCGCGGCTTCACAGCCATCATGGTCACCCACGATGTCGAGGAAGCCCTGCTGCTGGCCACGCGGATCGTCGTCTTCAGCCCCCGCCCCGCCCGCATCATCGCCGACCTGCCGATCGACCTGCCGCCTCACCGCCACCGCGACGACCCCCGCCTGCTCGATCTGCGCAAGAACATCCTGACCCAGCTCGGCCATAGCGCAGACTGGTAAAAAGCTGGACAAGTCCAACTGGCGGCGGGCTCGGCCACAAACCGTGCCGCAACGCCAGTCAGGCACCGGCAACGGTCCATCGCGCGTTTCCCATATCTCGCACCATGCGCGTATTGCCCGGACCGAGCGCAACCGCCCTCCGGCAACACCATCCCTCTGGAAGATGACTGTAATATCCGGATGATTTCACGCCCTTTCCGCACCCGATGAAGCGATAATTTCGCCTGCGACACCGGGTCGCGCGCGGCGGGCCTACGCCGCAGACGAAGGACGCTCGAAAAATGATAAAAAAGCTCGGCGCAGAATTCTTCGGCACATTCTGGCTCGTCTTCGGCGGCTGCGGCGCCGCCGTCCTCGATGCGGCCTTCCCGCAACTCGGGATCGGTTTCGGAGGCGTCGCACTTGCCTTCGGCCTCACCGTCCTCACCATGGCCTTCGCCGTCGGCGGCATCTCCGGCGGCCATTTCAACCCGGCCGTTTCGCTCGGCGTCGCCGCCGCCGGCCGCCTGCCGTGGAACGCGCTCGGTCCCTATTGGGCCGCCCATGTGCTCGGCGGTCTTCTGGCTGCCAGCCTGTTATACCTCATCGCTTCCGGCAAACCGGATTTCGTGGCCGGTGGCTTCGCCTCCAACGGCTATGGCGCCCTCTCCCCCGGACATTACGGGCTTCTCTCCGGCTTCCTGATCGAGACGATCCTGACGGCGGGGTTCCTGGTCGTCATCCTGGGCGCAACCTCCCGAACCGCACCGGCCGGGTTCGGGCCGCTCCCGATCGGGCTCGCCCTGACCCTGATCCATCTTGTCTCGATCCCCGTCACAAACACCTCGGTCAATCCGGCCCGGTCCACGGCGGTCGCGTTCTTCGCGCAGACGGCGGCGCTCGGGCAGCTCTGGCTGTTCTGGACAGCTCCGCTCATCGGTGCCCTGCTCGGCGCCTTTATCTGGAAATCCCTGATCGCAACCCCGGAATCATGAGGAAAGCACAGCCCAGTGCTATTCCTTGAAAGCGCGGGCAAGACTGTTCTGCTTTTCCAGCGAGACGGGCAGCGCGGTGGCGGTCACGGCCGCGCCCTGCCAGCCCGCCCCCATGGCGGTGTAGAGATTGACCGCATCCTGCAACCGCTCCAGCCGCGCCTCGGCCTCGGCGTTTTCGGCCGCCAGCGCGGTGCGCTCGGTCGTCAGCACCTCCAGGAAGCCCACCAGGCCGGCGCTGTAGAGCTTGCGCGCCCGGTCGCTGGCCAGCCGGCTGTCCTCGGCCGCCTTGTGCAGTAGCTCGGTATGTTCCACGTCGTCATGCCAGGCCGCCATCGCGTCCTCGACCTCGCGGAACGCCGTCAGCACCGTCTGACGGTAGGTCAGGCGGCTGGCTTCCGCCGCCGCCTGCATCCCGCGCACCTGCGCCGTCAGCTTGCCGCCATGCGCCAGCGGCAGCGAGGCGAGCATGAAGAACTGCCAGCTCAGCGCCCCCGCCTGGAAAAGCTGGTACATCGCCGAGGCATTGGGGTTGAAGTTCAGCGGAATGCTGAAATTCGGATACATCTGGGCCACCGCGACCCCGATCCGCGCCGTCGCCTCGGCATAGGCACGTTCGGCCCGACGGATATCCGGCCGGTTGGCCAGCACGATCGAGGGCATCGTCGCGGGGAACGCCGGCACCGTGGGCAACGGACGGGCGATCTTCAGTTCCGCTTCCGTCGTGCCGGGCATCTGGCCCATCAGCACGTCGAGCGCGTGCGTGATCTGGGCGATATGCGTGCGCAGCGGCTCGCGCGCCGCAAGCTGGCTGTCCAGTTCCGCCTTTGCCTGCGCGATCTGCAACGTGTTGCCCACGCCTTCCAGATACAGGCGCTGCGTCAGGTCATAGGCTTCCTGCGCCACGCGGATATTGCGGTTCGAGATCTCCAGCCGCAACTGGGTGTCGCGCAGCACCATATAGTCGCCGACCAGCGCCGAGAGCATCGTCATCAGCACCGCGCGCCGGTCCTCGACCGTCTCCTCGACCGCGCGCTCCTGCGCTTCCACGCTGCGGCGGATGCGGCCGAACACGTCGAGCTGCCAGCTCGCGCTCACCCCATAGGACAGATACGACGCACCGGGCCGGTTGATCGGGTTCCCCGGCCGGATCGGCCAGTTATCCACGTTGATCGAGAAGCGCGAATCACCATTGGTGGTATTGGCGTCGATCTGCGGATACCAGGCAGAGGCCTGGCTGTCGCGCAGCGCCCGTTCGGCGAGGATGCGCTGGCCGGCGATCTGCAGATCGTAATTGCCGCCGATCGCCCGATCCACCAGCCGGTCGAGTTCCGCATCGTTGAAGCGATGCCACCAATCCTTCAGTTCGGCATTGGTGCGTGCGATCTCGGCATCGGTCGCCGGATGCTCGTCTTCGGTAAAGTGCTCGGGCACTTTCATCCGGTCCGGCTGGTAGCGCGGGCCGACCGTGCACCCCGCCATCACCAGCGCCGAGGTCAGGACCAGGCCGGCCCGTCGGGTTTTCGTCATCATGGTCATGCTCGCGCCGGGGGCCTTACAGATGGTCTTGCAGCCAGGTGGTCAGATGCCCCTTCTGGCTGCGCGATTGCGGGCCGACACTCACCGTGCAGGT
>NZ_JABEQN010000008.1 GCF_014174165.1 Gluconacetobacter dulcium | reverse complement strand
AAGGCACCCAAGACCATCCTTATCGCCATCGCACGCCAGCTTCTCGTCATCCTCAATGCCATGATCCAGAAAGGTCAGACTTTGCAGATCACATGATCAACACAGTTGCCCCCCCGCACAATTGCGAATCACTGTCAACCAAGAGCCATCGCCGTCCAGTCCAAAATCTCTCATTCCACGGACTCGATCTGGGCGGGCGATCTGGAACAGTGCGGCGCTTACTCATCTCGCGGAATTGTGGAAACGCCTGTACTCGCCTACGTACATCGCAGACTATCTCGGGCTTCCGGTCGGTACGATCAAAACAGCAGCCCAACGCGCTGGGCTGCCTAGCCGCGCGGGCCTGACCCTTCTCAAGTCGGCGCCCAGCGGAAACCCGCTCGACGTCCCTGAGAGCCAAGTACTCACCGAACAGATGATAGAGAGAGTCTGCCAGATCACGCGGACCATCTTCTATCAGAACGCAAAAGACCGTCGACGACAGCATTACAGCAGGCTTGGCCAGCTCAGAATTGCACGAAGTGCCACTGGTAGCATTCATTGATGCTGAACAGTCGCATGGCCTTGCAGCGCCGCCTCCTTGATCCGGAATTTCTCCAGCGCACGATAAAACACGCACTACTCGCCTTCACGGTAAGCTTGTGCCTGAACATACTTCTCGCGCTGGCCCTGGTCGTCGAGGTCTCCCACACGCCACATGTGCGCTACATCGCTCACGATTCACTGGGCAAGCCTCGTGAGCTCATCGTGACGGATCAGCCGTATTTTTCGGATTCGGAAATAACGAATTGGGCTGTCGCCAAAGTAACCAATCTCTACACAATGAATTACGTCGATTATGCCAAGCACCTTGCGGTAGCCGCAGCCGATTTCGACATTCCAGCGTGGAACGCATGGGGGCAAGCGTTTAAGGGGCCAGGCAACATTGAGTTTATCAAGGAGAAGCGCGTCTTCCTCACCGCCTCTCCAAAAAGCGCAGCGACAATTCGTTCTGAGGGAAAGAATGAGCATGGGGAATACGAATGGCACGTTCACTTCCCGATGCTGCTACGGTGGGAAAACTCTTCCGGATCAACAACAAACCTGCTCTCTATTGATGTCACGATCCGAAGAACAAACGCGCCTGAACACCCCGATGGGCTCGTGATTACAGAGCTTAACGCCCCTCGCGCTTCGGATAACGGAGGGTAAATGCGGCGTCTCTATGGTTTCGTCGGCGGCTGGCTTGCGCTTGCCGCCGTCCACTCGACGGCGCTCGCACAATCTCAACCGGAGGCGCAAGACCGCAACCCGGTTGATCCCGCATTCCGCAATCTCCCGCCACCGCCGGTCATGAGGGGCCTATACGACCGCTACGATCAGGCCGAGAAGAATCTTGACGGGATTGACGACCCGCACCGCCTCGCTGTGCCTGTCTCCAGGTCGGTCACGATCTCGCTTGCACCGGGCGCTCAGACAAACATTGTGCGCATAGCCCAGGATTATCCCGCCTCAATTACGTTTCTGGACGAAACGGGCCAACCGTGGCCTATCGCGTGGGATCTCGCGACCAACAAGGGTGGTGGTTGCGATGCGAGGGGACAGGGACAAAACCCAGCCGTCCGCGGGGTCGGCATATATGCTTGCGTGCCCGAGGCGGGTTCGAACGTCCTTCAGCTAACGCCCATCTCCCGATACGCCCACGGCGGGGTCCTGGTGAGCCTGAAAGGCGCGCCGAAGCCCATCAACTTCATGATTATGGCGGGTACGGGCGCTTACGACGCCGACCTGACCGCACGAGTGCAAGGCCGTGGTCCCAATGCAAAGTCCGTCCCGGTTACGGAAGCGGATGCCCCGGTTACGGGAGCATCGTTCTTCAACGCCTTGCTCGATGGTGCGCCGCCGGCCGATGCCGTTCCGCTTACGGTGAGCGGTGTCAGCCCCGATCACACCCGTGCATGGAAAATCGGCCACGAGATGTTTCTTCGAATGGACAATGGATATTGGCCCGTATCTCCAGCCCCGAGCGCCCACCAGTCAGAGTATGATGTGGGGATATTCGAGATTCCGGAAACCTCTGTCGTCCTTGTATCAACCGGAACACGGATGATCAGCGTGTCCCTATCGGAAGACGCCCCTTAACATCTTCCTCGCCCTAAAGGACGAGGATTTCTCCGGTCAGACCGGATGTAGTTTTCGCTTCGACGCCGCAGTTACCTGTGGCTCCACGACAGGAGTGTTCCCCCTGTGAAGAATATTGAGGGCGGCATTGTGATCGGCATTGGCACGGAAGCCGCATGTAGTGCAGACGAAGGACGCTTGGTTCTTGCGGCTTCGACTGTCCACGGCTCCGCAGCACGAACACGTCTGCGAGGTAAAGCGCGGGTCCACCTTCACGACACAATGCGCCTTGTAGAACAGCATAGTCTCGATCTGGTGCCAGCCCACGTTGAGAATAGCGCGGTTGAGCCCGCGCTTCTGTGCGACGTTTCTGCCGGGGTTCTCCAGGGTTCCGGCGGCACTGGCGGTCATGTCTCTGGTACGCAGTCGCTCGATAATCGCAGTTCCGTGGTTCCGGCAGATGGCGGTTGTAGTCTCGTGCGCCCAGTGCTTGCGGATACGGGCGGCCTTTGCTTTGAGTGCTGCAACGCGCTTGCGGGCAAGGGCGTGACGGTTCGAACCCCGTTTGCGACGTGCGAGGACGCGTTGTGCCTTACGTGCCTGTCTCTCGATGACGTCGAGCCGTTCCGGCAGAACGTAAGCCGTGCCATCGGAGAGCATGAGCGGCACGGACACGCCCCGATCAATGCCAACCGCGCCCTCGGTCGCAAAGTCGCGGATGTCGCAGTCCTTGCAGCCGATGCTGATCTGCCAGCCGAGGGCCGTGAGGCTGACGGTTGCTTCCGTCAGTTTACCCGACAGGTTCCGCGTCATGCGGAACTTGACCCAGCCTATCTTCGGCAGACGGACACGGCCCCAGCGGCTGTTCAGGCGCTCAACGGTTATCTCACGTCCGTTGAAGGTGAAGGCATCGTTCACGCCTTTCTTCTTCGGTTGCGGATAGCCGCCAAGGCCCTTGAAGAAGCGGCGGTAAGCATCGTCCAGCGCCTTGAGCGCGTATTGCTGGCAGGTCTGGCTGACAGCGCGGATAAAGTCTACCTCGCGACGGAGCGCCGTCAGTTCCCGCGCCTGCGTCACGTAGTTCAGGTTGTCGCCGGTTCTGGCCTGATAGTTCCGCCAGTGTTCGCGGCGCTGTTCAAGAGCAAGATTCCACACAAGACGGCAGACGCCCGAGAATTGAAGGAAGGCTTCTTCCTGCAAGGCGTTGGGCTTGAGCCTGTATGTGAAGCCACGAAACGACATGCAATTAACTTAATATGGAAAGCCCGTTCAGTAAAGAGCGGAGCCGCTTTCCTCCCCGGCCTGAACGCCGGGGTTTCCAGCGGAGTTTAGGATGAGCGACGGAGCTCCGGCGACGCCGATTAGCCGCACGCCACTCGGAAAGAGTTTGGTCGCTACACGATCCATCGGTCTGGCAGTTCTCGGCCTGGTCGTCGTCTTCGGGGGTGGATGGTATCTCCTCGCGCACGACGATCACCCTCGGCCGAAAGCCAGCGATCTGATGCCGCCTCAGATGGCGGCGCCGGCAGGGGGGCAGAATCACTCGGACATGCTCGACCGGACCATGCGAGACAAGGAAATGGCGGACGCTCGAGCGGCCGAGGCGAGCCATAAGTCATTCGCAAGCGCGCTCGCGACAAACGATCACCTCAAGGGAGACAACTCCCCGGTCATCGGAAGTGCCCCCGGCGAACACGAACATTCCACCACGCCCCCTCGCCGCGCACCGCCACCAGCGGAGCACCACCAGGATCCCCCGCAATCGCCCGATGGAAGCAACCCTTTTACGCGAGACCCAGCGGAAGACGCTTCCCATGGCGATCACAGCGCACGCGGGTCCCGCGGAGCGAACAATGGAAGTCTTTCCGACCTGGCAGAAGCGGAGTTATTCGCCGCCTGGAGCAGCCATGCCCCGTCGCTCGATGTAAAGCTACCGAGCCAGGGCGTTGGAGCAGCGAAGCAAGGCTCGAACGGACAGGCTTTTACGCGCACTCCTGAGCAATCGGGGCCGGAGACGGCCACGACCGTTAGCGGATCGTCGGGCCCTCCAGCGGCATCGCCGCGCAAGGGCAAGGGGCGTCCGCTCGTCGCGGCGGGCCGTGGCGTCTACGGACACGCTGTACTGACTGCGAACAGTGATATTGGTGGTCAGGCGCTCGTAGAAATCGATAGCGGAGCGCTCATCCACGCTCGCGTCTCCGGTGCGTTTCAAAGAAAAGACAATTTCCTCGTAATCAAGTTCGACAAGCTCATGATCGGGGATGCCGACCCGATCGGCATTTCCGCCTACGCTGTTTCACCCGATACGGCAGAGACTGGTGTCGCGTCAGACGTCGACGAGCATATCGCGACAAGAATCATCCTGCCGACAGCCGCGGCGTTCGTCGAAGGCCTCGGCAACGCGATGCAGAATACGAACACGAGCAGCTATACGAGCGGGGTTGGCCTTGCCTCCTTCACACACCTGACACTGCCCCAACAAATGGGGGTTGCCGCCGGCAAGGCGGGACAACAGCTCGGCCAGATCCTCCAGCAGGCGACCCCCCAACAGGCGACGGTCTGGCTACGGTCCGGCGATCCTGTCGGTGTTGTTTTTGAGGAACCCGTCTTCGCCCCCGGCGAATAGCGCCAGAACCCCTGCGGTTACACACGCATGTGCGATCCTGATCCTCGCCGAAAGGAGGGCCAGACACTCATGCGAGGTAGCGCGATGCGACATGACAATGTCTCCGACGTGACCCCAATGTTGCGTGCGCGCCGCCGCGCACAGGGAACGGACGAGGACAGCGGCACAAACGACCCCGTCACGGAGTCCGAGGAGTTATCGGCGCTCGATGCGTCCGGTGAGGACGCCGGCGACGCGGCGGGCCGGATTTCCCACGGCAGGGTGCCCGCAGCGACAGACGGTGATCGTGGGGGCGTCCGGCGAGGGCGCCTCACCACACCGATCTTCCTTGCGACCGCAGCGACCGCCGTAGTCGCGGGCGCCGCGCTGGTCGGGCCTCACCTGTGGACCGCAGGGCCCAAAGTCCGCTCCCTGGCGTCCTCGGCCGCCAAGACAACTACCCCCTCGGTCACCGTCGCGGCGCGGGACGTTCCTCCAGCAAATGCCCTGACCCCGCCGGCCATGCCCTCGCCCGCCGGGCAAGAGGATGCTTCGAACACTGAAGAGCCGTTCAGCGGTGCGGGTATTCCCGGGCCACCTGCTGTAGCGGCTGTGCCCAGTGCGCCCGCGCAACCAACGCCGGCCATCGCCCCAGCTCCGGCTCCGGCTCCGGCTCAACCACAGCCTTCCAGTCCTGTTTCGCAACCTGGCACGCCACCCCTTACGGCCGTCCCAACAGCGATCCAGACCGTCTCCCCCGCCCCGAGTGCGCAGCCGGTCCCGACCGTATCAGCAGACACTGAAAGCCCCGCTCCCAGCAGGGACGAGATGCTTGAGCTCAACCTCGCCAAGCAGATGGCAGGCCTAGCCGATCATCTCGCGACGCTCGAGAAGCAGGTGAGCAGCCTGCAGGTGTCCCTCGGGGAGAGGATCGGAGCGGCCGGCGGCCGGATGGATGAACTGCAGCACCGAGAGGATCTGGTTGAGAAGACCCTGACAACGATTCAAGCGGCTACGGCACGGCCACAGGAAACTGTTCCAGCCCGGTCGCCACAAAGCCACGCGACACCCCCGAATTCAGTAGCTCGGCCCATTGCGCCAACCGGACCAAGCGAGCCGGGACGCCCAGTCTATCACGTCCAGGCGGGGGCACCTGGTATTGCGATACTCCAGGATAGTTCGGGGAACGCAATCCGCGTCGTCAACGACGACACCGTTCCTGGTTGGGGCGCCGTTAAGGGCATTACGCAGATCGGCAACGCGTTCGTCGTCCACACCGAGCATGGCGTCATTCGGTAGGAGCCGACGTCATGGAAGGTCTCTTCGACTTCGCACAAGACATCGGTCTCGCCTTGTCGTGGGTCCTCCCGCTGCTGTGCTACGTCGGCGGGTCCTGGTTCCTTGTCGGCGGGCTCCTCGGAATTCTGCAACGGTCTGCCGCGCCGAACGGCCTGCTCGCCAAGCCGTTCGTCCCCGAACTGATGATCGCAGTCGGCGCGACGTTCCTGTCGTTCCCGGAATTCCTCAATGTGGGAAACCGTACACTCGGCTTTGCGGCCAACGTTGACCTGGGAGCGTCCCAAAAGCTCAGCTTCTCGACGGACACGCTCTCCAACGCCGCAAAGGGAGGGCCGCTGCAGACCCTCACCGCGATCTTGACCGTCTGGCACACCTATTTTGCCTGTTACGGCGCGCTGATCGTCTACTTCGCGCTCGTCCGACAGGTCGGCCGCGCCAAAGGCACAAACAACAGTTCGCCCGCGCTGAACGCCGTCATGGGCATTTCAGGCTTCTTCGTGATGAACGCGGACGTCATCGCTCCCGCTCTGCTGAAGGAACTCAAGCTGGGTTCCTGATGCGGCCGTCTCTTCTCGTTATCCACCACAAAAAAGGAGGCTCTATGCCGAATTTAGATTCACCCCGCAGGACGCCGGGGATTCGCCGCGCCACGGCGCTCACCGCACTTGCGCTCTCGGTCGTGGTGCTCGCCCCCGGCGCACACGCGCAGGCGATCGACGACATCATGCAGCAATCGACCGGACATGCTCTCAGCGCGTGGTCATACCTCATGAATGCCTTTTGCTGGATCCTTGGAAGCATACTGCTGATCATGTGCGGGCTCGGCTGGTATCAGCATCAGCGTAACCCGAACGCCGGGAGCCGGCCGGGTATGCTGGTCGCGGCCGGAGTGCTGGGGGGCGTGTTTCTTGCCTTTCCCTTTTTCGCCAAGACTGCCTCCTTTACGATCTTCAACTCCGGCCCGACCGTAACCGGCGAGCAGCAGCAGATGCGGTTCGACAGGTGATGGACCCCGTCTCGCTTTCGATGCAACCCGCGGGCTCGCTCAGACTTGGTCCGCTTGCCGCAAACGCACCCGATCGCTGCGCGTGCTGCGGTCATCTCGCGCCGGCGGCTTCGGTGGCGGGACGGGCCCTCTGCATGACATGCGTTCCAGCATTCGCGCTGGACGAGCCGGACATCGACAAGGTCTCGGCGCTCATATGGCTGCCCCACCTCGACCAGCCGGTGGTCAGCCGCCTGGTGACGGCCGTCCATACAGCCCGCGCGGCCGACAGCACCGTCATCCCCACCACTGGCCCGGTGGGCTTTGCCAAAGCGGCCCATGCTGTCCTCGACATGCTGCTTGCGCAACGCGCCGCTGCCATCGCCCGGATCGGCACCGATCGCCCGTCAGTGCTCCGCGCCGCCGGCCTGTCACTCAACGGTATCACCATTCCGAAGCGCACCGGTGTCTCCGCGCTGCGCTTTGTTGCATTGGGGGGATGGTTTGGGCCCGACAATGGGCTCTACCAGTCTGCCGCGGCTGAGTGGATCCGCGGCCCGTGAACCTCATACGTAAAGAAAAGTCAGAGAAGCCAGCTCCAGTCTCGCGGGCAGGCTTGTCGCTCGGCGATAGAGTCCTTCAGGCCATCGCCGCAACGTCCAGCCTCTTCAAGCGGGACCTGACTGCATTCTGCGACCTTGCGACCTGTGACCGGCATGGCATCGTCACGTTCGGCGGTGATTACGTGACCGTCCTGAGACTGCGAGGCATGCGGCGTATCGCCAGCGGGCCGGAAATCCGGGCTGCGTCGTCTCGTCTCAGGCTTGCCTTGACGAGCCTGTTTGCCGCCCCCGGACACGCACTGCAGTTCTCATACGCGGCAGATCCTGAGGGGGTCGAGAAAACAATCGCTCGTAATCTCGACGAACGCCGCACAATTGCCGCAGCGCTGAACGCAGAGTTCGAAGATATCTTCGCCGAACGCCAGCGTGTCTTGCCGCCTTTTATGCGTCAGGAGCGCATCTATCTCACATTGTGGACGCGGCCAGGCCGCCTCTCCAGCCAAGAGGCACGACAGGCAAGGGCGGAGCGCCGGCGAAATCTCGCTGGACTGCCGCCGCTAGGTGACGCGCAAAACCCTTTTCTGGGAAGCCTCGAACTCGGCACGATCCACTCATCGTTTGTCCAAGGCGTCCTACAGGCTCTGGCCGGCGAGGCCGTGCTTGCTGACATCCTTGCCCCTGAAGCTGGCCTCCGGGCGATCAGGGAGGAGATCTACCCTGAGACCGCCGGAAGCGACTGGACGCCCTCCACGCCGCTGGGGCGCTACAGCCAGACGGTCCCTGACGAGATCCCGCCCCGGGATGTCGCGGACGTCCTGTGGCCCCCTCTCCGCGAGCAATTATTCCGTGACGATGCGCTGACGCCCGACTTTGCGACGGCCACTCTGTCCACGCTTGACTGGACACCGCTTGAACTCACGCGAGCACCTGAGATGCCGCATCCCGGGGCTCCGAATACGCCCATACCGAGTTTCACGGAACTCGCTGCGAAGCTGGCTGGCCGTCGCATGCCCTGGCGCATGGTTGGAATGATCGAGGGCATCCGCCCCGGGTACATGCTCTGGAAGGACGCAATAGCCACATTCCTGAAATTTGGCGCGAACCTCCCAATCAACATGGCATTCGCCGAGATCAAGGACATGCGGGCACGCCAGGAGGATACCCCGGTGAAGCTCCGCATGGCATTCGCAACGTCTGCGCCGGCAGGGCAAACCGAAACCTTGAAAGTACGGGCTTCGCGCCTGGAGCAAGCGATCCAGTCGTGGGGCGGCGCCTCCGCAAGCCGGGTGTGTGGCGACCCTCTCGCCGGCGTGTTGTCGTCTGTGCCAGGGCTGGCCCTCGCATCGACAGCCCCCCCGTCAGCGGGTCCCCTCTCACAAATGCTCGCCATGATGCCGTGGGCACGGCCGGCGTCGCCGTGGCTCGACGGTGCAATGCTGTTCCGGGCGGCCGACGGGACGATCGTCCACTACGACCCAGCCGGATCCGGCCGGGACGCCGTGCTCGATCTCTTTGTCGCCCCCTCGCGACACGGCAAGTCGATGCTCGCGAATGCACTGCTCCTAAACACCGTGCTGAGCCCGGCGGCAATGACGGCGCACGGAGCCCGGGTCCCTCTGATCGGCAAGCTCGATGTCGGCGATTCATCTTCCGGGTTCGTGGACATGGTTCGTGCCGGCCTGCGCGCGGCAGACCAGCATCTGGCACTTCATGTGTCGTTTCAGTTGATCGAAGAACACGCCGTCAACATCTTTGATCCTGAGACCTGTTGCCGGATGCCGCTGGAATACCACACGACTTTCCTGCGAAACTTCCTCGGCCTGATCTGCACGCCGATTGACGGGCAGCCGTTCGAGTCCATGAACCAGTTGATCGACGCGGTCATCCCGGCTGTCTACGAGTTCTTCTCCGACGATGGACCTTCGGTGCAGCCAAAGGTCTGGCGGCCTGGAATCGATCCGACTGTCGATAGGGAACTGTCCCGGAATCGAATTGCGCCTGAGCGAGACACCCCTTGGTGGCAAATTGCAGATTTGTTCGCAGAAGCGGGCGATATGCGGATGGCACATCGGGCGACCCAGTGGGCAGCGCCGACCATTGGTGATCTGATCCGTGTCCTTCGGGAGCCGCGCCTACAGCGGTTCGAGGACGTCACCCCGACGTCTGGAAAAGAGTCCACCATCGGGATTTTCCGCCGCTACATCACCCATTTTATCGACAAATACCCGTCTCTGAACCGGCCGACCCGTCTTGACCTTGGCGACGCCCGGATCGTCGTCCTCGACATCGGCCGGGTGGCGCCCGAAGGGATCGGGGAGTCCCAAAGACAGACCGAGCTGATGTACCTTCTCGGCTTTCACATCGTCGCCAAAAACTTCTTCCTTCACCCAGACGATGCCGAGAGCGTGCCGCCTCATGTGAAGCAATACCATCGCAGGCGGTTCGAGGAGTTTCGTGAGAGCTTCAAGCGGATCGAGTGTGACGAATTTCAACGCACCGCCGGCGCTCCACATATCCAGCGGCAGTTTGAGGAAGCGGCCCGACGTTCGGCCAAGCTGAACGTAAAGATCGGACTGGCAAGCCAGAAACTCGACGACTTCGGAGAGTACCTGATCTCCCATTCAACCGGCCGTTTTATTCTCGGCGCGCCCGATGAAAAGGAAGCAAAGGCGATCTGCGAGCGCTTCCAGCTCAGCGCCGCCGCACGGGCAATCGTCTATAACGGTTTGAACGGACCGCGGCCGGACGGTAGCGGGGCGCCCTTGATCTGGCAGACCCGCGTAAAGCACGAAGTCTTCGAACTCTTTGTGCTGAATCTGATGGGTCCTATCGAGCTCTGGGCCCTGTCCACCAGCCCAAAGGACACCGCACTGCGGCGGCGCCTATATGACGCGCTGGGCACCGCTGAGGCACGCCGCAGGCTGGCAAAGGTCTTCCCGCGCGGAAGCGCGGAGGCCGAAATAGAGCGTCGTGAAACGGCACGCATCAAAGCAGGGCAAGACGCCAGTATTGACCTCGGAGGGGTCATCGACGAACTCGCTCGCGAGATCTGCGACGGCACGGGCCTGGGGACTGTGATCAGGCCGTCCGCTGATTCGACCGGAGTCACAAACGATAGCCCCATAATCTCCCCATGAAGACTGCCCGGATCTTGACCCCTATCATCGGCGCGGCCCTGATTGCCGGGTGCAGCGAGGCGGCGAACGAGCCCGTTTCCGTCTCGGTTCCAGGCATGCCCTCTCCCGAGTTGGCGCTGCAACGCAGCCTCGATCGGATCAACGGCTTCCTGGGCAGCATCAATGAGCGGATCGAGACCCCCGCACGCGGGGCCATACCTCTCGCCGTAACGGACACTCGCCGCGCGCAGCGGCCCCTCAACATCACGCCACCGACCTCCACGCCGAGCGCCGTGCCTGAGCCGGCGCAGGCCCAAGAAGCACGTCCGGTGTTTGGACCGTCAGCGGTCTGGTTCGCGTACGGGGACGGTTATCCGCGGATCCGCTGTGCGCCCGGAAGCATCTGCCTTGTGAGGCTGCAGCGCGGCGAGACGATGGACGGAAGCGCGCTCACGGGCGCCGACCTCGGTGGGTGGCGCGCCGACCTCGTTCGGGGCACGCGAGGCGTCCACGCTGGGTGGGCAGTTGCTCTGACCCCACAGGCCGGCGCGCGGCCATCGGTTCTGCACTTCGCCACGAGCCGGCGCTCTTACGCTCTCGCGCTCCAGCCAGACGGCGACACCATGCGCACAGTCGCCTTCACTTACGGGCCGTCCGACGGCACGACCCAACCTGAGCCGCCGACGCCGACGTCACAATCCCCGGGAAAATCAGGACCGGACTTCACCTACCACATCGAGGGTCCCGATCTCCCCTGGAAGCCGATGCGTGTCTACTGCGACGATGGGCACACCTATTTCCAGTTCCCGCCCGGCGGGATCGTCTCAGCCCCTCGATTGCTCGTCATCTCACCTGCGCTTAGTGCCGCGCAGCCCTACAGGGTGATTGGGGACTCCTACGTCGTCGATCGGCGGGTCGATCAAGCGATGCTGATAGGAGCCGGGCCTGGCGCGCCTGTGATCCGAATTACCCACGGAGGCAAGACGTGATCCGACGCCACCCCACCCTTATCGGCGCAACTCTGCTCGGGCTCATGGCCGGCTGTGCCACTGAGACGCCCGCCGACAGGGCCTCTCATGTTACCGGGGCAACATTCCGGGACACGTCCGCGCTGACGGTGTTTATCGCGGATATCCTCGCCAACAGTATGGACCCTGGGCAATCAACCCTGCGTCTGTCTCCATTTGAAGGAGCCGACGAGGCCCACGCACAGACGCTTCTCAGCGACACCTTGCGGGAGCGCGGTTTCGCGCTTTCCCCGGACGGGATGCCTTACCCCGGCGCGCACACCGTGCGCTATTCGATTTCGGCCGTTGGTCTGAACCTGCTTCTCGAACTCGATGTCGATGACGCCGCAGCAACGTGCCTTTACGGGCATGCAGCCGATGGAGCACTGATCCGGACGGGAAGCTGCACACTGCGCGCTGGCGCCTCACTTGCAATGCGCATCCCGTCCCAGCCGGAGCTTCATACGGTCGAGCCGAACATCCGAGGCGTCAACGTATCTCCGCTGCCGGCGCCTGCGCGGACAGGCGCCGCACTCCCGATCCACGAAACGCTCATCAACCGGCAGCCGCAGGCGCCGACGGCCCCGCCGGCCGCGCCGCTCAAGCTGCAGCCTCCAGCGGAGATCTGGACGCTCGTCGAAGGACAGCCCATCCGCGATCAGATGATCGCCTGGGCCGACCGCGCCGGTTGGAAGGTCGAGTGGCCGCACGAGCTGAACTGGAATGTGCCTGCCCTCACCACCTTCACGGGCGATTTCCACACCGTCATGAGCGACGTGATTCGCACGATCGCGGATGAGGGCAAGTCCATTCGCGCGGAATTCCACTCGAGCAACCGTTTTCTAGTCGTCACGTCGCCCGGAGGACAGGGCCGTTGAAAACCAAACGTCATATTCTCTCGGCCGTCGCGATGATGGCGCTTCTAAGCGCGTGTCAGGACTTCCAGGAGGCGAGGCGGAGCGAAGACGATACTCTCGCGCGATCGCGTGACTCCAGGGTACCGAACACGCCGATTATCACCGAGAGCGACAAGCCGTGGCTCGTGGGGGAGACACTCCATGATGCGGATCCGCTGCCCGACATTCTGAAGGTACAGTCCTCGCTCACGATCGCGCGCCCGGTCTCCCTGCGGGATGCCGCCATCCAGGCCAGTCGCCAGACCGGTATCCCCGTCCGGATCGCTCCGGATGCCGAACAGGACGATCTGGCGGACAGTCTCGGGTCTGCCGGCAATCAGACTCCCATCACCTTCAACGGCACCAACCTGCCTCCGCCGCCGGTTGCGTCCGCTCTCGCCTCCGCCGCCGCTTCAAGAACCCGTTCTTCCTTCCCGGCCTGGCGCGGCAGCGGCAACTGGCTGGCATATAGCGGGACACGCGAGGGCGTCTTCCAGGCGATCGCGACACGCTTTGGGGTATGGAAGCGCTGGGTCGATGGACACATCGAGTTCTTCCGGACAGAAACGCGCACTTTCACCATTCCGGCGTTCCCCGGAGACACGAACGCGAACACCTCGATCGTGGCCTACACGGGGGGCGGGAGTGGCTCATCCGGCGGGAGCATGTCGGGCGGGGGCATGAGTGGCGGCGGCGGTATGGGCGGTGGCGGTATGGGCGGGTCCTCGGGAGGCTCATCCGGCCAGTCCGCGGGCATGGCGTCGATCAGTAACACCAGTAAAACCAATCGCTGGAAGACCATCGAGCGCACGGCCCAGATTGTCTCAGGAGGAGCCCAGGTCGTCGCAGATGACGGGCTCGGAACACTCTCCGTCACGGGCACACCCGATCAGGTCGCCCGCATCGAAGACTGGATGCACGGCGTCAACGAAAGTCTGATGAAGCAGGTCGCCGTCGAGGTCCACGTCTACACGGTGAAGATCACTCGGGAGACGAATTATGGCTGGAGTCCGCAATTTGCATTCAAGTCGCACAACGGCCTGGTCGGCCTGACGTCGACGCCGGCGACGATCCCCTCGATCCAGTCCGGTGACACTCCGTTCCGCTTCGGCGCATCGATCCTCGACACGGGTCGCGGAACCGGCGGCCTGTTCTCCGGATCGAACGTCGTTTTCCAGGCGTTGAACGAACTTGGCAACGTCACCGAGCAGTACGATCGGTCCGTCGTCACCACCAACGGTGTCACTGCGCCCCTCCAGAACGGCATCAACACGACGTATCTGGCCAGCACCGTATCCACCCTTGCGACCAATGCCGGGACGGCCAACTCCTTGTCCCCCGGCGTGGTGATGTCGGGCTTCATGGGCTCGGTGACGCCCAAGATCGTCGACAACCGCATTCTGCTGCACACCAATTTCCTGCTCCAGACACTCCTTGCGGTGCAGAACATCACGTCGAATGGCTCAAGCATCCAGGCGCCGAAGACGTCGAGCACTTCGCTAGACGACACCGTTGCGCTCCCGAGCGGCTCGACCCTGGTGTTGAGCGGCTACGTCGACGATGCCACGTCCCGCAGCCGTACCGGCGTGGGATCAGCACTGAACTGGCTCTTCGGCGGCGGCGGTGACGCCCAGGTAACCAAAACACACGTCGTCGTCACAGTGGAGGCCCGGACCCTATGAGACGCAGCGCCATTGCAGCCGCGGCCATCGCCCTCGCCGCGCCTCTCCAGGTGCGGGCCCAAACCCCAATCCCTGAATGCGCGAGCCGTCTGGCGGAACCCGCGCCCGGTCAGGTACTCACGCCGGCGGAACTGGATGCGAATAACGCCTGCGTCACCGTAATGCAGCAGGCGAAGATCGTCTCCGACCTTGGCACGGCAATGCAGGAGAACATTCGCCGCCTGACCGAGAAAGACAAACCGCGAGCAGCGGTCGGAGCGGCTGATCGATCCGCTCTCGAATTTCAGCCGCCACCCCTCCCTGCACGGCAAGACGACGCCGTGCCGGCACCGCCCGCGCCGTCTCCAGCGCCGACCTATGACACCATATGGACCGACGGCGGGCGGACAGGCGCTACCCTGCGCTTCAGCGATGGCAGCAGCCAGGACGTGGAACGCGGAACGCGCCTTCGCGACGAGAGTGTCGTTACCGCCATCTCATCGCGCGGATTGACCCTGCGTCGGCCGGACGGCTCCATCCTCACCCTGCGTGGAAGCAGCGACGCCCCCACGCCGACCCGAATCATCGCAGTGCCCGGCGCGCCGAGCTATCCGCCGCCGACACATGGTTAACGGGGCGAATCATGGCATTCTTCATTCGGGCTGAGCACAGAATCTGGTGCGGCGACCTGCGTTGGCGGACATACGAGCGACGTCCCTCGCTCTTTGCTCTCCGCTCCGAGGCGCTCGGCCTCGGAGCAAACTACACGGTTCGCTCTCCTTTGTTCCCGGGGGCCATCGGCTTCCTCGTAGCCGAGCAACTCGATCTCAAGGAATCCTTCCACAGCCTGATGCTCGCGGTCGCATCGACGTTTGGCCCGCGATATTATGGCGAATACGAGGTTGGCCTCGATCAGTTCTGGGTCGTGGCAACAGACGACACCGGCCGCCCTCTCCCCGGATCGGACACCATCTACCGAGACGAGACGATCGCGGCCGTCCGCAGCGGGTTCGAAGGCTTCACGTTCGAACGCCGGGACATCCTCTCCAGAGCAGAATTCGAAACGCTGCAAGCCGGCCTTCCTGACGCTCCCCTTTCTGTCCGCTCTACCTCGCTCCGGCCCGTATATCTCGCGGCGGCTGCGACCCTCACCCTTGCCCTCGGTGTTGCCGAAGGCACCCACGTTTACCACAAGCATCAGCAGGAACTCGTCCGGGCCAGAGCGCGGCAGGCAATGCTGCATAGCCCAACGAAGCCTAAGCCGGCGCCGGAAGCTCCGAGCACACCGCCGACCATTCAGCCGTCTGCGTGGGTTAAAGCATGCGTCTCCGCCGTGCCGTCCGCCGCATTCCACCGCGGCTGGGTCGTTGCTGGCGTGCTGTGTGCCGACGACAAGACGACAGTTTCATGGGCGCGTAGGGGAGGCTCGCTCAGCGACGCTCCCCCCGGGGATATCACCAACAACGGCAACATCGTCGACGACGCTTTACCCCTGCTTGTCGCGCCCGGGGTTCCCGAGGAGCAAGACAACACGCTCGAGGAACGCGACCTGTTCGGATTCCTCCAGGCTGCAGGCGCGCCGGCGCAGATTAATCGCTCGCCCGTCACCCTGATGATCGGCAACCGTCGGCTGCCCATGACAACCACGAGCGCGACGTTCGCGTGGCCGGGCGATCCCATGGCCGTGCGGTGGGACCAGTTCAAAGGGCTGCGGATGATTGAAATGAAGCGCGCGTACCTTGGGAGCGAAGCTGGTCCCACCTTGGGCGCGTGGCAATTCAAGGTCTCGTTCACCGAACCCGTCGTGCAGCCAGTGACCAAAGGGAAGGCGAGCTGATGCTCAATCTGCTTCTCCGCAAGAAGGCTACGGCCCGAGAAGACAATGCGATTCAGGTTCCCGCCGAACTGCGCGGGCAAATCCACATCGACGAGATTAACCAGGTTGTTTTCGCGAACGAGGCGCTCAAACGTCGCGAGGTCATGCTGACGTGGTTGGCTGAAGCGCGCCATGAGCCTCGCCTCGCGACGCTTCGTGTCGAGTGGGAGCGCATGGGGACCGTCACAGAGCGCATCCAGCAGGCACACCACGACGCTCTTGTGGTTTCTCGAGACGACAATCTCGATGAGGAGGTACGAGGCGAATGCCTGGCCTTGCTTCGTGAGGGAGCGGAAAGCGGCGTCTCCGATATCCATATCCACCGCAAGGAACGCCATACTGAAATCATGTTCCGGATTAACGGAACGCTCGTCGTCGCCCACGAATTGACGAATGACCATGCCGACCGTCTGATCCGCGCCATGTACACGCTCGCGAGTTCTCGTGACAGCGCGTACAGCGAGGGCGAATCCCAGGATGCAGCAGTTGCCGGCGATGTCCTCAAGGGCACTGGCCTCGCCAATGTTCGTATCGTGAAGGGTCCTTGTTTGCCGGTATCCGAGGGCGGCAAGTTCATGATCCTTCGACTACAGTATGCCAGGTCCGGCAGTGCTCGTCGTGGCACCCAGCCGGCGGTTGAATTCCACGCACCTCGCCGGCCGGAAGGGCACCTGAAGCTCCTGGGCTATGGCTTCTCCCAAGACCAGGTCGATCGCATCCTCAATATCTCAATAGCGCCCTCGGGCGTGCTGATTTGCACCGGCCCGACCGGCTCAGGCAAGACCACGCTGTTGTTCGAGACGTTGCAGCATAAAGCCCGTACGGAGCCTGGGAGACGTCTGGTCACGATCGAACAGCCGGCCGAATATCCGATGCCATGGGCTATCCAGATGGATATCTCCAACGCCCTTTCCGCAGACGCTGCCGGAAAGGAGTTCAAGGCGCGGCTACGAAACGCCTTGCGTATGGACCCCGACGATATGATGGTCGGCGAGATCCGTGATACCGAGGTGGCCCTCACCACCTTCGACGCAGCCCAGACCGGACACTTCGTCGTCACAACGCTCCACGTCGATGACCCGTTCGATTATCCCCTGCGCCTGCAGAACATGGATTACGAACGTCTGAGTTTCCGAACCACCTGCAACGCCTCGATCGTGCGCGGCATCGTGGGGCAGCGGCTCCTGCCCACACTCTGCCCCCATTGTGCCGTGCCCTGGAAGGGCGACGACGACCGTATGCCACGTCGGACCCGCGAGGCTGTACCGACATGGGGCCCAGATCCATCGCGCATCCGCCGCGCGGGACCAGGCTGCCATCACTGCCTGGGTACCGGGATCGGGGGGCGAACAGCAGTCGCGGAAGTCGTGGAAACCGACGAGGAGCTGATGAGCGACTTTGTGCGACACGGCGTTTCGGTCGCCCGACATCGCTTTCGAGCCCGAAAAGGCGTCGATGCTTCGATGGTAGAGACCGCCATGGGTCGGGTATTTGCCGGCCTCGTCGATCCATACCAGGTCACCGCGAAGGTCGATCGCATCCGTACATACGACGCCGTCATGGCTGAACGCGCCGCCGGCGCCGCCGAGGCAGCATGACGCTCAACATCGTTTACACCTCAAGCGCGCGATCCCGCCCTGGCGTTACCGCCAATCTGACGGAATGGCTCGACGTCCATATGTCCTTCCGTTGGAGGACAAGAGCCCAGCTCTACCGGATGATCTCGGTTCGTATGCGGCAGAATGCCTCAGTAGACCGCATCCTTCGCATGTATTCGCGCCAACAGAAGCGCAGACGCCGCTCCTCCGTGCCCCGCCTGCTCGATAGCGTTTTGAGGCGCATGACGGAACAAGGCCTGCCCTTCGCCGAGGCGCTTCGCCCATACATCCCCGACGACGAATATATGATGATCCTCTCGGGAGAGCGTGCCGGCGACATCGGGTCGGCAATGGACCTGGTGTGCGACATCAAGACGAGGACAGGCCGGATCATGCGGGCGGCGCGAAGTGCGGCCTTTCAACCGCTCATGTACATCGTGGTGCTCTTTATCTACCTGTACGCAATGGCCAAAATGGTCATCCCCTCCCTCCTGCACGGGGTTCCAGGCCAGCACGCCGCCAGCACCTCCCAAGACGTGCTCGTCTTTGCGGCAAACCTTGCGACCGGTGCGAATGCCTTCATCATACTTGGATCGCTGATCGCCACCGTTGTCGCGGTCTGGCTCAGCCTGCCGAGATTGACCGGGCCGCTGCGTGTGGTGCTGGAGCGCATGCCCCCGTGGTCGATTTACCGGAACATCCAGGGATACATCTGGATTTCGAGCTTCATCGCCCTCGTACGCGCCGGGATGACCGATACCGATGCTCTCGCACACCAGATGCAGGGGGCTTCGCCATGGCTCGCCGAGCGCCTTGGCGCCATCCTGGCGCGCCTTGGTCCGAGGGGAATGTCGCTTCCGGAAGCGATGGAGGACAGCGGGTTGGCATTTCCGTCTCCCGAGGTCATCGACGATATCGAAGCTAGCTGGGGCGGCAAGGGAGCATATGGGCGCCTCCTTGAGTCCAGCAAAATGTGGGCCGACGAGATCGAGCTTTCGACGCTCGCGCAGGCTGCCGCGATCAAGAGTTTCGCCACCACGCTGATGATGCTCCTCGCTGGGGCACTCATCGTCGCATCCAACAACATCGGCTCAAACATGGGCGGCGGCCAGCCAATGTGACCGCCGTGCGCGCAGTCACAAACGAGCCGGGGATACTGCCTTACAAAACCATCACAGGGGCTTCGCATGGACCAGATTATCTCCCTACTCGTGAAGGCCGGGGCGGTATTGCTCGCCGTGGTTGCCGTGCTCGCCGGCTCCTACGAGGTCTTCTCACGCAACAACGGTTCAACTGCCGCCGGCGAACAGAGCCAGCTCGCGACCAACATCGAGACCTATTACAATGGCGGCATGATGGCTCGTAATTACTCGAGCATCTCCAATAGCTCCGCGATCCGCGCGGCGCTGGTGCCGAAGTCCATGCTCAACGGCGATGGCAATACTATTGCCGGTCCATGGGGCGGCTCCACCGTGACGATCGGCACATGGGGCAATGGATTCCAGGTTGCCTGGAGCAATGTCGACGGCGACTCCTGCGCGACCTTCGCCAGAAGCCAGGCGCCTCAGAACGTCAATATCAATGGCGACGACATTCCGCTCTCCAACAGTGATGCGGCAACCCAGATTGCCAACGCCTGTAACGCCTCCAGCGGCGCAAGCACGGCCTCCGTCACATTCGAGTATGCCGGATAACCGGCACATATGCCGTTCATCCTCCTCGCGATGTGGCTTATTGTAACCGTGACGAGTTCGATGCTGAGCCTCCATGTGGTGCAGAACCAGAACACGCCGCTATCCTCGGGTAGCGGCGCTGCTGCGGCACAGGCGTGGCTCGCGTACAAGGCGGCGCTGCTCAAATATCTCGAGGACCACCCGAGCGCTACCGGCTCGATTACTCTCGGTCAGCTCGGCCTCGGCAGTAATGGATTTGATCTCTCCAGCGCAGGAAATCAGATCGTGCGCAACGACCAATCAGTCACCATCGAAGCGTGGATGGAACTGACGTCAGATCAGATTGCCGCCGCCATCCACATAACGAACGGCGACATGAGTATCGGCACTTCACTCGGCGATCGATGGACGACTCCTTCCGCCGGCAACATGGGATTGCTTCCTGTTTCCGCGCCAGTGGGAGACGCTGTGTCTGTCGTAAGCCTCTCGGGAACCGGCTACCGATGAGCTCCCTTATTGGCGTGATGATTGCGACGCTCATCACACTCACAATTCTCCCGCGCTACTTCGGCATGATCGAGAACGGCACCACGCAGGCTGTGAATGCCACCACAGCCGGACAGTTCCAGGCGCTCCTGAAGGCCGCCCAGCTCTACATCGACAAGCACGGATCTGATCTCGCGAGCACTGTTCCCGTAGGAGGAACGTCGCCGATCGACATCTCAGCTCTGATTGCCGACGGCGACCTGCCGTCCGGCTTCACCACCGTCAATCCATACCGTCAGAACTGGCAAATCTACGTTCGCCAACCTGAAAGTAAAACCCTCGACGCAATCGTCGAGAGTTCCGACGGGATCACACTGACCGGCCAATCCGCCGTTGCGATCGCGTCCCTGACGGGCGCGCAGGGCGGCTTCGTGCCCGAGGACGGAATGTTCGGCTCCATGAATTCCTCAAATGCCTATGGAGCAAGCGGCTCCTGGCAATTGCCTCTTGCTGGATTGCCAAATCCAGGCCCAGGCCATCTGTACGGCATCCTCGTCGGGGCAAACGCATCGAGCGAGACCACGGATTACCTTTATCGCGATTCAGTCGCTGGACATCCTGAACTGAACACAATGCGAGCCTCGCTGGATATGGGTGGGAACGACATCAACGACGCCAACAACGTCAACGCAACTCGCGGCGTCTTCAACGCCGGCAACCCGAATGGTGGCTATGGCGGTGTAAAAGTCGGGTCGGCCTATCTCTACGGCGATGACAACGACGCTGCGGTGCGAACGCCCGGGACCGTCTACATGCAGCACTACGACGGCACCCCGGCGAATATCGGTGCCGACACCGGTTATTTCACGCGTAACATCGGGGTCAACGGCCTTGATCCGTATGCCGGACTTCCTGCCGGCTGGGGCGGGGGCCTGCATGCGAAGGACGGCTATTTCGAGGGGACCATTGCCACCGGGACCGGTGGCAACCAAAGCAATATCATCACCAATTACGGGTATGTAAAAGTCGGTGATCACGTCGACATTCAAGACCACGCCAGCGTCCTCAATCCCGGGTGCGGATTATGGGTCAGCGGAGCGTGCTTCTACGGCGACACCACCAACGCTGCCGTTGAGACCCCTGGCTCCGTGTCAATGCAACATTACGACGGAACGAACGCGGATCTTCAGGCCGACCACGCCACGTTCACTTCCGTCAGACTCGGCACCGACGGAGGCAACGCCTGGCCGGGCAATTCATGCGGACCCAATGGTACCATTGCCGCAAAAGCGGACGGCTCCGGCCGTCTGCTGTCGTGCCTGAATGGGACATGGCAAATTCCTCCCGCGCAGATATCGACCTACGTCCCGACAACGACACTCCGGTACACAGGGTATAATCGTCCAAATCCCGTTACCGGTGGCTACAGCTGTCCACCCGGCACAACCGACATGAACATCGAACAACTTTGGTATGGCGATTACGGCTTCAGCTCCCTCCATCTCTGCAGCGCCGAATGAGAAGCAACGCCATCCACCGCGAGCCCGGGGCGCAGGTGAAGCGCGGGACATATGATTTCACGCCCGCATGGCTTCTTTCCATGCGGACGTCGCTGACGCGGTATCAGCATCGGCGCTCAGGCAAAATGCCGGATTACGGTACACGCTCGATTAACGGCAGGAAGGTGCGCCACATCGTACCCCTCGGGACTCACTGTCTCACGGCAGGCATTCTCCGCGCCGCCGAGCTCAGGCGATATGCGTTGCCGTTCGACTGGATCTTCTCGACGCCGGGGATGATATTGCACGTCCTCGAGACGGACTTCCGAGATTTCATGCCACCGGCCGGGCAGGCCCACCCCACCTATCGAGATCGTTTCGGCCTGTCCGACATGTTTCCCCATGCCGACCTGACCTCCGCCTCGACCCGAGAGTCCTTTGCGCGGCGCATCGCGCGCTTCAGAGGGATTATGGCGGCCCACGAGGCCACGCTATTCGTTATGATTTCGAGACCCTCGAATCCAATCGGCTGGCATTTTGAGCCCCTGACGGATCTACTTGAACGCGAGTGCCCAAACGCCGAACTTCTGGCGGTGCAATTGCAATCCCCCCGCCTTGCCGGCGAGAGCGTCGGCATGGAACTGGTTCAGCGAAGAGGCAGATCGCGGCTCTACGACTTTCGGCCAGCGTCCGACGAGAGTGCGCTGGGGTACTTTCCCGATGTACTCGACGAGCTCCTGATCCTGCGTTTGATTTACCAGTATCACTTCGACCTGACGGACGTACAATGACGGATCTCCCGCCATGCGCTGCCGTCGCCGCCGACGCATATCATGTGCCGAGTGCCATCATCGCCCACGTAGTGGAAAACTCCGGACAAAGGGGGATCGGCGTGATGCGCATCGATCCCGGCTGGTTACCTATTCTCGAACACGCAGGGTTCGACCCAACACTGGTTCGGGACGACGTTTGCATGAACATCGCCGCCGGCGCGTGGATTCTCGCATGGGCAGGTGCCGGCGGCCATGGGGGGCAGCCGCATCAACACGAAGCTCCTCCGCCCGCGAGGCCGCTGCCTGGAGTCCTTTCCACCTGCGTTACCCGCGCCGCAGCCCAGTATCACATTCCGGAAGTCCTGTTCCGCGCTATCCTGCTGACAGAGGGGGGCGCGGTTGGACGCATCTCCCGTAATCCAAACGGCTCGTACGACATGGGGCCGGCGCAGGTGAACTCAACCCATCTCGCGGAACTCGCTCATTTCGGGATCACCCGGGACGAACTCATCAACGACGGGTGCTTGAATCTCCATGTCGGCGCATGGATCCTCGCCCGCGAACTTGACGGTCATACGCCGGCCGAGCCAGGAGAATTCTGGCGGCGCGTAGGGAATTACAATTCCCGCACTCCGAAGCTCAACCAGGCTTATCAGCGCAAGGTATGGCGGAACGCATCCATCGCCGCGCAGTCACAATCACATGCTCCATCTTGACGTCATGCGACGCAGCGAACCACGCTCCCTTTCTCCCATCTCCTTACTCCTCATTCTGTCGATTTCGGCGTGCGCTCCGCGCGAAAGCGAGCCCACACCTACGGTCGACCAAGGAATGGCCCACATTCTCAACTCGTTCGACCAGATCGGGGCTGTACGATTTCCTATGGTGCGGGCGGGCTCTGTTCTCCCGGCTGAGATGAACCGCCCAATGAACTGGCACTGGAGCGGTCCGGTCGATCGAGCAGTCCTCATGATCGCAAACCGACTGGGCTATCAAGCCGACATTCCTGCGGCATCCGCTGTGCCGACCGTCCGGATTGACCGTGAGGACACAACGATTGGCGGTCTACTGGACGAAATCGCCGCCGCGTCTGCCGGACGCGCAGTAATCGAGGTGGACGTCCCCAACCATACTCTTAGGGTGATTTGGCATGCGTGAAGCACTCCGTCCCGCTGTTGGCTTATTCATTGCATCCCTTTGCGCGTATCCCGCGCACGCTTCCGCGCAGAGCGACGGTCCCGTCGAGAGCCCGGTGCCTCAGATCCCGGCCACGGTGCCTGCGGCTGCCAACGCGATCGACACGCCGATCGCGGGAGCTTCCGAAGCTCCCGATATTCCGGACGTCGATCGGCCGCCATCCCTTGAAGCGCTGATGGCCATCCGGCCCGGTTACTCTCCAAAAAAGGAGGAGGGCCACGACCGGGACGAGGCCGTTCGTCAGGCAGCATGGGCAGCCGGCGCACAGGGCGGCCGAGCAGCAGAGTCATTCGCAATCAACGAGATGCTCCGCCGCTACGCGCCTATCCTCGATCGGAAGATCGATTTCCGCACGCTCGTACTTCCCGCCGGCAACGGGCAGACGCTGCTTCGGCCGCCCGTGGTCACTGAAGCGCAAATGGCACTTGCTCTCGATCCGACAGGCCAAACGGCGCGTGAAACTGCAACAGTCTACCAGATCACGCGAGAAGCCCGCCTCGTCTCCGCCGTGCCCCAATGGAGGACGTGGCTTGTCCGCACCGTCGGCGCCGTCGCCCCCCCTCCCGACGTTCTGCGTCCGCGCACGCCGCACGAGGTGGAAATCTGGAAAACCGGGCTCGCTTACGGTTGGGCCTCAGGCGAACGGCAGGCCGTCGATATCTTCCTCGCGGATCTCGGCCGCCTCGAACGTGACGTGATGGGAATGGCCCGCTACCGACTCTTACTCCGTGCCGGAAAGGTTGCGCCGCCCGAGATCAGCTACCGGCATGTAGACGTCGAGGGTGGGCACGACATCATGCGCCTCAGCAATGACGACGTGAAAATTCGAATGCAGCCAGGCCTCGACGCGAACCGGGCGCATTGGCGTGTGACGGAAGACGCGCAATGAAGCCCTTCTCCCCTGACGCGGGCACACGAACCCTCGATCCTGAGCGCCTGAGCAGCCTGTTCGTCGGGATGACGATCGGCACTGCGCTGCTCTCCTTCTTTCTGTGGTGGAAATTCCATACCCAGATGGCCACCGCCATACTGGCGGTGCAGGCGCTGGAACTGGAGGCCATCGGAGCCTTCACGCACCAATTTGATCCCTTGCGGGAGCACCTCCGCGACGCAGATCCGGAACATGTCTCCGCCCGAACGCTCTGGACACTGTGCACCATTACCGGGTCCGTTTTACGCTGGGTCGCCATTCCCGTTATTGTTGCTCTTGCTTTCCTGTGCCTCACGCGCGCTCCCCGCGAGCGCTACCGTCGACGCTTCGGTCTTGATGGCATGCAGGCCGCCCTTGCACGGATCCACCCGCTTGGATTGGCGTGGATCGGGCGCGGCACCAAGCTCACTGAGCCCGCGCCGGCGAACCAGCCGCTACGCCCGATGGACCCGGCACTACGTGCCTCTGAATGGCGCGAGCGGCACATGACGGGAGAGACGCGACATGAGCGATTCATCAAAGGCAGCCTGGCCCTCAGGTCGCAGTTGGGTCACGAACTGAAAAGCTTGACGTCATTCTCGCCGATAGAGCGGACGTTGTTCCTCGTGTTCGCCCTTTTTGACCAGCGGAGAAAGGATGAAGCTTTGGCGGCCCTTGAGGAGCTATCGAGGGCGCTGTCGAACCCACGGCTGAAGGGAGCCCCGACGGCATTCGCGACGCTGCCCGCACGGTATGTCCGGTCTATTGATCGGCGCCTCTCGAAGGAGAGGTTCCCAACAGCGCTCGCATTGATAGGCAAGCATGCCTGGACGCGGCCCGCCTTGCTCTCGCTCATGCAACAAGCACGCCTCCGCTCCGGCGTCGTGAACCCGGGCATCTTTGCCTCTGTGCAGCTCGTGGATCGCAACCTGTGGCTGGTCCTTGCGGCTGCCTCCTATCCCCGGGACGGCCGGCCGGCTCATGACATGACTATCGCACCATGCGCTGAGGCAGCCGCCGCCATCGCGCACTGGGGCGCAGAGTGTCGAGCGGGAAGCCCGCTCGTCCAGCCGGATTTCACGTCAATCCTCCACGCACTAGACCAGCCATGATCACGCCTCCCCCTCCGCCGACCGACCTCATGATTCTGTTCATCACCGCCAGGACGGCCGCCCTCGAGCTTAGGGAATGGGTGGTCCGCCGGTACAACCTGGGTGATACGCATCTTGACGCGGCGATGGTCACCGTACTCCCTCAACTGGACCAGGCCGCGAGGTTCGACGTCTATTTTGGCTATGACGTATCAGCAGCCCCTGCGTCTCTCCGAACGCCCATACAGGCCTACATGACGGCGCTACGCGGCGGAGGAGCCAAACGTGCCCGCGCCGAACTCCCGCAGTCGCTCATCCGTGCGCATCGCCGGGTCATCAGGGTCGTTGAGGGGCCCCAGAGGAAGCGCGGCGATGGGTGAAGACAATTACTGGCCCGAGGACGGAAGCCACCTGCGAAGCGAGAATCTGGACCGTTTCCTTGTGTGGTGCGCGACGGAAGAGGCCTCGCGCATCGAAATCCAAACGAAGATGCCTGTTACAATACGGGTGCATGGCCGAAACCGGCAGGTTACCCGCGACGCGAGCCTTCCGCTCGATGTGGAGGATGCGGTCACCCACGTCTTTCGATCCGCGACCGGCGTCGCTGAACTCCGCAAGGGCACGCCCCTGGATCTGAGCCACACAATCCGTCTCGATCGACGTTCGCGACGGCACTCCTTCCGGCTGAATGCCATCGGTACTCAGGTCGGCTCGGAGACCGGTATCTCGATGACCTTCCGACCGCTCGCCGACATACCGCGGCCGCTGTCCGAACAGGACGTCGAGCCGGCATTGATGGAGGCACTCGCTGGAGACCGGGGAATGTACCTTATTTGCGGCGCCACGGGGTCCGGCAAGACGACCCTGATGGGTGGAGTGAACCGGGCACGCCTGGAAGATCCCGGCATCCACTGTGACATAATCGAGGGATCGCAACCGCTCGAACTTCTCTACGATCTGGTTGAACGCAGGAACTCGACAATCTCGCAATGCCAGGTTCCCCGCGATGTTGCGACGTTTGGAGAGTTCATCCGCGCAGCCATGCGCCGCGAGCCCACTGACATTGTAGTGGGTGAGTGCCGCGACAGCGACACGATGGAGAGTGCTATTCAGGCAGCCATTTCAGGGCACCGCCTGACGTCCTCGCTGCACACATTCGACTGCCAATCCACCATCCGTCGCGTCGCCGCTCTCTGTCCAGGGGACCAGCGCGACAATCTTACCATCTCCTTCGTGGAAAACCTCCGGCTGCTGGTGAACCAGAGGTTGCTGCCATCTACTGATGGGAAGCGAACGCCGATCCGTGAGTTCCTGCCCGTGAACCGCGCCATCCGCAACACGCTGCTTGACGCCCCTCGTGACCAGTGGCCGCGGCTGACACGCGAAGCTGTACACAAACACGGCCAGACATTTGAGCAGGCGATAACGAAGGCGTTCCAAGCCGGCCGGATTTCCGAAGCCGTGGCAGCGGCAGCAATGCAACAGGAGCAATGAAATGCCTGAGGGAACAAACGCACTCGCTTCCGGCGGTAACTCCTAAATGTGGCGCTTCTCGGCCGACCCCGTTCGGCTGTTCATTGTCGATGCTCGGGCAATGGCTCCGATGCTTCTCTTCCTTGTCCACATGCGTCTGTGGACGCTGATAACCGCTGTAGCTGGAGTGGTCTTCTTCGCCGTTCTCGCATGGCTAGGGCTGACGTTACCGGTTGCCTGGAGAATGTTCCGTGTCATCGTGTGCGGCCCCCGACGCCCCCGTCTTCCCTCCAGGAAGAAGCGGGCCTACGCATGACCGATCCCGACGATTTCGCGCGTGCTCTTCAGATCATGCTCGACGCGCGAGGCTATCGATTTGAAACCGGCATACCGGGCCTCGAGACGATTCCGTCATGGCGCATCAGCCAGCCGGATATGTTCCTTCCCGTCTTCCTTCGCCTGGCAGAGGAATTATGGCGGCAGGACACTGCCGGCAGCGGGTTCGGCCTTCATATCGTTCCGGACGAAATCAGTCTGACAGGTCATCGGCTGATCGGTCTTTTCCACGTCCCTGCCGCGATCGCGCTGCTGGCGATCGACGCCGTCCTGCAGCGACTGGCTGACGACCATGTAATCACTCTCGACGCTCTTGCCGGCGAGGCCATGCGCGTCGCGGGGTGACACCTGCCGCCCCCGGGCGGACGGGAAGAATCTGAGGTTACAAACGGGGTCTCTACGCTGGAATTCTGACAGCGGAGAGGTGTCTATGATTATTCTTGCCCCGTCGAGTGAAGCAGTCGTGACCATCCAACGGAACGGCGACGCGACAATCGTCAAAATCGAGCGGACGCCGAACCGCACCCATTCGCCGGTCGAGAGGGAGAACGGCCGCAGCGCCGCTGTTCCTCTCCCGGGCGACTGGGCCGTTCCGCCGTCGACGATACGCACAGACCCGCCTCGCGTGCTTGCGCCGCCAAGACTGAGGACTCTTGTATCGGCCAGTCTCTTTGCGCTTGTGTGCGGCCTGACATGGCATTGGGCGACGGGCTCTGCGCATGACGGTAGCTCCGCGGACTCAGCATCGCTTGCTCGTCGAACCGTAGGGGAGACTATACGGGGGCCAAACGCCGCGACGGACACTCCCCCGCCGACAATCCGTCAGGTCCCGCCAGGTCAGCCGAACCCGGGAGGGCCGAACGCAGCGTTCGGACTTGACTAGAAGATGGCCGTCATCCGCCGCCAGATAGACGGCCCTCAGGACTTTCACGAGCAAGCGGGTGGCCTGTCCTATCGCGACACCCGACGCCTCTCTCAGCATGTCGGTGAACTTCTCACTACCAGCTTTTCCGCCGTCGGCCTCGTCGCACTCGCGATCCTGACGGCCGTGGTGCCCGCCTTAACCACACTGACACTCCCGTTGGCGGCTGCATACGCCGCTTACGTCATGACAAGGCCGGTGACGCTTCCGCTGCGGCTGCCGGCGAATGCCGGGAGGAAGGATTACGGGAACCCGGTGCCCGACCCGAAAAGACCAGGTGTCGAGATTCCGGGCCCCCCTACCGGAGACTGGCTACTCGGCTGGGACGAAGTCACCGGCCAGCAAATCTGGCTGTCCGGCAATGACCTGACGATGCATGGAGTTGCGCCAGGCGCAACCGGATCTGGCAAAACCCAACTGATTTATAGCCTGCTGTGCAATGCTCTGGCTCAAGGCACCGGCTTTACGATCGTCGACGGCAAGGCGAGCAACAACCTCCCCTTTACCATCATGGCAATGGCCCGGCGCTGGGGCCAGGAGGCGAACGTCCGGATCATCAACCTGATGGTTTCCGGCGGAGATCGGCGCACAAATACCTGGAACATGTTTGCATCGGTCAATGCGGAGGGCATGACCGAACTGTTTCTTACGCTATTCGTTCCTGAAGAAAGCAAGGGTGGCGGCGGAAATTCAGACCATTTCCGCAACCGTGCTGAATCGCTCATCCGGGGCATGGCCTACGTCTTCGTGTGGGTCCGAGACAATCTCGGCGTTCCCATCACCGCAGAGACTGTCCGGACAATGTTCAGCGATATTGACCGGCTGCGCTTACTGTATAGCGAAAGGCGCTTCAGCTATTACGATGCGGATCAGGGCGTCGCGTGTGAGACCATACTCCCGGAACACTTCCCCACTTCGTTGCTCAACCCGGTAAGGGATTACGTCAGCGAGACAGGCGGCTTTTCGGACAAAAAAGACGTCAGCGAGCAGGACAAGGTTCGGGAGCAGCACTCATACGTCGTCGGCGGATTCGGCAAGACGTTCACTCAGATGTCGTCGACTCTCGGCCATGTCTTCGGCTGTAATGTCGGTGACATCGACTTCCGCGACATAATATACAATCGGCGAATTCTCGTCGTTCTTCTGCCGTCTCTCGAAAATCATCCCGATACGAACCGCGCGCTCGGCAAAGCAGTTATCACCGCTCTTCGGTACGCGCTCGCCGCCGCATTGGGTACGTCGATCGAGGGAGACTACGAGGACCTCGTTGCCAACCGACCATCCTCATCAAAAGTGCCGTATCCGATGGTCCTGGACGAAGTCGGACAGTTCGCGACCCGAGGTATCGATTCCATGATGGCACTCGGCCGAGAGTTGAATGTCTTCCTCCTCATCTCGTTCCAAGAGGTCGGCACGCTTTATGCGACCCTCGGTCGCGACTTTACCGTGCCCCTTCTGGGGAACCCGAAACTCAAGATCCTCATGAACGTCGAGGACGCAGGTCCGACCCGGCAGTGGATCGAGGAATCCGGGGGCACAATGCCGGTCACGGTGCTCCCAGGTTACGACAACTCTTCCCCGTTGGGTCTCTACGCCGACCAGCAGCGCGCCGATATCCGGGAGGTAAAAAGGGTGTCGTGGAGCGACATCCAGAAACTGAGGCAGGGGCAGGCCATCATCCTGTTCCGCGGACGACGCATCTATGCACGACTCTTCTATGCCGGCGTCCGCCCTGAAGGCGTCAACCGGGTTTTCCCGACGCTTCCCCCTGTGCCTGAGCGCCTCGCCTCGTCTTCATCTCCGGTCGTAGAGAGCGTTGCCCGTCATCTTGCGGCAGGGGCGGATCTTGTCGAACCGGAACGCCTGCCGGGACTCACCGGCGGTCTCAGGGCGTTGTATTCGCGCCTGGCCATCATCGTCGGCGAGGATGCATCACCTCTTCAGGACGCGGAAGACCTGCTCACACTCAACGGGGAGGAAATCAGACCTGCTCCAGACCCATTTGCGGGGCTATTCCGAAACCTGATCCAACCGGCGGAGCAAACGCCGGAGACGAAGGAGCCGCTCGATCGTTCGGTCGACGAGGCGCTCTGCCACGAACTGGTCGCTTTTGAAATGGCCATGGGAGCGTCGGAGGCGACGGCGAAAGGCAGGATCGTCCACGCGCTCAACCTTCACGCGCGAGTTACGCACAAGCACCGCTCAGGCGCCGCATGAAGGAGGATGTGGATCGCGTCGCAGAACTTCGGCGAATGCTGCGAGGCTATCGCAAGATGACGGCGGCGCTCCGCCGCCGGCTGCGCGCCTTCGGCTTCGACGTGGTGGAAACCAAAAAGCACGTTCGTCTACTCCCGATGGAGAATCCGAAGGCAGTGATCATCATCCCGTCTTCGGCCAGCGACAGTCGAGGCGGCAGAAACGCCGCCAGTGTCGTCGCCCGGAGATTGCGTTCGTCAGGTCACTCATAGCGGCCCGGCCGGCGCATTCAGCGCCAGTCGTAGCGCGCTTCGATAATGCCGGCATCGCCCGTGAACACATGCCGCTCCAATGAGAACATGCCGTTGGGAATCACGAGCGAAAACCGATCTCCCCAGTCCAAGGTGGGGACAGGAATGTTGCAATACCCGTGAACGCACCAGAGGTCCTGCGCGAGCTGCGCCACGCCGGTTTTCATGAACAGGACCGGATATGCCTTCCCCAGGGCGGCCGTGGTGTCCCGGACCCAGAAGAGCGGAGGAACCTCAGGCGTCCGCACGGCGACAGCCGCCGGCAGCGGGGTGCGCACCAGCAGTTGCCCCATTGTGGGAATGCTGGCCCCCACCACTTCAATATTGATGGGCGCAACGGGAAGGTCTGGGTAAGGGAAACGCCCGGCGAACAGATCACGGCCGCCCATAGCCTCGTCGGCGTAGACCATACCGTTCAAGTTGGCGTCTCCGGAACAGTAGGCGTAAGCTTCAGAAGCAGCCGCCGTCACCAGGTCCTGGGCGTGGGCAGGATCGGTAAGGCATTCCCCGACTTTCTGATTCACGTCTGCGCGCAGGACGAATTCGAGGTTCTCTCGGTTCAGAAGCGAGACGCCACGCGATTCAATCACCTCGGTTTTGCATGCGGCAACGCCGACTGAGCGGACCCGAAGCCAGAAGAGCCATGTTGCGAGTTCGTGCACGTCAGCCGGTGAGAATACCTGGTTACGTCCTTCAGCCAATGTTCCGCTCCCTTCGCTGGACCTCGTGAGAGCCTAAAGGTCGCGGTCGGCCGATGGAACCCTGGAGGCGGCCCCCCTATCGCGGTCCGGATGTGAGTGCGCCGGCGAAGGCGGCGGGGGAGCGTTGTTCGGGCCACGGTTTGCGGATCGAAGCGGCCTCTCGTTCAATCGGCGAGCGGCGTCCAGAGCCGCCTGGGTGGCGAAGCCAGCCTTCCGTAGCTTTCGACTGACGTCATCCCACTGCTCGGGTTTGATCCCGTGAACCGGACGCTCGTCAATCTCGCGTCTGATCTGGCGCCCAGGTTCCTGCCCACGCTGTTGCGCGCGTTCGTTCTCATGGGACTGCCGGATCCAGCGCGCCGTCTGCTCATCGGCTGCCAGATCAGCCTTTGCCAGATCGACGGCGAGGGACTTGTATGGGTGGCGTCCCATATCCGCGGCCAGACGGGTATAAAGGTCTTCCGTCGTGATGGGGCGAATATCACCAAGCGGTCGGGCCCATGTTTCGGCTTCCCTCAGAGCACCTTCCGCGACCACGGTCCAGCACGCATAGACGTGCCGACTTTCGCCCACATAGGTGGTAAAGCCTGTGACCCCGGCCGACCCGCGCGGCATCGCGTTTACGTGCTCGTCCGAGGTGATCCCCTGTGCGGAATCGTGGGTCATCGCGTGGCCAAAGCCAAGGCGCAGCCGCCCGGACTCCTTATCGGCCAGGCGGGACCACGGCACCAATCCCACCCGTCCCTTGGCGTTCTCCAACACGATCCCCTCGTCTGACCATCCCTTGACCGTCACGAAGTCACCATTGGATCCTAACTCACGCCACCTCGCGCCTCGATGCGTCGCGACCTGTGCGTGAGTTCTGCTGAAGAGGCGGAGCCGGTCACCTACGGAAATTGGCAGATCGTATATCTCGCCGCGCTGATCGATAGCCGCCCTGACGATCTCCTCGCGGCCAATCTCACCTCGCGCACGCAACCTCTCGCGAACAGCACGGCTCAAATCCATGACGTCCTCGTTTGTCGGCGCGGACATGGTGATACCGCGCGTCATACCGGCCTGAATGAGGATATCCCGGCGGCGCAAGTAGAGGTCCGCGATATGCGCGACGACCTGGTCATGATCGCCGCCGACCAGGCGTATCGTGCCGTCCTCGCGCTTCATGTCGATTGCCGCCCGCGCGCGAGCGGTGTCAGCCTGCCGCTGTTCATCCTCTGTCTTGGACAAGTCCCGACCCGAGGACCGGAAATGCCCGGCGATCTCGCGCCCCCGAGCCGACTTCTGGCGCACCGTACTAAGCAGTTCCGCCCGAGCTTCCGCCGGCAGAACGCGCATCATGAGTTCGACTCCGTCGCCGGCCTCGATGGCCTGGCCCTGCTCGCGATCGCCCAGCATACGCAGCGCGAAGCCCTGCTCCTGTTGAAACTCCAGGAGTTGCAGGTGCTGCCGGGGCGATACCTGGCTCACTTCATCGATCACCAGAACGCTATCTTTTCCGAGGACCAGTTCGCCCGAGGCCATCCGCTTGAGCAGCGGGGAAAGCGCGTAGCACTCAGTGATCCCGGCGTCCTTCAGGGCCTCGGCCTGCCGCCACGCAATGGCAGTTCCAACGACGCGACGGCCGTCCGAATGCCATGCGTCGACGAGAGGACGCAGAAGCGTCGTTTTGCCGGCACCTGCCACGCCCGTCAGAAAGGCGAGCCCTCCGGCCAGACCCAGACATCTTATCGCAGCAAGCTGGGCCCGGCCGTGCTCGGGCTCCCGATCGAAATCGAGCCCAGATCGCTCGATCGCGGCCGCGAGGGCTGCTTCGGAGAGCGCGCCAGCCCGCGTCCTCGATGAGACCGCAGCGAGCCGCGCCATTTCCTTCTCCACCCGGAGCTGCTCCGTCGTGGCGACACGGACACGCCCTTCCTGCTCTTCTTTGATGAAAGCAACGTGCTTCCCGTCGATCTGGATGCCCCGTGCCTCGATCAAGTCCGCCACCCGCTCGACGTCCTCAGGTTCACGAATGCCTGCTGCGATGAGCCCGTGTGCGGCATGGGTACGAAAAGCGTCGCGGTCGATCACCGCCGCGGTCGCAAATTCTTTGGCGAGCAAGTCCGCCGCAATGCCATATGCCATGTCGAAGCGCTGTGCGTCGCTCCGTTCTCCGTAAGCGGCGTCTGTCAGCACAGTCTCATGGTGCCACCCGATCTCGGTCGCCTGCTCGCGCCAGATCTCGCGATCGTTCGATCCGTCGTATTTTTTCGAGCGATAGGCGAGATTTGCCGTGTGGAGGATGGAGAATTTCTGCGCGGCGCTCATCTCATTCCAGTCGAGCCCCTGGCGCTTCGCGTACGCTTTCGCCATCTGCGACGCCTGCTTGTTGCGCTTTGAGAAGAGCTCCTTCGCCTCCTGGGGAATACCGTCGATGACGATCGCCCGTCCCTTCTTGTCCACGCTCACCTGGATGCCAAGACCCCGCAACTCCCGCGCCAGTTCGGCCTGGAAATAGGCGCCGAACATGAACGAGGTCGTCTTCGTGATCCGCGCGCTATCGAGGGAGCCCAGATGTCCGCTCTCGGTCGCAACGGCGTTGAGCATGATGTTGTGGATATGCGCTTGCGGGTCTCCCGGCACAGGGATCTCCACGGCCGCAGTTGCGCCGTTCGGGCCGTCCTGGATCTTCATGGCTGGTCGGGCCGTATAATGGCGAAAGGAGACCCAGGCGACTTCACCTGCCTCCACATAGGACATTCCACCTTTGCCGCGTCGGGCAACGCCGACTTCCTTGGCAATGAATGCCATAGCCCGGTCATTCGCCTTGTGGATCGCCAGCCAGATCAGAGCCTGCTCTGCCTTGGTGGCAGCGAACTCAGCCGCCAGCGTGACAGACTTATCGGGGGACGCGGTGAAATCGAAACCCGAGATGGTTCTCGTTGCATGAGCGCCCGCCCACTCCGCACCGGTGTCTGCCCTCTTGCATTCGAACAGACGGGCCAATGCTTCATCCGTTGGGATCTTCCCGACGTCGATCCCAAGGGCCTCAGTGATCCGGGTTCCAAGATTCGGCCCCCAGGCGCCCTTTCCGTCCCGACCGGTGTAATAAGTGTTCAGGCGATCCCCAGTCTCCACATCGCTCCGGTCCCTTTCGAACCGTGCGTCCTTATCCGGCGCGAGCTGATGCTCACGGAGATATGCGACGATCAACTTGCCAGCGCCGGCGGCTGTAAGCTTACGGTAGGTGATCATTCGGCGGCCTCGCGCTTCGACGCGCCGATCTCGATCCGTGTGACCTGCTCGGTTAATGCCTCGAGCGCATTGATCTGCCGATCGAGCGCGTCCGCCATACGCCCTAAAATGTCACGCAGAGTCGGCTCGTCGCGGGTCTCCGGCGGGCTTACCATCTGATGGATTTCGGCCAGGACCTGCCCATGCTGTTGAAGCACGGCGATGATGTGGAGCTGGCCCTGGGACAAAGAGGCCAAGGTGGGCACCGTATTCGAATTATCGGCTGTCACGTGATTTGCTCCAGGCGGTGGATGACACCGCTAATATTTCTGGGCGGTTTGTGACTGCGGACGATGGGCGCCGCACCACCCTCCACGCTTGCGGAATATTAAGATTATCTGTATATTCACAATATTCTATCGCGAGAGGATAGGCTTATGAAGCAGTTCGCAGCGGGCGACCTTACCCGCAACACGGGGGATCTCTTTGAAGCGGCAGCTGTCGCCCCCGTTGCAATCACCAAACACCGCAAGCCACGGTTCATCGTCATGTCGATGGAGCAATACGCCAATCTCACCCGCCCCCCAGCGGGCAGCCAGATGGCACTTGATGTCGGCGATATGCCCGAGGATATCGGTGCCCTGTGCGATGAGGGCATCGCGGACTACCTGAATGGCCGATGACTTTCCGCGCGTTGGCCAGGTCATCGATTACCATTATCTCTGGAAATGGCAGGATGCACGCGGCGAGACGGAAGGGCGCAAGAGGCGCCCAAGCTGCGTGGTCGTGGTCGCCATCGACCGGAACGGCAAGCATCATCTCTTCCTCCTGCCAATCACCAGCAAGGAGCCAGCCGCAGGGCGTCAGGCTGTCCTTATTCCGGAAACGGAAGCCCGCAGAGCCAAGCTTGATACCCGCTTCCCGTTATGGGTGATCGTGGACGAGGTGAATTACGACATTCTTGAGACCTCTTACACGCTCGATGACCGGTCCCCGCGGGGACAGTTCAGCCCTGCTTTCAGCGACCAGATTGTCCTGGCCTTCAAGGCCATCCGCGACACAAGGACGCTACGTGTTTCAAAGAGAACCTGATGCCACGTGGCCCCGGCCGATATTGTCCGGCGCATGTGACTGCTGCCCGGCCGGCGCCATGCGGTTAGCAAAGGGTTCGCCAGTGCGCATCACAGTGCAATTGGCGGAGCACTCAAGAAGGCGAGCGGTTACTGCGGCTCGGGCGTGCCATTTGGCCTCCACGCGGAGGTTCCGCATCAGCGATACCTTTCACCGCCGCAAGTACGATGGGGTGTAGTCGCGCGGGGATTCTTCTCATGAGGGCCAGCATGCGAATTTCGGCTGCGTTCTGTGCATAGCCAAGGTGCTCCGGCTCATGCCCGGTCATGAGCCACTCTGGCGACGTGCCCAGCACCTCGGCGAGCGCCTCAATCTTCTCCTGCTTCGGAGCGGCACGACCAGTCTCATATTGCGAAACCGCCCCGTTGCTGAGGCCAAGCGCCCGGCTGACCTCGGCAACAGTAAGGCCTAGCACATCCCGTCTCTCGCGGATCCGAGTGCCGATCTCCCGGGCCATGTCGCTGCGTGGGCGCCGGCTATGCAGATGCGTGTGGTTCATGCGCACTTTTCGCCCGGCCGGCGCAAACCGTAAAGCTTTCGGCGCCTACCTCCCCAACCCCTGGCAGATAATCTCCGCGTTCGTCAGCAGCCGCTTGATTTCGTCGCTCGTGGCCTCGGCCGTGACTTCGGCGGCGAGCGGCATCGGCACCATATCCAGGAACGCGCGGTCCTTCTGAAGCCGGCGCAGAATTGCCGCAGCCTCCACCCGCTGAACGGTCGGCATTGCCACCAGCATAGCGGTCAACAGCATGGCATGCGCCTGATTCTGCCCCTTTAGCCGGGCGATCGCATCTTCAAGGTCCGATGGTGTCATCCGGCGCACTCCCTTTCCGCGAGCTCTGGGCCGCCCTTCGGCGGGGCAAAAATCGCCGGTCCTCGGCGACCGGCCCCGTCACTATAGCCCGTGCGTGGGCATCGCCGCGACGCCCCCCAACCGGATGCAATGTGGCCCCGCAGGGGCCGCACCCGAAAGGGTGCATTTGTGTATGGAGAAAGTTTCTGGTCGTCACTGTCTTGTAGTCGCTCTGTAGTCTCCGCGTAGCTTCAGCGTGCTTTATTGTAGACGGAGTGGTGCCGTGATATGTGCCTGTGAGACGCGTAGCGGGCACTGGACGGCACTCGGAGGTTGAAATGGCTGCGGCAGACATCGGAGTGGAGGGAGCCCTGAGGGTGCTCCGGAGCGCGAATGGCGAGATGTCACTGCGCGTGTGGATGGAGCTGAACCGTGGTGAACTGCTTCGAGCCTGGTCGGGGCGACGGTTGAACTGGACGGCGTTATGCGCCTGGTTCAGGGAGGTCGGGCTCACGAACGGGCGTGGGGAGGCGCCGACAGTCCGATGCGCAAAGATGGTCTGGTATCGGGTCGGGAAGTTTCTTGAGGCACGGGAGGCGCAGGAAAAGGCTCGGGCAGAAGCAGCCGAGGCCGCCGCAGCTGATAGGGTGCAGAGGCTCGCCGCAGCCCGCGAAGCGGATGCGGCTTTGCGAGGTCGCATGGAGCAGGTCAATCGGGCAGCCGCTTCGAAGCGGCGCCAGGCCGCAGAGGAGGAGCCGTATCGGCGTGAAGCTGGTGAGCGACTGCGGGCCAGACAGGAGGCCAATGGTCTCATTCCGGAGACCGGCACCACGACACGGCAGCCAACGCCTGCGGCTGAGCATGCTCGAGCGAATGATCAGGCCACTCTCGTCACGCTCGACTTGCCGTATTATCCGCCGCCATACGTATCAGCGCGCGCCTATCTGCCGCATGATCCGTCGTTGCCCCCTGTGAAGGAGGGCGACATCTGCAAGGCGACAGGCGCCAGGTGGGAAATTGGTGGAGATCTCCCGGGATATCCCAGCAAGCGTAACTACGAGTACGAGAAGGACTGGCTGCGCGATGTCGGTCGCCTGCTTCGAGCCAAGCACCCTACGAACCTGACGATGACCCGCGAGGAGAAGTACGTCATGCAAACCGCAAAATCGAGGATTCCGAATCTCTATTAGCCGTCGGGGCGCAGTCACAAACGATCGGGCTAGCCTTCCTTGTCGCTGGCATGTTGCCAGCAACATGGAAGGGAGACGACGCAAGCATGCCGGACACCACACCCCGCTCCGATGAGCGGCACCAACGTCGGTCGGTTTGGCGAATTGGCCGTGGGCGCAGCGGAGGCAGTTTGGCGCTCTCATGCTTCATGCATTGGGCAATTGAGGCGGGACGCCCAGCACTGGCGGCAGACGGAGATCCGAACAATCCGACACTATCGAAGCTCTTTCCGTCGGACGGGCCTTATGGCGTTGATCGTCCGACGAGCGCAGAATTGGAAGCGAGCAAGATCTGGCTCGCCAACACACTCGCCGAGGCGCTGTCCGAGGATGCGTCGATCGTAATCGACATGGGCGGCGGCGACCGCGTGAGCGAGGAACTGGCGGCGGAATCAGACCTTGGCGCATTTCTCCGTGCGAACGGCGTAATCCCGACATTCGCCTATTTCACCGGGCCTGAACGCGACGATTTCGATCACGTCTACCGCATCTGGGATTCGTCCTCATTCAAGGACGGTGACTCGGTCCTCTTCCTCAACGAGGGACTGTACCGCTCCACCTCGCGGTCCTCCGATCCCTTCGCCTGGTTGCGCAAGGACGAGCGGCTGCGAGCGATGCACGATGCGGGTGTTCGCACCGTCGTGTTCCCAGCCTTGACGTGCATGAAGTATCTTGAGAACGACGGCCTGAATGTATTCGACGTGATCGCCGGCAAGCCGAAGGCGGATGGATCGCAAGTAAACCCCCTTTGGCGCCACATGGCGGTCAAATGGTTGCGGGATTTCGGGGCAAATATCGAGGAGGAAGGCGTGCATCTGTGGCTGCCGTAGCCGCCCCGGATGGTCGCCAGGCAACGCGGGAACACCTTCTTGCAAGCCTGCACGATGCCGGGATCGAGCGCGACAGCCCTTTGGGGGTGCTGTTCCTGCGCCAATGTGAGGCGACGGCCGACGCATGTGATCAAATGTTCCATGCCACGACCGCCGCAGAGGCGCTGCTGGCCGGCGCACGTAAGGAGTTGAGCACCCTGCGAGCGGACCTCGAAGCGGGCCGCGAGCAGGTGAATCAGATGGCGCTGATCGCCCAGACCAACATTCGGAAGCAGGAACTCTTCCGCAAGCGTGAACTCCAGGTGGCGCTGGATGGGCTCGTGTCCGGGCTGACGGCGGATCTCAAGGAGCGCGTCTTTGACGCGCTCCGCGAGGAGATCCCAGCCAATGAGCGTCGCTTCTACAGAGAGGCGCGCTGGGCGGCCTACGTGCGCATGATTCTGGCAGGCGCGATCCTGATAACACTCGGCTTCAGCACCGGCATAACGTGGAACTGGCACGCTGCGCGCACTGGCCGCTTTTGCGAGGACAATTATCACCGCGATCCGACCAGCGGGATGGCGTGGTGTGCGTTGGACCCGCTGCCGAACGGGAGCCCGGAAGCCGGTCAAACCAAGGCCGCGCGCTGAAAGCACCGGGGAAGGATTGTGTCCATTTTGGTCCAGGTTCGTCCCGCGGCTCCGGAGGCAAGCGGGGGAGTTCGACTGCCCCCTCCGCGCGCCCGAGGAGTTGCCCGCGCCCTTGCACCGCCGGAAATATCAATCAACGGCGCGTCGGAGCGGACAGGGCCTGTCCCGCTGGCCTGAGCGTTGTCCCCGTTTTCCAGCCCGCAGGGCCGGAGGCGTCCCGCAGGGGCGCCGAAGCATATCCACCGGCCGCGATCGACCGCCAAGAGTCAGGATCGCGGACGGTGGATATGTGGCAAACGGGGGCAACGCGGCCCGCGGGAAGAGCGGTGTCGCCGTCGAGGGTACGACCCGCCATCAATTAAGGGGTGGCGCAAAAAAAAGCGGCCAACGGCCGCCTCTCGCCGGAAAGCGGCGGTTGTGTTGCTATCGCAGCGCCTCACGTAACTGGGAAAGCCGGTTGGCAATTGGCCCCAGAGCGAGGGCGAAGAGTCCGACTGCGACGCAGAACGGCAGAGCGACAAGCACGATCGCGCGCAAAAAACCGTCCATGTGTCAGTCCTCTTTTGAGAGTCGTACGGGACATATGCGAGCAGAGCGAGAAAAGCCAATTGGGGAACGGCTGCGACGGATGCCTACGCCAAAGCCTTCCAGTCCGGCAAGTTCCGGACTGGGCAGCATCCGGGAGATGATGGGCGGTTGATTGTGGCCCGCGCCGCCGCCCTCAGCGTTGTCCCCGTTTTCCAGCCCGAAGGGCCGGAGGCGCCCCGCAGGGGCGCCGGAGCATATCCACCGGCCGCGATCGACCGCCAAGAGTCAGGATCGCGGCCGGTGGATATGTGGTAAACGGGGGCAACGCGGCCCGTGGAAAGAACGGTGTCGCGGTCGAGCGTACGACGGCTCGTCAATTGACGGTCAGAAAATAAAAAAGGCGGCCGTCGGCCGCCCTACATTTTGGAATTGTCTTACGCGCCTATCGCAGCGCCTTGCGATACTTCGCAAGGCGATCCGCAAGAGGGCCGATTGCGAGACCGAGACAAACCGTCAGCACGGCTGCCGGAATGAGGATATAAAGGAATCCCTGAGTCATGGTGTCCATGGTCTAGCCTCCCTTACTTGCATCATCATATGGGACGTAGGCGAGCAGTGTCAAAGATGCGAGTTCGAACGCGACCCCGAGTACAAGGGCCACCACGACCTTGCGGGGGGTGATGGTACCGGCTCCTGCGATAAGGGGAGAGACGAGACCAAGGCCCCATGTGCTGAGAGCGATTGTCTGGAGCACCCCAGCAAGAGCCTTGAACCGGTCTTCCTTGTGCTTCGGCACTTGGGGCGGCGGCAGAAGTGAGCGCAAGATGCGGCGCAGAACTGGTCGCAAGGAAATCTCCATGACGGATGCCGGGCCGCGGTGGGCGGCCCGGCGTGGTGGTCAGAAGCCGAGGGCTTCGGCCTGAGCGGCGGCGACTTTCTGGTCGAGGGTGCGGCCGTCGTCGCGCTGGTAGGGTTTCCACTCCGCGCCCATGAGTTCGGCGTATGCAGCGCAGGCACCGGCGGCGAGAGCGGCCAGCGCATATGCCTTGGCGCCGTTCTCGGCCGCGATGCGCCGGAGCCCGGCGACGCGGTTTTCGCCGCCGTCCACGCCCATGCGGTCTTCGTCGCGGTGCTGGTTAGCCCAGCTATCGGCGGCGTCCTTGGCGATCATGCGGCGGTTTTCGTAGAAATTGGCGGCGCCGTAGGCCGAGCGGATCAGACCATCCACGACGCGATCGAGATGGAGCTTGAGGCCCTGATAATTCGCCTCCCCCCGGATGGTGGAGACGAGCACGGGCGACAGGAGCGCATACTGGTCCCGGATCAGGTTCGAGCCCGCGCCGGTCAGCTCGTCCACGTCACCGCTCTCCACGCCGAACGCATTGACGATTCTGGTCATCTGGTCGTCGGAGGGCACGAGGCGCTGGATATCGGCCAGCGTCGGAGCGGAAAGGGCCTGCGTGCGCTGGCGGGCGGCGGCGGCCTTGCGGGCCTGCGGCGCGACCTTGCGCGTGCCCTTCTTCTCTTGCGCGGCGGTCATGGCTTGGTTCATAGCGTTGGCTGCGTCGGACATGAACTCATCCTTCATTCTGGCGAAGTCCCGGACTGGTGTTCCAGCACCGTCCGGGGCGTTGGTCCCGAGGGCCAATCCCTCTCGACAAGAAAAAGAATAGCTGCATTCCGGCCGAATGAATATAAGTAATATTGCATAGCTAGCCGTTAAGGCATGTACCATACTCATGCCAATATAAATATTCATCGCACAACAGGATTATAACATTGACGGATACATGACCTTTCAGGTTTCTATGCTTCTTAAGCAGGCAGTATAGCACTGCACAATACGCTCACAGCGTGGATGCGGCGTAGCACGCCGCAGCCGTAGGCCGCGCGAAGCGCGTCCACGCCGGACATGGCTCTGCCGAACAACGGTGTGCTGCTCACGGGCGGCTTCGAGGAGCCGTCTTCCTCCCCTCGCCGCCCTTTACTCTGCCGGCATGCTTGCCACGCGGCGCCGCCCACGCAGCGCGTTAGCGGGATCCGCCGAATGGCCGAGACCCCGCAGGGGGCTCGGGGCGGAGCCCGGGTCACGCGACCCGGAGCGAAGCGCAGGGGAACGCCCGATCGCCGGCCGGCCGATGAGGGGGCCGGGTGGACAGATCAGAGGGTGAGGGCCCAGGCGACAGCGCGCTCGAGATCACCGAAAGCCTTGGTGTTTTCGGCGTCTGCGAGGGCGATGAACGGTGTGAGGGCGACCACGAGCCAGGGAGTATGGCGTGGGTGTGCGGGAGGCGGAGCGCGCCAGATGCCGGCGGATCGGAGTGCCGGCTCGAGGGCGGTATAGCCCTGGATGATCTGCTTCCAGGCTGCGGGCGCCATGTTTTCCTGCCAGCAGGCCACAGCGAGGACGGCAGGAAGGGGGCTGCGCCCTGGCTGGTCGGCAACCTGGAAGAAGGCCGCACCATTGACCGGTGCGGACCGGTCCGGGTTGAGGGGACGCATGAAGTCGAGATACCAGCCGGGGATACCTGGTATCGGTCCACCGTCCGCGTCGACGATCGGGAGGAGCGCATCGACGACGGCCTGGTCGACATCTTCGCGGGATGTGCGGGTGAGATGGCCGGTGTTCAGGGTAAGATGGGTGAGTTTCGTCATTTTTGGTCCCCTCGCTTCGCGGCCTGCTCTTGTGCCCATTCGGAGACTAGATCGTAGAACTCCGTGGCTGTGATAACCGCGCCAGGGTCGGCTTGCCGGCCGAGAGCGCGCAGCCGGTTGGTGGTCATGGCATGGCCGCGAGCGAGGAGCAGGCGTTCGACGTCTGCGGGCTGAAGGCCCGCCCCGATGCAGAATGCGAGATATGTCCTGCGCAGGAGATGCCTGTTCGCCTGTTCCGCACCTGGGCGGCGGTTGGGGTGATTCGTCAATTTCCGGCAGGCCCGGCGAGGCGTTTGAGGGTGTTGGCAAGCCTCTGGGGCTCGCGTGCCATATCGTGAGCAGAGGCGGCGCCGCCGCCCCGCGCGAGGCGCTGCATGAATCGCAGCGCTTCGCCATCGTGATCGGGTCCACAGTAGATCACGTCGATGCGCACATATCCGAGCCGATCGGCCGCCCGCAGGGCGGCGGCGGGGTCGTCGGGTCTTCCGTCACTGACGACGACCAGGCGGCGCGGACGCGTGGCCTCGACGTGACGCAGAGCGAGATGCAGCGCCGTGCTTCCTGCCGGCGGAGGGAGGCGCGCCCCTGCTGGCAGGTCCTTGACGTAACTCCCGAAAGCGACGACGTGGGCCCCGTCCCTGACGGCCGGAGCGATGGCATCGTCCAGAATGTCGCATTTACGGCGCGCGCCGGCGTATTCCGCCATTGATGACGAAACGTCGGCAAGAATTACGGTAAATCCGCCATTTTGTCGCTGGGCGCCGGCGGCTGCGGTCGCGCCAGTCTCGGTCGGGAGACTGGCCGCGGCACGGGCCACCAAGGCGGCGAGAGGGGACGCCAATGCGCCCCTGCCCTTCGGATTATTCATCAGTTTGGCTCCGGGTGTTCGGCATCCCACGCTTCCAGCCTGGCGCGCGCCCGCTCGGTCGCGGCGTCATTATCCTGCTTGAGGCGCGCGTAATCCGGGTCAGTTGTCCCGAGGTCGTTGACGGTCGGATACGGGCCCCATATGCGCCGGCCCCGCTGCGCTGCAAGCGCAGCGATTTCGGCACGCACGGATTCCAGTTCCGCGGCCCAGATCCGCTCCCGCTCAGCATCGCGCTCCGACTTGTAGTGTGCCCGGATGGCAAGTTTCTCGACATATTCGGTGAGTTCAACCGGCTCTGGGGGTGTAGCGTAATCTGTCTGTGCGGCCCGGTCGCACTCGATGGTGACGCCTGTGGGAAAGCGCGCGAATGCGCTTTTGGCGACAATCTTGACGATGGTGTTGTCAGCGGTCCTGTTGTTGCTGCCATTGACCAGGGACAGCGAGCCGGGCGGGAATTTTTCACCGCCAGTGACGTAATAACAATATTTCATGGCGTCGCGCCCACGCCGGTCGGTACCCGCGTGCTCGAGATAAACCCGGGTTTCGTCCCGATCGCGTGCATTCCAGACGTTGAGTTTCCAGCCCTCGCCGAGATGGTCGACCACCATCTTTCCGAGCCATTTTTTGATCGACCAGGTCATGTCCTGGCTCTGCGTGGCCTGGGCCACAACGTCCATCATCGCTCGCTTGGCGGCGTCGAGGACAGCCGGATTTCGCTGGGCCATCTCGGCCGAAATGGCGCGCACCAGCTCGACGAGCTGGTCATCGGTCAGCGTGCTGAGTCCGAGGTCCATATGCTATGGTTCCTGCCCCTGATGAACGGCGAGGCGCCCGTTTCGCCTACATTCTCTGCGAATGTTGTAATTGTAGTACAGAAATCCAATAATAGTCAATATCTATGCGAGAACATCACCGAGATAATTTGCATTTAGTGTAGAGTTCGATCCCGTTAGACACGACCTTTACTATTGGACAAGACCCTCCGCGCGTCACCTGTCAGGACGGAACTCACATACGGTCCCACCATGGGCGCTTGCATCAGTCCGCTCTCCGCCCTGCGGTCTTGTAGACTTCGTTGCGGTCGCGTCGTCCGATGGCAATGACGACGATCACGATTTCCGTATCGCGGACCTCATAAACGAGCCTGTACCCAACGCCTCTGAGCTTGATCTTGTACCTGTCGCGGCTGCCTGAGAGCTGTGCTGACGGGACGCGGGGCACTTCGCAACGCTCGGCGAGCTTTTTCTTGAAGGCTCCGCGCGTGGTCCCGTCCAGTTTGCCCCATTCCTTGAGAGCGGAATCGAGAAAGGCGAGCTTATAGCTCATCGAGCACGACCGGGATCACGGGCTCGCCCTGGCGAGCATCCGCAATTGCATTGAGTTCGGCGTCTTCAAGGCGCTCGACCATGCTGGCATAGACCGACGCCGGCACGCAGTAGAAAGCTGGCTCATTGCGATTGAGGATCGCGACCGGAGCGCCGTCCCCAGCGGCGACCGTCGCCATTGGGTTCCTTTTGAGTTCGGACACACTGGCCGCAACCTCTGCAAGGATCGGATATACCATCTGCGCCTCTGATATGATCGGTTTACAGGTCTAATAATAGGTCTCTGAACAGGTATCTTCAAGGCTGCTTTCCAACCGAGCGAGCCTGAACCGCCGATCTGCACGGCTCCCTGAACCGCCCGATAAACGCCTTCCCCCAAGTCACGCCGGCCTCGAAGCGGGTGAACCGCTCTCGATAATGGGCATGCGCTTCGGCAGCCCCGTCAGCCTGCATAGTGGCGTCGCGGACGGCGTCTGCGACCAGATCGCGTATCCTCGACCACAACGCGCTCACGGATGCGCGGCCCTGCGCATCGCTCGCTCCCAAGTGGCGCGTCGTGTCGGGCACCTCAAGCGGCATCATGACGCTGACCGGCGACAACGGCGTCGCCGGCAGGTCGCCGCCGGTTCCCACATCTGGCTTTGCGTCGCTCATAACCGGGCTGACGCCGAAGTTTGCGCAATATTCGAGATAGAGGCGGCCAAGGCGATCGAGGGCCTGGGGCGTTAACGCTTCAGGTCCAAGTTCAAAGAAGAGGCTGGCAAACAACGCCTCCGCATCCATGGCGTGTCCAGAGTCCGCGTTTATCGTGCTATACGCGGCGTCCAGGAGGTTACGAGCCGCGGTCTCGTTCTTGCCCATTGAAGCAGCCCTCACTCAGCGAGATGTACAGGCGAGGACCTGAGCCGGCGTGTCACCGGCCAGTCCGACGCTCGCGAGAGCCGCGCGACCGGCATTGGACCGCAGAAGGGAGCGAACAACCTTCGTTGCTTCCCGCCAATAATACTTGTGGACCGCGTCGAGACCAGATCGGCGAGCGTTGGCGATTGCGACGGAAGCATGGTCGACCAGATCGGTCGGGTCCAATGGGACCACTGTCTCTGCCTCGATCCGCTCCATCTCGCGGCGCAGATGAAGCAACAGCGCGAGAGAGGCCGACGTTGGGCGATTTCCGAAAAGGTGAGAAGGCAACATTGGGCCACCGGCGTATTGGTTGTTCAATGAGATAGGCGCGGTGGCCACTCTTGCGCGCGGCCGCCCGTCCGTCCGAAGGATTTAGAACGGGACCTCGTCATCGACGTCCGCCCGACCTGCGGTTGCCGGCGAACGGCCAGCATTGCCACGAGACGCCGGGGCACTCGCGGATTGCCCGCCCCCAAAGTCCTCACCCTCGCCGCGGTTGCTGTCCAGAAGCACCAGGTCACCCCGGAAGCGGTCGACCACCACCTCGGTTGTGTAGCGTTCCTGGCCCGACTGGTCGGTCCACTTGCGGGTCTGGAGTGATCCCTCGAGATAGACCTTGCGCCCCTTGCGGAGGAAGCGTTCCGCGACATCGGCGATGCGCTCGTTGTAGATGACGACGCGGTGCCATTCCGTCTTCTCGCGGCGCTCTCCGGACGCCTTGTCGTTCCAGGTGTCGCTGGTCGCCAGCGTCAGGGAAACGATCTTCGCACCACTCTGCGCGTGGCGGATTTCGGGGTCCTTGCCCAGGTTGCCCACGAGGATCACTTTGTTGACGGAACCGGCCATTATCTACACTCCACAGCTACAGTATTTCCGAACCAGCTATTCTGGCCTTACCGAGGGCCAATCCCTCTCGACAAGAAAAGAATAGTACAGATTGCCGAGTTTCGGCAAGAGAAAACGGCATAAACCCGCCAATAATGGCGAAATTTATTTGCATTAGTGCCGCTTTTCTTGCTTGCGATACTGAAAGAAACCGATTGCTTTACTAGACCACATCGCTGCCGGGGTGCGGGGCGGCGAGCGCCCGCGACGGTGACGAGAGCGTAGGGGATGGAGCGCTTTTCTGAGCCACATCCTGCCTTCGGCAAGACGACGGGCCGGGTGGTCTGTCAACAGGGGAGCGGCCTGAGCAAGCCGGTCGCCCTGCGGACAGCGCGGGACCGCAGGGCCTGCGATGAACGCGGGGTGGCCCAGGCGCGGCGAGGGTCGTTCCCCTGTTGATAGACCGCACGGGCTGTTGTCACACTGGAGCTGGATGCGGTGCGTAATCCCCGGAGCGTGCCCCCCTGACGCGCCGCAGGCGTGTCAGGGGGGTCGAGGAGCCGTCACACTCCCCTCGCCGCCCATTACTCCCCCGCCCCGCCGACACGCAGCACAGCCCACGGCCCGGCGGAGAGCATTAGCGCGAAAGCGGCGAGACCCCGCAGGGGGCTCGATCCCTCTTGGCGGCTCGACCGCCTAGAGGGCCTGGGCGAGCGAACCCCGAAGGGGCGCCCATGCGTCTCAGGTGTGAGCAGCGTCACGATCACTGCCAAACATTGCCGATAACAGCGACAATTGTTATGAACGGTTACGTTCTTCCTCTGGGTAAGACAGGGGTGGAAACAGAGGGTCGTCGGTGTGCCAGCACCGGCGGCCTTCGCTGCACATTCGGGCTCGATCCGGGATCAACCAGCTATTCCGTTGGCAAACGTCCATTGCTCGACGGCCCACCCCGGCAAGCATGTCAGCGTCAGAACCTCATCCGTCTGCAAGGCGCGGTTCACTTCGAACGCGCCCACTGTGTTCACGCCTTGGAACAGCATAGCACGGCGTGCCTCCGGGTAGAGGACCACTACCTCACCCGTCGCACCGACATCCGGAAGGTGAATGGCGCTGAACTGGTGCGGCGGATAGCTTTCGAGAACCCGCCACCCATCCGAGCCGGCAGGTATTCTTCTGATTGTTTCGAAGTGGTGTTGGAGCGGGAAATGGCAAGCCGCTCGCGTGAGCGCTTCGGTGCGCCGCATCAACGGGATTGTATGCTGTGCACCCTGCGTCGTGGGAGTCGAATAGCAGCAGCTATCGACTATTTCGAGCGGTGCGCGATAGAGCGCCGCCCCGCCCTCCCACGCACCAACACCATGCAGGGCGAAATTGTCGAATTCCGGCCGAAACTCGTAACGCACGGCAAGATCCGGGAAGCGTGTTGCAAGATCGTCAGCGACATGCCACGCAGATCCATCGTACCAACCCGGCAGATCGAATTCGAACGCGTGGCATTCCTCTGCTGGAGGAGCAAGGGACAGATGATCGGCAGCAGCCTGAAGGCTGGAGCCCGGGCCGATAAGCTGGAACCAGTTGATGGCGCAGTTGCTCATGACACGCCTCCCTGGAAGGCGAACCAATGCCGATACCATTCGGCGTGCGGATCCGCGCCGTTTATCTTCTGTGCTTCACACTCGGCCAATTCAGGTGTCGGATAAGCCTCACTGAGCTCATGCTCTCCGGTCGCGTCAACCACAATCCACCATCCGGCGTGATCACCGTAAGCCTCCGAGTCAGGTGCAAGAGGCCATGGCACCGCCCCCAACGGTGCCGGAGGTGCCGCCGGGTCGGCAGGCGCTGCCGGCGGCCCGGGAATAGCTGCTTCTACCCACGGGCGGAGTACCCCGCACCATCGCTCGCACCTCTGCGCCCGCCAATCCTCCGGGCACAGGACTCGGATGACATCATCTGTAAGCCGTTCGCGAATATCGGCGATCGCGTCCCCCGGAAACACGGAAACAGACATAGGCGGAACGGTCATATCGGCAGGAAGCGCAGATCGTCTGCCGACGAAGACTCTGGAAATCTTGAAGTTTTTATTTAGCACGGGATCAATTCCTTTTCTTGATCCCATTCCGGCGGGCACGGCTGGCGGGGCGGGGCAATGGCGGGCGCTTGCGCCCAGCCCTTGGGCGCGCCATTGCGGCGCACCGCTAGTTGTGGCTGCAGGTCAGTTCTCTCGCCTGAGCGCCTTCTCATGTGGCATAGCACCGCTTCTTCTGGATCTCAGTCGCGCCTCGAAGAAGACGCCGACGGCGTAGGGCGCGCCGGCAAGTAAATAGAACCGATAAGCCGGTATCGCGATATGCCACAATTGTGCCAAAGCGAAACAGCAAGAGGACGCAAACGACGCGAGGGCTACCGCGCCGCTGGCCGTGTCTAGGAGAAAGCGCCAGTCCCGGAAGGCTCGCAACACAACTATGTTTCCCTTTCGGCAAGAAGTATGAGCTTCGCCCGCCGTTTCCCGCGCCCCTGGCGCAGCGTTAGCAGCGTATCGAACCGCTCGATCGCGACTGAGACGACGAGCGGATCGAGGCGCGTCCCGCTACGATCGGCGAGGTAATGGCGGACGCGTCCTGGAACCCAGGCTGGCCGATAGACGCGAGGGGACAGCAACGCATCAATGGCGTCAGCGACGGCAATAATCCGCGCCACAAGAGGGATCCTCTGGGCCGTAAGCCCACATGGGTAGCCGCGCCCGTCAAAGTCCTCATGGTGATAAAGCGCGGCATCGAGCACGTCTCGGTGGAGATCGGGACGGACAGCGCTGAGGAACCAGGCTCCATCCACCGGATGCCTGTTCATGATCGTGCGCTCGTCCACCGTGAGCGAACCGGGCTTGTTGAGAATTTCTGGGGGGACGAATATTTTCCCCACGTCATGCATGCAACCGGCCAGCTCAAGGCGATCACCAGGGGTACCTGGCATTAACGGCAGCCCTATCGCACGCGCCAGAATTCCTACCCTCGCCCCGTGACCATCCGGATCGAGATCCGGATGAACGAGAAGCCCGCGCGGCAATAGAAGGCCACTGGCCAGACCAGTCCACAGGCGCGGCGGAAAATCTAACATCGGATCAGGCTACGCCCATCGTTTGTGACTCCGAACCGATCGCCGATCAGCTGGCCAGGCGGAGGAAGGCACCCACCCCCAGAGCGCCGAAACGCAATGCCCTGACCATCAAACGCAGCTGTCGTGCACGCCCACGCTGCGCGCGATCGAGGAACCATCCGGCACTGAGGGAGGCAACAGCGATAAGCAGCCAGATCCAGGGCGGCAGGACCAGCCGGGTCGGCCCAAGTATTGAGAGGGCAAAGCGACCGGGTGCCCCAAACTGGTCCGCAAGAATGTAGCCATCGGACAAATCGCACAGCAGGGCCGCCGCTGCCGCCCATACGAGTCCGCGTCCCCCATGCGGCGGACGTGAAGCGCGGCGGGCGACGGCGTCCGGCAGGGAGATAGACACGGCCGGCGTGAGTTGCTTTACGAGGGCCCGATATTCCATCCCTACATCCCCAGGGCTTGCCGATAGATCGCGAGCAAAGTTTCTTCCGCCTCCACTTCGGCGGGTTGCCGCTTTCGAAGACGGATTATCTGCCGCACGACTTTCACATCGAAGCCTGCTGACTTCGCCTCTACGAAGATATCTCCTATGTCCGCTGTCAGCGCCTTGCGCTCTTCTTCGAGGCGTTCGACACGTTCAATGATCGACCTCAGGCGCTCAACCGCAATACCTCCTGCCGTATTGCTCAAGCGTCCAGACCCAGAGTCTTGTCGCTCCTGCGAACCGTGGGTTCCCATCGTCTCAATCCGTCACATCAGGGCGCGGCAGATCGATGTGACCGTCGCACAGGACGTCGAGCCAGCGCGACGGCCGCGGGCTCAACTCTCCGCCGTTTTCGAGGACTCTTCGTAATTCTGTGCGATGCATGGCCAGACTCTCTGCCAGAAAACGCTCGGACCACCCGATGATAATCAAGGCACGGTTCACGCCGGCGCCGTTCAGGCAAGGCCTGTTTCCGGGCGCCGGAACGGCGGGCGACAGCGGGGAGTAGAACCTCCGGTGCAGGCGGGCGAGATCCGCAATCCAACGGCGGAATGCACGTTCCGCCGGGCTACCATCATGGTCAAGCGTGGTCGATTTTAGCCGCGTGATACGCGCGCGGGAAAAGCCCGAGCGTCGGGAGACCTGGCGCAGCCCCCACCCGATTGCCTCCAAATCGTTCTCCACCGTTTCGAACCCGCGTGCCGTCATTTTGTGGACCGTGCGGCAAGCTGGGAGGCTGGAGGAAAAGGTGGCCAGTGGTCCGCCCGGGTAGCATCCCAGGACCACCACCCGCGGATACCATAGACGGCGTCGTAGTATTGCTGCTTCTCGGCCGCCCTGGCCGCGTAGTCCTCATCGTCCCTGCCAAACACCTCCATGGGCGTCCCGCGAGGATCAACGGTATCGAGCAATTCGAAATCGGGATGGACGACCTGGCGCTCAGCATCGTAGCGAAGCGGCTTCCGAAACCGCCTTCCCTCATGCTGCAATGCCTGCAGCACACGCAATTCGTGGAAACTTGCAACCGGCACGAGAGACGGTGCCGTTTCCATTAATGCAATGCCATCCGCCCACGCTGTAAAGTGCGTGCCGCTCCGTGTGGGCTGGATCCGCGCAGCAACGACGGCGACGACACGGATGGCCCGATCCCGCGGATCCTGGCCGAGGGCCTTCCACGCCCAGGGGAAGCTGCGCGCAAGCCGGCGCTCCGCTTCGACCGGAGCCGAGACATAGAGTCCGTAGTTCCTGACACCGTCAAAGACCACCCGCAGGCGAGGGGGCCGTGGAGGTTGCCCGTCTGCAACCTGCGGCTGATAGCGCGTAATTTGATTCACAAGACCCACCAGGACGATGCGTCGAGTCTGGCCGCATTGCCGAGCCACCTTGGCGAACAGGTGGGGTCCATCTGCGTCCCGATAGCCCACTGTCGCGAAGACATTGGACAGCGCTTCTCGTCCGGCAATTATACCAGCGGCCGCGTCATCGAGCGCTCCACGTACCGTGGGCCACCAGGTACGGCGCCGGCGATCCTCGGGAGACCACGCGTTGAGCCCGCCTTCTTCCCATAGCAAGTGAAGCAGCCCCAGCAGGCTCATGCGTGCCTGCCGGGGCCGCGCCGCTCCGTTCGCTGGTTCTGCGCCTTGGGCGGCGACCGGCTCTGGAGCCGGCTGCCGCACCTCCAGGCCCCCGGCAATCGCGATCCTCAACCGGCCGTCCGGCAATTCGCGTATCACGCCCTGCTGATATCCCGATCGCCCGCTTCGCCGCGCATCGGTCTCGTGAAAGGGGCAACCAGCCTGATGGAGCGTGCCGTCATGGGGCATGCGCGCGAGACAATACCGTCGGACCTGACGTCCGTCGTCGCGACGTATCAGTTCGCGCACAGCGAGCTCGAGACGACGGCCGCCCGCTACGCAATCGCAGATCGGTCGTCTGGGATCACCATGCGCGCTGGAGTGCATACGTTGCCACAACGCTGCGCGCTCTGCGTCCCACGCCCATCCCAGCCGTCCTCGGCGGCCGTCCGGAAACGTCACCCAGTCACTCATGAGAAGCCACGTCAGCGAACACTCGGTCCTGAGCACCGCGGCGGATGTGTGACGCCATGCGTTGCGACACGATACGCCAGTGTCCCCGGCGCGTGCGTCCGAAGCTCTCCTGAACAAGACCAGCACGCTCAAGGGCAGCGAGGGCCGCTTTGACAGCCTCTTGGGTCAGGCCCAGCCAGGTGGCCAAAGTGTCCGGCGTTCCATGCCGGGTCAGCGCGGCGAGGACGAGATCCTGCACGGGGGTCGACGTAACGGGACGTGTTGCGGGCATCCAGGGCACTCGGACGTAGATACTGTGCCCAAGCGCGGCAATTTCGCCGGCTCTCACCATGTCGGCGAGAACGACCGGGAAGGCACCCGCCTCCTCGGCGGAAAGGCCGGCGCGGAGTTCCAGTAAGCCATGAGGGCCGCGATCGAGTGCCCGCCGAACGTGACACATTACTCGGCTATGGACGGCCACCCGCTCGTCATCACCGAGCGCGGCATACGGTCGGGCAGCAACCTGCCGAGGATCCGGCAGCCCCATCATGACACCATCGGGGCGAGCGGAAACAGCATCCGGGATCTGGCCAGTCCGCCGCGCGGGCAACCAATGCACGACATGGCCCGCCGCCGGGCCGAATCGGGTGGGGAATCATCGCGTCTCATGGGTGAGATTGTGCGGCATTCATTTGTAACTCCGCACAACCCACTGATTTTAGGTAATTTAAGTTCTAATTCTAAAACCCAAGTGCCGCATTCTGTTCGGCCGCACTACTGCGGCGGCCGCTACTAAACCGACGATTGTGACCGACCTCACGCAGCCATCCCTCATGCCTGGCAGCCTCTGGCAGCTCATCCACGAAGCAGTTCTGTTCGGCAGGACGCCCATTGCGAAAGGCACACCAGGATATCGAAACCTGTCGCCGGCCGCGGGTCAGGGCCACATACGCCAGGCGTCGCTCTTCATCGGGATCTGAGTTGTTGCGCGACGGGAAAACGGTGTCTTCCCAACCGATCAGAAACACATGCCCGAACTCCAGCCCCTTGGCGCCATGGATCGTCATCAGTTTGACGCGGCCGAAGGTATCCTCGCCGTGACTGGCGGATCCGAGAGATGCGTGGTCGAACAGGTCCTGGGCATCGGCGAACTCCTGAGCGAGCTCCAGCAGTTCGTGCAGGTTTTCGAGAGCAGCACGTCCGTCCTCACCGGCGGCACGATGCATATCGGCGTAGCCGCTGTCCTCAAGCAGGGTCCTGATACGGGGGCTCAAGGAGTTTTCCGAGGCTTCCGCGCGGTCCTCCATCGTCCGGATGAACGAGAGGAACGCCTGCAGGCGTTCCCGGGTCTTGCCGGATGCCGACCCGGCCCAGATCTCGGCCGCCCGGAACAGCGAGACGGCTTCGTCGTCCGCCAGTTGCTCAAGCCGGGCGATCGACTTCGCACCGATGCCACGAGCGGGCTGGTTCACGACCCGACGAAAGGCCTCGTCGGACTGGCGCTCATCCGGGCAGCAGGAAAGACGCAACAACGCGAGCGCGTCCTTGACCACGGCTCGTTGCCAAAACGCGGTGTCGTTGACCAGCTCATAGGGAATTTTCGACCGGAGCAGTTCTTCTTCGACGAGGCGTGACAGGAAGTTGAATCGATAGAGGATCGCCATATCCGAGTAGGGGACACCCTCGAGCGCGCGTCGCCCGATCTCGGCCGCGATCCCCTTTGCCTCCTCGGCGCTTCCCGACCACGACACGATCTCGATTGGCTTCCCGTCGCCGGCGGCCGTGTGGAGTTCTTTCTTCAGCCGGTTGGGGTCCCTGGCAATCACCGCATTGGCGGCCGAGAGGATGTGGCCGGTCGAGCGGAAATTCTCCTCCAGGGCGATCATCCGACCGGTTGGAAATTCCTTGAGGAAGTTGCGAATGATGCGGACATTTGCCCCACGCCAGCCGTAAATGCTCTGCGCGTCGTCGCCGACGCAGAACAGCTCGCCATGGTCACGCGACAGCGCCTTCAGCCAAAGGAACTGGAGCCGGTTGACGTCCTGGAACTCGTCCGCGAGCACCGCATCAAAGCGCGCGGCCCAATCCCGGCGGTATGTCTCGTCCCGAAGCATGGTGATGGTCGGCCACAGCAGCAGATCAGCGAAATCGGCCATATTCGCTTCCCGGAGAAGCGCCTGGTAGGCGGGGTAGACAGCGGCGGCATCGCGCCAGGCCATGATGTCGTCCGGATCGGCGAGCTTTCGGCTGGCGATAAGCCCTTCGGTCGCGGCGGCCGCCACGTCGGGCAGGATCAGTTCCTCCTTCAGCATGGCGATGCGTGCCGTGATCGATTTTACCCGGCGGCGGAAGACCTCACTATCCTCGACCTCGAAAACGCCGGCTGCACAGGCCTTCTCCAGCAAACGACGCACGATCTTCTGGCTGTCCTCGGCATCGCACACATCGAAGCCTTGCCGCAGGCCGGCGATGTCAGGGTCGGTCCGAAGCTGCCGACGGCCATGGGCATGAAAGGTCCCAACCCACTGCGGCGCAACACCGGACCCGAGAGCTTCGACAATCCGCGACTTCATCTCCGCGGCAGCCTTGTTGGTAAATGTGACGGCGAGGATGCGGTTCGCCCGCATCCCGCGCCGCATGATGCGGTCGACGAACCCGGCGACGAGCGTACGCGTCTTGCCTGTTCCGGCGCCGGCCAGCACCACGATCGGCCCCGAGGCGCGGGCCGCGTCACTCTGCGCGCCTGTCAGACCCGCCGACATCTCAACCCCGCCGTGGCGGCATGACAACATCATGTCCATGGAGGATCTCCATATTGTCCGCCTGGGTCGGATCGAGCATGACAGTCTCGCCCGACCGGAGAATCACCTGGACCTCCTGCGTGAAGTCCCACTGCCCGTCGCGATCGAGATGCCCACCAATCACGAGTCCACGCGTTACCTCGCAATCCCTGTGGAACTCGGCGAAACAGTCAGGATAGCTCGGCAGACGATGCAGAACGGCGCATGCGTGCCAGGACCGGACGAGTTCGGCGTTCGACGCCCATGCGGCGCTTGCCTCCACCATTTCCCGCAGCAATGCGGATGCGTCCGGCCTCTCGCCGAACCCGACTGCCGACGGGGAGGTCCCGATGACCGACACGGTCGCCTCACCGCCCGGAATGGTGACAAAACGCCCGGTGGGTCCGATGTCCACGCTGAACAGGACAAACTCCTCCCGGAGATCCCAACCGTGCCGGACGACGATCCCATCGACGACCAGCCCCGTGATCTGCCGGCCATTCACATCGCACCCGACCAGCACCCAGGGAATGGTCCGCCCCAGTTCCGGCTGAAGCTCCAGAAAGGCCACCGATCCGGGATGCGCCTCAAATGCAGCCTGCAGGGCCTCATTCTGCTCAAGGCCCGGAAACAGTGCGTCCATTTCCCGGCGAGTTTGTTCAGAGTCCATGTTCATTCCTCCATCTCTCATAAAGGGCGTGGGTCCGTGGCCTGCGCCATCGGGATCGAGGCGAGCAATCTCCTTTACGGAGCCACACCAACCATTCACGGCGTAAAAGGCGCCCGCGGAATCGTCATCAATGTCGAACAGAAGGAATCGTCCATCGAGGTCCCAGTCCCCGTCGACGACGTCTCCGCCCACCACCAGACCACGTGCGGTGATCTCGATGTTCTCGCACTCGACGGCTACCCAGACCGCCTGCGCCTCGCCGCCAGGCCAGCGTCTCATGATCGAGGCAGCGCGCGGGTGTGCAAGGAAACGCTCCCGCAACACTGCGAACTCCTGTGCAGTCATCATCATGCGGCTGCGGCCGCGCGCTCGGCCACCACACGGCGCAGAACGTCGTTGAAGTCGTTCATGCCCCATGCCGGCAGTTCGCGCGTCCAGGGCACGCCGGCGCCATCCGCCAAGGATGCGAGCCTCGCAGCGTAGCGATCGCCGGCTTTGTCGTTGTCGGTGGCAATGACCAGCCTGGCGCCCGGCTCGCGCGCCATCGCACGCAGATGCGCCCTGAGGGCCTCCTCGGTTTCCGGGCCCATGCCGCCGGCCGTGGACGTGTAGAGCGTGTCCACCGTGCGACCACCATCGAGGGCCGCAAAGGACAGTGCGTCGAGCGCGGCCTCGGTGACGACCAGGCGCCGCACGACCGGAGCACCTCCCGGCATATATCGGAAGAGCGTCTTGACCGTACCCTTCAGGCAGAGATGACGCTCCGGGCCGCGCAGCTCGGCGCCACAAATCTGGCCCTGGGCATCACGGTGACAGAACCACGCGGCATGCAGCCCGTCCCGGACCACGCCGGCGGCCACGGCCCGGCGAACCACCCATTCCGGCAGCGCACGCTCAACGGTCAGATAGGTCCACGCCTGACTACCTGGCGCCAACACCGCGCACCGTTCCCAGCGCGGCGCCGGTGGCGCATCGCATCCACCCTTTGCCTTGCGTTCCCGAACGAAGACCGCGCCTTCGGGCTCGACACCAATCATCTTTCCCAGTTCGGCACAGGCATCCCGCCAGCTGAGCGCCGGTTCCAGGCGGCGGATCAGGTCAAACACGTCGCCCTTTTCGTTGGACCCGGTGTCCCACCAGCCGCGCCCATGGTGATTGACGATGATCGGATAGCCCGTGGCCGCACGATACTTGAGGCAATTGCGGGTGCTCTCGCTGCGATCGAGGGCGTAGCCATGCCGCTCGAGGAGAGCTGCGCAGGGAACACCACTGGCGATGTTCGCCCGGTCATCATCGGAAAGTTCGAAGCGAGCCATTTCGGATCCCTTTCGCAGTCCAGGTGGCGCTCTTCTCGGAGGTGAGCCTCAACACCCGTTTGATTTCAAAGTCAGTATAGGCATTCACCGCATTAATTACAATACAAAACCGCAATCCACTTCATAAAAACCAAATACACACAACGGAATTACCCGCATCGTATCGCGTTTACCGCTTGCACAAAGAAAAAGAAGACGACAGCCTTTCGTTCGACCCGAGCCGGAGGCGACAGGGCGAAAGCGATGCGCAGCGACGCCTTTCGTCCCGACACTTTCAGGACCGCCGCAAACGCAACGCAGGGCAAGATGCCTTCTCAGGGGACCCGTCTGCACGGAGCGCAGCGGAGGAAGATGGGGTGGAAGGCGTCTTGCCCGGAGTGAGGCTTGTGGCACCCACTGCTTCCCGCGCAGCACACGGCAGCATTCCAGGGATCGTCGTCCCTCTCGCCGCCATCCCCGTCTGTGTTTCCATTGCGTCCTCTCCGCAGTCCACGCCTTCCTCGCATCATGGAGGAAGCGTTTGTGACTGCGCGCAGGCGCGATTTCTCTGGTACCCTGAATCGCGACATGATAGGTCCTGGGCCAAACAGTCCGGAGACCAGAGGAGCATGACCCGTAAACGCCGGCCGGCTGCCTCCCAGATAAATCTGTTTCCCGTCAGCGCCCATTTCCGCCGGATCCGGCCCGAGAAGAACGAATGGCGCTTCTATTCCCTGTCGATTCAGCCGGAACTGTTCGGCGGCGCCGTCCTGGTTCGCCAGTGGGGACGGATCGGCACAAGAGGCACGCAACGCCTCGATCTACACCCTGATGAAGGCGCCGCCGTGAACGCGCTGGCCGACCAGGTCGTCATTCGTCGGCGCCGCGGCTATACGCCTGCCTGATCAGACGAACGGGTCGTCGACCGGATGCGCCTTCTCCCCTGGCGGCAGATGGCTCGGCAGGGAGGGTTCGTGCTCCAGACGGGCGACCAGCGCGTCGACGATCGCCTTCAGCGCCTTCGCGTCCTTCAGCCCGGCCTGATCCTTGCCGATGGAAAGGCGTCCATAGAGCGCAACACGCTCCTCGCCATTCTCGATCGTCAGGCCGTCGACCGACAGGCTCCCACCATCATCGACAAAAGGTGTGAAGCTCACTGGCCGCCCTCCAATGTCCGCGCCAATCCGTGCAGCGCCGTTGTTCCCGCCCTCTCCGCGTCGCGAAGCATGCCGGATCGACCGGCACCTTCCCAGCCCGTCCGCCTCGCTCGCGAGCGCGGAGCATAGGGGCTGGCCTCGGGCTGTGGAAGATCCGGAGCCTGCGCCTTCAAGGTGTCCGAAAGACCCGGGAAGGGATCGATCCCGACCTCCTGAATCAACGTTGCTACACTGACGGTCGTGCAGGTTGGAGCATCGTTGTTCTTGCACACATAGACCCCGGTCTTCTCCTCCACCGGGTCATAGATGGCCTTCCAGGTCGAACTCGGCACCAGCACATTGTCGCTCCCGATCGCCTGCTTCTGTCCATGGAAGGCCGGCCCGGTGACGACGTAGATGACGCCATCCCGCCGCACCAGGTCGCGTACGGCCATTTCCACACCGGCCCAGATCCCCTCATTCAGCGCCGGCGTCTGGGGTACGACATTCGCGAGGGAGAATGTCTGCTCCTGCGCGCGCGCATCCGGCGCGTCGCCGGATGGCGTGAGGTGCCCTCGATCGTAGCCGGAGCCCCGATAATCCGACAGCGTCGCCTGATCACCCTCGGGAACGCGGGGTTCGACATGAAAATATCGCGTCACCCGGCCGACCCGTTCCGCCCCTTCCAGGTCTTCTTCCGCCAGCCGTTCAGCGGACCACAATGGTTCGTGGGCAAGCCCGGAATTGAACGACGCGTAAGCCCTATTGCACAGGAGCGTTGTTCGCGGCGCCAACCGGGGATTGACGAGCGCCGGGAGCTTGTTCCCGGCGCCGAACCCGTCGCATTCCCCAGCCAAGGCACTCGTCGCCGTGCACAGGACGGCGGTGCCGGCAAACAAGCCGGCGAGCGCCTGCAAAAATGCACGCAACATACTGTTATCCCTTTACTTTATCGCATTGGCGAGTCTTCTATGCTCTCTATGAGCGATCTGATCAAACGCGACCGGACCGAACGCACCCTGCTCCGCTTTCCGGTCGAGCGTCGGACGACGCCCACTGCAGAGCAGATTCGTAACCTCTTGCCCGAATACGGCACGGTGTACAACCTGCTCGCCCGTCACGGCTTGGGAGCCCCCCCGGAACCCACCGCTGTCGAGGCACAGGGCCGTCGTACCGGCATGAAAATGCTTGGCGACATCACGCTGCATCCGGATCCGCAAACCGCGCGCGAGGAAGTCACCCGTTGGTTTCAACCGCTCGTCGAACGCATGGTCCGTCGCTTCAGCGAGCTGCGCGACCTGACATGGGAAGCCGAACGCCAGACCAGGGACGAGATGTGGAATGAGGCGTATCAGGCCCGGGTGGCAAGCACCACCATGATCGCCTGGCGCACGGGGACCCGGCTGCTTGCCGCGTGGTCGGTGCTGGACGAGGCCCTGATCGCGCATGCGGGCGCATCAATGGGCCACATCGAACAGCAGGCGACGCGCTGAGCGATGGAACGCATGGGCCTCGCGCCGCCACGCGGCGCGGGCCGCGGCGCTGATGGCGGCTTCGGCCGCCTCGTCCACCAGCAGCGCCGCTTCAGCGAATGAACGGCGCGCGGCGCCGATGCGAATGCCGACAGTCGCCGCACGATGGAGCACGGGCGCTGAGAACACAGGATCGAGCCCCGTAGAAAACTGGCACATGGCAATTCTTCCTTTTCCGGATGCGACCGCGTCAGCGGTCCTGCCACCGTGTCCGGCGACACGGCGGCACGGGCTTCAGTCGACGCACGGCGCGAAGGGAATTTCGTCATCGAGCCCGGCGCCGGCGCTGCCGCCACCGAACGCGCTATCGCGGGCCGGTGCGCTACGCGAGGGCCGGTCGTCGAGCCCGTAGCGGCTTTCGTCACTGTGGCTCCCGGCACTGTCCAGCAGCACAAGGTCGCCCCGAAAGCGATCGACCACGATTTCGGTCGTGTAGCGCTCCTGGCCGGACTGATCCGTCCATTTGCGGGTCTGAAGCGCGCCTTCCAGATAGATCTTGCGTCCCTTGCGCAGGAAACGCTCCGCAACGTCGGCAATCCGCTCGTTGAAGATCACGACGCGATGCCACTCGGTCTTCTCGCGGCGCTCGCCGGATGCCTTGTCGGTCCAGCTTTCGCTGGTCGCCAGAGTGACGCTGACGATCTTCGCGCCATTCTGCGCGTTCCGGACCTCGGGATCCTTGCCCAGGTTGCCGACCAGGACCACCTTGTTCACGCTTCCGGCCATCTCTGATTTCCTTCTCGTTTCTCTTCCCGGACGGGGCGGTAGCCGCGTCTCCCTCGGGTGCGGTCGACAGGGACCGGGCGGAAAGCGAGTGTTGATCCCTGAAGGCGTCAGTGGTGCGGAAGCGGCGTGCCGCTTCACGGTGACGCCGGAACCGCAGGCGGCCGCAGGCCGGGGATTAACGGGAGAGCCGCCCGGTCCAGACCGCAGCAACCCGAGGGCGACGCGGCTACAGCCACTGCCTTCCCCACCCCTCCCTTCTCTTTCGTGACTCTCTTTGCTCAATCACGATCTTTTCTTCTGTCCCGCTACATTTTTGTCTGTACATCGCGAATCGACGCCAATAGAATCACGACAGTTTCGACTCACACTGAGGTCATCATCATGGCGATACTTTCGGTCGACGGGGCCTACATTACGCTCGAAGCGCCGTTCCACCCCGAGCTCTCCACCCAGGCTCGCCGATATCGCGGACGATTCGTCGGCAAGGGCAAATGGCGGTTCGAAGCCAAATGGGAATCCGACTTGCGCGCCATGTGCCATATGCTCTTCGGCGTGGACGGCCGGCCGGAGACGGTAGCAGATCAGGTCGACCTCACAGTCGCGGTCGAAGAAAACGGCGGCTCCCCGCTGTTTCGACGCTTCCACGACGATATCTATCTCGGCGGGCGGCAGGTCGCGGGCGTATTGAAGGACCGCTTGATTCCCCGAGCAGGGAAGGGCATTCGGTTCGTGCGAGGCGAGCCTCTCCTCGAGCACAAGGGTCTCCAGTGGTGGCTGTGGATTCCGACCGGCTCGGAGTTCATCATCCGCAGGGTACCGCGGATGGCAGTCCCCTTCATGGAGTCCAAACTGGACGGCCACGGCCGCCTGCTGACCGCACAAGCGGCATAATCCGACACCCGGCCGCATTGTTCTCGGGCCGGGTGCATTGCACCTAGATGAGCGACAATTGCGAAGCCGGTCCGGGCCTCGCTGCGGCAGCATGCAGGTCTCCGTGCTGCGCTTGGCCATGTTTCACCAATAGGCGGGCCAGTTGCTCCCGCTCGGCGCATGCCGTCTCCTGCCTCTCCTGGGCGCGGTACGCCGCAATCAGCCCGGACTCGAGAACGCGAGCCCGGATCTCCCGCTCGACGTCCGACCAGACTGCCGTCGGCTGCCCCCAGCACGGATAACCCGCGATCTGCTCGAGGAACGCGACCCGCCCTGCCGTGCTGGCGAAATGGGTGTGCCAGAAGCCGTGCCGGTCGTAATGCGCGATGAAGCCGAACATGTTCGACAGCCGGTTGTAGAGCGACATTGTCCATCCGGACCTCGGCATGCCCCGCGCAATGAAGGCCAGGATCGCGTCGCCCATCCGCGCCTTCTCGTCGGCACTGTGCCAGCGGGTCGCGGTAAAGCCCCCGGCGGCCAGCGCCGGACGCCGAAGGGCCGGAAACTGAACGCCGACCGTCATGCCGCGATCCTCCCCGCGCACCGGGCCCCGGCCGCACGGCGATAGGCGCCATGGAAGCGGTACACGTCGGGCAGGTCGGGATAGGGCGCGGCGATCGCGTCGTCCCCTCCCTCGTGCAGAAGCCAACGCAAGGCGACGGTCACACGCTTGCCATGCGCCAGAGAGCGGATAACCACGGTGTCGGAGCGGCGGGAGAGGTAGCGGTCCTCCCAGCGCCCGGTGCGCCGGTTGTAGGCACAGGCCATGCACTGGCCATTCAGAAACGCCTCCACGATCCAGGATGCGTAACGCTCCCTGGGCGCCGGCAGGCGGAAGATTGTGCCGACCGCAACGCAGCCGACGCGCAGCGGGTTATCGCCCCCCTGAAAGGGGGAGGCGTAATATTGGCGGATCATGGCATTTCTCCAGCGCTTCGGCGCGGTTCAGAACAGGGAAAGTTGCAGCAGCGGGCGCTCGGCGGGCACTGGCTGGGTGGGCACACCTGGCGTCGCCACGGGGGCGACCGGGACTGAAGCCTCAGGCGCAGCAGCAGCACTTGCGGCCAGCTTGCGCGACCACCCGCCGAGAATATGTGCCGGCGTGAACCAGTATTCGCGGGTCTCCAGCGTCAGCGAATTGCCAACGATCACGGTCGCCGGGATATGCAGCAGCGAGAACTGGACGAACGCCATGTGCGCTGCGCGGGGATCCACGTCGATCGCGGTGACGTGCATGTGTTGCTGGTAATTGATCCCGGCGTCCCGCAACGCCTCGGCAAGGGCGATAACCATGGCGCCGGCACCGCAGGCCGGCTCCTGCACCGTGACAAATCCGGATTGCTCGATGATTCCCCGGGCCTCCCCGCCATCGCCGATAAGAACTCCCGCCATGAGGCGGCACACCTCGAATGGCGTGAAGAACTGGCCCCGATGCGCATTGTGCAGTTCCAGCATCCCGAAGACGGCGCCGAGAATGTCGGTCGGGCTTTCCTCCAGCGCGAGGGCAACCTCCGCGAGGACCTGGGGCTAGGTCTCGATCGTCTGCCGGTCATAGCGGCCGACGATCTTCAGATACCGGGCTTCCCGCTCCTCGCGCTGCGTCAGGTCGACGGCATTCGCCATGGAAATCGCCATCGCCTCCATACAGTCGGAGAACGTCGTGTAGAGGTCGTGCCGATACCGGGCCGCTTCGAGCAGCTTCGCGATCGTCTTGATCCGGCCGGACATCGGTTCAAACCTGCCGCTCGTGCCGCCGCGCCTCGCGCAGCGCGATCCGCCAGGCCGCAAACCATTCCACCAGGTCGCCGCCGTCGATCGGCTCATCGGCGTCGAAGGACTCGGCCTGATAGGCAAGAGCCTCGTCGACCAGCGCATCCACTGTCTCGGTGCAGGAATTGGGAGACGCCGTGATGGCGCCCCCCGATCCGTCGTGGGCTTCGGCGTGTCCGCTCATCGGGCCGCGACCTGAACCGGGTGCCGGTGATCGAGATCTGACGGAATCCCGGCGAGAAAGGCCGGCGCGGCGATGATCAGCCATGCGGTCAATGCGATCACAACGCTGCTACCGATCAGCGCAATGGCTTCGAACGTATCGGTCAGACGTGTCGGGGTTTTGCGATGGTCTGCCATGAGGGCGCTCCTGCGGCTCGGATGGAAAGGCATCGGGAGCCGAAGACAGGGCAGACAGCGCTGACCCCTCTTTCTTCTTCTCCTCGATGCTTTCCGCGCCTCATGGGGTGGCGGCCGGTGCAAGGGCGGCGCTTGCGCCGGGAGCCTGCGACGAACCCTTGCACCGGCCGCCACCCCATGAGAGCGACCTGCCCTCTTCCTTAATTTCTTTCCTCTCTTCTTCTCTCCTCGTCTGGCAGCTCCGACGGCACGTGCGACACGCTTGGTGTGAAATCGACGCCCAGGAGACTATAACGAGCAGTGCGGAATTGGAGTGATCGATGAAGTTAATCATTTTTTCTGGGCTGATTTTGGGTCTGTCCTCAGCCCACGCACAAACCCGCTCGGATGCGTTTCCGAGTTGCAATCTTGGGGAGCAACACTCTTTGGTGGGGGAGTTGGGCGGGACGATCAAAGATCCGGGGCAAGCCCATATTTCCATGCGGGCCAATATCCTGCAGGCGGATATCAGCACTGCGCGCAAGGCGCGCCGGCTGAGTCAGCCCACTGCGGACCGGCTATGGAAAGATGTGCAACGGGTCCGTGCGAACACGGATGCTTTTGCGCAGAAACAGGGTTTTCTCAGCGCCGCCGAGCGGGCCTCTTACGAGCGCAAACTGGACGCCGTTGCGGCGCAAATCTGCCGCTGACCCCACCCATGTAGCGACCCGTTGCAGCATGCAGCACCGAGAAGGCAGCTTAATGCTCACTCCTACTGGAACCCTCATCCTCCAGTCGGGTGAGCATGTCAGGTTCTCTCCTCTCTTCTTCTCTCCTCGTCTTCGATACTGCTGGCATCGAAATAGGCGGGGCGTCTTGCGAGTTCGTCTGCCTCCAGCTGATCAGCGAACAGCGGCACCGCGCGATCGAGACGGCGCCGCAGATTGCGCCGCCGTGCGGCGGCTTTCCTTTCGCCGCTCCAGCGCCTGGGGGCATCCAGCAGGGGGGACCAGCCATGGCACCACCCGAGGCCAGGCCGCACCGCCGGCGCATGCGTAGCCCGGACCGCCTCGCTATCGCCTGCCGCCAGGAGCGTGCAGGCCCAGCGCGTCCGTCCGTCGTCGAGTGTCGGGATATCGGGCGGGGGTACCGTGCAGGGATTACCCCAGAACACGGTGATCACGGCGCGCATCTTCCTATGCCGCCAGTTGATCGGGACCGGTCTGGTCGACCGTGGCGTCCTCGAAGGCCAGAATATAATCTGCCGCTTGCGTGGCGAGCCGCGCGGCCTTGAAAATCGCGCGTTTGTCGTCGCGGAGCATATCGATCCACGCGCCAATGTAATCAGCGTGGCGCACCGACGGCTGGATGCTCAGTTCCGCAAGAACAAAAGCTGCTGTCAGCTCGGCTACGATCTCCTCGCCCATATAGGCATGGGTGCCGAAACTTCCCGTCTGGTCTCTGTTAAGGCGTTTTACATGGCCGCTCCAATGCCCGGTCTCGTGCATGACGGTTCGATACCAATTGATCTGGTCGAAGTACGCAAATCGCGGAGGAACCTGTATGTAATCCAGGGCAGGCATATAGAAAGCCTTGTCACCTCCAATACGCAGATCCGCTCCCGTCGCGCAGATCAGACGCTCCGCTCGCGGCACAATGTCACCATCGGCCTGAGGTGAAGGCGCCGCCGTCATCTCGATGGGCAAACCGTCGCACTGATCGATGTTGAACACCGTGAACCGTTTAAGGAAGGGCACCGCCCGCGGCTCGGCTTCCAGCTTTTGCCCTTCAGGCACGAAGGTGTTCGCGAAGAATACCGTCGTGCCTTTCTCTCCCTTGCGAACATTCCCGCCGGCGGCCAATGCCTGGCGAAACGTCAGCCAGCGCTGAGTTGCGAACCCGCACTGCTGGAGACTGCCCCAGAGCAACAGAACGTTAATCCCGGAATAACGACGTCCTGTGGTGGCGTTGCGTGGCACCGAGGGCGCCGCCACAGTATTCGACCACGGCTGGACCCACGGCAGGCGCCCATTCTCGAGTTCAGCGACGATCCGGTCCGTGACCTCCTGGTAAATGTCGGCGCGTTCACCCGAAGAGCGTACGGCAGAGGCTTTGGCCCTGGTTGCCATGTTACGGATTCCTTCTTCTTCTGGCTGCCTCGGGCGCGGCCGTCTGCCTGCGACGCCGAAGCGATTTGTGTCCAAAATGGCTCGACTGCGGGTGGGCCGCGTGTGGCGGACCCATCCACCTCAAAGGCGTTCGAGCATGGTGGCGAAATCGAGCTGAAGCGCGACCCGTCCGACCTGAAGCACCTTCAGCATCCGGTGGTACGCAGCGCATCGCCGCACCGCGCCGAGGCGCCTGGCCCCTGTCGGCGTGTCCAGCACGTCCCATGCGTGGGTCCAGTCCATGACGCCGGCGCCATTTCTTCGGCCGATCAACGCAAACTGGGCGCGCCCGCTGACCGGCATTTTCACCAGGATGCCTCCATGCTCATGAGGCAGGTCGCCGAGGCGATGGATGCGGGCAGACAGGCCTGCTTCCTGCAAGGCGGCAAGCATGTTCCTGATCGAGCGCGGATCTTGCAGAACCCAGGTCGGAACCGGCACCGGCCGATTGCGAACGGCCGGATCCGGATCGAAATCCTCTTCGCGGGGCCGGCGGAAGCAGGACGGTGAGGCGAGGTCGCTTCCCCACAGATCCGCCATCGAGGGGGGACTGTTGTGAGCCCGATACCACGCTGCCTCCGCGAGCACCCACGCGCGCTTTGCCTGGCCAAGCGCGATGCGGCCGGCCAGGTGCGCGAACTGAGCCTCCAGCTCAAGCCGGCGATGAAAATCGCCGTCACGCGGGATATCGGCAATCGCGCGGGCAATCCCCTCCAGTTGAGCGCGGTTGTCGTCCCGCGTCTTCGGCTCCCAGGTGAAGACCAGCTTGCCAAAGCGCTGCGCCCGCTGCTCCGCGCGCACCTCTTCCCGGCTCTGCAGAATCTCGACGCGCGTGACGTCGGCCCGGCGAAGCGGCCCTTCCACCCGGTGACCCATCGGGGCAGCGGGATCGCGGATAATCAGCATGCGATGTCCGCCGAAGATCTGAAGCTCACCCTCGACGGGATGTCCGCTCGCAAGCGTCACGCGGAGGCGGCAACCGTGCTCGCACCCAGAAAATGGGCCTGGCGCGCGCGCCTTCGGCCCGTGGGCTTCTGCGCACCGCGGATCGGTCGTCATGGCGGGAAATCCTGTGTTGATACGAAAAAAGGCGCCCATTGACGGGCGCCTGAAGAGTGCGACGAGAAGTGAGGTCTCTGCCGGCTACGCGCTTCTGACGACCGCGCGCGTGGCCGTCGCGTAGCAGACCCGACCGTCCAGACTGTATCGTCTGCGACGGATCTTGATGCAGACCGTCTGGCTCGAACTGCCGGCAAAACAGAACCGCTCCCCGACCGCCAGATCCTCAAAGATCATCGCTTCGGAACCGAACCGTCGTGCTGCCGCCCGCGCGGCGTTCAGGTCGGGATCGCTCGTATTCCGCGTCATTTCTGCCTCTCTCAAGTCTGTTTTCGACCTGATCGGCAGCCTCATGGGGCGGGGGACGGTGCAAGGGCGGCGCTTGCGCCGGGAGCCTGCGACGAACCCTTGCAGCGTTCCCCGCCCCATGAGAGCGGTCTCCCCTCCCCTTCTCTCTCTTTTCCTCTCTCCTCGTTCTCTTCTCCCGTTCCGACGTCCCCGGCGCCTTGCCATTGCCCGCGACATCGGAGGATTTGTGTCCAAAATGGCTCGCGGAGTCTGGGCGATCAGATCGCGCGGGAGCCCGTTTTGCGAGCCGCTATCCGAAGGACGGCACGATCAGCTCGATCCGTCTCGCTCCGTCGCGCGCATTCGTCCTGTCTGGACGCTGGCCCAATGGTTCAGGTCGATCCTCTCCACGATTGCGCCCGTCGCCAGGTCGACGATGCAGGCGCCGCCGCCATAGCCGTCCAACCGGGGCTTGCTGCAATCGAACGACCATATGAGCGTCCACAGACCTGGCTCGGTCAGACCGCGTTCTGCGCAATCCTGGACGAAGGCAACGACGTTATCGGGCGAGCCTGCACGGCTGTGGAGCCAAACGACCGGCCTTCCGGCTGCATCAAGATGGTCATACGCCGCCTCGAAACCCTCAGGGTTCGGATTGCCATGGGCCTCTCCGGCTTTGCGCCGCCCCTCCAGGGCGAGCAAAGCCTCATGCGCAGCGCTCTCGCTTGTCATTGGGAGGCGCGCTGAGAATCTTGTGAAATATTCGGCCATTCTCTTAATCCTCATCGAACCATGGCAACGCTTCGTCCCGCGGGCCATCCGCGTCGAGCAGCACGTAATCGCAGTCCAGCTCGCGGGCGCGCGAGAACACGGCGTTCAGTGCCCCACTCCCTGTCCAGCAGATGGAGGCTCCATCCTCTGGGACGTGCACAAACCATCCATAGGGCCCGGCAAAAGCACTGAACGAGAGCGCCTCAATTGCTGAGGACACCATGAGCACGCGATCAGACACAGGCAGATGGCCGGTGCTCAAGTCGAGGAATTTGCGCACCCCACGCGGGATGGATTCTGCTTTCGGCATGGTTCTCTCCGCCTATCCGGTATTTTCGTTGCGGCAGCGGGGCGGAACATCACGGCCCCGCTGCATTCCGTTTCTTCAGGCCGCGGCTGAGGTCGGCGACAGCCGGCCGGCCAACAGTTCAGCGGCCACATCGAACGGATGGACGCGAGCGGCATAGCGGTCGCCCAGCGGCACCTCATGCACGATGGAAAACAGGCTCTGCCAACTGTCGGTGCGGCGCTGCACGCGCGCGTTGACCGCCCGCAGATAACCATAGAGGCCGATGGATCCATCGGCGGGCGAGGTAAAATCGTCCGGCTCTTCAGCAGGCCAGAATGGGTCCTGCCCATCCATCTGGAATGGTGCGAGGCGGCTTCCCCACATGCGGACGCCGGGCCCGTCGACGTGCCGGACAGGGCACTCGATCTCGGTGTGGATCCAGTCCGCATCGTGGAACTGGCCGGCACGATCGGCAACATCGAACCCCCGTGGCTTCCGTTCACCACGAGCCATCTGAACAGAGACCAGAAAGGAGACGCGCGGTGCTGCAGTGAAGACTGAGGCGCCGAAGGCGCGCGCCTGTTCGGCAATTTCCGGCACCGTACGAGCTTCGATGCAGACCGAGGGAACCACTTTCTGGCCGTACTCGATCTGAGTGCCGGTCAGCGACTTTCTTTCGTAGCGGCGGGCGGGGTGAGCGGAGAGGATGATTGTCGGCATGCTGTATCTCCAGATACGAAAAAGGCCGCCTCACGGGCGGCCTTGATGCAGTGTTTTGGGATCGCCCCCGATCAGGAGCGGGAAGTAAAAATGTATTCCGCGTGGCCGAACACCATCATCCACGGCGTGGCGTTGCCATCGTGTCCGGTCCGGAAAAGGTCGGTGATAGCCTCGACAGCATTGGAATCCGGGCCTTCCGCCCAACTGACGGTGAGCGCGCCGTAATGCCTTTTGCGCACCGAGAATTTCACGGCGGGAAAGGCCTCCTTCAGCAGGACACGGATGTTCTTCGCGGCGATTGTTCCGTCGCCCGTATCGCCCTGCGTCAGCATGGCGTGGGCCGTGTCTGCACGCAGCCTGGCGATCTCCTGCTCAAACGCTTCCTGCGCAGCCTCTGCCTCAACTCTTTGCTGTGCGATCACCTCGTCTGCATGGCGACACAGGCCAGCAAGCTGTTCCTGGTCGGCAAACCCCTCCTCCCGGTCATGAATCGTCCACTGAACGCCATGCAGGATCGCCTCGGGAAGCAGGCGGGAGTAGCTCCCGGACTCGAACACGATGTCGAACGTGACAGCGCCTCCGGCGGTGATCGCCGTGCCTGACAGCCGCCTTACAGTGTCGGGCCTCTGCGCGCCCTGGATCCTGGTTACGTAGCCGCGGCCACGGTTGTAGAGGATACTCGACACCATGGTGCCGACCTCGATCGGGTTGTTTTGCACGGACATCCCGCTCTCCTTTTTCTTGCTGGATGCTTTCCCGCGTGGCGGGACATGGCGGCCGGGGCCAGAGCGGCGCGTCAGCGCCGTTCACGGAGCCACGCGCAGGGCGCGCAGCGCGCGAGCATGGCGACGCTCTGGCGGCGGCCGCCATGTTCTGGCACGTCCCTCCTCTCCGCCCTTCTCTCTTTTTGCTTCGCTGTTTTCCTCGCGCACGACGACCTGCCGCGCGCGGATCGGTACAAGCCAAGGGCGGCATGTCCGCTGGACACACCGCCCTTGAAAATCGCAGCCGGGCTTGCCATCATCAGAGGTGGCCGAGGGGCATCCGGGAAAAGATAACCCCTCGGCCGGTGTTTCGGACCGAGTTACTCGGAGAGGCTCTTCAGGACGGTAGCAGCCGCCTGGAGAGCCTTCTTCGTTTTGCGAAGAACCTTCGCAACCCAAGTCCGATCCACCACGATCACGAGGATCATGGTGTTTTCCTCTTCTGATGGGCTTCGGCACCACGGCCCCGAGGTGCCTGACCCGGCTACGATCAAGGGGCCGCGACGGGCGATGTCGTAGCCACGCATCGCCCGTTTCGCCGCTACCGGCTCATTCAGGCGGCCCAGAGTTTCTCTAGCGGCAGGCTCTTTCTCCGTCCATCCGCCGGCGCCGCAGCCGGAAGACCATTCGGGTCGGCATTCGCCGGCGAGCCGGTGACGACCCGGCACGCGTTGGCGACCGGCACCGCGAACAACGGCAGCGGCTTGTCGTGACGGCCGTCCCAGCTCAATCCGTCGCATGGATCGAGCAGGCCCATCCCGATGGCATCGGTATCGCGCTGGTGGCAGACCCGCTCGTTCCCGCCACGAGGCCGCCGACAGGGGACGCCTGCCGGCGCGGCACAGCCACGACAGGCCACCAGATATGCTGGGTCACCTTCCTCGAAGGCGGCATAGCACCGCCTGCAGGTGACTGGCCCTGATGTGCAGGCCCAGCGTACCGGAGCCGGCCGGCGCGGGCCAGCCCCGGACGAGCGGAAAGAGACATTCGACATCGGTCTTCTCCTTCTGGAATGCCCATCGGCCGGCCAGGGCGGGGAGGACCTGTCGAAAGCGGCGCCGTGGCGCCGGGAGCGCATCCCACGCGCAGGCGGCGCAGCCGGCGAGCATGGGGAGCACCCACCTTTCGGCAGGGCCTGCCCGCTCTGGCAGCCCACGCTCTTCGCCTGCTCTTCTCGGCTCCTTGCCTATTCCAGGGGGCATCCCTCGTCCTCGAGGGCCTCCTGTGCGGCTTCCGCCGGCGGGATCTGCTCCTCGTAGGCATCACGCCAGCATCGGTCGGGCAAATCGAATACGCCAAGCCCGGTCTGCCTCCAGACCGCGCGGTCGACCGCACGCATCCAACCGTGGAAGCCAAGATGGCCAGCCGTGTAGCTGGCCATCATCGGGTCCCGATCGTTGCGCGGGATCGGATTCTTCCCGGCAAACTGGAAGGGCTCGGTCTCGCTGCCCCAACTGACGATCCCCGACATCACGCTGCCTTTACGAACACGACGTGGCTGTCGAAATGCGCGCGCCCCTCGGGGGTCGAGGCGAACTCATCCCGTAGCCGCTCGGCAACAGCGTCGAGCGCCTCCCCTGCCCCCTCAGTGTCCGCAGGCGCGCTCATGCACGCTGCATTGGCGTCCTCCGGCGCCGCCTCATCCTCTACGGGCACCACGTCGTCGCCGTCGCCGGCGTCAGCCGGCTCATCGTCCTCCTCATCCTCGTCCCCGTCATCGTCCTCGGAGTATGCCGCGAGGCGCGCCGCATGCTGCGCGTCCTCCGCAAGTTTCGCCTTCCACGCGGCTGTCGACTGCGCAAAGCCTGCCGCCTCCGGCACCCAGCGTCCCTCCCCGACATGGGCGATCAGCGCCGCGCGCATCAGCTTCCCCGTGGACTGGGCGGCCAGGCCCTCTGCCTCGACGGCAGTCGTGATGCCGGCCTTGCTGAACGTCTTCAGGAACTCATCGAACGCCATGTTCGGCATCTGCACGTCCGCATTGAACAGCACGCCGAGCAGCTGCGCCGCGATCCCGCTACCGCTGTGGAGACTCACTTCGCAGTTGGCCACGCTCCGGAGCACCGCCATCGTATGCGTGCGCAGAAGCTCGGGATCCCTGACCAGCACACCTTCCGGGAATAGGGCGGCAGTCGCGGCGTCGCGCGCGGACTGCTCCCCAAATCCGCCTGTCGGATCTCCCTGGACCGCGATATTGTTTCCGCAGAAGGCGAGCAGAAGAGCCCCAACCAGGTCCCATGGCTCCGCAGTCGCGCACGCAGCGTCCAGGGCGCTATGCAGCGCGCGCGTCCGGATCTGGCCGATCATCTTCTCACCGGTTCCCGAGATGTCGCCGCGGACCTTCGGAGCCGGGGCCGACGACCCCATGGTCGCCCCTGCGCCGGGCTGGGGTGTCCATCGCTCGAAGAAGACGTAACCGACCTTCAGCGTTCGGGAATCCAGGTAGAACGCGCGCGGGCCTTCCTCGGCGTGCCACAGCCGGCGCATGCCGTCTTCCATCCTCGGGTGCCCATATTCATGCGTCTCAAGAAACACATCGTCTTCGCCGAACTGCGTTTCGATCCATGCGCGCTGCGCGTTCGCGTAGCGCGCACGGTCCACCGTGTAACGGTTATCCTGGCCGCCCTCGGCAAACAGGTCTTCTTCCCAGGCGATCCCGTGCTTGCGGGCGAGAGCATCGTCGAATGAGGCGTCGCGGGCAAAGAACTGGGTGTGCTCAAGAGCATGAGCAAATTCCGTCCAATCGAAATCCTTCGCCTCGTCCTCCGTCATGCAATGTTCGGCCGGGTCCGCGTCGTCGGCGATCGTTTCGCACCAGATCTCAGCCCAGGCGGCTCTCTGCTCGACCGCCGGCGTCCGCGCGATGACCCGCAGGGCACGCTCGTCCGGACCGTAATCAATCTCGATCGCGTCGAGGATCGGCGGATGCAGGCCGGCCAGCAGCGACAGACGCTTCAGATAGGCAGGCGTGACCATCAGCGCCTTGCACAACTGCCGTTCGGTATAGTTCTTCTCGCGGCGCATCCGGTCGACGTAACGCCACTGGTCGGGCAGCGACATGTCCTCGCGAATCATGTTCTCCGAGCCCGCTGCCAGGTCGTCGAGCTTCTCGTCGCCAGACCGCACGATCACCGGGATCACCTTGAGCTTCGCCATGATCGAGCAACGCACCCGTCGGTGCCCGTAGACGATCATCAGGGTGCCATCGGCCTGCTCGCGCACGACAGGCGGCTGCAGCACGCCGACGATCTGGATATTCAAGGCGAAGCGGCGGTCCCGCTCTTCGTTGGGCGGCGAGGTGCGCGGGTTGTTCGGGTTTGGGATCAGCGTGCGCGGGTCGACTTCACGAAATTCAGAGGTCATGGTTCGGCCTTTCGGAGAGCGCAGGCATCCGGACAAGCGACGGCACCCTGCCATCACTTTCCTGCCTGATACTTTCCGGCGGGCACGGGCCCGGCGCGCGGGCAAGGCCGCGGCAACGCCGCGCTCGCCTTGGCCTTGAGCGCGCGCCGGGGTCGTGGCAGCCATCTTTCTCTTCTGTTTGTCTTCCGTGTTCCGCCTCCTCCCCTGTTTGTCAGGCAGATTGGATTTCCTGCTCTGCCGGGCGTTCCTCCGCCGGATGAATCCGATCGTCATCAAACGCGAGATCCTCGGCGACCGTCGCGACATCGAGGGCTGCGCCGACGCGATCGACGTACAGGATCACGCCCTCGCGCCGCTCGTCGGTTTCGATATGCTCCGGCTTCCCGCTGCTCTCGATTTCTTTCCGGGCCTCCCGCCTGGCGATTTCGATCGCCTCCTCCGGTGAGGCGGCGTCGATCGTGAAGCTGTCGTATGCACGCAGCCAGAACCCGATTTTGACGCGATACTCGGCCATGATGATCTCCTGATCGGCATAGATTATTGATAGCGGGGAAGGTCGACGCTGGCTGCGATCGCGATCGGCCTGACCCAGATCGGCGCCGCGCTGAGCATGAAGCTCTCTCCGCTCCAGGCGGCCAGCAGCGTACGGCCCATTGCCTCCGCGATCGCCTGTGCTGCGTCCGGCGGGACGGCATTGCCGATCCGCTCCCGCCACGCCGTGTCGTTCAGGCCGTCGAGTTCGGCCTGTTCCTCCGGGTCGAAGAGGGATTGCAGGCACGCCAGCTCGGCCGTCGTGAACGGCCGGTGCCAGGTGCCGTCTTCCGCGCGAATGACCGAAACCAGGCGCTCATCGTGCGCCGGCAACGGCGGGCGTGGATCCGCCACGGCCCAGCGGCCGTTATCGTGGCAGGCCGCGGCACTCACGGCACCGCAGCCATCCTTCCACCGAACCACGCCGTAATGTCCGGCGGTCAGATAGTCGTCTCCCTTGCCGCGCGCGAGACCGGGGCGTGGGTCGGCGACGCTCATCGCACCGTCGCTGGGTTGAGAGCGGCCGATAACCGTGGACGTGGCCGCGTCCCAGGCGACGACACGGTAGATGTTGGCGAACTTCCGGTGATTGCTCGGCCGGGGATCGGGGATCTCGGACGCCGCAGGTGAGCAGCCAGGCGTGTCCTGGACCAGCGCGTAGTCGCGCAGCAATCCGTCCTGGACGGCAAGCCGCTCCAGCGATCGCCAGTCCTTCCCGGCCTCGACAAAGGCAAGGCGCACCCAGGTCTGCCAGTGCAGCCGCGGAATGCGGTGCATCGGCCCGGCGTCGGCGTCGCCGGGCAGCTTCATGCGCGACAGCACATCGCCCACACCCAGAAGCGCCCGCTTCGGGGGTTCCCACAGGAAGGGGCGGACTTTCTGCGCATGCCGCGCGACCAGCAGGAAGCGCTTGCGCCGCTGCGCCAGCCCACCCAATTCGCCGCAATCGTGCGTCGTCTCTGCAACCGCGTATCCGTAACCGCGCAGAAGGGCGACGATCTGATCGAGCAGCTCACGCCCCCGCGTCGCAATACGCGGCACGTTCTCGAACAGGATGAACTCGATCGGGTCGTCCTTGTACGCTTCCAGCGTCAGCCAGATCCCACGGAGCGTCAATCTGTTCAGGGCCTGGTATTTCGGCGTTCGGCTGGTCCGCTCCGAGAGCAGGCCGGAGAATCCCTTGCATGGCGCGGAAAGGAACAAAATATGAGGGCGGCGGAAGCCGAACGCCCGGTGAATGTCCTGCGGACCGGCCTCCCGCCAATCCGCCGGCGGCTCCGTTCCATGGAACGTGCGGTACTGGCCCCGATCGAAGAGGTCCAGCACCGTGCCGGGAACACCGGCGAGCCGCTCGAAATCCCGGATCGCCGCCGGATCGACATCAATCCCGCCGAGGCATTCGAAATCTGCGGAGAGTGTCCCATGGCGGGCCTTGGCGGCATTGAAGCCCTTTGCGCCGCCCCCCAGCCCGCAGAACAGGTGGCCATGGAGGATCGTATGGTGCGTGCTGCCGTTCAGCATCGTTTTCCCTTCCCTTTTCAGGGTCGGGAAGCCGGGGCATCCCGGCCGGGCCAAGTGCGGCGCCCTGGCGCCGGGAGCGCAACCCACGCGCAGGCGGCGCAGCCGGCGAGCATGGGGAGCACCCACCACTTGGTGCGGACGGGTTGGTCTGGCTTTGCGCTTCCTTTGCCTACTCCGCGCTTATTTTTCCCCTACATTTTCGTCCGCAAGGAGGGGGAATCTGCCTGTCCACTATTGGTTCGGAAACTGAGGAAGTAGACATCGCCGCCTTTTCCAAATCGATCATAACCCTCAGTAAATCCGTATGTTTTGTCAAATAATATAATAAAAAATAAATTTATCTCCTGAAACCGTCCGTAATATGCCATCAACGGACGGTCTATTTTTGAAGAATCACCAATTATTTTTTATAAAACAAAATTACGCGATGTATTTCTACAAGTTACAAGAAATACGCCGGAATTTACGTTCTAGTTTTTCTTTTGCACCCTCACTCAACTCAGATAGTTCTCTAGATAGCATTCTAAGCGCTCGGTCATAATCTCCTGAGAGGGCAGCAATAACTGCTTCACCTTTGTAGATTGCAATCTTATGGCCAGGAGAAGGATTTCTTCTTTTGATATCTTCAATGGAAGATTGTATCAATGAGATATCTTCATTAGATATAGACATCTCCAATTTTGTCAAAAGTGGATATATGATCTCTTTATATTTACCTATGGCAATATCAATCTGCACAAAGGCATCTTCTTTATCACCAAATTCAAATTCGAATTTTGCTTTCAGATTATCGAATATTTCTATAGCTCGAGATCCTCCCATGCTATTAAGAGCTTGTAGAATTTGTTCACCTTCAAGTTTTACATAATCACGATTAGAATCGTGCATCAAACAATTAAAGTATGCTTGCGCCAAAAGAGGGTTTCGAGGATACCTTTGGAAATTCTCACGAGCGAGAGAGATCGCTTGTCCAAAATCCTCCATATTAATGAGAACAAAAACGATTTCTTGACGAGCTCTCTGTTCAATGCGAGGATAACTAAGCGCAGATCTGTAACGTGATAGAGCCTTGCGGAAGTGTCTTTTTAATCGATAGTAAAACCCCATAAGAAAATCATGTTCTGGACCATGAATAAGATGCACTTCATCCAAAAACCGCGGATCTAACAGCCGAGCCAGAGCTTGACATAAGTAATATCGTATATCTTGCTCTGTGCGCTCATCGAAGTTTTCCTTGTTTATCAATGCTCTGTTAGCCAATACTACAACGTCTTTGTAATCTCTACGATCATAAAGACGACGCATCGTTTGCAGAAAATGCGCAGGTATGAGCATTCGATCTGGAAGCTTTATGCCAGATGACAATGCCTCCCGTATAGCGATCTGATATTCTGATATATCAAATGTAATTTCATTGTGATTTTTCGAGAAATCTTCAACAAAAACCCTTAATGCCGAAATATAAGAATCCTCTATGTGGAATCTATCTCGAAGTATAGCATCTCTGATCACTTCGTTTACTCGAAAATAGTCACCACTTGCTCCAATGGATTCGCAGACATTATATTGAAGAAGTGTATCTAAATGCTGGTTAATATTTCTACCCATCACAGATTCTATGTTAGAAATAAAATCAATCGACACGAACTCAAAAGATGAGATGAATCTTAAGAAATTGATAACATCAACATCGTTCTGAAATTTTTCTATAGTAATGTTGGCGCGGTATACTGAAAAATTCGCAATATTATGAGACTCTTTGAACGCTTTTTCGATTCCAGACTCGTGTATTAAATTTATTGCATAGGTTACTTGTTCCGGGAACCCCTTTAGTAACGGGATAAAATTTTCATAATCTGTTTCTTGTAAATTTATTTGAAATAAACCAGCGTATCGTTTAAAAAGACCAATTCTTTCTACTTTTTCAAGTTCCGGTATGTGAATAAAAAAGTATTTATGTTTATTAATATATAAATGTCGGTTTGGCCGCGCAGATGTCGCGACACAAATGGCAAGACTGCCTTTAGGAAGAGAATCTATTACTTTCTCAAACCATGGAGCAACATCCCCGTCAAATCGAAGAACGCAATAGTCATCATTTATCAAAATAATTTCTTTATATGATAAAATGTCTTTAATAAGTTTTGAGCAAAGTTCTATTTTTTCGGAGACAGTGCGTTCCATTAAATTATCAATAATAATATTTTCCGTTATTCCAATGTCGAACAACTTCAATATGGCTCCTTCTATATTGTCGACTCTACTAAGGTCTAGACGAATTGGTTCATATGTATCACGAACAAGGTTAGCTTTACGAAGTGCATGCTTTATGGTCGTTTTCCGTCCGATTTCATTCAATCCTGACGCAAATACCACCGTGGGTTGAGGCCTCGTAAAATCATCGAACCGCTGTTCAAATTCACCAATCTGTGTATTTCTTCCCACGAAAATCTGGTCACGTCTCTTGAGCATAGGATGCGATTGCCACGAAGCTTCCACTAGGCGTTCTTTGATTCTTTTTGCTGCTATTGTCGGTCGTGTAATCGCCCGCAAATTGTATGCATCGCGAATCCACGAGGGAATACGATCGTCGGTATGGTTAATATTAGGATCTATTATAATTGGGAAAAAGCGTTTTAATTGGCCGTTATTTAATCGATGATGTGCTTCAGTAATTTCTTTTTTTACCCAATCAGAAGAAAGAGAGTTATCAGATATCAAAAGAACAAATATGCTAGATCTGTCTAAAGCATTAATTATCTCTTCTAAATTTCCCATCCCTTCTTCGAATGTAGCCTCATCATATTCGATGTTTGGTCTGAGTGCGGATGCTAATATTTCTGCATAAGATTTTTTATCACGACTACTATGGGAGAGGAAGCATTTCATGAAATTCTCATCCTATCTTTAAAACTCTCATGTTGCATTTGTACATATGACCATAGCAGGCGATTAGCTACAGGCAATATCCTGCGAGATGGTTTCCATGCCCTCATAATTAGAAGAACATCGGCAGCCGAGCGCCAAGCGTTTTTAATCCACAAAGATTTGTCCGCTTCTGAGGCAGTGAGAAAACCAATCGAACGGCCAAGATGAGGGGCGAAAGCCGCCATGAACGGCGGCCTTCGTACCCTGGCAGCCTGGCATGGCCGGCGTCCTCCAACAACGCCGGTCAATTGATTTTTCCCAGCCTCTCCTACGCAGCAGCCGCGCTGTCCCCGGCGGCTGCATTATTCACCGGACCCGCTTCATTGTCGTTCCCGCCAGGGCTGGCCGTTGCCGCAAGCTCCGCCTCCAGTTCGGCCAGCGCGTTCCGCTTATCGTCGAGCAGCGCCTGCTCACGGAACGGCACGTCCAGCCGGGCCCGATAGGCGGGCAACCGACCCTCGGCGTCCGCCCGACTGCGCAGCGTCTCGGCGTGAGTAGAGTCCAGACGCAACAGCGCGTGCTCGATTTTGGACACAACGCCGAGGGGCTTTGTGTCGGCGTCGAACTCTACCCCCGCGATTCCGTGGCTGAAGTCGATCGCCAATGTGGCCTCGACCTTGCGCTTCTCGTCCAGGCGGAACCGCTGCACCCACGCTTCGAGCACGATGTCGAAACCGCCGATGCGGCCGAGGACCCAGCGTCCCTCCTCCCCCTGCTTCTCGGCCATCCTGGCCTGCCCCAGGAGAAAGGCCCCTGCCCTCTCCCGCTCTGCCATGGCGCCACGCGGCGCCTCGAAGCGGAATGCGTCGCCCCGCGTCGGTTCCCGGCGCGCGATATCCGCCTCGATCTTCGGAAGCAGCTCGTTCGCCCTGGCGATGTCCCGCTCGCCCGCCTGGATGGCGCGTCGCACCGCGAACTGGTCGTCGTAATGCGCGGCGTGGAGCCGTTCGAGCCTGGCCAGCTCGGCCTCCAGCCCCGCCTTCTGCATCAGCCGTGCATCGCCTGACGCGAGCGCCTTGGCCATGGCGAACTGATTGCCGTCGTCGTTGACGTCCTCGATACGTCGGATCGAGCGGTCCCCCGACATGGCGAGCGAGATGAAGCGCAGCTTGCGTTCCAGGAGCTGCCAGTTCGTGGCGTCCACCGATCCCTCCTGGGCGTAGGCGTAGATATGGATGAGCGGGTTCTGATTGCCCTGGCGTTCGATCCGCCCCTCACGCTGGATGATGTCGGAGACCAGCCAGGGCACGTCGAGGTGGTGCAGTGCAATCAGCCGCTGCTGGGCATTCACCCCCGTCCCCATGGTTGCGGTCGAGCCGATCAGGATCCGCTTGCGCCCGCTGTTCAGGTCACCGAACAGGCGGAGCTTGGCCGCCGCCTTCTTGTAGTCCTGCATGAAGGCGATCTGGTCGCGGGGCACACCCATCCGCACCAGCTCGTCGCGCATCCACAGATACGCCGAGAAGCCGCGCTTCCCTTCGGCCGCGACGGTGCCGAGATCGGAGAACACCATCTGCACGGCGCCCGGCAGGTCATACGGACCGCCGGTCTCCGGGTTGGTGTAGCGGTTCTCCGACGTCTCCTGCCAGATCCGGAAGACGTTGCGGATCATGACGTCGAGCTTGCTGGGCGCATTCTCGTTCGCGGGGTCGCGCTCGACGAACCGGAGGTCGATCGCGGCGTGCCGCGCGTCGTTGATCACCGACAGAAGGATGTCGTCGCCTTTCTGGGGACGCGCCTTCCGGTTCTCGATGACGCGGATGCGCTCGGCGAGCACCTTCTGGTAGGCGCGGAAATCGTCATTCGCCGGCGCAACGACGATTTCGCGGTGCCCGCCTTGAATTGCCGGCAGCTTCACGTAGCGGCGGAGATCCTCCTGCTGCACGACATCGGCAAAATGCAGATACATCGCCATCAGATCGGCGACGTTCACAAACTCGGTGAAGCGGGTCACCGGCTTGTAAAGGCCGCTCGGCTGCAGTTCGAGTTCGGTGCGGGTTTCCCCGAAATTCGCCGCCCACGGATCAAACTCGTGCAGATAGCGTTCCTGCAGGCTTTCCAGCGCCATGTAGCGCTGAACGGTGTAGAGCTCGCCAAGCGTGTTGGTGATCGGGGAGCCAGAGGCCAGGATCAGCGGACGCTCCGGATTCCGCGCCGCCAGATAGCGGGTCTTCACGAACAGGTCCCACGCCCGCTGGCTGCCGTTCGGGTCAATGCCCTTCAGGTCGGACTGGTTGGTCGCGAAACTGAGCTTGCGAAACTGCTGCGCCTCGTCGACGAGGATCTGGTCGATCCCGATCTCGCCCAGATGCACCAAATCATCCTTGCGGGCGGCGAGGCCTTCGAGCTTCGCCTCCATACCCTCCTTCATCCGCTCGATGCGCTTGCGCGAGAGACGGTCCTCGCCGTCCACCTGGTCGAGCAGTTCCTCGTATGAGGCGATCTGCGCCTCGATCATCTCCCGCTCGAACGCGGCTTCGACCGGAATGAACTTGAACGCATCGTGGGTGATGATGATCGCGTCCCAATTCCCTGTGGCGGCGCGCGCCAGGAACCGCTGGCGTTTCTCCTTCACGAAATTCGTCTCGTCGGCGACCAGGATCTTCGCCGTCGGGTAGAGCATCAGGAACTCGCGCGCCATCTGCGCCAGGCAATGCCCGGGCACGACGATCATCGCCTTCGAGATCAGACCAAGGCGGCGCTGCTCCATCACGGCCGCGCACATCGAGAACGTCTTGCCGCTCCCCACGGCGTGGGCGATGTATGTGCCCCCCGTGGCGATGATCCGCCAGATGACCCGCTTCTGATGCTCACGCAGCCGGATCGTCGTGCTGGCGCCCGGCAGGCGGAGATGCGCGCCGTCGAATTTACGGGCGACCAGGTTGTTGTAGGTGTCGTTGTAGAGCCGCACCAGGCGATCCGCACGCTCGGCGTCCTGCCACACCCACGTTGAGAATGCGCTCCTGATCGCTGCCAGCTTTTCCTTGGCCGCTTCCGTCTCCTGCGTGTTCAACACACGATGTTCGCCGTCCTGGTCGGTCCAGGTGTCGTAGATCTTCGGACTGGCCTGGGTCAGCGCGTCCTCCAGCAGCTCGCCCGCGTGGCGGCGCTCCGTGCCCCAGACAGATGTCGCCTCGGCCTTGCCAGCGAACGGCAGTTTGTCGACGCTCCAGCAGGCCACCTGCGCGGTGTGGTGGATCCGCGTCTCAACCCCGAGTACCTCGCGAACGAAATCCGTGACGTCGCTCACCGGAAGCCAGGGCGCGCCCAGTCGGGCGGTGATATCGGAAGGCCGCAGGTCCTCTGGCTGCACCCCCTCCAGCGCCGTGACGTTGCAGGTGAAGCGGCCATCATGGCTGGCGGCCTCGCGAGCCTTCGCCAGCTTGGTCCGCACGGGTCCGCTGAGATAGGCGTCGGCCGTGACGTAGGAATCCCGGCCCGGGAAGGTAAAGGCTGGATCGAGAAAGATCGCCGAGCCGAGGTCCGTCACCACGTCGCTCTCGGACCGCCCGAGAAGCTCCGCGATCAGCGGAATGTCGACGCGGCCGGTATCGTGCAGGGAGACCGCCAGGGCGTCGTGAGCGGAATGGATTTCCGGCTCCACCGGCGCATGGATGACGCGGTCGGTGAACAGCGGACCGGGCCTGCCCCTCTCCGTCGCTTCGTCATATTCTTCGATCGAACTGACCAGCCACACATCCGGGTCATCGTAGAACGGCTGCAGGTTCGGGCGCCGCTGCGTCTCGGTTTCGACACCTGTCGTCTCATTCACCCGCACGGTCGTCTTCGTCAGGTTGATCGGTCCGAACTGCCGCACGAACGCCTGGTAGGCGCGCTTCAGGTCCCCCTGCCCTTTCGCGAACGGCTGGTTTTCCATCTGGGCGCGCAGCACGCGCCGCGCAGCGTCACGCACCGGAACCAGCGCCTCGATGATGCGCGCGTGCTTCTGGAACAGGCCCTCCTTCTGCTCGCCTTTCCGGATCAGGACCCGGCTCGATCGTCCGGCGACGATCTGGTGCAGCACGCCGCCTTCCAGGAAGTAGCTGCCCTCCTTCAGGTCGGCGCCATCCGCCGCGGTGCCGATCTGGCGGCCGTCGGCCGCCGGCGCCACGATCCGACCGTCGGTCGGCGCCGGGAAACGAACGTCCGGTGCGATGCGGCCGAGCGCGATCGGCAGCGCCTCGTCCAGCGCAACGCCGGCGATCGGCTCACAGGTATAGTCCGGCCCGAACTGGCTCGTGGTCCAGGCATGCCGTCCGAGGACCTGCTCGCCATGATCCAGATAGTAGCGGTTCACGTGCAGAGCGCCTTGGCCCAGATCGGTGTCGGGAATCTCCGCGCTCTCCAGCCAGTGGTCATCGCCCGGCAGTTCGCCGATTGCGCGGCGACGGAAGACCAGGACGTCGACCACGACGTCGGTTCCGGCATCGGCGCGCATCGCCGTTGCGGGCAGCCGGACCGCACCCAGCAGGTCTGCCATCCCCTGCATGTGTGCCCTTGCCGTCGTGCTGCTCTTGTCGAGCGTATGACGCGAGGTCACGAACGCCGCGATCCCGCCTGGCCGCAGGGCCTCGATCGAGCGGGCGATGAAATAGTCGTGGAGGCTGAAGCCCCAGAGGGCACGGTCGTCGGCGTTATGGACGGTCCGGTTGGAGAACGGCGGATTGCCGATCGCGAGGTCGTATCCGCTGTCGAGCTTCGCCTTGGTGAAATCCTCCTGGCGGATCCACTGCCGGGGATACAGGCACCCGGCGATCCGCGCGGTCACGGCGTCCATCTCGATGCCGGTGAATGCGATGCTGCCGTCGAGCTTTGCCGGGCGTGTGGCGATGAACAGGCCGGTGCCGCACCCGGGCTCGAGCACGGAGCCGCCCTGGAAGCCGCGCGCGAGCAGGAAGTCCCAGATCGTATGCACGATATATTCCGGGGTGTAATGGGCGTATTGCACCGCCCTCGCCAGCGCCGCGCGCTCGGTCTCGCTCGTGCAGGCGGTCAGCTCGGCGCCGATCTCTTCCCAGCCGCGGCCAACGGTGTCGCCTGCGCGGGGGAACAGATTGTTGGCCAGATCGCCGGCGCCGAAGCCGACGAAGCGACTGAGAATCGCCTGCTCGGCCGCGGTCGCGTTGCGCTCGTCTCGCTCAAGCTCTCCCAGCAGCCGGATGGCGGCCAAATTATCCCGCGCGCGGGCCTGCCAACCCGCAGCAAGGCCACGGAGGCCCGCCAGGCGGAAATCGCGCTGCGGCACGACGGCTGGGGCTTCGGCGAGTGCCTTGGCGAACGCGGCAGGCGCCGCGTCGGCGTCTTCTCCTTCCAGGTCGCCCCAATAGAGGCAGGTGTCTTTCCCGCTGAGGGGCGTGCTGTCGAAGAGGCTGAACTGGGTTCCGAAATCGGCCATGGAAGGGCTCCGGGCATGCGCGATCGCCCGGCGCAGCGAGCTGGCCGGGGGCGCGAAACGACGAACGGCCACCTGGAGGTGGCCGCTATGACGGGTCAGGGTGTTGAGGGCAGGGACGGGGAGGCGCTAATGCTCCAGCCCGTCGCTGGCATCGATGATCTCGAGCGCCGTCGCGCCGGCGTCACGTGCCGCGTCGGCCGATCGGGCGAGTGCATCAAGGACGTCCGGCAGCGGTTGCGCCGTCGGATCACTGGGCTCGATGAAAGCCGTCGTCGCCCGTTTGAGCGCGCGCAGGGCCCGTTCCTTTGGGGTCTCCTTGGGCGTCAGCATGCCTTTCGCGATCTGCTCATGGACGCTCTGATGCAGGACCTCCTGGCCGCGCCGGACGCGATATTGCAGGGGCAGGTGGCTGAACCGGCGCCAGAAGGCCACCCGGTCGGTCACACCGGCCAGTGTCTCGAGCTCGCTGAGCGCCTCGAACTGGCGGCCGGCGACCGGTCGTGCGGGGCCGTCCGGATCGGGGAGGCCATGGGCAAGGATATGGAGCGTCATTGTCTGGGTCCTTTTCTCTCTTGACCCATTTGCGCGACCACATGGTGGGGCGGGGATCATACGGCGGCGCTTTGCGCCGGGACCGCAGGCACGCGCAGGCGGCGCAGCCGGCGAGCATGACGAGGACCCACCCGGTTGATCCGCTCCCCACCATGTGGTGCGACCTCTGTCCCTGCTTCCGCGCGCGTCTTCTTCCCTCCTGACCCTTTCCCTCTTCTTCTCCCCGCTTATTGTTATTCAACTCTGGAAAGCGCCTCATCGGCGCTGGTGAAACTTCTGACGTCAGAACCCAGGGCACGCGCGGGGGAGGCGGAGCCTCGACAGAAGGCAGCCCCCCCCAGCACCTTCCGGCCACCCATTTAGTGTAACGGCGCTCGACGGCCGAGTTCTGACGTCAGAACTCGGCGCCACATATGGGAGAGGCGGAGCCTCGACACAAAGCGGCTCCGCCGGCAACGCACGGCCGCCCATCTAGTGTAACGGCGTTCGACGGCCGAGTTCTGACGTCAGAACTCGGCGCCACATATGGGAGAGGCGGAGCCTCGACACAAAGCGGCTCCGCCGGCAACGCCCGGCCGCCCATTTAGTGCAACGGCGCTCGACGGCCGAGTTCTGACGTCAGAACTCGGCGTCACAGATGGGGGAGGGGAGCCTCGACACAAAGCGGCCCCGTCGGCAAGGCTCGGCCGCCCGCTTAGTGCAACAGCACCGAATCATGATGCCTGGAGGACGAGACGATATGGGTCGAAGTTTCCACTTCCTTACCTGACTGAGGTGACACCAAGCGTGACATATAGCGGCGGTGAAATGGAGAGCAGCGCGTCGTTGGGACAACGGGACCCATTTGCCGCAGAATCTTCAAGGTTCAACCCTCAACGTCTTCCGGCGGAGGGGAGACTACGTCGATTACTCTCTGCGGCGGTCGCCAAGAAGAATTTGCGCAGACCCGAAGCCGCTTCATCGTGTCGGCAACATTAATCCGTCAACAGTGTGCGTTTTGTGTTGACGGTCAGTCTTCGAGGGCTTTAGCGTGCAGATACGGAAACTTCAGAGGGAGCCGGCACGTGAACGGGGACAAATTCCGCCAGATTCGCGAAGAGCTTAAATTTTCTCAGAACGATTTGAGAAATGTACTCAACACGCGGCTTGACCGCTCTTACGACCGCTCTCGCCTCAGTCGCTGGGAAAATGGGAAGGAGCAAATACCAGCAGACGTCGAGCGTGAAATGCAACTTCTTCAAGAGCAGCGGACTGCTAAAGCGCGCGTGGTCGCCATCGCCAACCAGAAAGGCGGGGTGGGTAAAACCACAACAGCGCTGAATCTTGTCTCGGCGCTCCAACGGGCTGGGCAACGGACCCTGCTGATAGATCTCGATCCGCAGGCGTCTGCCACAGACTGGCTTCTGGGGCAGGGCGCTCTTGAGTTCTATCGTTCTGGCCGGACTGTGATGCACGTACTGCTTAGAGGCGCGGAGGTAAGTGACGCCATTATCCGCGGCGACGAGGAGGTGGGAGGAAATGTAAGGCAATTCGATATGCTTTCAAGCCATATCGACTTGTCCGAAGCGGACGGTCGTCGCGAGCCAGGCTTCGAGGCCGCTCTCTCGGAGGCCATTGAACCTGTCCTCGACGATTATGATTTTATCGTCATCGACGCGCCGCCGAATCTTGGGCTTATGACATACATGGCGCTCGTTGCTGCAGATATGGTGATTGTGCCGGTTCAAACTGAACCGCCCGATGCAATGGGAGTCGCGCTCCTTCTGACGACCGTCCAGAAAGTTCAGCGCCGTCTGAATCCTCAGCTTAGAGTCACCGGAATCTTGCCGACGCGGTACAATGGTCGACAAGCCGTAGATCGGGAGGTTCTGCACCATTTGATCAAGTACACTGCGGAATTGGCACCTGTTCTGGAACCTGTTCCCGATAGCACTGTATTTGGCAATGCCGCTTGGGCAGGTGCTATTGCGCTCGACACTTCACCTCGGTCGAAAGCTGTGCAGGTCTATGTGAGGTTAGCTGCGTCGCTGGCGACCGGCGCACCACCCAATCTGGCGTTATTGAACCTTGATGAGCCGGATCCGGAAGAGGATGAGCCGCCTGTTCCCGTGAAGCGCAAGGTGCGGGCATGAGCCCGATACCGCGCCGGAAGGGGCCTTCACCGCTGATGAACTCGATCGGGCAGCGGGTATCGTCGTTGGAGTCGAACTTTGTTTCGTCAAACCGAAACCACAGCTTCGAAGTCGACGCTTCTCATGTGGAGCCCGACCCAACCCAAGCGCGCAAGACATTCCCTGAGGCCAGTATTGACGAACTTGCCGAGAGCCTAAAAAAGCACGGGCAACTCGCGCCTGTGTTGCTCAGGCCCAAGCCGGGAGAGCGGAACCGCTGGATTATCGTCGCCGGCGAGCGGCGCTGGAGAGCCGCCGAGCGCGCCGGAATCCACATGCTTGTCGCCATAAAGTGCGACAAAGCATTCGAGGTGGCGTCTTTGGTTGAGAATCTCCATCGTGAGAATCTGAATCCTGTGGAGGAAGCTTACGGGATCAAGCGTCTGATGGAGAAGGAGGGATGGAATCAGCGGGAAGCAGCGAAGGAAATCGGGAAGAGTCCTTCAGAGCTTAGTGGCTTGTTGCGTATCATTGATTTGCCAGAAGACTTCTTGTCTGCAGTTCTGACGTCAGAATTTCCTATCAGCCGCAACATGCTCGTTGAGCTCAGTCGACTACCTGACGGTCCTTCGCGGACCGCGCTGATGGAGCGCGCGTTATCCGGAAGCCTGACAATTCGGGAGCTTCGCAATGGTATGCAAGAGCCGTCATCGTCTAAGGTAAGCGCAAGCCGGAATGGGCCTGGTAACGCTTTTTCAGGTCGTTTGGTGGATAAGCTTGAGACTTCGCTTCGGAAGATTAGTCGTGACGCACTTTCCGAGGACGATCGTGGAAAACTCCGTACCCTTTCAAGCCTTATTGCGGATCTTCTTGACGCTCGATGAATGAGGATCCCTGAGTCAGGAATGCTTTCAATCGCATTTTTCCAGTTACTTGGTGGAAGGTGTGATGGGGGGAGGAATCGCCTTAATGTCGTATTCTACCCCCGCGCTTCCCGCTTTCGCCATGGATCGTGAGCCTCTTATGGCCCGGTCTCCCGTGGAAGACCCATGAAGCGAGTAGCGTATTCGATTTCTACCCCTGCGATTCCGCGCTCATTGTTAGCGGGACACCTGCTGTGTAGCCGGATTCCTAATCCCTAAGCATCGAAACGCTGGCGCATTCTACCCCTGCGATTCCACCTGGGTAGGAATATTTGCAGTTTACCGGGCCTCCGAGACCAGAACTGAGCCCGAGGCATTACGAATCTACCCCCACGATTCCACGGCGGCCGGTTCCCTTGCCGTCGTTACCAGTTGCGGGGCCGCCCCCGCTAAATTGGCGGAACGGAAGCGGCAAAAGTCCCAATTCTACCCCCGCAATTCCGTTGCTCAGCGAGGGGGATGGTCAAGTGGCGCTCCCCTCACCCGAGAGGGAGCACCTAATTCTACCCCTGCGATTCCTGTTTGCCCGTCGTCACCAGCCCCGCGATTCGGATAGTTTTCGCGATATTGCCGGTCAAACCGGCATGATAAGGCGGATTCTACCCCTACGATTCCGCGTTCAAGAGGAAGCGCTCAGTTGAACAATGTATAATGATATCAGTTCACTGGAACGTCGCCTTTTGCCATTCTACCCCCGTGATTCCGTTCGGACATGTGCCCGATGGAACACCGGATTCGTACGGATGTTGCTCCATTCTACCCTCGCGATTCCGCGCACACCTGGTTTGTGAGCGAAGTCATGGCAAAATTCAGACTAGGAGGGGAATCTCGGAGCGCAAGATATGCTGGTCTGGAGTGTACTATGTCCCCCATAAACTCCTTGTTCATGAGCATTCTTATTTTTTAGCCAATAGAGTCGTTTTTGCGACGGGAGTTCGCGAGATCGGGGCACAAGTTGTTCACGTGATTCACAGGGGAAGACGTGGTCTTTAATTTTTTAGTCTAATAAAGTAAAGTCTATGCCGATTTAATATAATAAAACCAGTATGTTATCAGCCTATTTTCCCCGCGCAATTCCCATTCATCCCCCCGCGATTCCCGTTTCTACCCCTGTGATTCCCAAATCGGTTATAGTTTTCCACAGTTTGGCTTGCTAAAGTCAGATCACTGTCGGAATCGCTGGGGTAGAGATGACCGAGTTGAGCGACGCTGAGGTGGCGCGGTTAGAGAGGTTAGCCCGTACTCGCGCGAACATGCGAGGTCGTCGTAATCCCGCTGTTCTACCGTCGAAGCTCGCGCGCACTGCTGCATTCGCGCCACGTAAGCATGGCTTGTCGACAGATGCGGATTTCGTTCGCACGTATGTTGTGAAGCCGCACGCGGTCGTGGAAGTGAGGGGCAGGGAATTAGGGACGCGCCATCGTGATGCGCTGATCGCGCTTTTTAGGCTCCGGGCTAAGCGTTTTGAGACTGTGGGTGAGAATGGTCAGGTGAAGGGGTCAGTTTATCGCACTGACGCGACCTGGCGGGATATTCTCAAAGCATCTGGTCTCACAGCGCACGTGAATAATTTAATCGTTGCTCTGCGCATCTTGGAAGAGCTCAGAAGCGTCACGATGCGCGTTTTCACCGGAACATATGACGCCTATGAGACAGCCGTGGCGAAGGGCAGACTTCCCTCTGCGGGATGGTCGGATGGTCTGATTGGTTCGATCAACTGGACCGGTGTTAATCTCGATTCCGAGGTTAGCGTTACTTACGGCGAGTGGGTAAGACGGACGTTTGAAACCAAAAATTTGGTCTCGGTCTCTGCGGATGTATATTTCGGATTGAAAGGGGACTTCGCGCGGGCTTGGTGGCCGTACATCGATAGCCAGCCGAATCACCACTACATTACACTGGAAACATTGTCCGAAATGGTTGGAAGGGATTACCGAACAGAGCCGTCGAAGAAGCGAGCACGGTTCCGGGAGGATGTGGTGTCTGCTTTCAACGATATGGTGAGGGCCGGAGGGCTCGCAGAATTTGAATTGGAGGCGAGCGGTCCGGGCCGCACTAAGTCCTATCGTGTGATCTACAAGCACGCATTGCCGACTGCGAAGCAGCTTGATGCCTCGGACGAAATATTCGGCACTCAAGGGGAGCTCGGGCTTCCAAACACCTGAACCGGTTCGCGGACAGGCGCGCCGATCGCGCAATCGGAGATGGCAGCGCCGCTGCCCTGTGGACGCGCTGAGGGGACGGCCGGATTGGCCTCGGTGGGGAGTCATACCCGTCGGAACACCGCGCAGTCGGTTGTGCCGCGGTCCGCGGCTACGCGTCGTGAGCGCGGAACGAGCAACGGCGGGTGATACACTGCCCGAGACGCCGATTCAGTCATCGAGTTTGGTTGCGCAAACGGCCGTTCGTAAGTCATGAAGACGCCAGAATGTCCGTCCTAACACACCAGCCATACGCCACATGACCGCATACGCCCCGGCTATCATCGGTTACAGCACGGCAGTCACTTTGCTGATCGGGCTTGCATTTCTCGTTTCGGGGGTGAGCAACGGGCGTTCTTCCAAAGCTCGCTGGCTGGCCGCGCCTTTCCTGATCGGCGGGGCGGGGGGAGCTTTTCTGACCGCGCCGTGGATCCTGCCCGGTGAGGCCGGGATCCCGGTTGGGGCGTTCCTGCTGACTCTCGCTTACGGTTTTGGATGGCTGGCCATTCGCATTAAGGTCGGGTACCGGCCACGGATCGGGACCGCGATGCTGTGCTGTTTAGCGACGGCCGCGTTACCCTTTGTCATTGAACCGGGAAGAACCAGCGACGTCGCTTGTGCGATGTCCCGCATGTTGCTGGTGGGAGGCTTCAATGCATTGGCCGCCCGCGACGTCTGGCTGGCATCTGGCAGGGCTATTCATGCGGCGAGGCTGCTAGCCCGGGTGCTTGGCATTTGCGCGGCGCTCGAATGGGCGCGCGTGCCTTTTGCGGCCTGGCTACCGAAACCGCTCGGTGCGGAACCGACCGCGTTGTGGGCGGTCGTTGCGTTTAATGCGCAGGCTATGATCGAGGTGCTGCTGGTCACCGCCTTGCTGATCGCGCTGCCGCGCGAGCGTCAGGCGGCGGAGCACCTCCGCCTTGCCAGGCGGGATCCGTTGACCGATCTGGGAAACCGACGCGCCCTGGAGGAATGGCTGGCGCGCCGCGGCGGCTGCCCAGGCGATATTGCGCTCCTGACCTTTGATCTGGACCACTTTAAGTCGATCAACGACAACCACGGGCATGCGACCGGCGACCAACTACTCAGGATGGCCGCCGACGTCGCTCGCCGTGTGCTGCCGGACAGCGAGACGATCTATCGGATCGGCGGGGACGAGTTCCTGGGTATTCTTCCCACCACGGCTGAGGAAGACGTCCGCTTGATTGCGGACCGCCTCACGGCTGCGTTCCGGCACGATGCGCGGCTGCGACCGGGTGGGCCTATAAACGCGACGCTGAGCGTCGGAACGGCCATAGCCGTGGGGCGACCGATGGCGATCTCATTTCAGGCGCTCCTGGAGCGCGCTGATGCGGCACTCTATGCGGCCAAACGGGCAAGGAGGGAGACGGGGGCGTAACCCCGGTCAGGCCCCAGGTGCACAGAGCGCGGTCGCACGCCTTCTGGACCACGTGCTCAATCAGGATCGCCGTCCAATCAGCTCTTATACGGGTTTCAGAGGAGGGTTAAAATCGACCGCGCCCAGGGTGACGCTGTTTGATGCTCGCGGCATCGATATAGGTCTCGACCATGCGCAGGCTCTGGTGCCGCGAGAAGCGCTTGAGCTCGAGGAGGTCGTAGCCGTCGCCGGCGCCGGTGCTGATGGCACCGCGACGCAGACTGTGGCCGGCAAAGCTGCCCTCCAGCCCGGCGGCCTGGCAATGCTTGCGGACGATCTCGGCGATCGCGCGATCGGACAGGGCGGTGCTGCCGATTTTCGGGCGCGGGGAGCGGGTACCTGCCTTGGCGTCCGGGGCCATCCATACCCGGCGGAACACGGCGCCCTCGGTAATTGCAGCCGCTCGTAGCCAACCCTCGTAGGCGCGGACCGGACAGTGACGGGTGATGCCGCGTGGAATACCGACCCGCACCCCGTCTCGGTTGGGATCGCCCTTCGAGCGGGTCAGGCGGATCTCCATGCCGTCATCGTCGACGCTGACGTCGGCCACCGTGAGGCCGGCCAGCTCCGAGCGGCGGAAGGCGCCGGCGAAGCCGAGCAGCAGGATGGCGCGGTCGCGGACCGAGGCCAGATCGTCGCCCTGCACCTCTTCGAGCACCCGGGTGAGCGGAGTCCAGGTCAGCGCCGTCTTCTGCTGCGGGCCGGCGCCCGGCGCCTCGCGGCGGATGCCGGCGAGGGTGGCGGCGACCAGCGGATGGCTGGTGGGAATGGCGAGCCGGGCCAGGTGATGGAGATAGCGCAGCGCGGCACGATGCAGGTCGATGGTGCGCGGCGTGCGCTTGCGCAGCGCCATGTCGGCCAGATAGGCGGCGACATCCTCGGCCCGCGCGGGCAGGGCAGGGAGGGCGTGGCCGGCGGCCCACTGGCACCAGGCGCGCACGGCACCGCGGTAGGCGCGGCGGGTATTATCGGCCTTGCCGCGCTGGACGAAGGCCTCCACCGCCTTGCGGGCGGTGCCCAGGCTGCCGTCATGGTTCGGTACTGCCTGGCTGGAGGCGAGGGCGAACCACTGGGCGACGCTGGCGGCCGGCTGGCCGACCGGTGCCGGCGGCATCTTGTCGTCCAGGTCGGGCACCGGCCCGGCCGGCGGGCAGCGGCGCAGCCAGGCGACGAAGCTGGGCGCGCCCTGGTCGATCTCCAGGGCGATCAGCAGTTCGTGGCCGGCCGGGACATCGCCAACGGCCTCGCGTGCGGCGTCGAGGGCGGCGGCGGCGTGGGGCAGGGCAGGGGCGAGCGGCCGGTCCGCGGTATAACTGCCGTCCGGTTGCTCGATGCCGGCCAGGATCAGCGGGAGCGGCGGATCGAAGCGGGCGACCGAGAGGGCCCGCACCGCCTGCTGCAGTTGGTCGAGGTCGAGGCGGCTGCGGGTGAGGCGATCGACCCGCGCAGCGACCGTGCGTCGGGCAGCGGCGCGGGAGCCGAGGATCCGGATGTCACTGAGCATCGCTTGTCCTCGGCGCGCCGGCACCGCCGGGGTAGCCGGCCGGGCCTGACTGGCTGACCACCTCGAACACCCAGGCGAGTTGGGCGACTGTCAGCATCACCGGCGTGTGTCGGTCCGAGGGTGCCGGGAACAGGGGCTTCAATGGTTCCGGGCACTGCCCGATCAGCCATTGCCATGAATCGGCGCTGGTATGTTTGAGGACGTTTGCCAGCTTGGCGACGGCCTCGAGGTCGGGGTGGACACTGAACGAGAGATCGGGTGCGTTCTGCGCGAGCCTGCGGATCTCTTCGACGAGGTCATCGTGTGCTCCAAGCCTCTTCTTGGCAGCTTTTCCGTGCTCCTGGTGATGCCAGCGGTAAACGGCGGTCTCCCAGTAGTGGTAGGCTGACAGCGCGAAGGCGCGGCGCAGATCGGGCAACGCTTCCTCCAGGCGCGCGACGTCCATCTCGAGCACCTGATCCAGCTCCCACAGGATATGCCCGTCTTCGCGTTCGCCGATAAAGCCGGGTGTGGCGTCGTAGGCGTCCAGCGCCTGCCGTTTGCCGCTCAGTTCGGCGTTCAGGCCGGCCTCTGCGGTCTCCGCGGCCAGCCCGGATTGGTAGGCCAGGCCCCGGATGCTGATGGAAGACAGAAGCGTGTTCGGCATCGGCTGCGGGCCTCCATTGCGGCGGTTCAGCGTGGTTTAGCAGCGAACGGCCCGGCCCGCCACCTACATCCGACAAGGGACATTATCGGAAGTAGAGGCGGAGGAGGGGGCGGAGTTCGGAGCGTCCGCCGAGATTTACCTTAAAGACAAATTAGCGTAATATGACTGCCGTTGTTGTCGTTTCCTTCACTTGATGGGACTGGATCTGTAGCTCCCCGATAGCGCGCCTCCTGAACTGTCCCGGCCACGCATTCCCGTCGCGGCGTTTTGCCGGAAAATCGCGGTTTTCCGTCCCATTTCAAGCGCCCAAGAGCGTGCGTGGATGTCGGCCTCCGCTGAACGGACGTGCTTATGAGGGGACCTTGCTGCACATGCCGGGCAAGCTGATTACGGGCACTATCACCCTCGGGCCGAAAATAGTGAGCCCCCCTTGATCTACGAGTTGCCGGAGAGCCTGCAGCCGACCGTTTCCCTGCGAGGCACCGCGGGGATTGTCGGTGACGCCGCGTTCCTGAATCAGCAGGTCATCCTCGACATGCGCGACCCTGCTCGCTTCGGCATCATTGATTCTGTGCAACATCGGGGTGATTAACGACGTTCGCGTTCAGGGCCGCCCGCATAAAGGTACGGCCCCGCCACGCTTGGGGAAGCGTCCGAGCCCTGCGTGGTTGAATTCCGCTTACGCCCTCCCTTTCGCCCCCCCGGAGTGCAGCCCAGCGCTTCCCCGTAGCGGGCATCGCTTAAGGAGCTCGAGGATTCGTCTCCGCCCATCCCGAGGTGGCCACGGTTAAGAATCCACCGTGCTATCAGTCTGAGCCGCTGACTTGACTTCACCGCCTTGCTCTTCCCTCCCTCCTCCCTCCTTCCTTGGTCGCTTTCCGAGCCTTCGTCTTCCCCGCTGTGATCCCAGCATTGCGCTGGCGGTCTTGGCCCATGTTTAGCACTAGAAAAACGACCTTCACCTCGCCGAAGTCGGCGTCATAGCGGGCAACAAAGCCCGGCGGCCGTGAATCTTCATGGCGAATCTTCTCTTGGCCGAGATATTTGAAGCCCGGCGGGCACGCCGTCTCGGCCGCTGTCCCGAGGAAGGCGATGACCTCGCCAACGTCGATGTAGGCGTAGGTCAGGTGGAAGAAGATCCGTGGGTTGCCGTAGCCCAATAGTTTCTGGAAGTGGCTTTCCAGGTCCGCTCTCACGACGTCCTGGGTCAGCGCGCTCTTGCATTTGAGCGCTTCGACGATCGCCAGAATGGTGCTGCCGCTGGTGAGGATGATGTCGCGCTCGCCGGCGTTGGCGTTCGCGCTGTAGCCCCCCTTCGACTGGTCGTTTACCGACCAGCCGAGGAATTGGACGCGCGCCGCCAACAGATGCTGCACGAAGGCATTCAGATCGTCTTCAATGGCGTCGATATCGACGCCCTTCATCATGGGGACCAGGGACACGACCGCGTCGGCCGCCGCGCGCACATAGTCGATCAGCAGTGCCTCGAAGGCGTCTGACTGCGGACGAAGCACCCGGGCCTGCTGTTGCGGGCCCATCAGCCGGAAACGCGCGATCGCCGACCCGACATTGTCCACGAGGTTGTCGTAAGCGGAGACTTCGGGCAAGGCGAGGAACGCCGCCCCGCTGGCGATGTGCGCCCGCGCCGCGGTGAGGATGGGCGTCGCGCCGAACCGAAACTCGGCGCCGTCCAAGGCCGCCGTGGCTTCGGCCGGATGACCCAAGCGGGCAAAGGCGACAGCGCGATAGGCGGCGGCGACGGCGTGAAGACGCGTCAGCGGCACGCTGGATAGCGTCGCCGAGGCCTGGCCGGGTTCGCCCAGCGCCAGCAGCAACTGCGCGCGATTGCACTCCAGGACTTCGTCGGGCGGCCCCTTCGGCAACAAGGCGACCATGCGGTCGAGCTCGGCGAGCACCTGGCGACCGAGCCGGACGTTGGGACCCGCTAAGAGACCGAAGCTGTCGTCGACCAAGAGTTCGCTGATGGCAGCAGCGAACCAGTTGGTGGCGAAGATCAGGGAGTTCCGTTTCGCGAAGAGTTTGGCGAACACCGCCTTCGCCACCACTGGGTCGGAGTTGGGCCCTACCAGCGCCACGAGGCCGCGAAATTGCTGCAGGGTTTCGAGGGCTGATGCCTGTTCCAGCCGGGCGGTGAAGGCCGGTTGCGGCGCATGCGTGATCGCGTCCCAATCTTGCTTCAGAAACGCCAGCCGCAGCTCATTGCGAAAGCGAGTCAGTTCCCGGCCGGCAGGTTTGCCCAACATCTTCAGGTTCCTTTCGGCGGCCATATAACTCGCTGCGGCGTCGGCCGCCCCGATGGTCAGCAGCTGATCGATGCGGGCGTGCATCTCGGGCAAAGATCGAATCTCGGCGGCGGCGTCAGGCGCGAGCGCTGCGATCCGCTGCTCGACGCGCGCGCGGAGGTTCGGCGGCACGTTCGGCAAGATCTGCGCGAGGATCAAAGGCTCGTCGGTTTCCAGGATCGCGTCCAGCAGGGAGACCTGCGCCGCGGGGTTCAGGCACCCAAGAGCCGCCGTCAGGTCGCTCGACAGCGGGCGATCGCGTGGCGTGCGGATCAACGTGTTTTCAAAGCTCGGCGCGAAAGCCGCGACGCGCCCCTTTTCCTTATGCTCCAGCGCACCGGACCGAACAGCGTCGACCAGCGCTTCCAAGAGGTCGCTGGTTGTGTCGAGGGGACCGCCGACGATTGCGCGGCACAGGATGCGGATATGAACGCGGACCGACCGGCCGAGAGCATCGGCGAGCGTAAACGGATTTTGGTCCGGCGGAGCGGCGGCTAGACGAGCGCGAAGGTGCAACGGGTAGAGGAAGCGCTTTCTCAGATCCTCGGTTCGCTCGCTCAGGCGGGCCAAGGCCGCCGCGCCGGCGGCGTCCACACGGTAGGCCGACAGACTGTAGTGGTCGGCCTGAAAGGCGCCTTCATAGGCGGCGATCACTCCCTCGGGATCCACGTCGTCCGTCAGGTTCCCAAGGTCGCAAAGGTCCAGGACTGCGGCGAATTCCGGCGCGCCCAATCCCTGGTCTAGGGCCGGTCCCCGCAGAGACCCCGTCATGGCCAACAGAACGGGCGCGGGGCACATTGCCAACTCCCGGCGCAGGCTCGCCATTAGCAAGTCTGCCCCGGCGACGTCATCGACAAACCCGGGCCCGGCGCGGCGATGCAACCAGCTCAGCAGCGCCGCCGCCTCGCCCACGGGGATTGCGTCGCGCCGCAGGTGTTCTCCCAAAATCGCGACGCCATCGGCGAAGGCGTCGGCCTGTCCAACCTGATGATCCGCCTCAGTGAGGGCCCGTTCCCAGGCGCCGCCTGGATGACGCCACTGGGCGATCAAGAGACAGGCGAGTGCGGCCGTGGGCGGATGCAGCACAAGGTCGGCGAGCAACCGCGGATGGCTCCGCGCCTGATGCAGCACGGCATTGAAGAGTTCGGGCCGGTCAAGAGCGAGGTCGAACAGCGCAGCGGCCATGGGGTGCGGGGCCTTGGCGTTGTTCTGCGCATCGACGTCGGCTAGGAGCACCCGCGCTAATCCGAACAGGGCGCCACAATCATCCAGTGATCCGTAGGCGCTGCCTTCGACGGCCCGGCTCTCCAGCCAAAGCGCGCGGCAGACGGCCGTGCTCGGCGGTGCCGGGATGTGGCACTCGGCGTTGGCGACCGTGACGTTATGGGCGAACGCCGCTTGCCGGACATAGAGGTCACGGGTTTCGATCCAGCCGGCCAGCGCCGGTTCTGATCCGATCAAGCCAAGCGCTGCCTCTCTAAAGGTGGCGGCGTCACCCGGCCCCCAAGCCCGCTCGGGGACGATGTCGGGATATTCGAGCACGCCCCAGAGATCAATCCAGCGGCGCAAGGCGACCTCGACTGAGATCGCTTGGCCGCGAACAGATTCCCAAAGCCGTTCGGCGACCCAGGCCGGACTGCGCACGACGAGATGATGCGGATCCAGTTGGCCCGCAACAATATCTTCGGACAGAGCGCGCAACTCGGCGTCCGCCCCGAAATCCGTGTCGAACCCGAACGTCTGACCGTGGATGCCTTTCGCGAGCGCCTTCAGGGCGTCCATCTCGCCGTCGGGCGCGCGTAGCGCCCTGACCGCGATGTCCTGCGAGATTTTGACTCTTCCCCAGACCACGCGCGCACCGCCGGACGACACGAGGTCTGGTAGAGTGGCCGCCTCGTCCGGACAGACCCCGTCCAAGCCGTAGGCGGCCTCGACGGCGGACCAGGCGGAGGCCGGCGATATCGTCATCTCCTGAAGGAGACGCAGGGCCACGACGTCGGGCGTGTAGGCAAGATTCGGGTCGCGATAGTGATCCTGCCGCGAAACGCGGAGTTTGCGCGAGAAGCGATCCCGAAGAATTTGGCGCGTCTCGCTCGGCGCATATTGGAAGCTTGAAAAGCGGGACATCGAGTGGCCGTCCTTCGAGAGGGGCGAAGGCGACCGGGTCAGATCTCCTCCTCGCAAGGTCTAGCCTACCACGTGAACCCTGTCATTTATTGGACCGGCGCGTGATTGCCCTGTAGTCGATTGCGCTGCCATTTGCACGAGGCTTCCCGTCGGCGCCTTTTTGCGTCGCTGTTTCATGAGGGTCCAGCACAAGCAGCTATTATCATGATGCGGAACACTGCGGCCCAATGAACGAATGTCTGCAAGCCACCCCGGTGCGTCCGAAACCCGCCAGAGCATAAAGCGGCCAGCCTTGCTCGTTCAACGAGCCAAGGTGGCCGAACGCGTGATTGTCGGCTCGTGTCGGAAGCCGACATTTGGTGAGCCGGGCGGGAATGACGGGCTTGTTCCAGGTCCGGCCATACTTCAAAGGTCCGCCTGTAGTCATGACGAATCGTTGTTGAACAGAAAGAGAGAGCAGTTACGGGTATTTATCTCGAAGTATGGTATCAATCATGGCGTTATTGGTTTAGAATTTTGCAATTAACTGATAAATATGGTTTTTGTGCGGATATCAATAATCGAGCGGGAACTGTATTTGCGATTATTTCGCAGTCCTGAATGTCCGGTTTTCCACGTTTACATCCGGAACCGGACTTTCCGTTCCCCCCCGCTGAACTGCCTGTCCGCTGAAGAAACGTGGAGCGGATAGGTGGCAGAGGCCTCATTTCAGACCTCGAACTAACATAAGCTATTTCTGGAAGGCTGCCATTCCCGAGGGGGCTAGGTTGCGGTCTGTATGGGCACACAACCGGTATTCTCGTCGTCAGCGACGAGGGACGGATCATCCTGGCGGGCCATCGGACCAAGCGAATAAACCGCGCCTGATCTGGACCCTACCATCTTCTTCAGATTACTTCAGGATTCGAAAACGTCATGAGCATTCTCACTAATGTCGACCTCGCACGCATCGGCACTCTTGTGCGTGACGCCTGCTCTCCGGCTTCACTGCTGGACGACGGCTCTTTGCTGCTCGGGACGAGCGGCAACGTCACGACGACCTGGGCGCCATTTGACTACACACCGAAGACGGCCCGGCTGGTCATCTGCGGCATTACGCCCGGCCGCACTCAGGCTGTGAACGCGCTCACCGCCTTCGGCGAGACGTTGAAAGCAGGCGCCGGACAGGAAGAAGCGCTGCGGACCGCAAAACTGACCGGCAGTTTCAGCGGGGGCATGAGAAACAATATTGTGCGTATGCTCGACTTCCTGACGCTTCATCATGCCTTCGGCGTTTCAAGCTGCGCGGATCTCTTTACGTCGCAGCACGAGTTTGTTCATATGACATCGGCTCTCCGTTATCCCGTGTTTGTCCGGGGCGAGAATTATAACGGAACCCCGGCGATGCTCGGCACACCGATGCTACGCGGGATGGTCGAGGAGATTCTCGCGGAAGAGGCTCGGCTGCTGCCTGATGCTCTCTGGCTACCACTTGGGCCGAAACCGACGGAGGCACTGGCTCATCTGGTGAGGCGCGGCGATCTGAAGGCAGAGAAGGTTCTCGAAGGCATGCCACATCCGAGTGGCGCGAACGGAGAGCGGATCGCGTATTTCCTTGGCGAGAAGATGCGGGCCGATCTCTCGGCAAAGACCGTCCCAGGCCCGATCGATGCAGCGAGAGAGCGTCTACGTAGACAGATCTCCCGCCTCCTGCCGGGCCTGGCTGCATGACTGCGGACGGTCATCCTTTCTCGGTAACCGACTATCCGGTTACCCCCTCTAATCTGACGTGTAGAAGGTGCCGGTCTCTCCGCATCCTGCAGTCTCATTATCTAAAAGAGTCTCATAAAATAAAAATCGATCTAACAAATTGATTTATAAAAAATACCTATCTCATTATCTAAAAAATGTGAAATGGACGACTCCACCTCAAGCTCGAGATTACGCATGCCAGAACAACAAGCCTTCCTCCCGCCGACGCATCCGCTCGATCTACTGGCTGCTGCGTTGGATGCCTTGCTTGCGACACCGGCGGACGGCAAGAGATGGACCCCCTCGCTGTCGAATCTAGCGGCCGATCGTTTGCAAAGACCAGAACAGGCTTTCTCTCTTGCGAGCGGTGAGGCGATCGAGATGGGGGAGGATGCAGAAACTGCGTGCTCCGCCGGCCTTGCCGCCCGGGACAAGGCCTGGCGGGCGACGCTGTCGCGTCTGGCGGCTCATCTGGCGGTGCGCAACCAGGTGATGTTGCTCGGGCCGCAGAGGGTCGATGAAGAGCCGCAGACCGCCGCCCTGTTCGGCCTGCTGGCCAATGCGCTGAGCATGGTCACGCTGCTGGCGCCAGACGACGCCGGCTCTTCGCAAGGGCCTCCGGCGGCCGGCTGCTATTGGGCGCATCAGAAGAAGCGAAGCGATGAACCGCGTACCGGCGGCGATTTCGGCATCGTCACCGACCTCGATGGTGGCATGGTGAAACTTACTCTGTTCCAGGCCAAGCGCCCGCAGCAAGGACAGCGGTTCGAAGATCTTCGTCTCGACCATACGGTGCATGACGGCATGCCGGAAACGCCCCCCGAAAACGAGGCTTCGGCATATTCGCAAAAGCGGGCGCTGGACGTGATCAAGCGGGCGCTGGCAAGGGGATGCCCTCGGGACCAGATCTTTGAATGGCTTGGAGAAAAAGACCGCTGGCATATCGCGTGCCATCAGGGGAAGAGTTCTCTGTTCGTCCCGGCCTATAGCTATCAGCAGAGCACGGCCTTTCTCGCAGCGGAGTTGCATGGCTGGAGACAGAATCAGGACGCCGGCTTCGGTGGCTGGTGCTACTATGTCCAATGGCCGTACGGCGACGCCCGATCGCCGTGGGCCATCTCGGTGCTCAAGGCGCTTGGCCCTGCTGGCGGAACAAACGCAAGTGCCGACAGTCTGCCTTTTGTCGACATTCTGGCGCAGGCGCTTTCTCCGGAAGAAACGGATATCGGCATGGTGATCCCGTTGGGCGATCTGGGGTACTGGGCCGGCACCATTTCCGCCTTGATGCCGGGGATGCTCTGGGGCGGGTCGGCCGGAAGCGCGGAGGGGGCTGTCGGCTTGGTGCGGGCGGTCGCGCCAACGCCGAGAGAGATACGGCAGATTGACCTGCCGCGGTCGGCAACTCCGAAAGCGGGCCCTGGAGCTGCGCCGGCACCCGTAATCTAGGACGGGACGGCGATGCGGGACGAGGGACGGAGCCTGACGGCCGACGAATTCGGTGTGGCATTGGAGCGCGCGGCATTCGCCCTCGGCCGGCTCGACCAGGCATTGCACGGCCATCCGCTGCTGCCGGCGGTGTTGCACCGAATGCGCCTGGATGCGGTGCGCCGGCAGGCGGCGGTCGACGGCTATGCGATCGACCCGTGGCACCTGGCCGCGGTGATCGAGCATCTGCCGCTGCGCCTCGGCAACGCGGACCGTGGCGGGGTGTTCGAAGCGGCCCGCTATGCCTTCGCCCAATATCAGTGGCTGGTGGCGCCGGATTTCGACCAGGAGGGCGCGGTGCAGGAGGCGATGGCAGTCCTCGCGCGTGGCGCGCTCACGGAGAGCCCGCTGCTGGGGGTCGCCCGCGGGCTGCATGACTGGCTCGAGGCCGGTCACGCGCGGCCGGCGATGCGCACCGCGATCGTCCGTCATCTCGGCACCACGCTGTTGCGGACGGCACTGCCGCTGACCGGGGCAGCTGCTTTGCAGGCGGACGTGCCGTGGGGCTTTGCCGCGTGGGCACCGCTCTTCCTGCAGGCGCTGGCCGCGGAGGCGCGCGACGGGCTGCGCCAGCTCGGGCTGCTGGAACAGGCGTGGCGCCAGGCGCGCCAGATCGTGGCGACCGGCCGACGCAGCAACTCGCGGGCGCCGGCGGCGCTGGATCTGATCGCGGCGGCGCCGCTGATCTCGGCCGGCACCCTGGCCGGCTGCTTGCGGATGGCGCCGAAGAACGCGCTGGCGCTGCTCGACCGGTTCGCTGACCAGGGCGTCGTGGTCGAGGTCACGCATCGCAGCGCGCGCCGGCTGTTCGGGCTGAAGGGCCTGGCGCCGCTGGCCGAGGAGGTGGCCCTACCGCGTCGGGCGCGGCGCGGCGGCGGCCGGATCCGTGCGTCGGCAGTCGAGGAAGCGTCGGTGCCGGCTACCTTGTCACCGCTGGCGCGCTGGCAGCCGGATTATGCGGATCTCGAGGCGGCGATGGCGGCGGCGGATCAGGCGGTGCGCAATGCGGGTAGCCGACTGGACGCCCTGGGTCTTTGGGGGCCGGGAGGGCGGGGCGGGTCAGCGCGCTCGCGCCAGCAGGGAGAGGCTGCCGAGGACCGCGAGTGATGCCGTGCCGACCAGCAGCGGGGCGTGACGATACCAGATCTGCCGGGCGGCGAAGCGCAGTGGATGCGCCATCGCGCGCTGGAGCTCACCACGGAGAGCCCGGTCGCGCAGTTGCATGGTCTGCTGGGACTGACGCAAGGCGGCGAGTTCGCGCTGCTGCTCGTCGAACGCCGCCTCGAGCGGCAGCACCGACAGATTCTCCGGCAGGTGCTCCCAGGGTCGCAGTTCGCCGGCGCGCATTTCCCTGGCGGTACCCGCTGCCCTGGTATCGTCCGTATAGGCGAACACGATGCCGAACTGCTCGTAGAACCGGTTGCGCCGGATCGTATTGTCGCCATGTGCCTGATGCGCAAGCAGGGTGATCGGATTCACCTCGGCGTCCGGCCATTGCCGGGCCCAGGTGAGGACCAGATTCATCAGGAAGGAGCCGATCCGGTTGCCCTCCAGCCCCTCCAGGTCGAGAAAGACCGCGCCCCCTGTCGGGTAGTGCGAGGTCAGGCTGATGCGGGCGCCGTCGTCCCACTGCCGTGCGTAGCATGCCATGAACCGCCGGGTCGGGTATGGGTGGCGACCCGGCTGGTCGGCGAGACGGCGAAAGGTGATGGTCAGCTTAGCTCGGACGACCGCACCAGCTTCGTCGCGGATACGGCTCTCTTCCTGATTGATCAGGATCCGCGCGAGTTGCGGTGCGTCAGGCGCGCAGCGCGGGCGGACGACCAGGACCAGAGGCGGGCTGGGGATTATCGGCCCACTCCCGGTCCCTCGCATCAATCAGACCGCCTTCTTGAGCAGCGGGCTGGCCTTGAAGCGGACCGTCCGCCCTGCCTCGACCGAGACGGGCTCGCCGGTGCGGGGGTTGAGCGCCTGGCGTGCGTTGGTCTCGCGCACCGTGAATGTTCCGAAGGACGGTAACGTAAAGCTTCCCTCGTGCTGCAGTTCGGCGACGATCGCGCCCAGGAGTGCGTCGGCGCCCCTGGCGGCTGCAACGCCGGTGCAGTCGAGGGAATCCTGAAGGACGGCGGCGATAAATGCTTTGCTCATGGCTCTGCTCGGAATTGGGACAGGAGATGCCGCAGCCTAAGGCTGCTGCATCTTGGTAAACGCCAAGTTAATAAATACAAGATCCTGCTGCTGGTGTGCCGGTGGAGATGTGTGTCGAGCGTGGCGCCGGTGGGCAATCTGTGGGCAACGTCACGTTGTCCACGGACTGTCCACGGGCAGAGCGCGGTCCGCAGGACGATGCACATATCCACGGGCAGTGGAGCCGGCGTCTTCCGGGCGAACAGGGCATCACCGATCTGCTCGCGAACCGTTGTAGCGCCCCGCCGAGGACGTGCGGCGATTTGGCCTGCTGTCAGGCGGCGCGATCAAGCCTTGCGCCGCCGGCCGCGCCTGGCGGCAGGAATCCTGGTGACCACCACGCCCTCGACGACATCGGGTGGGGTTTCGGCTGGCGGAGCCTCCGCGCGGCCGAGCCCTGCGGCCTTGGCCAGCCGGGTCCGGTGAGCACTGTAGTTCGGCGCCACCATCGGGTAATCGGCCGGCAGGTTCCAGCGCGCCCGGTATTGGTCCGGGGTCAGGTTGTAGGCACTCAGGAGGTGGCGTTTGAGGGTCTTGAACGGCCGGCCGTCCTCCAGACAGATGATGTAGTCCGGGAACACCGATTTCTTCGGCGCCGCCGCCGGGGTGAGCGCTGGCGGAACCTCGACTGCCGCGCCCAGGCCAGCGAGCGTGTCATAGAGCGATGTCAGCAAGGGCGGCAGTGCGTCAGGCGGCATGCTGACGTGAGAGACATAGGCAGCGGCGATTTTGGCGGTCAGAACATGCAATTGCGTGGACAAAGATACTTCTCACTTCTGTTCGCGAAGCACGCGGTGGGGCGTGTCGTCATCCCGGGTGATGCCCGGCAGTTCCGGCTGGGTGGACCACGTTCGCGCCACCGGCCCGGCAGGGCGGGCGTACGCGTGTCAGACAGCGGCTTTCCTGCGTAGTTCTGGATATTCGGCCAGCACCATACAAAGCCCAACCAGACAGCCACCATCGCCATCCCTACAGCCCAGACATGGCCGGTTGGCAGATCAAACCATCTGTGCATCCAGTCATCAGGTACGGTTTCCACATTCATTGTGTCGGTTCTCCGGCTGTCTGCTTGTCTGCGATGGCCGTCATCCCTGAATCAGGAAGGCCCGAAGCAGGCGCTTCCAAAAGGGCACGCCTTCCGCCCTCCATGCTCGCTGAAGCTGCTTGTCAGCGGCAAAAGTGTTCCGAAGGAGAGGCGACACGGAGAGCCTCTCCTTTCGACTGGCTCCGCCCCGCCGTTGGCGCTCCCGGCGGATCAGAATGGCGCGGGCAAGGCTCACTGCTCCGGTCTCCTGGTCGTCTGGCTGTGAGTCATGCCTTTACACCTTCATCTCCATTCAGGAGGTTCTTTCTCCACAGGCTCAATTTGCCCCCTCTCCATTGCACAATAAAGGCAAATCGATCGGCAAGCCTGTGCGGGAGCGGCGACATCCCGCCCGCACACGAAGCATTTCGCTGCCCGTATAAAATTAGCTCCGATTTCGCGTGCATGCCACGGCATGCAGACGGTTGCCAACCGATCGGCTGGCTGGGGGAATTTCGTCACCGTCGTATGACCGTCACTTGCCATTCCGACGCTCCGTTTGCTTTCGGATGTGCCTCAGGAGGTGAAATGGCGTCAGAATGATCGCGGCGATCGCCATCTCGGCCAGTGCAACCGTCGACGTTACGTAATCCACTCCAGCCTCCTATGCCGGCGCGCGTAGAGGCCAGCGGAAAGCAGCCTCTATCCCGAGATTACGGCCCAACCCCTCAACTGCAAGTTGGCCAGGGTGACCATGGCGGACACATCGACCTGGATCCCGTCGGCGACGGCATCCCGTGCAATCTTCTGTCCCGACAGAGCGTAGCTGCACACCTCGATCGAGACCCCCGCTTTGCCCAGCGCGCGCAGCAGCCTGGTGTTGGGGTTGTCCCGACCGAAACGCGCCCTATACGCCGCGTCGGAGAGGATAGACGGTGTGGCCGCCCCGTAGACGATCGCTACGACGTCGCCGGCTTTGGGATGTACCCCGTCGGCCGCGAGGAGGTTCATGAAGCGAGCGATTCGCTCCAGCGCTGGATTGATCTGCTCTGGGTCGGCCGCGGCCCGCGTCGTGTCGAATGCGACCCGGTACCGCAATGATGGATCTGGGCGGTTAGCGAGGCCATCGGCCGCATGAATGGCACCATAGGCCGGGACAACGGCATCACCCGTTCGCGCCTGGGCCATCCCGCCCCAACCACCCACGAGCGACAGGGAAGCGAGGATCAGGCGGGTAGCGTTCCTCATAGAATCACCTTTCATGGGTCCTTTGCTTGTCACGGGTCATTATCGTGCGTTGCCTCATCTTCCTGCTGGGAATTTAGCCGAACCAGGTCGTCATCTTACTCATGACAAATACGGCTGAGAGCATTGCGGCTGCGAAAATTTCTACACCGATCATCTGTTGGCAAGCAGCCATTGTGATCACGCCGGCCAGTGTCACAACACCGAAGCCGAAGCCGAAGCCGAAGCCGATGGCGACCGGGCGCACCGGCCGGTGCCGTCACCCCTGTGACTGCACCAGCCGGTACCCCACGCCCGTTTCGGTCACGATATGCCGTGGCCGCTCCGGATCGTTTTCGATCTTCTGCCTGATCTGGCGGATATAGACGCGCAGTTGCTGCACATCGCCACTGGCCCCCCAGAGCTGGCCCATGATGGTCTGATGCGTCAGGACACGACCAGCATACTGCACCAGCATCCGCAGGATATCCCACTCGCGCGGCGACAGCCGGATTTCCTCCTCCCCCCGAAAGACCTGCCGCCGCACCAGATCGACGCGCAGATCGGCCGAGACGAAGACCGGCACGGTACCCTGCTGCTGCAACGCATGCCGCATCGCATTGCGCAGCCGGGCGATCAGTTCCGCCATGCTGAACGGCTTGGTCACGTAATCGTCCGCGCCCGCTTCCAGCGCGGCCACCTTGCCGCGCTCGTCGTCACGCACCGACAGGATGACGACCGGCAGATCCGGCCTGTCCGCGCGCATGCGCCGCAGCACCTCGGCACCGTCCAGGTCCGGCAATCCCAGATCCAGCAGCACGATATCGGGATGCTCCTCCACGGCCATCCGCAGCGCGGCGGCACCGGTCGCCGCCTCCAGCGTCCGCCAGGACTGGCTGCCCAGCGTCGTCCGCAGCAGGCGCCGGATAGCCGGCTCGTCATCGACGATCAGTACGCACGGATCGCTCACACCGCTCCCCTCGCCTCCAACGGAAAGGTCATGACAAAGACCGCACCCTGCCGGTCGCGCCGGTTTCGTGCAACGATCGTGCCGCCCATGGCCTCGACGAACCCACGCGCAATGGCCAGCCCCAGCCCGGTCCCGGCCCGCGCGCGATCGGCGGAAAGAAAGCGCTGGAACTTGCCGAACACCTGCTCGGTGTCCTCCACGGCCAGCCCGCTCCCCTCATCCAGCACCTCCAGCACCAGCCCTTCCGGCCGCAACGCCGCCCGGATCACGATCCGCGTGCCCGCCGCCGTGTGCTTTCCGGCATTGTCCAGCACATTGAACAGGGCCTGCTCCAGCAGCACGTCATCCAGCAGCGGCATCGGCAGTTCGGGTTCCATCTCCAGTTCAACGCGGTGATCGGCCAGGATACGCGCCGCCCGCCCCAGCGCGCTCGCCACGATTTCCGCCACATCGACCGGCTCCCGGCGGGGCCGCAGCGCTCCGGCCTCCAGCCGCGTCATGTCCAGTAGGTTAGCGACGAACCGGTTCAGCCGTTCGGCCTCGTCGCGAATGGTCGCCAGAAGGTCGTGCCGGTCCTCCGGCCCCATCGTATCGCCGTAACTGTCCAGGCTCGACGCCGCCCCCAGGATCGCCGACAGTGGCGTACGCAGATCGTGGGAGATCGAGGTCAGCAGCGCTCCCCGCAGCTTGTCGGTTTCCGCATTCAGCCGCGCCTGGTCCAGGTCCCGGGCCAGCGTGATCCGCTCGACGGCCGATGCCGTCTGGTCGGCCAGCGCATCCAGCAGGCGCTGCTGCTCGGCATCCAGGATCGGCCCGTCGCGGTCCGTATCCAGCCCGATCACCGCGACCGGCCCGCGCCCGGTCCGCATCGGAAGGAACAGCCAGCGCGTGCCCGGCAGGTTGTCCGAACCCCGGCCGGCCACCTTGTCATGCTTCCACGCCCAGGTCGCCGCCGCCAGATCCTCCTCGCCGATCCGCTGTCCGGAATTGTACGACGCCTGCACCGACAGCCGCCCGTCCACAGGCAGCAGCATCACCACCTTGCGGTCCAGCACGGTGGCGATCTGATGGCTGGCCCCCCACAGCAGATCGTCCAGCGTCCCGATCCCCGCCAGCGTCCGGCTGAACAGATAGAGCGATTGCGTGATCTCGGCCCGATGCCGCGCCACCACCGCCTGATTGCGCACCCGCGCGCCCAGATTGCTGGCAATCACCGCCGTGGCGAAGAAGAAGAACAGCGCCACCACATTGTCCGGCGCCGCGATCGTCAAAGTGTAGAGCGGCGGCAGAAAGAAGAAATTGAAGCACAGCATCCCCAGGACCGACGCCCACAGCGACGGCCCCAGCCCGTAGGCCACCGCCGCACCCAGGATCGCGGTCAGAAACGCCAGCGACACATTGCTGACCGCAAACCCCTGCCGCAGCAGCAGCGCCACCGCCAGTGCGCAGGCCACGATCAGCGTGCTGGCCAGATAGGGGCCAACACGCCGCGCCCGCGCCGGGGGCGCCCCGGCCAGATCGGGCTCGCCAGCTTCCGATCGCGGCACCACATGCACCGGAAACCCGTCCGCCCACTGGATCAGCCGCTCGGTCGTCGCCCGGCCGAACCACTGGCGCAGCCGCCCGCCCCAGCCCCTGCCGGCAGGGTGCGCCGCCACGATCTGCGTCACGTTCTGCGCGCGGGCATAGGCCAGCGCATCCAGCGCCACATCCTGGCCAGGGATGGTCACGGTCTCCGCGCCCAGCGACTGCGCCAGATGCATCTGCGTGGCCATACGCGTCCGTGCGTCCGACGTCAGGTCGCGGCTGGTCTCGACATGCAGCACGATCCAGGGCGCATGCAGCCGGTCGGCCAGCCGCCGCGCATAGCGCAGCAGGCTGGCATCATGGTCCTGCAACGTCAGGCAGACCAATATCCGCTCCCCCGCCGCCCAGGGGCCGGAAATGGCATTGGCCTTCATGTGGTCGACCAGTTGCGCATCCACCTGCTGCGCGGTCTGGCGCAGCGCCAGTTCGCGCAGGGCCGTCAGGTTGCCGGGCGAGAAATAATGCAGCATCGCCCGCCGGGCCGTCTGCTCGGCATAGATCTTGCCGTCGCGCATGCGCTGCAACAGGTCGTTGGGCGTCAGATCGACCAGTTCCACCTCGTCGGCGCCGTCGATCACGCTGTCCGGCACCGTCTCGCGCACCCGCACGCGGGTAATGGCGGCCACGACGTCGTTCAGGCTTTCCAGATGCTGGATGTTGACCGTCGTCAGCACGTCGATTCCGGCGGCCAGCAGTTCCTCGACATCCATCCAGCGTTTCGGGTGCCGCGAGCCGGGGACGTTGGTATGCGCCAGTTCGTCCACCAGCACCACGCGCGGATGACAGGCCAGGATCGCATCCAGGTCCATCTCCCACACCGTCCGCCCGCGATAGGCGATCGCCCGGCCCGGTACCACCTCCAGGCCGTCCAGCAGCGCGGCCGTCTCCGCCCGCCCATGCGTTTCCACCACCCCGGCGACCAGGTCCACCCCGTCGCGCAGCAACTGGTGGCCCGTCGTCAGCATCTCGAACGTCTTGCCAACACCCGGTGCCGCGCCGAGAAAGATCTTCAGCCGCCCCCTGGCACGCGCCGCGTCCTCCTTTTCCGTACGGCGCAGCAAAGCATCAGGGTCGGGGCGATCGGGGCGCGTGTCCATCGTTCAGCTCAATGCAACGTATCGAGGGCCAGGTTCAGTTCCAGCACGTTCACGCGCGGCTCGCCCAGCCAGCCCATCAGCGGGCGTTCGACCATGCGGTCCACCAGCGCCCGCACCGTCTCCTCGCGCAGGTGCCGCACCCGCGCCACCCGCGCGACCTGAAACAGCGCGCCCTGCGGCGAGATATCGGGATCGAGCCCGCTGCCCGAACTCGTCACCAGATCCATCGGCACCGGCAATCCCGCCAGCACCGCTTCCGGATTGTCGGCTTTCAGCCGCGAAACCGCCGCCGCCACCCGCTCCACCAGCGCCCGCGATGTCGGCCCGGCATTGGACGCCATCGAAGCCGCCGCATTATAGGGCTGCGCCACCGTCTTCGACGGATCGGCCGGGTCCGGCCCCACGGTCACCGAGGGACGGCCGTGGAAATAGCGCGCATCGGCAAAATCCTGGCCGATCAGCGTGGACCCCACCAGCCTGTCCCCCTTCATCACCAGACTGCCCCCCGCCTGGCGCGGCAGCACATATCCGGCCACCCCCGTCATCGCCAGCGGATACACTATGCCCGTCACAACCGACAGGAACAGAAAAACCACCAGCGCGGGCCGTATGGTGCGCACGATCGTCATGATGGACCTCCTCAGGCCAGGCCGATGCTCGTCACGAGCATGTCGATCAGTTTGATACCGGCGAACGGAACCAGCAGCCCGCCCACCCCGTAGATCAGCAGGTTGCGCCGCAGCAGCACCGCCGCCCCCACCGGGCGATAACGCACGCCCTTCAACGCCAGCGGGATCAGCACGATGATGATCAGCGCGTTGAAGATCACGGCCGAGAGCACGGCACTCTCCGGCGTGGCCAGATGCATGAGGTTCAGCGTCCCCAACTGCGGATAGAAGCCGACGAACATCGCTGGAATGATCGCGAAATATTTCGCCACGTCATTGGCGATCGAAAACGTCGTCAGCGCGCCGCGCGTCATCAGCAACTGCTTGCCGATGCCCACGATCTCGATCAGCTTGGTCGGATCGCTGTCCAGATCGACCATGTTGCCCGCCTCGCGCGCCGCGACCGTGCCGGTATTCATGGCCACGCCCACATCGGCCTGCGCCAGGGCCGGCGCATCGTTGGTCCCGTCGCCGCACATGGCGACCAGCTTGCCCTGGGCCTGCTCCCGGCGGATCAGATCCAGCTTCGCCTCCGGGGTCGCCTGGGCCAGAAAATCATCCACCCCGCTTTCCGCCGCGATCGCCGCCGCCGTCAGCGGATTGTCGCCGGTGATCATGACGGTGCGGATGCCCATCCGGCGCAGTTCGGCGAAGCGTTCGCGGATGCCGCCCTTCACCACGTCCTTCAGATGCACCACGCCCAGCAGGCGCCCGTCATCGGCCACCGCCAACGGCGTGCCGCCCTGGCGGGCGATATCATCAGCGATCGCCCGCACCTCCCCCGCTCCGGCGGCCCCCGCACCCACTGCGGCCAGCACGCTGTCCACCGCCCCCTTGCGGATGCGGCGCGGGCCGATATCCACACCGCTCATGCGCGTCTGGGCGGTAAAGGGCACGAAGACGGCACCCAGCGCATGCATCTCCCGCCCGCGTATCGCGAACTGCTCCTTGGCCAGCACGACGATCGAGCGCCCTTCCGGCGTCTCGTCGGCAAGCGATGCCAGTTGCGCCGCATCGGCCAAATGCTGCTCGCTCACCCCCGACACCGGGGCGAAGCGCGAGGCCTGCCGGTCGCCGATCGTGATGGTCCCCGTCTTGTCCAGCAGCAGCGTATCGACATCCCCCGCCGCCTCCACCGCCCGGCCCGACATGGCCAGCACGTTGAAGCGGATCAGCCGGTCCATGCCCGCTATGCCGATCGCCGACAGCAGCGCGCCGATGGTGGTCGGGATCAGCGTCACGAACAGCGCCACCAGGATCAGCACGCCGATATGCCCGCCCGCATAGCGCACGAAGCTGGGAATGGTCGCGACGGCGAAGATGAAGATCAGCGTCATGCCCGCCAGCAGGATCGTCAGCGCGATCTCGTTGGGCGTCTTCTGCCGCTGCGCGCCCTCGACCAGCGCGATCATGCGATCGAGAAAGGTCGAACCCTGGGCAGCCGTGATGCGCACGATGATCCAGTCCGACAGAACGCGCGTGCCCCCCGTCACCGCCGACCGGTCGCCCCCGCTCTCGCGGATCACAGGCGCCGATTCTCCGGTGATGGCGGATTCATCGACCGACGCGATGCCGTCGATCACCTCGCCGTCGCTGGGAATATGATCCCCGGCCTCGACCAGCACCACATCGCCCACCACCAATTCCGGCGCCGGAATCGGCTGGTAGAGACCCGTGCGGGCATAGAACCCCGCATCGTCGGCCAGCAGCCGCTTGCCCAGCGTCTCCGTGCGGGTCCGCCGCAGGCTGTCGGCCTGCGCCTTGCCGCGCCCCTCGGCCACCGCCTCGGCGAAATTCGCGAACAGCAGCGTAAACCACAACCAGAGATTGATCTGGATGGCGAAGCCCGTATGCGCCTGACCGGTCGCCAGGTCGCGCACCAGCAGCACCGTGGTCAGGATCGTGACGATCTCGACCACGAACATCACCGGATTGCGCCACATGACGCGAGGATCGAGCTTACGAAAACTATCGACGATTGCAGGCAGAAGCAGATCCGCCCGAAGAAGGCCGCCCGTTGCCGAAGAACGGGAAGATTGACGTGTCATGGAGGATCCGCCTCTCAGAACAGGGTGCCGCGCAGCATCGCCAGATGCTCGACGATGGGGCCGAGCGCGAGCGCGGGCAGGAAGGTCAGGCCGCCGACAATCACGATCACACCGCCGACCAGCGCGATGAACAGGCCGTTATCGGTCGGAAAGGTGCCGGAGGTGGCCGGTGCCACCTTCTTCGCTGCCATCGCGCCGGCAATGGCGAGCACGGGAATGATGACGAAGAAGCGCCCCACTACCATGCCGATGCCCAGCGTCAGGTTCCAGAACGGATTGGCGGTCAACCCGCCGAAGGCGCTGCCGTTATTGGCCGCCGCCGAACTGTAGGCATACAGCGCCTCTGTAAAGCCATGCGGACCGCCGGCCGACAGTGCCGACAGTCCAGGCCCCGTCACCACCCCGATCGCGGTAAAGCCCAGCATGGCCAGCGGCAGGCACAGCACCGCCAGCATCGTCATCTTGACTTCGCGCGCCTCGATCTTCTTGCCCAGATATTCCGGCGTGCGGCCCACCATCAGCCCGGCCATGAACACGGCGATGACGGCAAACAGCAGGAAACCATACAGCCCCGAGCCGACCCCGCCGAAAATGACCTCGCCCAGCATCATGTTGACCAGCGGCACCATGCCTCCCAGCGGCAGGAAGCTTTCATGCATCGCATTCACCGCGCCGCACGAGGCATCGGTGGTCACCGTCGCGAACAGCGCCGACGCGGCGATACCGAAGCGCGTTTCCTTCCCTTCCATGTTGCCCAGCGTCGGGTCCACGCCCAGCGCCGCGATGGCCGGGTTGGCATGCGCCTCCGCCCAATAGGTCACACCCACGCCGATCAGGAACAGCAGCGCCATGGCCGAGAAGATGGCCCACCCCTCGCGCTCACGCCCGACCATACGGCCGAACAGGTTGGTCAGCGCCGCACCAAGCGCGAAAATGCACAGCACCTGAACGAAATTGCTCAACGCCGTGGGGTTTTCAAACGGATGGGCCGAGTTGGTATTGAAGAAGCCGCCGCCATTGGTGCCGAGCATCTTGATGGCTTCCTGTGTCGCCACCGGTCCCAGCGCGATCGTCTGGCGCGCGCCTTCCAGCGTCGTCACCTCCACCGATCCATGCAGGGTCTGCGGCACCCCCTGCCAGACGAAAAACACGGCCACGACAACCGAAATCGGCAGCAGCACATACAGCGTCACCCGCACCAGATCGGTCCAGACATTGCCGATCGTGGCCGCACCCCGTCGTGCGAAGCCGCGAATGACGGCCGCCGCCACCGCGATCCCGACGGCGGCGGACGCGAAATTCTGCACCGCGAGCGCCAGCATCTGGCTGAGATGACTCATCGTCGTCTCGCCGCCATAGCTCTGCCAGTTGGTATTCGTCACGAAACTGATCGACGTGTTGTAGGCCAGATCGGGCGCCACCGGCCCCAACCCCGCCGGGTTCAGCGGTAGCAGCACCTGAAAGCGCAGCAACGCATATACCACGACGAAGGACACGGCCGAGAACAGCACCACCCCCGTGGCATACTGCATCCAAGACTGTTCCTCCTCCCAGCGTATCCCGGCAACCCGATAAAGCCCGCGTTCCAGCGGGCCGAAGATCCGCCCCAGAAAATGGGCCTGCCCCTCCAGCACGCGCTGAAGGTATCCGCCCAGCGGCCGCGTCATCGCGATGACGCACAGGAAAAACGCCGCGATGGTGATCCATCCGGAAAGCGACATGGCGTCAGAACCTTTCAGGATGCAGCAGCACGGCGGCGACATAGGCCAGAAGGCCGACCGTCACCCCGCCCGCAAGGACAAGTTCGAATGTCATGGCGTTCAGATCCGCGCACAGAAGGCCACGTAGCCCATGCAGACGACAAATCCGCCGAGCCCGATGCCAAGGTAAAGACAGTCCAGCATGTGAATGCTCCCTTTCACGCACCGGAAGTATCCCGCCGAACCGCATAGGGATGACAGAGGAGGCACCCGCCAATCCCATAGGAAAGTCATAGGAATTCCGCACAAAGCCGCGCCGGCGCCTCGGCACGCCCTTGTCGGCCGCCATCACCTGCGCCTAGCTGCCTTCCATTATCGCCACCACGCATCCCGTCGCGGCGATTCCCGACACTCCTTGTGGAAGACACATGAAAAACGAAACCAGAGAACAGGGCAGTGCGTCATCCCGGCCGCCTTCCCACTCTCCCGCCGCACGCTGGTTCGGCCGCATGGCCGTCATGGCGGCCATCGTCCTGCCCGAGGCCGCGCTGGCCGATGCTGCCCTGGCCGACGACGCTGCCGACTGGCTGCACGGCATCACCGTCGCCGGCCAGGTCGAGGGCGGCATCAACGCCAACCCCGCGCGCCCCGCCAACGGCGTCAATTTCGGCCAGTTCTTCGGCGACCGGGCCAACCAGGCGCAACTCGACCAGCTCACGCTCACGGTCTCGCGCGCCGTCGATCCCACCGTCCAGCAGATGCAGGTGGGTTTCTTATTACGCGGGCTCTACGGTGCCGACGGCCGTTACTTCAACATCGCGGGCATAACCGACCGCGCCATCACCAGCCGCTATCAGTTCATCATCCCGCAGGCGCATCTCGACGTGCACCTGCCGCTGATGCGCCACGGGCTGGACATCCAGGCCGGCATCCTCTCGTCCCCCATGGGGGTGGAATCGCTCGATCCCGCCCTGCGCCCGTTCTATACGCTGTCCTACACGACCGAATATTCCACGCCGTTCGAACATGTCGGCGCCATGGTCCAGTGGCACCTCACCAGCCATCTCGATGCGCTGTTCGGCATCGACACCGGCAATCAGGTCTCGTTCGGCAAGGGTGACAACAACGACGCTCCGGCGGGCTATTTCGGCCTCGCGGCAACCGGTCTGGCCGGCGGCCGGCTGTCCGTCACCTATCTGGGGCGCGTCGGGCCGGAAGATTCGGTGCGTGCTCTGGGCAACCGCGCCAATTCTGCGCAACGATTCTGGAACGACCTCAGCGGCACCTTCAAATTCACCGACCGCTTCTCCGCGACCGCGGAACTCAACCTGCTGCACGACGCAGGACTGCACGCCAACACCTACAGCGCCGTCGGCTATCTCAGCTATCAGGTCAGTTCCTCTCTCACGCTCAATGCGCGCGGCGAGATTTATCGCGACGATACCGGGCTGCTCGTCACATCCTTCATCGCCGACGATGCCTATATGCGCTCCACGCTCGGCCAGCCCACCCGCACCCAGTCCGCCCCCGCCACCACGTATGGGGCTCTGACACTGGGCGCCACCTGGCACCCCACGCTCGGCCACCCCGTCAAGCTGTTCGAACTCCGGCCCGAAATCCGCTTCGACCGGTCGTTGAACGGCACGCACCCATTCAACGACCTGCGCAATACCGGCCAGTTCACCTTCGGCATCGACGCCGTGCTGGGATTCTGAAATCAGCGCGGCAAACCGGAAACGCTTTGTTTAGATTCGACGATATGCTCTCGGCCGTCTGGTTGTCAGATGGGGTGGTTGCCGTCCTCCCCGAACGGCATCGCAATGTGCCACTGTGGTGGTTGGAAACTCAGCCACGGAAGAGAGGACGGCAAATGAAAGATACGATGATCGGGGTGGATCTGGCAAAGAACGTATTTCAGATTCACGCTGCGTCCCGGGTGGGCGAAGTGCTGTTTCGCAAGAAAGTCCGCCGCCCGCAGTTCCTGGAGTTCATGGCGAGCCAGCCTCGCGCGCTCGTGGTGATGGAGGCGTGCGGAAGCGCGCATCACTGGGCGCGAGAGCTCACGAACTTGGGACATGAGGTGAAGCTGATTGCACCGCAGTACGTGCGTCCCTTTGTCAAACGCCAGAAGAATGACGCCGCCGATGCCGAGGCGATTGTGATCGCGGCACGGCAGCCGGAGATGCGCTTTGTGGTGCCGAAGACGGAGGCGCAGCAGGCGCGTGCTGTCCTATTTCGCAGTCGTGACCGCTTGGTCCATCAGAGGACCGAACTCGTCAACGCCCTGCGAGCGACACTCTACGAGTTTGGTCTTGTCGTACCGAAAGGGCTGGGCCATCTCAGTAGTATTGAGGAGTTCCTTGAGGATAATAGTGTGTCACTTCCCGAGGTTGTCCGTGAGGAATGCCGCGATCTCCTGACCCAGATCGATGAACAATCGGTTCGGATTACCGAGAAAACACGTGCGATGGTCGAATTGTCGAATGAAAGCGGTGTCGCACAGCGCCTGGAATCCCTGCCTGGGGTCGGACCTCTGACGGCCCTGGCGATCGAAGCGTTTGCTCCTTCTATGAAAAACTTCCGTTGCGGCCGCGATTTCGCCGCATGGCTCGGTCTTGTTCCCCGGCAGTTTTCATCCGGGGGCAAAGAGCGGCTGGGCCGGATTTCGAAGGCCGGTCAAGCCGACATCCGTCGACTTCTAATTATTGGCGCTATGACGCGGGTGAACTGGGCGAGCCGCAAGCCACCTGTTCCTGGCACGTGGCTCGCGCGGATGCTTGAGCGTAAGCCCCGTATGCTGGTTGCGATCGCCCTGGCAAACAAGATGGCGCGGACCGTCTGGGCTATGCTGACGAAGCAGGAGAATTATCGGGATCCGGTTCTGTCTGCGGCGGCATGAGATGACCTCAGTCGCGCATGGACAGAACCGGTAAGGGGGTGTGAGAAGGCGACGACCCATATGGGCGCATGATCGAGCCGATCCGGAGCGGGAAAACCAGCCAATGACTGGGTGCCATTGAGCACGGTTGTCAGATTTGGACCCAATCCGCAGATCACCATATCGGCCAGCGGCTTCTGAAAACGCCGCGTTCAAAGGCCTGACAGAAGACCGCAGTCGATCACTCGTTCACTGAGTCAGATACTTCTTGCACTATGGACGGCAACCACAGAAGTCATGGTCCGCTCCTACGATCCGGCAACGTAGGTAATGACCTTTGTATCGCCATTCCAAGACAAGACGCCATCACTGATGCCCGAATCTAAGCAATGTCTTGCGTTCTGCGGATGAATTTCAAAACGTGACTGCAATTTTTTTAGAAGGTCGGATGCTGGGAGCGACTTGCCCGGGGCTTCCATAAGAATGTCTTTAATATCTATCAAAATTCCTTGCGAGAGCGCGGAGTCTAATCTCTCTGCGGCTTTCCCCGCATCAGCCCGATTCACATCAACGCCACTTAGCGTTGCCATATTCTTTTTGCTCCCGGTCGTCGGCTCGTCAGTCATTGGTGCTATCCTTCCTCATGTTCTTGGCCCGCCGATAGATGGCTTGCCGGGTCACTCCATAATCTGCGGCGACTTCGCCCGATTTCTCACCGGCCTGTATTCGTGTCATGGCTTCGGCGACCTGAGAATCCGAAAGAACCGCTTTCCGTCCTCCCGTCTTGCCTCTTGCCCGCGCTGCCGCCAGTCCGTTGATGGTCCGCTCGACGATCAGCTCCCGTTCCCATTGAGCCATCGCCGCAATGATAGCGAAAATCAGGCGTCCCGTTGCGGTCCGCGTATCAAGGTCCATAGAAAGAACCTTCAAATCAGCTCCCTTGTCGTGGAGCGCTTTGACCGTCTGCACCACTTCAATGAGGTCTCTTCCGAGACGATCTATCGCGGTGACAACGAGGACGTCACCATCGCGCAACTCCTTCCAACAATTCTTCCAGCCAGGACGCTCCATGTGCTTCCCGCTGGCCTTATCCTGGAATATCGCCGCTGACTCGACTCCAAAGTGGAGCAACTGATCAATCTGACTTTGGTTGTTCTGGTCATTGGTGCTGACGCGGGCGTATCCGATTAGCGTGCGGTGCTCAGGCTCCCGTGGAGGATCTGACAAGTTGAAAACCTTGTTCAATGAGACGAATTTTTATAACACGGAATATCATTTGTTGTCAACTTGGTTGACAGCCTGAGTAGTGTAAACTATGGTGACAACATACACCAGGGAGGCGCCGCTTTCGCGACCCCGGCCAACAGGTGACCCGATGACTGCAGGTGAATAAATGAACGTTGGGCTGAGCGACCTTCTTCTGGAATGTATAGTTTCTATAGTTTCGACTATTATTATCGTGCCATTGATCATGAGAGGAAGATTTTATCAGACGACGATTTATTTCTTTATTTTCACCGCATACATAACTATTTCCGCGTTGCTTTTTCTGAAAATCAATGGGTATATTGATTTAAATCTCAGGCCGACAAACAAAATTGGGAGTGTCGTTTCAGCGGTCATTATGTCCTACATAGATATAAAAATGGACCTTTATATCTACCTCTGGATTTTCGGTCTATTCGTTGTTCCTAATGTAATAAGTTACCTATGCGCTGGTCTTTTCGGGTATGCAAGATCCGTAAGGGTCTCTTTCTTTGTTCGGTATTTCTTATTGGTTGTTACAAAGGGACTTATTGCCTTTTCTGGTGCTGGATTTGCGATACTATCGTTTGGCATAATGGTTGGAGTTCCAAGAAACGTTAACACTATAACTATAGTGTACGCTCTATTCGCAATTCCTATTTATTTAAATATATCACTACTTATTTTACTGGCGTATGATGCGTCATTTATTCCATATATTGGAAAATTTCCTGCAATTTCCGCATTAATTAGATTCTCTCAACGGAAGGTTCACGATGGCTCTGGGAACAGCGATGAACCGCGCTGACCAATGTTGACCTAAACCCCGGATTAAGAAAGGATGGCGACCACTTTGGTGTTAACTCCCGGCGAAGTAATGCAGGTCCAGAAATCGAGTGCGGCCACGTTAGTAGATGGTGTTCCGTCTGTGCTTCTCTTGCAAAGAAATGGTGCGCGTTATTATTTGGACAACTCCGTTCTGGAACCTTCTGACAATCAGATTGATGCGGCAATCTCCTTCTACAGGTCCAGGTTGCAATGGAATCTTTCAAGGGACGAGTGCCGGGCGCTCCTCGTGTTAAATCCAAAAGCTCGCATCAAGCTGGCCGACTATGGCGATGTAGACAGTGAGGTCCGTGATCTTCTCGCCGATGCGGTGGCTCAGACTTTGCTCGGATGTTCGTGGCCGACTTACGGCGACAAGGTGGATGTTTCCGAATTCACGGCGCTGCTGCACAGTCAGGCGGCTGCAATTGGGTTCGGATCGCCTGTCTGTGAAGACAGCACACCTGACAACTAAATCCCGGAGAGACACCCATGACCCGCTTCGAACATCGTGAACTCCGCCGGGCCTCTCGGATGCTGACTGACAGCAAGCCCGTTCTGGTTGAAGCGCTGCGCAACATGCCGACGATCTGCCCGCCGCGCGTGGTCAAGCAGAGAAAGGCGGACTTGGAGCGCGTCGTGCGCGGGGCCCTGTGGCGCGACGACCTCGACCCGACGCGGATAGCCATGCAGATGGCCCTACGCGACGCGCGGCGGGCCTTGCTCGGCCCCTTGATGCGCGGCGCTAACACTTAACTCTCGGGGGCCATCGATGCCCGATAATCCTATCTGGTCGTGTGATGACCGGGGACCGCGCGGCGACTGCCGAAACCCCCACGGGTGCCATTGCGATGAAATCGCTGGTCTGGTCGCCCAGGTGGAACAGCTCAAAAGAACGAGCATGGTAAGCCTGCCGATGAAGCACCTCCCTGAAGACGCGGTTGACCTGGCGGCGCGGGCGATCGCCGCCGAGGCCGCGCACCACATCAAGACGATGTATCCGGCCGCCGCTCAAGCGGTCACTTGGGGAAGCTGCAAGCGGTCTTTGGCTGGTGTGATCCGCAACGGCATGCGGCGGCTTGGCGATGCGGCTGAACGCGGAGAGATGGAAGCCGAAATCCGCGCCATGCGCAGCCAGCGCGCTCGCGAGGACGAAAGCCCCGCGCCCACTCTGTCCACCTAACCCCGGAGTAGAAACTATGGGGATTGATCTTTTGCTCGGCGCCGTCGGCGCTGTTCTGAGCGCGATTATGGTGAGGAGGCAGTATAGGGAAGAAACTGCTTCTGGCTCGCTGAGCAGCAAGAGTAAGGCGCGGTTCGTTATCATGGGCGTGGCGCTTTGGATTGGATTTATGGCCGTCGGTGAGTTCGGTGATCGCGCAATGCTCTCTTACACGCATGCGCAGGAGGCCACATCCGGTCAAGCACTCAAGGCGTCGCACCCGTCCTGAGACCGAAACCCCGAGAGAAAAGTCCATATGCCAAATATGCCAGATGAAATCCGTGCAAACCTTGATGCGGCTCTACAACACCTCATGGATAAAGTACACTTACCGGCTCTTGATGAAGCCGCCCCGATCCCTAAAGAAAGCAAGGCACATCATAGGTTCCATACTGCAGAGCATTACCTCAACAAACTTCCAAAAGAGTTTCTCTCCTTGTCGAAAATAGAGGAAATGCGCAACCTGTGGGATGCAAAAAGATTCCAGCCGGTTCTTGCCTTAATACAGGAACTCAGGCTCAGGGCTAAGCTCCTCTGACTGTTACCAGCACCACTGACACCGAAACCCCGGCCTTGTATGATCGACGAGGCGTTCTAAGACCTGGTTCAGGGGCAACAGCTGTCCGTCTCCTGCCGCCAGACATTGGTGCCGGGTTCGGTCCTGTGGCGCGTCTCGTCTCACAAGGCAACGAATAGGTGATGGGCGCTGCTTCATCGTTACTCCGCCCGCGGAGGTATCAGAAATTGTAGGCGAGGCTGCCGTAGAACGTGCGCGGGGCGCCCATGTTGAAGGACTGGTAGTCGCCGGACATCGGGTTTCCGTTTTCGCCGAGTTGGCCGATATATTTGTCGTTCAGAAGATTATAAACATTGAACGAGATCGTGAGATTGCCGGGGCCGATCTTTCTGGGGACATGATAGGAGGCGCCCGTATTGACCAGCCAGTATCCCGGTACAGTCACATCGTTGACGTAGCTGAGGGGGCGGGAGGACGTGTAGGCCGCGCTGATATTCACCGACATCTGCTTGTAGGTGTACATCGCCGTCGACTTATACATATATCGCGGATAATTGACTTCGCGTTTGCCCTTGAGGGCGTAGGTCACGCCATCAGTTGTAACATCGCTGTCGTATTTCGAGCTATTATAGCTGAATGAATTGGTGATATCGAAGCCGGGGATCGGCGTGACGGTCAGTGACGTGTCGACGCCATACATCTGCACGGACCCGAGATTGGCGAGTGTAGACTGGGAATTGACGATCGAGCCAATCGTGATGGAGCCCACGCGGTTTCGGTAATCGGTATGATACAGGTCCACCAGCCCGCGGACATAGGGTGATGAGTAGCGATAGCCTACTTCGTACACATAGTCGGATTCGGGCTCGATGTTCTGCTTGATATAGTTGAAGGTCTGCCAGTCGGCCGCGCCCCAGGGCGAGGAGGAATTGTAGCTGCCCGGACCGAAGACCGACATGTTCTTCGAGAAATCGAAAAATACCTCGTTATGATGATCGAGGCGATATGTGATGCCGACCTGTGGCAGAAATGCGGAATTATAGTTCAGCTTGCCATAGGGCAGCGACGTCTGGCCGGTATAGTCGGGATTGTTGCCGTTGATACGCGACGTGCCGGAATAGATGATCGAACGGAATCCGGCATTGATCGTCAGTCCCTTGACGGGCTTGTACGTATCCTGGAGATGAATCTGCAGAGTATCGAAATGATAGCCGATATTGTAGGGGCTTGCATACCATGCCGAATGCGGTAGGGAGTTGTGCGAATTCAGCGGCGTGCCCTCGCCCAGGACCGGCTCCTGATACAATCCCTTGCCATAATCGTAGTTCGTATGATCGTACCAGACACCACCTTCGATGACGTGGTGGGAGATCCGATATTTCAGGCTCGCGGTTAGGCCGCCATCCTGCTGGGTATGATGGAAATCCTGTTCGGTAATGGGTGCGCCGTTCGGACCGGTCAAATAGGGCGAGGCCCACAGGCCGTGGTGTGAAGCGCCGATTCCGTAAAGCGTTACATCCAGGCTGAGGTGGCTGTTGAACTGGTTGTCGTATTTGACGTATGTCATGTAATTGCTGAACCGGTTCGGACCGTCATAATATGACGCGTCTTCCGGATCGCTTAACTTGTCGTATCCGGCGGGCAGCGTGCCACCGGGCAGTCCCTGGGCATATTGGGCTGCATGATACGCGGCGGCATAGTTCGGTTTGTAATAGGTTATGCGTTGGCCGAGCTTGTTCAGGATGTCCATCGACAGGTCGGGATATGGGTCGCTGGAATTGTAGGCCCAGGCGAAGAAGGCCTGCAGGTGCGAATGCTCATCGATCGGCTGATCGAGTTTCGCGTTCACGACCTGACGAAATTCGGAACCGCCCCCGACCCATTGCCCTTCGGATGCACGGTCGTAGGAAACGAAGAACTTGGTGCCATAGGGACCGATCTTACCGCTGTCGAAGCGGATGAACGTGTCATAGGCGGCGTAGCTGCCAAAGGTTTGCGAAATCGTGCCGCCGCGTTTGTCCTTCGGCGTATCGGTCGTCCATCCTATATGGCCACCCAGATTCGAGACCGACGGGACGTCAACGCCGCCGGCCCCCTGCGAGACCGAGACGTGACCCAGATTGGACTGCGAGACGAAATTTTGCACGTCCAGGGCCGGCACGCCGTCGATCGTGCTGGCTAGGTCCCCTACCTCGAAGCCGCGGATATACATGTCCCACGACCAGATATCGATACCCAGCGGGTCGCTGCTCATGAACGTGACACCGGGCAACTGGTTCAGCATCTTCAGCGGGTTCGTGCCGGGGGCGTAGGTCTTGAACTGCTCCTTGTCCATGACCTGCACCTGGCGGGTCGAACCCATGCCGACGATGCTGACGCTCTCCGGGTGAGCCTGCGCAGGAGCGGAGCCCACTCCCTGCTTTCCGGGCGCCTTCTTGGCCGTCTTCTTCCGGGCGGCCGTGGCCGAGGTCTTCGCCTTGTCGCCGGTGGCCGGGACGGTGTCCGCCAGCGCGAGCGGTGCAACTAGGCTCAGGGAGAGAAACGAGGCCGCCGAAGCAAGCCCCAGTTTTCTTGCCGTACGAAAACGACCGCGCTTAGCCTGCGATGCCATGCGATGCTGCTCCTGCAACGTGTTTGTTCTGTATTCGAAAATATAGACGACGTTACGAGAATGATCCAATTTCGTTTATGCACCCATCGCTTAACCTGTGGCTATGGACAGTGGGGGGCGACGGCATGCTTCTGACGGTAGTTCGTAGAGTGTGCCCATTTGGCATCTGGGTGTCGTGGAAACGCATTGTCCACAGATACGCGTTCAGCCAGTCCTGCCTGCGCAGGAAGGCGTGGCAATGGCTGGGGAGGGTGCGATCCTCGAACGGCGGGGCAAGGCACGCGCCGTCAGCATGTGGGCCAGCAGGATCGATCACTCGCATTCGACCGCGCGGTCGTCGTCGCCATGGATCGGCGCGTTGATGCCGGCGACCTAGGCCCGTGCGCACTCTTGTGCAGCGGCGGACAGGTAGCGGGTTCCTGCTCGGCGTCGCCCCGGAACAGTATCAGCTGGTTGGCGGTGTTGGAGGGCACGAATGCGGCGGCGAACAGTTCGGCTAGCCGGCCCAGCGACCGGTGGTGGCCGGAAACGAGCTCCCACCGCCAATCCCGCACCACCAGATATCCGTCGGCGAAGAAAAGCGTCGGGGACGGTCCGGGCGCGCGCATGGGCGATTCCCCAGTGGTCTTCGAGGATCTCCACCGGTTGGACGAGCCCGGCATGGCCGGCCGGCGGCGGAGCGTCCCCGGCACCGCGTATCGGGCTGGACAGGGTCGCGGCGAAGCCGCTGAGGAGAACCGCGCGACGGGTCGCGTGCATCGGGAATCGTTCCTTCCCTACCCGATGGCTCAGACGTCGGCCCCGGCCACAATCTCTTTCAGCCGCAATGCCGAGCCGACCGCCAGCGTGAAACCGAGGGCGCCATGCCCGACATTGAGCAGCAGATTGTCATACCGGGTCCGCGCAATGACCGGAACGCCGGTCGGTGTCGCGGGGCGCAGTCCGACCCATGGCGCGTCCTCGCCCCCGCCGAACGCGCCCGGTAGCGTCGCCGCCACCAATGCGCGCAGTTCTGCCAGGCGCCGTGGGTCGGGAGGCGTGTCATCCGTTCCGATATCGACCATGGCCGCGACCCGAAGGCGGTCGCCCAGCCCGGCATAGACCACCCGATTGTCGTAATCAGTTACGCTGACTGCGGGCAGGGTGCCGGGTTGGGGTCGGGTTGTCAGGCTGTACCCCTTGAGGCCATAGAGTGGCAGGTCGATGCCCAGCGGGCGTGCCAGCGCGCGAGAAGCGATGCCCGCGGCGAGGATCACCAGATCGGCTTCGAACGGCCTGCCATTCACGCGTAGGGCGCAGCGGCTCCCTCTGCCGGGCGCGAGTGCGGCCTTGCCCTGGACCATGCGGAAAGCCGGTTGCCTCGTCAGCGCCTTGCGCAGGGCTGTGCAGAACAGGAAGCAATCCCCGACCTCGTCTTCGGGCGAGAAGATCCCGCCCGCGATCCGGGACTGCAATCCAGCGAATGCCGGTTCGACCGTCATGCATTCGGAAGGGGACAGGGCGCGCTGCAGGTCAGGATCAGTGATGGAGCGCGCCGCGAGGCGGAATTTCGAAGAATCTCGATATAGAACAAGCTTTCCCGGACGGCGCCATAGGAAATCGTCTAGCCCGGCATCGCGCCAGTCCTGCAGTTCCGCCTGCCCCGCCAGGGCCAGGTCGAGCAGGATCGCGGCATTTTTGCGATTCGTCCGCCGGTTGCAGGCCAACATGAAGCCCAGAAGCCAGCGCCACTGCATGGTATCGGCCCGCAGCCGCAGCGAGATCGGCGAATGCGGGCGCAACAGCCAGCCGAGGGCATCGCGAGCCACGCCGGCGTCGGCGAGCGGGCTGACATAGCGGTAGCTGAGCTGCCCGCCATTCGCGAAGCTGGCCTCCTGCCCGACATCCTCGCGGCGCTCGATGAGTGTGACGTCGTGCCCCGCCCCGATGAGGGCGTGGGCCGCGGTGAGGCCGATGACGCCTCCACCGATAATAGTGATGGTCCGTTTGCCGGCCATGGAAGTCCTGAATATCGATAGAGTGGGCGCGTCGGCGCACCGACATGAATGGACCGAGCCTAGAAGAGCCGGATGATTCCGGCCAATGCAAAAGAGGACGGTTTCTTATAACCCATGGTTAAGAGGGACGTGGGAGAAGCTTTGTTCTTTCTTGGAAAAAGAGAGCCAAGAAAAGCTTTCATGCGTACATTTTTTCGGATCGAGGTCCTGCGCGTCGAAGCTGAAATCGGATTGAACCACCCGCATGGTCATGCCGCCCACCTTGCCAGAGAGATCGCGTTCGAACTGCACGTAGGCGTCTTCGGCGCCATCCTGCGCCCGGTTGTCCCAACGGGACACGCACAGGTCATGCCGCAGGGCCGAGAGCATGCACGCGAGCCCGTCGGCGTGGCTGAAGCCACCCGCAGATCCTTCCCGCGCTGGCTGATGGTGATCGGTCCGCGTCCGGCGTCTCGATAGATGCCGACATATTCTTGTCGCATGCTATCGGACAGCGTGATCAAGCGGCGCGCGGGCGAGCCGAGACCGGTGCTGGCGGCCTCCTTCCGCTCAGCCGTCTGTTCGGCATTTCTCTCGTCGCGCCGATTCTGGTCACGGCATAGGCGCTGACGGTCATCGCGATGGCATGGGCTCGCGAACACGCCGATAGCGCTTGTGGTCCCCGCCGGGGCGGGATGTTCGAAATTGTTGCCCACGCCCGTCATCTCACCCAGCCGGTTCAGGTACACCGCCTGGATCATGACGCCGCTCGTCTTCGACAGCAGGGTGGCACCCCGGCTATCGACGCCCTACGGGGCCTCGGGCCTGGACCGCAGCCAGGCCGTCTGGCCCCGGACGGGGACAACGCTGTCATCAAGCGACCATTCCCGCGCCGCATAGCCGGGGCAGTTGATGATCGGCTTTACGGGCAGCGATGTGAGATGGTGCGGGGCGTGGAATTCGGACAGTAACAGGTGGCTGTAGGCGCCGAAATTATAGATCATCAGGGAATGGCCGCCTTGCGTGCGGCGCGGCGACGGGATTTTCCGCCGCCGGAATATGCTCCACGCGCAGGTGCCGCGGCACCAGCCTGGGCCCTCGGAATTGCAGCTAGGGCGGGGCGTCGCCCGCCGATGCGGCGCGTGGCAGGACCGCGCGTTCGTCCGCGACCATCGCCGCCGCACCCAGCGCGCGCCCCGCTGCAAACACGCCCCGGCGCGAAATGACCATGCCCGTATCCATGACCGAGCAGCCACTGTCCCGCTGCATTATCGCCCGCTTCGTCCTCCATAGCCGATCGCGGCAGGCTTAGGAGGCGAAACTTCGTCCACAGGCCATAACCCTAGGCTAACCTCCAACAAGCTCCATGAATTGGTCTGCTGGGGAAATGAAGATTATAACGATTGAGGAATATGACCGATTTGTCAGCGGGGGGATCGACCGTGCCGGTACTTGGAGACTGTTTCAAATGCCCAGCTGCTGAGGGAGCATTGATCCGTGGGACCGCGCCCGGCGTGGGTTTTCGGATGCCGAAGCGGAGCGACCTGATGGTCGTGAGCCTCGGAGCGCAGAAAGCGCGCGTCGGGTCGCCAGCAGCGGGCCTTTTGAAACAGGCTCCTATATTTCGGCTTCTGATGCGGAGCGGGGCCGCCTTGTGCGCTGTGGCTCTTCTGGGAGGGGCGGCCCGCGCGGAAGGGCTGACGGACTCGGTCGCGCGGATCACGGCGGGCCAGCCGGGGACGTTTGCCGTCTATGCGGCACAGTCCGGGCAGACGCCGGATGTCTGCCTACGCTGTGACGAGCCCATCAACGCCGCCAGCACGATCAAGCTGTTTGTCCTCGACGCCGCCTATGCGGCCTTTCGCGAGGGCACACTGAAGCAGGACGAGACGATAGTCGTCCATAACCGCTTTCACTCGCTGGTCGGCCCGGGCAGCTTCGCGCTCGACCAAAAGGAGGATTCATACGATCCGCTCTATGCCGAAGTCGGTAGGCCGGTCACGGTGCGCGAATTGCTGCGGGTCATGATCCAGTACAGCAGCAACCTCGCCACCAACCTGATGGTCGAGCGGCTGGGTGTGATCCAGATCCGTGGCGTGGTGGCGCAGCAGGGGCTGGACGGGATTACCTTCGGCCGTATGATCGAGGATTTCGATGCCGATGCTAAGGGCATCCGCAACCGCGTGACCGCGCGCGGGCTGGGCGGGTTTCTGCAGAAGCTGGACCGTGGTGCGATCATCGGCCCCGCCGAGAGCCGCGCGATGATCGGCATCATGCTTGGCCAGACCTTCAACGACATCATTCCGCCCGGCCTGCCCGCCGACACGCAGGTCGCCCACAAGACCGGGTGGGTCAACGGCGTACGCAACGATGCCGCGATCGTCTTCCTGCCGAACGGGACGCACTATATCCTGGTGGAACTCAGCTGCGGCCTGCCGGACGAAGCGGCGGGGATCAAGGTGTTGAATGCCATCTCCCGGACGGTTTTTTTGACCTATCACCATCGCCTCCGTGGCCGCTAGCCCCGTGGCGGCGCGTACGAAACGGAATACCCTGGTGCCAAAATGCGATTGGCTATATGGGGCGCGATCATCAAGCATCCATCGCGTGAATTCGTGAATCACCTCTGATGAAGGCGCATATGGAACGGATTGTATATTGTGAGGGCGCCTATGTGCCCGAGGAAGAGGCGCGGCTGGGGATCTTCAACCGCGGCACGCTGTTCGGCGACGCGATCTATGAGGTCACGGTGGTCCTTGACGGGCGGATGATCGATAATGGACTGCATCTCGACCGTCTCGAACGTTCGCTGACGGCACTGGGGATTCCCATGCCGCTGCCGCGTGCCGGGATCGAGGCGGTCCAGCATACGCTGATCGCGCGCAACGCGCTGACGGAAGGCACGGTCTATCTGCAGGTCAGCAGGGGCGAGGCCGACCGTGATTTTCTGTATCGTGCCGATCTGCGGCCCAGTTTTTTCGCATTCACCCAGCGCAAGGCGATCCGTGATACGCCCGCGCAGCAACAGGGGATCAGCGTAGCACTGATGGCCGATCCGCGCTGGGTGCAGCGCGACATCAAGACGACGATGCTGGTCGGCCAGGTACTGGCCAAGCGCGACGCGCGCGCTGACGGTTTCGCCGATGTCTGGTTCGTCGAGGACGGGCTGGTCACCGAAGGCGCCTCGTCGACGGCCTTCATCATTACCCACGACGGGACGATCGTCACCCGGCCCAATTCCCGCGCCATCCTGGCCGGCTGCACTCGCCAGGCGGTGCTGGGCCTTTGTGCGCGCCATGGTCTGGTGCTTGAGGAACGGGGCTTCACGCCCGACGAGGCCATTGCGGCGGCTGAGGCGTTCCAGACCGGTGCGTCCTCGCTGGTCATGCCCGTCGTGCGGATAGGGGCGGCCTCGATCGGGGACGGCGCGCCCGGCCCGATGACCCGACGGCTACAGCATTATTATCTGGAGGCGGCGCTGGGACCGGGGGCCAGCGGCTCGTGAGGGCGGCGCGGCGCATGGTCTGCCCCGTCGTGTTCGCGCTATGCGCGAGCCTCGTGCTTCGTCCCGCCGTGGCGGCCGAGGGCTATGGACAATGCAGGCTGTTCGGGCAGAAAGCGACGCGCCATATCGTGCCGGTGGTGCCGGGGCAGCTGACGGTGCTGATCAATCTGCCGGCGGTCGGGGAATTTGACGGCGACTCGCCTGACAGCATCAGGTCCGGCCGCGAATTCTGCCTGGGCGTGAACATCGCCTACCGGCTGGGGCTCGACAAGGTCGTGTTGCGCAATGCATCGTTCGACTCGCTGGTCGCCGGGCGCAACCGCGATTACGATCTGGCGCTCGCCCTACTGTCGGTGCGGCATCGCACGCATGACCTGGTCACCTTCTCGGCGCCCTATGCCTGGGACAGCTATGGCGTCGCGGTGCGGGCCGATGCGCGGATCGACGCGGCGGGGCTGCGCGGGGTCCGCGTCGGCACGCAGATCGGCACCAACGTGACCACCTGGGCGCGCGATACGCTGAAAATCCGCCGGCTTTCTGCGTTCGACGATACCGGCACCATGTTCACGGCACTAGCAGCGGGCAATGTGGATGCAATCGTCACCAGCCTGTCAGTCGTACTGGCACAGGTCGGGGCTGCGCAGGGGCGCTTCAAGGTCGTTGGCCAGTTCCACGAGGACACGCCGATCGCAGCCGTTCTGCCGCTTCATTCGCCGGAGACCCCCGTCATAAACCGGATCATCGGGGACATGCGCGCCGAGGGCACGCTGGCCACGCTGGAACAGACCTATCTGGCGCCGCTTTGGGACAGCCTCAAGCCATCGGAGATACCGGTATGGCACTGACGATGACCGAGACCGTGCGGGTGCCGCGCCCGGTCCATATCCACCGCCTGCGTTCGGCGCTTTCCGTGCTGGTCGCGCTGGCGACGTCGGGCCTGATCGCGTTTTCAATCCTGCGGATCGTGGCCTATGCTTACCGGCAGGGAAACGGGCTGGAAATTGCCGTGGTGGCGGCGCTGTTCGCCCTGCTTTCCGCCTATGTCGTGTTGCTGGGCGCGCGGGCCGTCGCCCTGTCGGCGCGAGCGGGACGGGCGGTGGAAATCCACCATGCGCGCGAACTCGGCGCGCAAGCCTCGCTGCGGTCGTGGAACGCGCTGGCCTGGTCCTGTGCCCTGCTGATCGCAACCGGCCTGGCATGGCTGCTGGTGCTGAACGATGCCGCCGTCAGCCGGACCTTCTTCGACCTCGCGCTGATCCGCAATTCGTCGGGCGAGATCCTGTCGGCCTTCACGACCAATATCGTGATCTTCGCGGTCTCGGTGGTGCTGATCCTGGTCTGGGCGCTCGTCATCGCCATCGCGCGCACGCTGCCCGGCGATGCCGGCCGGCCGCTGCGGCTGATGGCCACCGCCTATTGCGACCTGTTTCGCGGCCTGCCTTCGGTCATCACCATCTACCTGATCGGTTTCGGCCTGCCGCTGACCAACCTGCCGCTGGTCTCGGCGCTGTCGTCCAGCACCTATGCGATCATCGCGCTGACGCTGACCTATGGCGCCTATACGTCGGAAATCTATCGTGCCGGGATCGAGGGCGTGCATCACAGCCTGATCGCGGCGGCACGCTCGCTCGGCTTCAGCCATGCCATGACGCTGCGCCATGTCGTTATTCCCATCGCGCTGCGCAACATCGTGCCGCCGCTGATGAATGACTGCATCAGCCTGCAGAAGGACACGGCGCTGGTCTCGGTGATCGGCACCATCGATGCGTTCAACCAGTCGAAGATCATCGCCGCCAACAATTTCAACCTTTCCGCCGTCACGACGGTTGCTATCCTGTTCGTGGCGATCACGATTCCGCAGGCGCGGCTGGTCGACCGCCTGACGCAACGCGCGCAGCGCCGCCGCCGCGCGGGAGGTGCATGATGGCTCTTCTGGAAATCGACGACATCACCAAGCATTACGGGACGCACCAGGTGCTGTCCGGCCTCTCGCTCTCGGTGAACGAACATGAAGTCGTCTGCCTGATCGGCCCGTCGGGATGCGGAAAATCCTCGCTGCTGCGCTGCATCAACCGGCTGGAGGAAACCAGCTCGGGCGAGATCCGGGTCCATGGCGAGCGCATCACCGGCGAGGGCGTCGACTTGGACCGGCTGCGCCGCGATATCGGCATCGTCTTCCAGGCTTATAACCTGTTTCCGCACATGACGGTGCTGCGCAACACGATTCTCGCGCCCATGACCCTGCTGGGCCAGTCGTGCGCCGAGGCGACCGACCGCGCCATGGCGCTGCTGGAGCGGGTCGGCCTGGCCCACAAGGCGCACGATTACCCCGACCGCCTGTCCGGCGGCCAGCAGCAGCGCGTGGCCATCGTCCGCGCTCTGATGATGAACCCGATGCTGCTGCTGCTCGACGAGATCACCTCGGCGCTGGACCCGGAACTGGTGGCCGAGGTGCTGGACCTGGTGCGCGACCTGGCGGCGGGCGGCATGACCATGATCCTGGCCACCCACGAGATGGGTTTCGCGCGCGAAGTCTCGGACCGGGTCTGCTTCCTCTATCAGGGGCAGGTCCATGAGGAAGGCACGCCCGCCGAGATTTTCGGCGCCCCCCGGCAGGAGAAGACCCGCGCCTTCCTGCGCGACCTGGTCAAGGCCGGCCGGCTGTGAGCCTGCCCTGCCCCCGCGCGCGCGATTTCGGCCTGATTCCGCCGGGGCGGCTGCCGCCCGGCCCGCTGAACGCGCTGACCGACCTGCCGGGCGTCGCGGTCGGGCATCGCACGATTCGCCGGGACGGGATCGCGACCGGCGTGACGGCGATCCTGCCGCATGGGGGCGACCTGTTTCGCGAGAAGATCCGGGCGGGGGTGGACATCGTCAACGGGTTCGGCAAGTCGGCCGGGCTGATCCAGGTGCGCGAACTCGGCACCGTCGAGACGCCGATCCTGCTGACCAACACGTTCGGCGTCGGTTCCTGCGCCGATGCGCTGGTCCGCCGCGCCATAGCCGCGAACCCCAGCATCGGCCGCGCGACCGCGACCGTCAATCCGCTGGTCTTTGAATGCAATGACGGGGCGATCAACGATATCCAGGCCCTTGCCGTCACGGGCGCGGATGCATATGCCGCGCTGGAGGCCGCCGGGCCGGGCCCGGTGGAAGAGGGTGCCGTCGGCGCCGGGACCGGGATGACGGCGTTCGGCTTCAAGGCCGGGATCGGCACCGCCTCGCGCCTGATGACGCTCGATGGGCGCGCCTTTACGCTGGGGGCGCTGGTGCTGGCGAATTTCGGCGTGCCGGGCGACCTGGTGCTGCCCGACGGGCGGCGCCCCGGCCCTGATGGGGCGGCCGTGCCGGAACGCGGCTCGGTCATCGTGATCCTGGGCACCGACCTGCCGCTCGACGACCGCCAGCTGGCCCGCGTGGCGCGGCGGGCGGCGGCGGGGCTGGCGCGGCTGGGCGCGTTCTGGGGCCATGGCAGCGGCGATATCGCCCTGTGCTTCACCACCGCCGACCGGGTCGCGCATGATGCCGCGGCACCCTTCGCCGCCGTCACGCGGATCGCCGAACCGCTGATCGACCTGCCCTTCCGCGCCGCCGCCGAGGCCACGCAGGAGGCGGTGCTGAACGCGCTGTGCGCGGCCCCGGCGACGCCGGGCCGCGACGGGCGTCTTTTTCCATCCCTGTCCGACTGGCTGAGAGAGGACCCGATCGCATGAAAATCTTCATCAGTGCCGACATGGAAGGCACGGCCGGCATTACCGCGTGGAGCGAGACCGATCGCCTGCATGCCGATTATCCGGCCTATCGCACCCTGATGACCGATGAGGTCGTGGCCGCTTGCGCGGGGGCGCGCGCCGCCGGCGCCACCGAGATTGTGGTGAAGGACGCGCATGAAAGCGGCCGCAACCTGCTTGTGGAGCGCCTGCCCGAGGATGTGACGATAGTGCGCGGCTGGTCGGGCCATCCGGACGGCATGATGTTCGGCATCGATGACAGTTTCGACGCTGCTCTCTATACCGGCTATCACGCCCGGGCGGGGAGCGAGGGCAATCCGCTGGCCCATACCACGACGACGCGCATCGCATGTGTCACGCTCAATGGCGTGCCGGCCTCGGAATTCCTGCTGAATGCGCTCTGCGCCGCGCGCTACGGGGTGCCCTCGGCCTTTCTCAGTGGCGATCATGATATCTGTGCCGATGCCCGGGCGCTGGTTCCCGGCATCAACACGACCGAAACCATGCGCGGCCTTGGCCCCGCCACCATCTCGATGACTCCGGCTCGTGCCACCGCTGCCATCCGCGCGACGGTCGCCGAGGCCTTGTCGCGCCCGTTGGGCACATTGTTGCCTGCGCAGGATGCGCACTACGAACTGACGATCTCCTTCGCGACGTCGCATGATGCCTATCGCGTCCACTGGTATCCGGGCGCCCGGCATCATGGCATGTGTCGGGTCGCCTTTGAATCACGCGATTTTTTCGAAATCCAGCGCGCCTATTTGTTCATGACGCGGTGAGATGCCTGTCGGGATCATGAAGATAATGCAGATTTCTTCGGCCGCGATGCCCTGAAAAGCAGGATGGCGACGAGCGTCATCAGATATTGCACTCCGATGCCCGGAATGCTGAACATGACGCCATTATTCCTGCTGGTTAGCCGACGGTAGTGGGCCGTGTCATCGCCATCGGCGTGGCCGCCTGGGCCATGAATGAGGGCAAGAAGATCGCGGCCTTGACCGACGCAGGCAGGCCGCCCTGGCCGCGTCAGCCTGAGGCCCCGCCGATCCTGAGGATTGGTTTCGGTAGGCGGTGCAGGAGCAATTGATGGCGACGCCCGCTCAGCAAGCAGTTGAAGCCACAGATTGGACATTGATCCCGCCCCCGGAATGCCTTCTGGACGTCATGCCTTTTCATGTTCGGCCGCATAAAAGATGAGGAGTACGGTGGGTGACTCGAACCGATCGTGACGCGTTACGAAACGCCCGTAGGCTCCGGTGAGCCAAATGCTGTTTCCGAATAGCGACTTGCCGCGTCGCCCGCGCGTGGCGAAAATGAGGGTGGCCAACGTCGGCCACCTGCCCGGCGCAGGAAAGGGGATCCGGTTCGTTTGCGGCCGGTGTGGGCATGAGATGGGTTGGATTGCCGACCGCTGGGCCGTTGCGGAGAACAAGCGGGGACATCGTGCCCTACCTGCAATGCGACCCGTGCGTGCCGCGCGGGTGGCTGCATGGAGGATGATTGCTCCGGCTACATCGAACGGACCGGCCTCGCCTGTCATTGGGTCGAGGCAGACTTGTGCAGCCCGTGCATCGATCGGCGACCGGCAGCGGTGACGTCGAGCAATTAAGCTCCCACTCCCACCCGAGTGTCGCCGGCGATTGCGCGCGTCCTAGTGAACCTCTACCGGGGCCGTGCGCCGTGGGAACACCTGCATGGCCGTTCGATGCACGGTGCATCTGGCCAGACGGAACGTGCGCTGCGCGGCGGTGGCCCGGTCGACGGCGAATACGGTAATATGGCTCTGACAGATGCTGGCCGCGAATGCACCGCGTCCCTGACAACTTAACCCCGCTGAGACGGCCATGAGCCCCACTCACCTCGTAGATGACGCGGAGAGGATCACGCTTTGTGGGCCCGACCAGCGCACAGTCACTGTAACTGTCTGCAGGACCGCGAACGATAATCTGTCGTTCGAATATCGGCGGCAGCGCCATATCATCAGACCGGACGGCACGATATTACAGATGGTCCAGTTTGCCATGCGCAGTCCACGATGGGAGTGGTCGCCGGTCCTCTCTCTGCCATCGGACACCTAAACCTCGCCGGCGAGATCCGCTTGTCACCGCGTCACGGCATTTGCTGCGCCGCGTGTTTCACCCGCAAAACTTCCACGGTGGCGGCGCCGTCCAGCACGCGATAGAACACGATGTAATTCCGATGGGCCACCAGCTCATGCACGAAGGCGGGCAAGTCCGGCCGGCCGGTGCGGCCCATTTTCGGCTGCTGCGCAAGCGGCAAGGTCTTGCCGCGCAGCTCCTGGCCAAACGTCTCCGCCCCGGTCGGGTTATCCCGGGAGATGGAGTCGATGATGGTGTCCAGATCGACCTCAGCCATCGGACGCCATACGATGCGGAAAGGGGGCTTGGCCTTCGCCATTGATCAATCGACGTCCGTCTCGGCCTGCTTATCGACAACTGCCTGAACGGTCGCGAACAGGTCATCGGCTTTTCCGCCGTAGCTTTCGAAGTCGTCCAGCAGGGCCGCGAAGTCGTCGCGTTGGAACTGCTTTTCCTCGGCCTCGGCCTGCCGTGCGTCCTGCTCGTCCAGGTCGATAGCGTTTACGGCGTGCGCTCGATGCAGCCAGGCACCGGCGTATTCGCGTTCATCACTGCCGTTGCTGCCGTAGCCGTCTGCACGTGGGCACGCGACGAAGTTCTGAATGCCGGCGAGATCGCCCGCAAAGCTGCGGAGCAGCTCCTGGGGCGTCATCTGCACGCGCCGGCACGCCCGTACGAACTCCGGCGGCACGCGCAGTGTAACGGCCACAGTTTCATCAGGCACGAAGCGCCCGGCCTCGCCGGGGATGATGCCGACAGGCGCGCGGAATCCGTTCGGCCGTGCATCGCATCGCCAGCCGATGACGTCCAAAGCGGGTCCGTCGTCACGGGGCGTCCGCTCGTGGCTGTCCAACTCGGGCACGCGCTGCAGGCTCTGGTCGATGTAGTCGCGGAAGTAGCACGCGCCGGCCGGTATCTCGCGGCCGAAGGGCCGCGCCGGCACGATGTAGCCGAACCTCCCCACATTGCGGCGGCTGTGTTCCTGGTTCCACGGCCCGCCGCCGATCAGTTCGCGCGTGGTGCTGGCATGCTCGATGGTTAGCAGTTCATGGCCGCCTTCGGCCGGCTGCACATCGATCAGCCGGACGTTGTGCACGGTGACAGAGGCGCCGGGCCGAGCGAGCGCGGCGAAGACATCGAAGCTCATACGCGCTGGCCTCCTGCTGCCTTGTGGCGTGCAATGTGGGCATCCATCCCCGCCATGACGTCATCGTTCGGGATGCTGGGCCTGGGGTCGTCGATGGCGTCCTGAATCTCGGCGGCCAGCCATCCCGTGTAGGCAGCGGCTTGGTGCGCCTTGCGCATCGCTTCGGCCCGGCCACGGTTGCCGGCGGTTTCCTCTTTCTCGGCCGGGTTCCAGTCGCTGGCGTCGAACTGGCCGATGGTGATGCCCACGTCGCGCAGGACGTTCAAGGCGGCAACGGGATTGCCGAACCGGCGCGGCTCGTTGCTGCGGGCCTTCGCCAGCAAGGCGGTGGCCCCGCTGCGCGTGGCAATCTGCACGAGGAACGCCCCGCCCCGCCCTTTCAGGGTCACGCCGTCCACTCCGCCGGAATCGCTTGCGGCGCGAAGCTGCTCAAGCGTCATGGTCTGCATGACTGACTCCTTATAGGGAGGTGATAACATCTTGGTTTAATGTGCATGGAATCTATAAAACATGCAAACGCAATCTATGAAATCCGTCCCCTTGTCATTTGAAGCATGCACGTTGTGGCCCGCATGATCGCCCTGAACTTTGCCGCCTGGACCACAAATCAGGCCGGGAAGAACATCGCACTGACCGATGCCCTCGGCGCCGCTCGGTACAGGGGCCAAGGGCGGCAATTTTGCGACTGCACGGATGATCGTTGAGGACGCAAGTGAAATGGCGATTGCGGCGCTTCCCGTCGCTGCGCCGGTCTGGCACCCGAACCCCAAGGAAGATCCTCGCTTTTTCAATGAACCTTATTTCGATCTTGACCGCGAGGCTTTCGATCGACTTACGATGCGTCCGATCAGATTGTCATGGTAGGGCGCATGGCTGAGAGCCGCCGTCCCAAAAGGGACGCTTACCGAACCGCGCAATTTCGGGATATTGCCCGAGGGATCGTTGCGAAGGATCGCAATGACCGGCGGGAAGGTTTCTCGGTAGATACGGCCGGTGCTATCGCGAGAGCGCTGGAACGCGCGTTTCGAGAAGGCTTCATCGCCGCGCACGAAGCTGATGAAACATTTGCGTCGACTGTTCCGTCCGGATCAGGACGTGATGGTCCGATAGACTGGTTGCTGATTCCGCCCCGCCCTAGCAACGCCTTCTGGACGTGCTGCCTGTTCATTCTGGGCGAGGATGGGCAAGTAGAATCAAGCGGCTGTCTGCAACCGATCACGACGGTTCGCGGGACACCGGGCTGGCGACTGATCGTCGGAGGTTCGCGAAATCTCACGGACGAGTTCGGAGATCGCACGATCCAGCCCTTGCTCCGGCTCGGGCTGCTGCAAGTGTTGCACACATCGCCCGAGCTGCTTGGGATCAGCCCTCTCGGATATGAAACGTGGATGGATTTTCGCGCGAGGGGCGGTCGCTATCCGGAAGATTCATTGAAACCATTGCCCGATAGCCGCTGAGCAGGCGCGAGGTAGCCGCGTCGGTAGTCAACCAGCAACCCGATCGTGAAAAAGCGGCTGTGTGTCCAAATTGGCGCGCCGGGTCATGGTCAAGAGGCGGGTCTTGATTCGAGACGTCTCAAATGGGCCGCATCCAGAGGGCGCTGAAGCATCCGCCCGGCAAAGAACCGTAGAGGGCGACTTTCCGCGGCGGCAAACCAGACCGGCTGGATCCGCCCGTCAGGCAGAAGGCCGTTCTCCGCGAAGGTCCTGAACGGCGCCGGGCGCCAGGCAGCGATACGCTCGGCTTTCCTTTTAGTCCCATCAACCAAATCTGAGCCGCCTGTTTATTTGCGATCCATCATGCGAGGGTTGGTTAATTCCCGTCTGAGCCAGCCGCGCGGCACATTGACGCCCCGCCTCTGTCAGCGTGAGATTGCGACCGAAGCCGGTGACTAAACCACGTTGGCGCAACGCTTCCTCTGTTCGCCCGGTACCACCGGGCATCGCGCGACCCTCGCAATGTGCCCACGGCGGCAGGCCCCGATAAAGGTCACGCAGGACGCGGGCCATCGCCGACGACGGCGATAGGCGGGGCTCCTGAGGACGGACACCCCTGGCAATTTCGTCTATCGATTTACACATTGCTTACCCACCCAATGCTCTTTCTGGCGCTTTTGCGCCATCAATAGTTAATAAAAAATAAACGCCTGAAATGTAAATGAGAGCAGTCAAGGTGATATTATTAATAAATAAGTATCGTTCTTTTCGGGCAATTCCGCCCGTAAAAGAGGCTGACTATGTCAGAAGTACTTCGTCCATTTCTGGATGCGGTTGAAATAAACCATGGCCCCAAAATCGAAATCGGTCGGTTCTTCCTCCAGATTGCGGAGGCTGCTCGCCATCTCGGCATATCGTGGCGTATGGGACGTGATTTGACCCGGCTGGTTGAGGTCAATCGGAAGAATCTCGATACATGGGAGCCGCTTTCACCAATCTACGATCCTGCCATCTCGGATATCAATCCGGATAACATCATTTATGTGGAGGGACAGGCGGATGGAGAGCCGGTCGTAACATTGATTCTGCGCCGCTATGATTGGCCAACAAGCACACTCCGTGAAGAATGGGAGTCCGGTCGCTTCGCCTATCGCGATCCGGCCACGCAGATGAGCCCGAATGAGAAGTGGACAGCCGCTGCGCCAGTGGCAGCCGATATTGCAGGACGGGTCGTGTTTGCCGGCGGTCTGTGGTGCCATCCTTACTATCGCCGCAAGCGGCTTCCGGTTCTGACCATCGGTATGATGAGAAGCATTTCGCTCGCGATGTGGGGACCGGATTTCACCATCGGCATGGTGGAGCAAGGTGCGTTGACCCGCGTGCTCTTACCCCTCTACGGCCATCCCGTCGTCCAGCCGGGGATGCGTATCGTCAGTCCCTGGCGCACTTTCGACTGCAACCTCATCTGGGAGACGCCGGGAGACCTGGCGCGCTACATTCGGAGTAATTTAAAGACTCCTGACGAGCCTGAGCAGGGGCATGGAACTGACGAACGTGTCCGACATGCTGGTTCGCCAGGGTAAAAGCAGCCTCTCGTAGCGAGACCAGAATTTGGAACCATCGGGGTGCGTGACCAGTGCCTCGATGAGTTCCAGACGCGGAGACTGGTCATGAGCAACGTTAAAATAGCTCCGCGTCGTAGGCAGCAGGTATCTGCCGTCGGGAAGGTCGCGCACGTCGCGGCCAAGCAAGCTGTCGTACGGCAGCTTGCCATACTTCCCATATGTCTGTGGCCATGCCTCAATCAGGCAGCGATCCTGGCCAGGCATCCACGCTACTCCGCCGCCCCCAAACAGAGGATCTGCGGCGATCTGAGCGACATTATGGGTCCTGGCGTATCGCCGGGCCTTCTTCCACGTTTCGAAAGCCGATCTCATACTCGCCCTCTTCGGATCCCGCAGCCGGTCCAGCGACAGGCGTATGATAGCGGGTGACGCAGAAGGCATGTCTTCGTCAGGAGTGGCTTCCTGGAGGGTGCGCAGGCGGGCAACGGCGTCATTGAGGTTATGAAGAACCTCCAACGGCATGAAAGATGTACCGGCACGTTCGAGAACGATGTTCGCCGGTGAATGATAGAGAAGGATCTCCAGCACTCGCTGCAGGCAAGGTTTTGGAAACAAGGCAGCCCGAAAGCGAACGCGTGTATAACGCGCAAACATGCCGATGGCAGCGAACCCGAGATTCCGTATAGAATACGAAATCGGATCGAAATCGTCACCAAAGTATCCTATATATCTTAAAAATTCATTACTATTTTGGTGCCATATTCTACCATTTGGACCTATTAACGCTTCCATAATTTTCCACTTCACGGATTATGGCGGATAGCGGTAGCGTATTCGTGCTCTTCCGGGAAAACGATTCTGAACGTGGTAGGTTGCGCAGCGTCCTGGCTGGTTGGCTGCGCCCGAAAAGGCACAGTCCGCCCCTCACAAGGCGGAGCCTGCTTGCAGTGACATCAGGTGATCAGGATCGAGGGGACGCTGAAGCACAGACGCAGCCCCCCAGTCTCCTTCCAGCCAAAGTGCAATCTCATCGGCCGCCTCGAGAATGACCGGCATCGCCTTCGGATGAACGGGCGCCACGACAGCGTTGGCTTCCGTCGTCAGGAAGCCGAAGAGGTCGGCGGTAATTTCGCCTTCGCGCACTTTCCGAACAGAGGTCCAGGACGTCCACAGGCCGGCAAAGAACCGTAGGGGGCGACTTTCCGCGGCAGCAAACCAGACCGGCTGGATCCGCCCGTCAGGCAGAAGGCCGTTCTCCGCGAAGGCCGTGAACGGCACCAGGCAGCGATGCGCCGGGCCAAGCCAGCGGCGCCAGTGAGGTGATTCCGTGTTCCTGATATTGGTGACGCCCCGATCGACCTTGTGACCCTTCAGCGCGAAGGCCGGAGAGGGCATGCCCCAGCGGGCCATTACCAGTTCCCGGCCGTTCGGACCGTTCCGTACGATCGGTGCGGCGTAATCGGGATAGATGGATGGCATCGCCGGCAGGTTGCCAGTGCGATCGGTCATCGCGGCTGCGGCAGCCCGGATCGCCGATGACGCGCTTTCCATGGCGTAAAGGTTGCACATCGTCCCATCTCTCCCGACTGCGGCCCTGGACGAGCAGAGCGTACTTCCGGCGTCGCCGTCCATCGAATGAATCGCTTGTGTTCCCTTTTTGTTCCTGCCTATGATCCGGCCGATCCTGAGGGAGCGGGAGCGAGCGGCGATGAACCAGCACAGAGAGACGATGGAACTGCTGCGCGAGCAGATCGCGCGGATCGAACGCCGATCCAAGATATCCGACGCAGCACGCCATCTTCGCACCGGCCTGGCCGACGTCGATCGGCACCTCGGAGGCGGCCTGCCATGTGGCGTCGTGCATGAGTTCTACGGCGCCGGCAGCGACCTGCGTGTGGCGGCCAAGCCATCCCGCTTCATTGCCTCGATCCTGGCGGATAGCGAGGGACAGATCGTCTGGATCTCCGGACGCTACCTGGATCTGCATCTGGCCGGCATCCGGGCGGCCGGACTGGACGCCGGGAGGGTGATCTGCATCGAGACCAGGCCCGAAAACGTGCCCGGCCTGTGTGAGGATATTCTGCGCGAACGGGCAGTGGCGGCCGTGGTGGCAGATATGGACGCGCCTCTCTCGTTGACGGCCTCTCGGCGGCTGCAGCTCGCATCAGAGGCAGGCGATACGACCGGCTTTCTGCTGCACCGCGAGTCTGCGCCGTCCGATACAGGCCGGCTGCCGCCAAGTGCCTGCCAGACCCGCTGGAGGGTCCGTGGAGAGCCGTGCGTTCTGCCGTTCTCTGCTTCGCTTTCTCTTCCTGCCCTTGGTCCCGAGCGCTGGACGATCGAACTGCTGCGTCAGCGCGGCGGCCGTTCCGCGTCCTGGTCCTGTGAGATTCCGCCTTATGTCACGCCGCATCATCTCCCTCTGGCTCCCGTACTGGCACACGGATCTATGGCGCCGGCGCAATCAGGACCAGCCGGCAGAGTCGGGACTGGCGCTGCATACGCATGATGGACGCCGGCATGTCGTGGCCGCGGCGGACCGCGTCGCGCGGGCGGCGGGGATCGTGCCCGGGATGGCGTTGACGCATGCTCGGGCGCTGGTTCCGGACCTGTCTGCGCCCCTGCTCGATGCAGACGCCGATGGGGATGCTCTTGAGCGCCTTGCCGAATGGTGCCTGTGGCTGTCGCCCCTGGTTGCGATCGATGCGCCCGATGGGATCTGGATCGACAGTACGGGATGCGATCACCTGCAGGGCGGCGAAGCCCCGATGCTCAATACGCTGGCCGGTCGTCTGGCGTCGCTGGGGCTGACCTGTCGCCTCGCCCTCGCCGAGACGCCGGGCGCAGCGCATGCGCTTGCCCGCTACGGGCGGAATGACCGCATCATCCTGTCGGCCGGCGGCCAGGGCGCCGCATTGGCCGCACTGCCGGTCGGAGGCCTGCGCCTGGCCGGCCAGACGGAGGAGGGCCTGCAACGGCTCGGCCTGCGGACGATCGGCGCTCTCCAGGCCGCCCCGAGAGCGCCCCTGACGCGGCGCTTTGGTGCCGACGTCATGCGGCGTCTGGACCAGGCGATGGGCACCGTCTTCGAGCCGATCCAGCCGCTGCGGCCAAGGGATGCGATTGCGCCTCGGCGCAGTTTCGTCGAGCCGATCGGGACGGCCGAGGCGATCGCCACGGTGATCGACGTCCTGGTCGACGATGCCGCGCAGGAGCTGGTGCGGAGGGGCATGGGGGCCCGGCTGATCGATCTGGTATGCGACCGCGTGGACGCCTCGGTGCAGGTCTGCCGGGTCGGCCTGGCCGCGCCGGCCTATGAAGCGGCGCATATTGCCCGGCTGCTGCGGGAGCAAATCGAGACGATCGAGCCGGGATTCGGCATTGAGGCAATGCAGCTCGTCGTTGTCCGGATCGAGCCGATCCCGGCCGACGGTCGCATGCGAGGGCTGTTGGCTGCGGAACACGGGGCGGCGGATCTTGGCTGCCTGATCGATCGGCTGCGGAATCGCGAGGGTATAGAGCAGATCTATCGCCTCGCTGAGGCCGGCTCACATCTCCCCGAGCGCACGCAGGTTCGGGTGGCGCTGCCCGACGCGAGCGGGCGGAAGAGGATTCCGATCGCATGGCAATGGAGCGCCCAGCGCCCTGCCCGGCTGTTCTCTCCACCCGAACCGATCCTGGTGCTGAGCACGTTGCCGGCCGACCCGCCACGCCTGTTCGTGTGGCGCGGCGGTCGCCATCGGGTGCGGGCGGCCGATGGCCCGGAGCGGATCCACGGCGAATGGTGGCACGACGCCGACGAATATGGCGCGGTCCGCGATTACTGGGTCGTCGAGGACGATGAGGGAGGCCGTTTCTGGCTGTTCCGCCACGGGGACGGGGTCCATGAATGGTCGGGCGACCTCTCTTGGTTCGTCCATGGGGTGCTTTAATGGGGGAAGAGCTGAAGCCGGCGGATCCGGCCGAGATCGCGGACGCCCTGAGCGACGCGCTGCGCTATGACGGCCGACGGCGTGTCCATGACGCCGACGAGCTGATGGCCCGCATCGTCGCGGAGCGCCTGGTCGAACATCTGCGCCGCTGCGGCTTCCGACTGGTGCGATGCGGCGCCGGCGCAGCGCTACCTGATACCAGCCGGCATCGGCATCCGAATGCCGACCGCCAGCCCGACGATGCCTGACAGCGCCGCCCCCTATGTCGAACTGCAGGTGGCGACCAATTTCTCCTTCCTGCGGGGCGGGAGCCACCCGGACGAGTTATTCGGCCGTGCGGCCGCGCTCGGCTACGACACTCTGGGCGTGACCGACCATAATTCGGTTGCCGGGATCATCCGCGCGCATGTGGCAGCCGAGGAACATGGCGTGCGCCTGGTCCCGGGCGTAAGGCTCGACCTGACCGATGGAACCGCACTCCTCGCCTATCCGACCGACCGGGTCGCCTGGGGTCGCCTGTGCCGCCTGCTGACGCTGGGACACAAGCGGGGCGAGCGGCAGGTGTTCACCCTGACCTGGGAAGACCTGGAGGCGGGCGGCGCCGGCCTCGTCGTCATCCTGCTCCCTGATATCCCGGATGCCGAACTGACCCGCGCCCTGAGCTGCCTCGGGGACCAGGAGCGGAAAGGCGGGATCGACAGCGCCTATCTTGGGTTGACCCTGCGTCGGCGCCCCGGGGATCTGGCGCGCCTTCATGCCCTGGCGGATCTCGCCGGCGGAGCGGGCGTGCCGACCGTCGTGGTCGGCGACGTGCTCTACCACGACGCGCAGCGCCATATCCTGCAGGATGTGCTGACGGCGATCCGGGTGGGAACACCGCTCGATCAGCTCGGGGCAAACCGTGAGCCCTTCAGGGATCGGCACCTGAAATCGCCGGCCGAAATGGCGGCCCTTTACCGGGGGTTTCAACCGGCGTTCGCGGCGACGCGCACGATCGCCACGCGGTGCTGCTTCAGCGTGGCGGATCTGAAATATCAATATCCGGCCGAGAGCGACGTCGCCGGCGAGACCCCGCAGGCGACACTGACGCGCCTGGTCCGCGAAGCCTTGCCGCGCCGCTATCCTGCCGGCACGCCGAAGAGTGTCCTGGCGCAGATCAAACACGAACTGGATCTGATCGGCCGGCTGGATTACGCGCCCTATTTCCTGACCGTGAACACGATCGTTCAGTACGCACGCTCACTCGGGATCGTCTGCCAGGGGCGCGGGTCGGCCGCCAATTCCGCGGTCTGCTATGTGCTGGCCATCACCGCGATCGATCCCGTCCGCAGCGGCCTGCTGTTCGAGCGGTTCGTGTCGGCCGAGCGGAACGAGCCGCCCGACATCGATGTCGATTTCGAAAGCGACCGACGGGAGGAGGTGATCCAGTGGATCTATCGGCGTTACGGGCGGAGCCACGCCGCTCTGTGCGCGACGGTCATGCGTTACCAGCCACGCGGCGCGCTGCGCGAGGTCGGCAAGGTGCTCGGACTTGCGGACGATCTGACCGCGCAGATGGCCAAGCATCTCGGCTCCGCGCTGGACGATCCCGATCTGCTGCAGGCCCGGGCACAGGAAATCAATCTCGACCTGCGCGATCGCCGACTGGCGCTGACGTTGCATCTGGCCCGCCAGTTGATCGGCTTTCCCCGGCAGCTCGGTACGCATCCGGGCGGCTTCGTGTTGACCCGCGACAGGCTCGACGAGTTGGTGCCGGTGCAGCCGACTGCCATGGAAGACCGGCAGATCATCACCTGGGACAAGGACGATATCGACGTCCTGCGCTTCATGAAAGTCGATGTCCTTGGTTTGGGCATGCTGGGGTGCCTGCGCCGGTGTTTCGAGCTGCTCGACGACCGCTTCGGAATCAGGATGGATATCGCCACCATTCCACCCGAGGATGCCCGAACCTATGCGATGATCTCCCGGGCCGACACGCTCGGCACATTCCAGATCGAGAGCCGGGCGCAAATGTCGATGTTGCCGCGCCTGAGGCCGAAGACCTTCTATGACCTGGTCGTGCAGGTGGCGATCGTCCGGCCTGGGCCGATCCAGGGCGATATGGTTCATCCCTATCTCCGCCGGCGCGAAGGACTGGAAGACCCCGATTGCCCCTCCCCGGCCCTCGAAGCCATTCTCGGCAAGACCCTTGGCGTGCCCCTGTTTCAGGAGCAGGCGATGCAGGTCGCGATCCATTGCGCCGGCTTCACGCCCGGAGAGGCGGACCAGCTTCGTCGCTCGATGGCGACCTTCAAATTCACGGGCGGTGTTTCGGTGTTTCGCGAAAAGCTTGTGCAGGGGATGGTCGACCGGGGTTACGAGCAATCATTTGCCGAGCGCACGTTCAGCCAGCTCGAAGGGTTTGGCAGCTACGGATTCCCGGAGAGCCACGCGGCGAGCTTCGCACTGGTGGCCTATGCGTCGGCCTGGTTGAAATGCCACCACCCCGATGTGTTCTGCGCCGCGCTTCTCAATAGCCAGCCGATGGGCTTCTACGCGCCGGCGCAGATCGTTCGTGACGCCCGCGAGCATGGGGTGGAGATCCGGGCGATCGACGTCAACCGGTCGCGCTGGGATTGCACCCTCGAAGGCCGACCCGGCGCCCCACGACAGTCTGTCCGCCTGGGCTTTCGCCTGGTGAAGGGACTTTCCAACGACCATGCGGCGCAGCTCATCGCCAACCGGACCTCGCCCTACGAGAGCGTGGATGACCTCTGGCGGCGGGCCGACATCCCGGTCTCGGCGATCGAACGCCTTGCCGAGGCGGACGCGCTGCACAGCCTGGGTCTGAATCGACGCGCGGCGCTCTGGCAGATCAAGGGGTTGGCCGACAGCCCGTTGCCGCTGTTTGCCGCTGCGGACGCTCTACGCAACCGGCCGGAGCCGGAAATTGTGGAGCCGATGTTCGTCCTGCCGGATCTCTCTGAGGGGGGCGAGGTTGTCGAAGATTACCATACGACAGGGTTGAGCCTCCGCCGGCATCCGGTGGCGTTTCTACGCGAGAATTTGGCTAGCCGCGGGCTGACGCCATGTGGCGCCTTGGGCGCGCTGCGCGACGGTCGCCGTGTCTCCGTCGCCGGCATCGTGCTGATGCGGCAGCGCCCAGGCACAGCGAAAGGTGTCCTGTTCATGACGATCGAGGACGAAACGGGCACTGCTAACCTCGTCGTCTGGAAGGACCGGATGGAGGCGCAGCGGCGGATCGTCATCGGCGCCGCCATGATCGCCGTACAAGGGCTCCTTCAACGGGAAGGCGACGTCATCCACGTCGTCGCCGTGCGGTTCGAGGACCTCACGGCCGACCTCGGCAAGATCGGGCGGGAAGACGGCCCTGCTTCGGCCAGAACCCTCCAACGCGCTCGGGACTTCCGGTAGCAGGGTATCCTGCAATCGATCGCGTAGCGATCGAAAGGGCAATCACTCGTCCCGGGCCGGGACATGCCCGGCCTCGTCAAGAAACTCGGGTTCGCCGTAATCTCCGGCTTCGATATCCACCGAGATGCGCACGAGCTGCGCACCCGCGAAGCCGGTGCCACCGGCGCGAATCTTTTCGATCCTGCGTAACCCGTCACCGATAATTTTGCATTCGATGGCAGGAGCCGCCTCCAGGCGGTCAGGACCACGCTTCTGGCTCTTCCATCGATACGGCTGGAAAAGAATCTTTGTCTCGACCGAGGCTGTCACGGGGGCGGCTCCATTGTTCCCTGTATGTTCTTATCACCGCCCGGTCCCTCACGGCAACGTTGTTAGCGAACGAGGCCCAGGCACATGCTGCCAAATGCGGCCGTCCAACAGCCGGCCGGCACGCTTCTTTCCGACGCGGACGCCGCTCGCGTCGTACTCCCCCCATTGCTTGAAGAAGAATGCGGTTCCGGCCTCCTGAAACTCGTCGCGAAGCGCCCTGGCCCACGCGAGATCCATCGGGCGCGCGTGCGGGCCCGATTCACCGCCTACGATTGCCCAGTGAATCCCCCGGAGCCCCTCGAGATGGCCGAGCCGACCGAACTTCCGCAACGTGGCGTCCTGGTCGACCCATCGTGCCCAGCGGAACGTCAGTGGACCCAGCAGCGGCTCAATGCTGAGGAAGCGCAACGCCGCCGGGATTGTAGTGAGATGGCGAACATTTCGGTCGGCCTCCTCCTGATTGCAGATCGTCGTGCCCAGCCAGACATTGGGCCATGGCTCATCCTGCCAGCAAGGCGGGAGCATCCCTGAGATGTTCTGTGGCCGCTTAGTCAGGAGCAGCCAGTCCAACCCCGGGGTTGCGGCAATGAGATTCCATAGGTCGGTCCGCCAGTCAGGCGGAACCTGGTTGTCAAACACGTCCGCAAGGCTGGCAGAGAAGACGCGGGCGCGGACCCCTGAGGCCTGCGCCTCCCGGTTCCAGCGTAAGGGCAGGTTCCAGTTCTTCTCTGAGGTGCGGCGGCGTTTACCTGCCCATAGGTCTGGATGGCCAGCACGTTTCGCCCACCCTTCAGCATAGCAGTGATCGCAAGCAGCACTAATCTTCGTGCAGCCTACCCACGGATTGAAAGTGTGGTCTGTCCATTCGATCCCCGAATTCGTTCCCATTGAAATCTCTCGATCAAGAAGAGCATGTCGTATTTTCGCCGTCTCGATGCTGGCGGAGTGGCAAAGATCGGAGAGAGCAGATCGCCTCTGTGTCTCCCCGAACCCCGGCTACCGGCAGGCAGTAGCCTCGCCAGTCACCGACTGTGCAACGCCGCCTTATTCGCGACTTCCGACTGGCGCGCGCTGACGTCATTGAGGTCGTCAGCAGTCGCGTCGGCCTTCACAACCACCTTTCCCTTGGGCACTTGCGCGAGCCCGGTTGTTGCCTCCTGCGATACGTTGCCCAAACTGATCGATCCGGCCGCGGCGGCTTCTCTCGGCGCCACGGGCTTTTCGTGAATCACCTCGGCGCCCGTTGAGGGATCGGTCGTCACAGTAGCGCCCGCCCCTTCACGATCCGACGTCGGGCCCGTATCCGGCGAGGACGGTGGCGCTGGTGATGCCGCAACCTCGGCAATCGTACTCGGCGACGAAGCCGCCTGCATTACGACCGGCGCACTGTACGCTTCACGGTTCACGATACGATGGACCGCAATAGACGTGTTCGTCGGATCCTTGTCGTAGATATCGACAAGTTTGTCGTTGCTCGCGAAGCAGAAAAGGACGGTGTGAACCTGCGGTCGCGTGCCCGCTTTGCCGATCGCCCAGCCGATCTGCGCGACGCCCAATGTGGCGACACTCGTCAACACCTCTGCGGCCTTGACCGCGGCGCGGCCACCCGACGTCAGCCCGGTCGTATAGAGCCGGTAAATGTCGCAGTTGCGCCCATCCTTCTGAATAGAGCCGTCGGGTTTGCCGACGGCGCTGACGACGGTGAAGCGGTCCGTGTTCGCGCTGAACTGGCTAAGCAAAACAGGCTCAGGTGCTGGTGTGGAGCCGCCGCAACCGCTCAGGAGGAAAACCGAGCCGGCAAGAAGGAGGAGCGGATTACTCTGAAGACGCATACGAAGATTCCTTTGGATAGCCGCACGGATAGCCATGGGCCGCGATGCTGGCAGGTGAGCCTTCTGTCCTGAAGGCCGCAGAGTGAAGACATGGAGAGATTAAACGGCACCGTTTATCCATGTCAATAAACGGTGCCGTTTATGGAAGATTGACGGAACGGGCGCTGGGGCATAGCGTCCGCACATGGGACGCCCACCACTCAACTTTCGCTCCACAAATGTCCGACTTCCGAACGTTCTTCGGGAAAGGATTGAAGCGTTGGTGGGCCCAAGACGTATGGCTGAGTTCATCCGCCGCGCAATTGAAAGCGAACTTGAGCGCCAAGAGGCGCAACTCGCCGAAGATGAACAAAAGAAGAAGGCCGCCAGTCAGGGGTAACCGCATTCATTAATACCCTACGGTGATAGAAATATTACCGAACGCTCCCTTGTTTCCGTAGCCTTCATTGCGTTTGACGGTGGGCAACGAGCGTAGCCGCCATCCGATATTGAATGACAGGTTGACGTAACTGGATTCCTGAAGGTGAAGATCCAATCCAACACTCGAGAGGTCCAGCGAATTGACCTGATTGGGAATCGGGCGCACCTGGGAGACGTGGCCGTAATCAAAGAAGACCCCGATCTGCTCAAGGTCCTGATCCCGGAGAAGGTGCCAAGCCGGCGAGTGGACCTCATTCGCAACGGTCACCCCCTCGGATCCGAGGATCGTGTCCGTGAAGTATCCTCTTGTCGTATAGAGCCCGCCGAGCCCGATCTGATTTGCATACATCAGATTGGTGGTTGAGATCTGCCCCGTTGCTTGTACCGTCCACGAAAGATCACACGGAAGCCAGGTCGTCCGAGCCAGCGTCATGGTATCGTAAATATAGCGGGGGCTCGCACCAGGAACGAGAAGAGAAAAACTGTGTCGGTGGTTGCCGTCCGTGAGCCCGCCAGGACTGAATGTCGCCTGGTTCCGGAGTTGGGTCTCGCCAAAGGGATCGCGTAACGTCAGTCGGTAAGCGACTGGGAACTGAACAGTCTCAGCGTTGGTGGCGTAGACTGAAATTCCCCCGAATTCGATTGAGTTATTCGTCGTTTTATAATCAAAGCCCGCCGAGATCTGCTGCCACAATGTCGCTTTTTGGCCGAATACCTCAATCGGATGTGAGTCGTGGACATAACGAAAACTCGCCTGTCCGGAGTGGCCGTTCTCGACAAATTCGGTCCCGTTCAGAGTCTCCCGGGGGCGGTTCCAGGCATAGGATCCGAAGACATGGATCTGGTCGCCCCACGGAAGTGGCGCGGAGTAATTGATCGAATGACTATTGTAAAGCTCGCTTACTGAATGGGTAAGCTGATAGGACAAAGTGTGGCCTAAACCGAAAACATTGCCCCATGTTCCACCTACCTCCCACTCCTCCCGTCCGAGGGTTGGCAATCCTCCCGTGTCGAAGGTGCCGTACAAATTCAACGGGAACCGGTCTGTTGTCTGGAGTAATACGTTAGTTTCGCCCTTTTCTGTGCTCGGGGAGAAGACGGCATTTACTGTCCGGAACGGGTTATCGTTGAGACGCTCGATTCCGTACCGAACGTCGGAGAGCGTGAGTATCTTTCCCGATCTCAGCCCGCTCATTCGGGAAATCTGCTCGCTTGAAAACCAGTGGTTCCCGTTTACGGAAACTTTATCGAGCCGGTATTCCATTATGACGAAATGAACCACACCGCTCCCAAGAAACTGGGGCGGAATGGCAACATAGACGAAGGGGCGTCCGTGCGTCCGATACAGGTCGCTCACTTTAGAGACGATGCTATTAATATCAGCAAGTGTGAGCGGCTTATTGAGATATTTTGCGATTTCGCTCTGGAAGGAAGATCTATCGAGAAGGTCGAGGCTTGGATCGTGCCAAATACCATTGGCGCGCAGGGTTACCCCATCCTTATGCATCTTCTCCGGATTGTCCCAGAACGCTATCCCGGCCAGTCGGGAGACAACGACCTTCTTGGTGTCGGGCAGGACGTCGCTCTCCCGTGGTGGCTCTTGAATCTGATCGGGCGTCGATAGCGGCGCGGGATTTTTTGGTTTGTCGCGTTCATAGGCTTGACCAAAGGCGCGATTACTAACGAGCCCTCCAAGGCTGATAACCGCGCATGTCGCCAATAAGGCCCGATTTAGATTCGGCATAAGTTTGGTTCCTTACCGCGCGATCTGATTGCGAGCAGACACGGGTGGGGTGAGGATGTTCCCGTCATTCCGGGATGTGAGTCTGGCCGGCAGATGTGCGCGCAATGCCGTCCGGGGAAGCGCGCGCGCCGGCGCTGCAGAGCGTGCCTCTTCGGCGGGTCGACTGACCGTCGATCTGGCTTCTGGTGTCTGGACCTCGTCAGGACCCGCGCTCTCGTGTGGCCACACAACCGTCGAGCTTCCTGAAGTCTCGTGGGCGGACGAGATTCCGGAGAGGGTAGCGATCGCGCTGACGTGGTCGGCAACGAAAGCCGTATTCAACCCTTGGCTAACGATGCCAGTTAGGGAGTCGACGCCCTGAGAACGGAGATCGGCGGACAGCCCTGCCGTCGCGGACGACGGCGCCATCACAACGGACAGAGCGCCAGGGCGGTAGTTGACGTGGTAGTTGCCGAGACGATCGCCGGTCGCGGTGCTGGCGGCGATCGTATAGGTCCCAACGGTGCTCGCGGCCGTGGCGGTCGTAGTCAGGCGGACGGCGGAGACGGTGTCGCCGTTGACCAGCCCGCTGGTGCTGAAGGCCGAGCTGCCGAGGGCGGGGCTGTTGCCGTAGGTACTGGACTGGTCAAGCGCGGTGACAGTCAGCGCGGCCGGATCGATCGTCAGCGTGCCGCCCCGATAGGTCACGGCATAGTTCGACAGGCCGGTGCCGGTCGCGCCGGCAGCGGTGATCCCATAGTGGCCGACATTGCTGGTGCCAGTCGCCGGCGTGGCCAGGGTGACGGCCGAGACGGTGTCGCCGTTGACCAGCCCGCTGGTGCTGAACTGGCTGGTACCGAGATCCGGGGCCTGCCCGTAGGTGCTGGCCTGATCGAGCGCGGTGACGGTCAGCGCGGCCGGGTCGATCGTCAGCGTGCCCGGGACATAGCTGACCGTGTAGTTGCCCAGCCCGGCGCCGGTCGCGCCGCTGGCGGCGATCCCATAGGCGCCGACGCTGCTGGCGCCCGTGGCGGCCGTGGTCAGGGTGACGCCGGAGACGGTGTCGCCGTTGACCAGCCCGCTGGTGCTGAACTGGCTGGTACCGAGATCCGGTGCCTGCCCGTAAGTGCTGGACTGGTCGAGCGCGGTGACGGTCAGGGCAGCCGGATCGATCGTCAGCGTGCCACCCCGATAGGTGACGGCATAGTTCGACAGGCCGCTGCCGGTCGCCCCGCTGGCGGCGATGCCGTAGGTGCCGACGCTGCTGGCGCCCGTGGCCGCTGTGGTCAGTGCCACGGACGAGACGGTGTCACCATTCACGAGGCCTGCCGTCGAGAATTCGCGGTTCCCGAGGGCGGGCGTCTGCCCGTAGGTGCTGGCCTGATCGAGCGCGGTGACGGTCAGCGCGGCCGGGTCGATCGTCAGCGTGCCCGGGACATAGCTGACCGTGTAGTTGCCCAGCCCGGCGCCGGT
>NZ_JABEQN010000007.1 GCF_014174165.1 Gluconacetobacter dulcium | reverse complement strand
AAGGCACCCAAGACCATCCTTATCGCCATCGCACGCCAGCTTCTCGTCATCCTCAATGCCATGATCCAGAAAGGTCAGACTTTGCAGATCACATGATCAACACAGTTGCCCTGACGACGTGAGGAACCCGCACCATGACGGGTAACGACGCCCAGACCCTGGCGGCGATCAAGACCGCGACTGCCAATGCGATCGGCAAGGTCGGCGGCGTCCATGCGGCAGAAACGATCTGCCGGGTCGGAAACAGCCAGCTCTCGGACTACCAGAACCCGCACCGCCCCTCGATCGTCCCGGTCGATGTCGCCCTTGATCTGGACCGCCGCGCCCATGAGCCGGTGATCCTGCGGGAGATCGCCCGGATCGAAGGCTACGCGCTGATGCCGGTGCATGTCGGTACAGGCACCGTCGCCGAGAGCATGGAGCGCGTGTCGCTCAATTCCTCGGCCGCGCTCCAGACGACGCTGCGCATCCTGGCCGATGGCATCGTGACGGAGGATGAGGCGCGCGAGTTGTCGGCGGACCTGCACAGCCTGTTGACGGTCGTGCATGAGGCGATGCGCGTGTGCCAGGCCCGGCTGGGCGCACACCACAGGGTCGTGCCGATCCATGACGGATCGGTAGCCGGAGGAGCGGCATGACGGCGGGCTTTGCCATCCCGGCAGCGTTCGACGCTGCCGCCGTCCCGCCCTGGAAGCTGCTGCGCTGCGCCCCGGCCGAGATCCGGGGCGTTGTCGTGTCGATCCGCGACACCCTGCATGAGAGCCGCATGATTGCGTTCCGCAGCGGCGCCCATGCTCTGCCGGTGCCCGAGATCGCCACCCTGATCGGCGAACAAGCCGACGTTCTGACCCGTACGCTGCCCGAGATCGTGCAGCGTGGCTTTGCCGCATGGGATGACGAGGGATGCCTGTATAGCCCTCACCTGCTGGCGCGTGAGTTGCGCCGCCAGGAGCGTGCACGCAAGGCAGCAGAGCGCGCAGCGCGGCAGGACGCCATCGAGGCGGCCATTGCGGCTGGAGAGCTGCCGGCGGACATGACGATCCAGACCATGGCCAATCAGACGAATGCGCGCCGTGGCGGCCGGCCCCGTAAGGGTGAATCTCCGGAGGCGGCTTATGCCCGCCGCCTCGCCGAGGCCGAACATGCGGGGCAGCAGCGCTCGATGCGCCTGCTTCGGACGGTGGAAACCCCGAAAACCGAAACAGGAAACCAAAACCGAAATGGGTTTTCGGTTTCCGGGGTTTCGGTTTCAGTTCCGGTTTCCGGGGTTTCCTTAGATCTAGATAGAGATATTAATTTCTCTCCTTCTGAATCTGAGGAAACCGCCGAAACCGAAACCCAGCCGGAAACTGCCCCGGTCCCCCCCGAGCTTCTGGCGGAAACCGCCAACCGCGTGCTGTGCGCGGCGGGCTGGGAGCGCACGGCCCTGTCCAGACAGATGGGCGCGATCCGGGGCTGGCTTCAGCGCGGCTGCCCGGCGGACGTCTTGGTCGAAGCCGTTGAGACCCATGTCCAGGCGATGAAGGCCAATGAGGACACGCCCCGGCATATGGGCGCGTTCCAGAAGGCGATCGGCGCAGCGTGGGAAGCGCATCGAACGCTTTCCCTGATGCCGGAAGAGATCGGCCGCCCGGCCGCGCCGACGCCCGAATGGGAACGCCGGGCGCGGGAAGATTACGGGCATGACCAGCGCCTCTTCGCGAGCATCATGCAGACCGAGGGCGATTACACGAAGGTGCGGCGCCTGTGGGCGGACAAGGCGCGTGAGTTGGGCCGCCCGATCACTGAGCTGCGCCTGGAATCTTATCTGGCGGCCTACCGGCCACAGGAGGATGCTGCTTGAGAGCATTTCTGGCCCGGCTCATCCAACCCAGCAGGGAGGCCCGCCGGTTGCGGCAGGAGAACGGCCAGCTCGGACGCGAGCTGGCCAATTTGCGTTTGGAGCTGGTGCTTGTGCGCCGGCGCATGACGCTGATGGAGCAGCCGCGCGATGCGTGCGGCCGATTCCAGGCAAAAACGGGGGCAGAGACGGATATGGTTCGCGCACGGTGAAATCAGCACGGTCATCCCGCCGGCCGCGCGCGGCGGCGGTTTCTCAGGGCCAACGGGCCACAGCAACACCAACCCCCGAGCGCCTGGCGCGCGGGGAAGTCGAAATGGTCAGGCTGGATCCGAAGGATGCAGTCGGCGCGATCGATGTCTACCGGACGGCGCCAGGCCTCTATAACCTGCGGCGATCCAAGGCCATCGATCAGGCTCATGTCATCGCGGCCAATATGTGGGCTCGCGATTATGAAACGGGCATTCTTGGCGCTTCAGATCCTGAACGGGCGGCAACGGGCAAAAGGGGCGATCTCCACGACGTCATGCTGGCCCGTGCAGCGGCATCGGCACGGTGCGAGCACATCAGGAAGGCAATCGGCCGCGTGGGGGAAAACCTGCTGATCATGCTGATGATCGACGGCTTACCTCTGGATGAAATGGCAAACCGCTTGGCCAAGCACAGACGCAATATCTCCGGGGCCTCGGCACTGGTTCTGGAGCAGACCATCGAACTGTATGATGAGATGCCGGGGGCTCACTGGCGAGATTGACGTGTCCGGATTTTTCGGGCAAATCTGGTAGCATCTTCGAAGGCGTGTGTCCGGAAACGGGCGACACGCCTTTTTTATGCCCAACGGGCACCTTCCCTCTCGGTGAAACATGAAACCACGCCCGCTGCCGGTGCAGCGCGGCGACATTGTCGTGCGCGGATCGCGTCACGGCATTGTCGTGTCCGTGCTGGACGGAATGGCATTGATCGTCCCGCTGGAGCGCGAAGCTCTGCCGCGTCACCGCGCCGACGTGCCGTGCAGGAAAATTCCGTGCGCACCAGGCCAGGTGACCAATCTTGCCGCGCGCTGCGCCGACCGGTTCTGGACGAGCGCCCGGACTGGCGCAGATCGGACTGGCGCCGCGCCCGACGCGCTTATGCAGCACATCGACCGGGCCATCATGCGGGAGAACGCGGCACGCAAGACGGAGGAACTGCGCCCAGGCGTGGTGCCGTCGACGCTCGGCCGTGGGCCGCGCTGGTGGGATTGCGGCCGGAAGGTCGGCGGCGCACCCTCCGATTGATGCCGGTCTCCGCGCTGCCCAGTCGCCGAAAGCCGGGATGATAACCCGGAATTATCGGACACGGGGCAGTGCGACATGCGGGAGATAACCCGCAAGCCCCCCCGGAAAGCCGGGAGATAATGCCTGTTATCTCCCGGTTTTTGGCGGGGTCAAATTGGCCACTTATTTAGGTGGATCAAATGGTTAAGAGAGATCGTGCGGGATCGCGCGCCAGCGGGCCGCCAGATCTCGCCAAGGTCTCGGGCGATGATCTGCTTCTGCGGTCGTGGCTCCACAACCGGGGAGAGAACACCCGCCGGGCTTATGAGCGGGATGCCCGCGCCTTCATGGCCTATGCCGGCAAGCCGCTGGGCGAGGTGGTGCTGGATGACCTGCAAGCCTGGTTCGACTGCCTGGACGGATCGGATGCCACGCGCCGGCGGAAGCTGTCGGCCGTCAAATCGCTGCTCGCCTTCGGCGCAACGATGCGGGTCCTCCCCACGGATGAGGGCGCTGCGTTCCGCTTGGAGCGGGCACGGGACACGCTCCACGAACGCATCCTGCCCGAGGAAGACGTGGCGAGGATGATCGACAGCGAGACCGATCCGCGCCGTCATGCGCTGCTCCGCGTCCTGTATGTGCTGGGCCTCCGCATCAGCGAGGCATGCGGCCTCACATGGCGGGACATGACGCGCCGCCAGCAGGGCGGCATTGCCAGCATTTTCGGCAAGGGCGCCAAGACCAGATCGGTCGTGGTGCCCGCCAAGCTATGGAAAGAGCTTGTGGCCCTGCGGGTCGACAAACGGCCTGATGCGCCGGTTGTCCCCGGCCACGAGGGCGGTCCTCTTCACGTCAAGGCGGCAGACCGCATCGCGAAGAGGGCCGCGAGGCGGGCTGGCCTGTCATCGGCCGTCTCGGCGCACTGGCTCCGCCACGCCTGCTGCTCGCATTCGCAGGACCGGGGCGCGCCGCCCCATGTCGTCCAGGCGCAGCTCGGCCACGCATCGCTCGCCACGACGACGCGATACAGCCACGTCCGCGAGGGCGACGGCGCCGGGAAATATCTCGACTGACCGCATCAGCGCGGGCAGTCCCCCACTGTCAGGGATGACCATCTCATGAAGTCAGCCAGTCAGGCTCGCACGCCGGCGACGGACGCCAGCGTGTGGCAGCGCGCGGCCGCGCACTACGGCCGCATCGCGGAAAAGGATCGCCGTCCTGGCGTGCGGCTATGGGCCGCATTGCGGGCCAAGGCGTGCCGCCGTCGAGCACAGGGCGTCACCGGGGAGATGCCGGCATGACCATTCCGGACGGCTACATGCAGGATTCGGCCGGCCGGCTGGTCCCGCGTGACAAGGTGAAGCCCGAACATCTGCTCCAGGATGACCTGGTGTGCCGGCTGTTCGCGCAGGCTGCGGAACGACGGGAGCAGCTCCGCGCATTCCGCGAAGTCTGCTTCTCGGAGATCCGGTCGTTTCTGGCGCTCCTGGCCGAGAACTATGACACGGCCATGGGCGGCGCGAAGGGCAACCTGACGCTGCCGAGCTACGACGGCACGAAGCGGATCACGGTCGCCATCGGCGATTCCATCTCGTTCGGCCCTGAATTGCAGGTCGCCAAGACCCTGATCGATAGCTGCCTGACGCGCTGGACCGAGGGCGGCAACGCCAATGTGCGGGCTGTCGTGCTGGATGCGTTCGAGGTCGGCAAGGAAGGCAAGATCCGGACCGACAAGATCCTTGGGCTCCGGCGCCTGGCGATCGAGGATGACGAATGGAAGCGCGCCATGGGCGCGATCTCCGACAGCATCCGAATCGACACCACGAAGGCATACATCCGGTTCCACGAGCGCCAGCGGGCAGAAGACGCCTTCAGTCAGGTCCCGCTCGACATCGCCCGCGCTTAACCAGGGCCACGGTTTCCCTTGCTCCACAGGTTAGGGGCAGGGGCTGGTTTGCTGACACAAACCACGCCGCGCAGCGGACACTGCGCACGGGAAACCCCCGCCCCGGTTCCTGTGAAGGAACGGGCGATCGAGTATCAGTACGATGCATCCAACACAAATCGCGGCGACTCCGGTGCAGCCGATAGCGCCGTATCTTGGTGGCAAGCGCAATCTCGCGGGCCGTATCATCAAACGCATCGCCGAGGTCGAACACACGACCTATGTCGAGCCATTCATCGGCATGGGCGGCGTGTTTCTGCGCCGTCCTTTTCGTGCCAAGAGCGAGGTCATCAACGACGTCTCCCGCGATGTGGCGACGCTGTTTCGGGTCTTGCAGCACCACTATGTCGCGCTGATGGACATGCTGCGCTTCCAGCTCACCAGCCGGGCGGAATTCGAGCGCCTGCTCTCCATGAACCCGTATTCGCTGACCGACCTGCACCGCGCGGCGCGGTTCCTCTATGTCCAGAGGCTGGCATTCGGCGGAAAGATCAGGTCGCGGAACTTCGGCGTGGACCCGACGCGCGGCAGCCGCTTCGACGTAACCCGGTTGGCTGCGGTGCTGGACGAGGTGCATCAGCGGCTTTCGAGCGTGGTCATCGAATGCCTGCCATATGACCGTCTGATCGGGACGTATGACCGGCCGGGCACGCTGTTCTACCTCGATCCGCCATATTGGGGATGCGAGCGTGACTACGGCGCCGGCGTCTTTGCCTCGGATGACTTCGAGCGATTGGCCACGATCCTCGGCACGATCAAAGGCAGCTTCATCCTCTCGATCAACGACGTGCCCGAGATCCGGCGGATCTTCGCTGGGTTCAAGATCGAATCCGTCTCGACCACCTATACTGTCGGCGGCCGGCCCTCGAAGGCGGCCGAGCTGATGGTGATGTCCCCTTCCCTTTGAGGTCCACAATGCCATCGCCCAGGAAGCAGGCGCCTTTGCGGTGCTTGGATAGCCCGGTCCGGACGCTGGACACGAGCATCGCGCAGGTGCCGAAGAAGACCGCCGACCCATTCTATCTGTCGACGGCCTGGCGCCAATTGGTCACGACCCTGATCCGGAAGCGCGGCCGCCGCTGCGAGCAGTGCGGCCGCGAAAACACCCGGATTTTTGGTGACCACGTCCAGGAGCTGAAGGACGGTGGCGCGCCGCTCGCCGAGGCAAACGTGCGGCTGCTCTGCGGCTCCTGCCACACCCGGAAGACGGCCCGTGCCCGCGCGGAACGGGTCGCAACAAGGTATGCGCCTAGCGCATAGATTTGGCTGACCCATGCACCAGACGCATCCATGCGCCGGGTGCATGGGGGCGGGTCCAATCTTGAACGGAACGCATAGGGGCCAAACCGCACCGGTCCCACGCGCGAAAATTTTTTCCGTCTGAACGGATGCGAGGTGCGCACTTCGCACAATTGACGGTGGATCATGACCACAAAACGGGCCGTCGACTGGCCGGCTATCGAGGCGGATTTCCGCGCGGGAGCCCTGTCAAACCGCCAAATTGCTGAGAAGCATGGGCTCTCTGAGAGCGCGATCAGAAAGCGCGCGACAGCCGAGGGTTGGGTGCGCAGCAAGGTGCCCAAGGTGCGCACCAGACGCGAAAGTGCGCACCACAAAGTTGCCCATTCCCCCGCCCCTGCGCGCCGAGCGCTCGCGCCTCCAGTTGAGGCCACTGGCAATCACGCAGACCTCGGCCGCGATATTGCCTTGCGGATGCTCTCCGAGCTGGACGCAGCTACCGCGCATGCTGACGAGCTTGAGAAGATGATCGAGGTCGAAACGACTGACGATTCAAACGGGCGTCGTCGGGAGGCCATGATGAAGGCAGTCAGCCTCTCGGCCCGCGCCACAACGCTGAAGACAATCGCGCAGGCCCTCGGCGCGATGAAGGAAACGGAAGCCGAGAAGGGCAAGAAGGAGCTGCGAAAGGATGCAGCGAAAGCTGCCGCAACCGGCGGTGGCCGTTTCGCCATGGGAGCGCCTCCCAAGCTGGTGGTGAATAACAACCGTGGCAAATGAGACGGGAAGGAAGAAGCCGAGAACACTTGCCGGCAGAAAGTCACGAAGCCGCAGCCCCGACAGAGCTGGTCTGCCTCCGGTCACACCACCCAACGTGTTGGAATGGACGACAGCCTGCCCTGACTGGGAACGGCGCATCGTCGAACGCCGGAGCCTCCTGCCCTGCGGGCCGCTGTTTCCAGACTATGCCAAGCGGGCGATGGAGGGCGCGTTCCAGGCATTTCGCTTGGTAGATGTTGCGGGGCAGCCCACATTCGGCGAAGCCAACCTGCCATGGCTTACCGACTTCGCCGAGGTTTTTTTCGGTGCGTACGACGACCAAAGCGGAAGACGTCTGATCAGCGAGTTTTTCGTTCTGGTCAGCAAGAAGAACGCGAAATCGACCATCGCCGCCGGGATTATGCTGGCTGCCCTGGTACTGAATTGGCGTCCGTCAGCCGAGTTTCTGATTCTCGCGCCAACCAAGGAAGCTGCTGACAATGCGTTCCGGCCCGCCTGGGATATCATCAAGGCAGATGAGGCATTATCGGAAATCTTCCATGTCTCGCCACATCAGAAAATCATCACTCATCAAGCCAGCGGCGCCACCCTAAAGGTCGTCGCCGCTGATGGACAAACTGTCGTCGGTAAGAAAGCGACGGGCGTCCTCATCGACGAGTTGCATGAGTTCGGCAAAAAGGCGACCGCGGACAATATGCTGCTGGAAGCCACCGGCGGCCTGGCATCGCGTCCCGAAGGCTTCGTGATCTATCTGAGCACTCAGTCGGAAGAACCGCCAGCCGGCGTGTTCGCCGCAAAGCTCAAATATGCCCGCAAGGTCCGTGATGGAGAGATCGATAACCGGCGTTTTCTTCCACTGATCTATGAGTTTCCCAAGGCGATCCTCGACGCCAAAGGCGAGCGTAACCCAGAAAATTTCTACATGACCAATCCCAATATGGGGGCTTCGGTCAGTGAAGAATGGTTGTGGGAGAAGTTCGAGCAGGCACTGGACGAAGGCGAGGAGAAGGTTCGGATTTTCCTGTCCAAGCACCTCAACGTCCAGATCGGCATGGCGATGGGCGCCGATCGCTGGGCAGGAGCCGATTATTGGGAGAAGCAGAGCGACCCGTCACTGACCCTGGACGAGTTGATCCGGCGGTCGGACCTGATCGTTGGCGGCATTGATGGCGGAGGAGCAGACGACTTTCTCTCTCTCGGACTGCTAGGGCGCAATGCAGTGACCGGCGACTGGCTTCATTGGCAGCAGAGTTGGGTCTTTTCCGGTGTGTTGGAGACGCGGAAAAAGGAGGCACCACGCTACCTCGACTTTGCAGCCGAGAGAGACTTGGTGATCGGCCCCGTTATGGATGACCAGTTGCGAGAACTGGTCGCGATCGTCCTGCTTGTCGATCGTACCGGAAAGCTGGCCATGATCGGCCTCGATCCCGCCGGCGTGGCCGACATCGTGCTTGCACTGGCTGAGGAAGGGATCGGCGACGATCGTGTCGTCGGAATCAGCCAGGGTTGGAAGATGATTGGCGCGATCAAGACGACCGAACGTCGCCTGGTCGACGGGACGTTCTGGCACGGAGGGCGGCCCATCATGGCATGGGCGGTCGGGAACGCGCGGGTCGTAGCGCGCGGGAACGCCTTCAATATCGAGAAACAGGTGGCCGGCGGGAAGAAGATCGACCCGCTGATGGCGCTGTTCGACGCAGTCGCCGTTATGGCGCTGAACCCGAAGGTCAAGAAAACCATGGAAAGCTTCATGCGGCGCGGGCTGTTGTCGACATGAGCATGCGCAGTCGCTTCAAGGCCATGCTCTACAAATCGGCCAGCGCGATCGCCTATGCGGTCACGGGCGTGTCGCTGACCGACCTTCGTTTGGGCGCCTTCTTGGCGGGCGGCGGAAGCTATGCCGGCAAGACGGTCACCGTCGACACGGCGATGCAGCTCGACACAGTGTGGGCATGCGTGCGCCTGCTGTCCGAGATCATCGCCACTCTTCCGCTCAACCTGTATCGGCAGCAGGGAAACGGCAGGGCCGCTCTCGCGCGTGACCATCCGCTGTTCCGGATCCTGCACGACATGCCCAATGCGGACATGACAGCCATGGAGTTCTGGTCATGCATGGTGGCGAGCCTGCTGCTGTGGGGAAACGCCTACGGCCAGATCGAGCGGCGGAGTGACGGGGCTATCATTGCGATCAGCCCCTTGCGCCCCGACCGGATGACGGTTCGCCGGGATCCGGTAAGCGGATCGCTCATCTACACCTATTCGTGGCAGCAGAAGGTGCTCGTGATCGATGAGGCCGACATCTTCCACGTCAAAGGCTTTAGCCTGGACGGGATCATGGGCATCTCGCCGATCAGCGCCGCGAGGCACAGCCTCGGCGCCGCGATTGCGGCTGAGGAAACTGCCGGCCGGATGTATGCAAATGGGATGCTCTCCCAGAGCTATATCAAAAGCCCTGACTGGTTGGACGACGCGCAGGTCATACGAGCCAAGGAGATCCTAAAGGACTACTCCGGTGCGATAAATGCCGGAAAAACGCCCCTGCTCGAAGGCGGCTGGACCGTTGAGAGTATCGGTCTCAACCCCAGCGACCTCCAATTGTTGCAGGCGCGCGGCTTCAACGTCGAGACGATCTGCCGCTGGTTTGGCGTCCAGCCGGTCATGATCGGCCGAATGGAAAAATCCACCGCGTGGGGGAGCGGCCTGGAACAGATGAATCTCTGGTTCCTGACCTACGCCCTACAGCCGTGGCTGGTACGGATCGAGCAGGCAATCTGGCGGTGTCTGTTATCTGCGGTCGATAAGCAAACGCTATACGCCAAGCACAACGTCAAGGCATTGCTACGCGCTGACAGCGCGGCGCGCGCCCAGCTCAATACCAGCGAGGCCACGAACGGTGTGCGAACGCGGAACGAGATCCGTGCTGATGACGATCTGCCGCCACTACCTGGAGGCGACGTGCTGACCGTCCAGGCGCAGATGATCCCATTGGTCGATGTCGGCAAGGCCGCCGTCCAGCCGACACTCAAGCCTGTTCCGGGCGGCCCGCCGCAGCAGCTACCCCAACCCGCTGGCATAGGAGATCCAGACGATGATTGACGGCTTGAAGGTCTGTGCCGTCCCCTTCGAATTCAAGCTGGCACCCGGCGATGCGGGCGTGGCGGGCGCGGTCGAGGGCTACGGCGCGGTTTTCGGGAATACCGATTCCCATGGCGACGTGATCAGTCCCGGCGCGTTTGCCGCGTCGCTGGCGGAACGCAAGGCGCAGGGACGGGCGTTACCCATGCATGTCATGCACGGGGTTTTCGGCGGCGATGGGGTCCCGGCAGGGGTCTGGCACGACGTGAGCGAGGACAGCAAGGGCTTGCACGTCAAAGGCAAGATCTCCGGTGTCAACACCGATGCGGGCCGTTTGCTGTATGAGCGGGTCAAGGATGGCGCGCTGGGCGGCCTTTCGATCGGATACAGCGTGCCGGAAGGGGGCGCCGCGAAGGCCAGCCAGCCCGGTGCGCGGCGCCAGATCAAGCAGGCCAACCTGTTCGAAGTCAGCCTGGTCGATGACCCCAGCAACGCCCTGTCCCGCGTCACGGAACTCAAGGGCCGGATGGGATGGAAAGCAACCAGTGCACCGGGCGTAGCCATTCAGGCCGTTGCTAACGCCATCGCCCTGCATCAGTCCGTCCTTGGCGGAGGCGATGCCCCGACGGCGCAGGAGCGCGCGGATCTGCTGGAGCATATGCAGGCCGCCCATGAGGCACTGACCGGCCAGCGCGTCCCGATAGAGGCCAAGAGCCTTCTGGCGGATCTGGCCGCCATTCTTCCCAGCCTTGGCGTGGGCCTTCCTGCCCCTTCAGATCCGCTTCTGAATTTCGACATCGGCGCGCTCAGGTCGCTGTCGATTATCGGGTGACACCCCGATTTCATTTCTCACCACGGCGCCTCTGGGCGCCTTTTTTTATGGAAAAATCTCATGGCAACCGAACAGGAATACAAGGCCGCGATCGTCGCCCTGAAAGAGGCGACCGACAACGTCAAGAAGACCGCCGATGAGGCGAAGGCCGAGATGAAGAACCTCGGCACCCTGACGGCCGAGACGAAGAATTTGGCCGATAAGGCCCTGCTCGATATGAACACCCTGTCCGCCCGCCTGACGGAAATGGAACAGAAGATGGCCCGCCGGCCCGGAGAAGGTGCGCCGACGGAAGCCAAAAGCATCGGCGTGCGGGTGACGGACTCCGATGAGTATAAAGCCATGGCTACCAAGGGTGGGGCTTGGCGCGGCACCGCCCAGTTCGAGGTGAAGAACATTACCTCCGCGAGCACGACGGGCGCCTCGGGGACGACGGGCCTTGTCGTGGCAGACCGACAGCCGGGTATCGTTCAGGTTCTCCCGAACCGACAGCTCGTCGTGCGCAACCTGCTGATGCCTGGGAACACGACATCCGGAGCCATCGACTATGTCCGTGAAACGGTCTTCACGAACAATGCGGACATGGTCGCGGAGAACCCGGATAACGTCTACCCGCAGTCCGAGCTGAAGTTCGATCTCCAGAGTCTGCCGGTGCGCACGGTGGCGCATTGGATGCTGGCGTCGAAACAGATCCTGTCGGATGCACCGATGCTGTCATCTTATATCGATGGGCGCCTGCGCTACGGTCTGGCCTACAAGGAGGATGATCAGCTCCTGAATGGCGACGGCACCGGCGAGAACCTGAAGGGCCTGATGATCCAGGCATCCAATTACGCCGCGCCGGCAGGGGTCAATGTCGCGAACGAGACCATGATCGACAGGCTGCGCTTGGCGATGCTCCAGGCGACTCTGGCGCTGTTCCCCGCTACCGGGCATGTCCTTAATCCGATCGACTGGGCTTCGATCGAACTCACGAAGGACGGCCAGCAGCGATACGTGTTCGCCAATCCAACCGGTCTGGCGTCGCCATCTCTGTGGGGCTTGCCGGTCGTGGAATCGCTGGCCATCGCACAGAACACGTTCCTGACCGGGGCATTCCGTTACGCGGCGCAGCTCTTTGATCGTGAGGATGCGACCGTCATCATCTCGACCGAGGACCGCGACAACCTGACCAAGGGCATGGTCACGATCCTGGCGGAAGAGCGGCTGGGGCTGGCCGTCTACCGTCCGCAGGCCCTGATCAAGGGCACATTCGCCGCGCCGGCGGCTGATCGAGGAGGATCGGCCAGTGAGGCAGACAATCCCTGTCGGCCAGCCGGCGCAGCCCGTGGCGCTGGCGCTGCTGGCCGATCTCAAGGCGGATCTGGGTGTCAGTGATGACACCCAGGATGTCCGGCTCGAAAGCCTGTTGCTCGACGCATCCGACCAAGTCCTGACTTTCATCAGGCGCCCGATACTGAGGGCAGAGTGGCGTGACACATTGACGCTCGGTCCTGATGAACAACGCACCGGATTGCTGGTATGCTGCCGCCCGCTCCAGGCCATCACAGCATTCTCGGTCAACGGCTCGCCATGGTCGGTCGATGCTGTCGCGGCGCTCAATTTGGCGCCCGATTCTGGGGTGATCTACCCGCCGGACGGGTGGGGGACCCTCTGGCGTTGCGGACGATACGTCGTGACCTATCAGGCCGGGTGGACGGCGCCGACGATCGGTGACGATGGAAAACCCGTGCTGGGCGACCTGCCCCGCGCGATCCAGCAGGCGACCCGGCTGGCTGCGGCCGCGCTCTATCACAGTGGCGGGCGTGACCCCCTGCTGCGATCGGAGAGCGAGCAGGGTGTGGGATCGTCGTCCTGGGCATCGCCCGCAGCCGGCAGCGGCGGCCTGCCGCAGGCTGCGGCGGACGCTCTGCGCAGCTTCGGCGGGATCGGTGTCCGATGAGCTGGTGCGCAGACCGGCGGCGCCGACAGATCCGGGCCAAGGGGCGGTCGATGACCTTGTCGCGCCCGAGAAACGGCGGGTCAGTCACCCTGACGGCTTACGCCCCTCCCCCGCAGGCCTCCCAATTGTCTGACGGCGTGGCGCGCGCTGCATTCATCGCCCAGATCACGGCAGACGAAACCGGTTCTGCCGGTTTCACCCCCCAGGAGGGCGACAATCTGGTCGATGGATCGCGCACCTACACCCTGACGGACGCGGTCGGGGTTTATAGCGGGCCGACCTTGATCGGCTGGACGCTGATCGCGGCAGGGGGGGCGTAATGCTGTCCGACACAGTCTGGAACGACGCCTACGCCCGCGCAACGGCGGTGTGCGGACATCTTGGTGTCGATATCATCGATCCGCTCCTGCAGGACCTGTCGAAACGAACGGATCCCTACTGGAAGATCCCCATGGGCATCGCCTCCAGCGACCGGCTCGGCATGGGGGAGACCGAGAACGAGGAAGACGGCCAGATCATCCTGGTGCTGATGGTTCCAAAGGGCGCCATGAGCACGCCCGATGCGCTGGAGCATTGCGGCGCGATGAGCGCCGCCTTTCGTGCCCCTGTCGGCGATACGCCGCAGCCTTGGCCCTCGGGACTGTTTTACGGCCGTCAGGATTTCGTTCCGCCGGACCTTGATGAGCCCGGTAACTGGTACGCGCTGACCCTGATGGTCAGCTACAAATACCAGTCCGCGCTGGTCCAGACTCCCTGATTCCAAGCCGCCTCTGGGCGGCTTTTTTCATGAGGTAAAATCATGGCCTTTACCGGAGCGACGACTGGCCTTGCGGCCGGCGCGCAGACCAATGACACGCGCCTGGACTATGCACAGGAGGCAACATACGGGACGTCCCCAGCCGTGGCCTACCAGGCGCTGCGCATCACGGGCGAATCCCTGGCGATCACCCAGTCCACGTCGCGGCCCGACGAGATCAATGGCGTGGCCGAGGCGTCCCAGTCTGTCCTGACGCAGGTACAGGCATCGGGCACCATCTCAGGTGCGCTTTCGTCTGGCACTTACGATGATCTGATCGCCGGCGTGATGGGGGCCGACTGGGCCGATAGCGCGATCACCAATGGCAGTCTCGGCAAAACCTATACGGTACGCCGGAAAATCCTGGGGAAATTCGTTCTCTATCCGGGATCGCTGGTCAGCCAGGCACAGTTCCAGTTTCAGCAGGGTCAGTACGCTGCCGTCAGCATTGATCTGTTGAGCAAGAACGAAATCGTCTCCGACGCCGACATCGCTACGTCTGTCACCGCCCCCACGACCACCAAGGTCATGGACACCGTCGGGAACTTTCTCTCCTGCACGGTCAATGGTGTGGCGCCGGACGGATGCGTCACCCAGGCCACGATCACGCTTTCACGCGACGGCGCCGCCAACGATTACGGCATGGGCCACGCAGATGCCTGCGGCGTGCGAGCGGGCCGCTTCATGGCCGCCGGCACCCTGGAGTTCTATTTCCGGAGTTGGGCACAGTATCAGGACGCGATCGCTGGCAATCAGGGCGAGATCGTCGTGCGCATCGCTGATGCTACCGGGAATGGCTACGAGCTGAAATTCCTCAACGCTGCCCTGCGCAGCCCCAAGATCCCGAATTCCCAGTCCAACCAGACAGTCAAGGCCACCTTCACGATCGAGGGAAACCCGGCCGACGCCGGCGGCACCTTTACGATCACCAAGATCGTGCCCGCGCCGCCTGCCGGCGGCTGATCCCAACCCTCAATCGCGAGAGTAAAAATTAACATGGCCCGTCTGAGCAAATTTACCCGCCACGCCGACGCGATCACCGACGGCACCGAGGTCGAAGTCGGCCCGAAATCCGACCGCTTCGTGCTGGTGACGCGCGGCATGACCGATGCCTACTCCGACCGTCTGTGGGAGCTGCGCCGCCTGGCGACGATCGAGTATAACGCCGGGCTGACGCGCGACGATGTCCGCGCCGTGCCGCAGGATCTGCCGCCCTCGATCGACGACCGCTGCGTTGCCCAGGCATTGGGCGAAAAATGCCTGATCGATGTCAGGGATCTGGAAGGCGATGATGGCGCGGCGATCACGATCGACGCCTTCCGCGACATGATCACGCGGCGTGAGAATGTCATCCTGCTGCGCCTGACCCTGGAGGCCGTTTCTTCGGTGGGCACCGAGGAAAAGAAGGTTCTGGCGGACGCGGAAAAAAACTGACGGCTGCGCTTGAATGGCTGCTGATCTGGGGGCCTGCCGTCAACAAATATGACGGCAGACGCCCCCCGGATCAGGACTGGGAGGCGCTGGACGGCTGGTCGTGCCGGATCGATCCGGAGCCATGGTGCATGATGCCCTGGCGGTGCTGGCACGAACTGAGCGGATCGCGGGGCAGTTCCACCGAGGGATTCGGCGCAGGAATGGGGAAAATCCGCATCGTCGCCCAGCCGTCTGCCATCCCGGTGAACGAGATCGATGCCTGGTGCAGAAACCACGCATTGCACGCTTCCCACGCCGCCTTCACCCGCCACCTCGTCCTGGCGATGGATCGGCGGTTTCTCGCCATTCGAGCGCAACAGATCAAAAGCGGCGTAGACGCATTCTTCGCCTGACAGGGGGAAATCATGGCACGTCGGGCGTCGTCAGTCCGCTGGTCCCAGGTCGTGCGCAACCAGATCCACCTCAACACGGCGGCGGCTCTCAACAGCACCGAGCTGCGATCCATGGTGGCCAGGAAATCGCGCCAGTTGCGCGATGATGCGATCGGTGCCGGACAGACATCCGGATCCGTCTACACCACCTACACGGACGGCATTCGGGGCGCGGCGGAAGAGACTGTCCCCCTACAGGGCGGTATCATCCGCTACGTGTTCAGTGAGATCGCGCAGGCGGCGAACTGGGCTCTCTCGGAATGCCGCCGGCGCTCTCCGGTCGGCCAGGGAAATTTCCGCGATAGCTGGGTGGTCCTCGTGGATGGCAAAGCCTGGACGGATGCGCCCGCCACGATCCCGACCGGGTCGGAAGTCTGGATCACCAACACCACCCCGTACTCGCGCAAGATCGAGGTCGGCGGGCAACGGACGCGCATCCCGCCGGGGCTGATCGAAGCGGTGCGCCAGGCCACCATGCGGCGCTTCAAGTCGGTGCGGGCGGCAAAAGCCTACAAGGCCCTCCAGGGCGGCAAGGATGCCCGTGGCGACCCTGTCCCCTACATCCTGCGGGCTGCGGGCGTCGCGTCGGGTCTGACCTGGGACAAGAAGGCCAAGTCCTGGGCGCGCAAGCACGATGCCTACACCTCCCGGCGCCCTGACCGGCAGGCCGGGCAGCAGCTCCTCTATCCCACGCTGATCCTCACCAATCAAAGGATGTAGTCATGGCCACGGTCTCTGGGGTCATCGCGAACGAAATCGACAATATCGTCAACGTGACCGACCGGACGGCTGAGGGCACCGAGAGCGCAGCCAGGAATCTGGATGGCCTACAGGACAAAGCCGATGCGACCACGCGCGCATTCGAGGAGGCGTCCAGCGCCATGGGCGGCATGGCATCGTCCGCGTCTGGAACGGCGGCGGATCTGCGGCGAGGTTTCGATGGATCGGCGACGTCGCTGCTCCGGATGAGTTCGTCGGTAGACCTTGTCGCGCGCAAGCTGCTTGAGCTGCAACGTGCGCAGGACCGCCTCGCGCAGGCTCAGGCACAGGCGAAAGCCGCCATGGCCGATGGTCTATCCCAAGAAGATGCTGAGGGGTCGGTTGCCAGCCTCCAGGCTCATGTAGCCGGGCTGGAAAATGAGGTCGCTGCTGCCCGCAAGGCAAGATCGGCAGTCGATGACCTGACGCAGGCGCACAAGCTGTCAGGCTACCAGATGGGGATCCTCGCGGACGAGGCCCATAAATTCGCCGACCAGATCCTCGCAGGCGGCAGCGCCATGACAGCGGCGTTCTATCAGGCCCCGAACGCAATCCAGACCATGGGCGGCCTGAAAAATGCGCTCGGCCTAGTGGGCGCCGCCCTGTCTGGACCGGCGGGCCTTGCGGTCGGTGCCGGTGTAGCTGGACTGGCGCTCTATGAGCTGGGAGCGCACGCCGAAGACGAGCAGTCGCGGCTGGCGCGACTGTCGACGCAGTTGCGCGCCACGCGGGACGATGCAGCCGGCATGGCCGGGAGCATCACGTCCGCGTCCGAGAGCCTCCGAAACATGCCTGGCTGGAATGCGGCCAATGCGCGTTCGGCGGCAACCACGATCGGCGGGACCTACAATTTCACCGGCTCGTCGTCGGACATCGTGCACCTGTCGAGCATCGCCCGCGACGCCGGCACCGTATTCGGTAGCCTGGAAGACGGGCTGAAGGCCGTGCAGCAGGCCATGGTCGACCCGACGGCCGAAATCCAGGCACTCTACAAGCAGCACCTGCCCGGCGTGGATGCTGCGCTGGTAGAGCAGGTCAGAATCCTCCAGGCGAGCGGTGAACAGGGCAAAGCCTATGCCCTTGTCATCGGGCGGATTGCAGATGCGACAAAAGGGGCCAGCGAACAGGCCCTGACGCCTTTCCAGAGGTCGATGGAGGATCTGCACCATGTGCTTGACCCGATCACCGAAGGAATCGGCAAGTTGGCGTCGAGCATCGGTACTGACCTGCTCAATGCCGTAACGGCAGTCATCTCGCTGATACCGCGCCGCTCTCAGGCCGCGACTGACGGACTGGCCGGATCGCAGGTGCTGGATAACTATGCCGCCGGCCAGCACCATTACGGTCTCGGGCAGGTCGATCCGCGCTATTCCTACGGCTACGACGTCATGACCCCACAGGGGAACATCGATGCGGCGCTGAAGAATTTCATGGCATCCAACCGGCGGGCCGGCGGCAATTGGGACAACACCCTAGCTTACTACAGTGGCAATGCCATCGGGAGCGCGGGTCAGCATGCTTACAACAGCGCCGTCTACAGCTATGACCCAGATACCCTACCGTCCGACACGGCGAAGCTGATCGACCAGGAGGCATCTCGCCTCGGCCTTCCCTCGCGCATGGTGAACCTGTTCAAGGGCGTGATCGGACATGAGAGCGGCGGCCACCAGTACAAAGATTCTTCCGGCACCACGCCGGGGGCGGCCGCATCGGTAGCTCATGCCACGTCAGCGTCGGTTATCAGCGATCAGGCGTCGCTCCTTGGGGGAAGCTCTACGGATGCAGGTGGTTATTCCTCATCCAGCTACTCGCAGCAGCGTTCGGAAATCGAAGCCTATATCGCCTCCGAACAAAAGCTGCTGGCCGCTCAGACGAAAGGATCGGCCGCATGGCAGGAAACCGGTGAGAAGATCGCCGCCGCCCGCGTCGAACTGGCCAATACACTCTCGCCGCAGGAGAAGATCACCCAGGGTCTGCGTGATGGCCTCGACCCGCTCCAGGCACAGAGCGGCTATTGGCGCAGTATGGCCGAGATCGTGGCGCAGTTCGGCCATACTGCGCGCGGAACCGGCGTTGACCAGCAGGCGCTGGCACAGGCCCTGACTGCCCGCCAGCAGCAACTCGCGGCGGCCTATCAGGATGGCACCGATGCCGCGAAGCGTCAGGCGCAATCCCAGTCCGCCATTGCGGATGCGGCTGGCGGTTCGGCGGCAGCTCTCCAGCATGCCACGAACTATCAGCAAGCCTATACAGAGGCGTTGCAGGACTTCGATCCGAAATCAGCGCAATTCACCAAAGCCGTCAACGATCGGACGGCTGCACTCGATGCCTCGTCGGCAGCCCAGATGCGGGCGCAGCAGCTCCAGCAGAATGCTGGGCTTTCCGATAATCTGACGATGATCCAGGCTGAAACGGCCGCGATCGGGCAGAACGCCGATCAGCGCAGTGTCAGTCTGGCAATCATGCAGGCCGAGCTGACCGAGCATCGGAAATACGGTGACGTGCTGCCGCAAGAAGCTCAGGACTTTATCTCCCTGAGCGGGGCCGTGGCGCAGGCTACGGCAGATTACCAGCACCAGCAGGCTGTCCTGTCGGACCTGACGGGCTCGCTGTCCTCGATGGCGGACACGATCAGCGGCGACATCACCCAGGCGTTGATCCAGGGTGCCGGCGCAGGGGTGAATTTCAAATCTGCGCTCCAGGGGATCGAGAGCCAGGTGGTCACGATGATCGCCAAGCTTGCCCTGATCAACCCGCTGCTCAACTCGATCGACGGTGGCACGCGCAATACGCTTGACGACATGTTCGGCCTGTTGAGCGAAGGGACATCGACGTCCTCGTCTGGTGACGTCTCGTCCTCTGGTTTCAGCATCGGCCAATTATTCAACATGCGCCGGAACGCGGCCAGCAGCGGCGATCCATTCGGGGGGTCAGGGACCGACGTAAACCCGAATTTTGATGCCGGAAACGACGGAAGCGAACATATCTCGGTAACCGGGATCCGTTCGTCGGGCTACTCGACCGGCCAGTGGGCGGGCGGTGTCCTCGGTGGCGTGGCTGGCGGCATGTCGATCGGCTCGATGCTCGGCGGCATCGGGGGCGGCTCCGGCGGCACAATCGGGTCTCTCGCCGGGACTGCGATTGGCACTGGCGCCGGCGCGGCGCTTTTCGGCCCGCTGGGCGCGGCAATCGGCGGGACTGTCCTCGGCGGCCTCGGCGGCCTGATCGGCGGTCTGTTTTCGACCTCGCATTGGGCCTATGACGATGTGGCCGGATCCAACGGCCAGCTTTCGATCAGCGGCTCGCGGACCAAGCATACATCCGATGACGTGACGGCTGGATTACAGACCCAGCTCGACAGCATCAACGACCTGCTGGACAGCGTCGGTGCCTCCGTTGACGACGGCAGTTATGGCAGCGTCGGGCATTACAAAAAGGGCAGCAAGACCCGCTCGACCGATCTTGCATCCCTGCTGGGCGGTATTGGCCTGACCAGCAGCGATGACACGTTCAACAAGGCCCTTGCGGGCGGCATGCCGTCCTCGTTTGATTCCGTCGGGACCTATGGCAGCACGCTCACGGCGCTCAAGCAGACGGCCGACGCGCTGGACAATCTCGGCGTGCATGTCACCAAATTCGACAGCGCAACCAAGGTCACGGTCGACCATATCGACGGCTATACCGGCGATCTAGGCACGATGCTGGCGCAGCTCGATGGCAAAAGCATCTCGACCGATGCGCTGACCAGCGAGATCAGCACCCTGAAGGGCCTGCTGGATATCACGGACAGCGGTTCGGAAAGCCTGTCCTCGCAGGTCGATGACCTGACGCGCAGTTACCAGAACGCCGCGCGGCAGGCCGAACAGTACGGAATGGATGCCCAGGTCCTGCTGGACAAGGGCGCTGCCATCGCCGCGCAGATGATCGCGTCGGAGACCCGGCAGCTCGACCAGTCCGACTTGTCGGTGCAGGCCCGGCTTTTGTCTGCCAACGGCGACCAGAAGGGCGCCGACCTCCTGAATCAGAAGGTCTCGGGCGATCAGGAGATCCAGCAGCTCAAGGATAGCTGGGAATCCTATCTGGGCGACAGCTACGCCAGCAACGTCACCTACCAGCATCAGATGACGGACCTGGAAAAGACGCTGGCGGCCGAGCGGTTGCAGATCCAGGCACAGTATAACGGCACCAGCATCGCCCAGCAGAAAGAGTATCTGTCGCAGGCGCAGCAGTCGGTCGCGTCGGTCTATACCAGCCTGTCATCCTACGCCCAGGGCCTGCTGACGTCCGACGCATCGCCCCTGTCGGTGCAGGACCAGTTCGACGCGGCGAAATCCACGCTGATGTCGGATTACCAGGCGGCGCAGGGCGGTGATTACGAGGCCCTGTCGCGGATCCAGTCGGAGATGCAGACCGAGCTTGGGCTGGGCAAAACGCTCTACGGCTCTGGCACCGATTATGCCCAGCTCTTCCAGCAGAACACGCAACTGCTCCAGTCGCTCACCGGCGCCGACACCGGGGCGTTGACGGCTAATCTGGCGTCGAAACTGGCGCAGCAGGCCGTCGATGCCACCAACAACCAGACAACGGCGGTCACGACGGCGATCGCCACTCTCCAAAAATCGGTGGATGCCATGAAAGCCGCTTACCAACAGAACACCCGTGGCCTGGCGATGCGCTGATGCAGGTCCGTACTGTTGAACTGGATATCGTGCGGCCGGCGACCAGCGCGTCGGCCGCATCGGCGCCGGGCTATGGCACGCGGCCCCACGGCGTGGTCGTCAGTCCATCAGCCGCTCTGGAGGATGTCGAGACCCTGCGTTTTTCGGACGCGGGGCTGGTCGATGGTGAGGATGTCTATCCGCCTTACGTCTCCGAGGCGTTTACGATCGACCGGTCGCTGACGCTCTCGGCCGATGCGCTGGGCGGGGCGCGGTCGTTTGGCTCGATCACCCTGTCCAACCCCGGCGGGGCGCTGGACAGCACGATCCTGACCCGGATCAACGATCACCTGCCGGTGCGGATCCGCGCCGGCCGGAAACATTGGGATGGCACGCGCGGGCTCTGGGTCGATCCGTCGGCTGCGGACCTGGTGCCGGTGTTCGCTGGTCTGGGTCGGGGCTGGCGGCCGGATCGGACCACGGTCGCGGTCGATCTGCTGGACGCCACCTATTGGCTCGACAACACGATGCCGGTGACCCTCTATGGCGGCACCGGCAAACTGGACGGCGACAGCAACGTGTCCGGCCGGGCAATGCCCCGCCTGCGCGGCACGGCCTGCAACCTGACGCCAACCCTGATCGACGCCGTCAATTACGTCTATCAGGTGTCGGACGGCCCGGCGACGATCACGGCCCTGTATGAGGGCGGCTATGCCGGCGGGATCGCGGCCGGCGGCACCGTGGACGATCTCTACGCCGCCAGCCCCGCCCCCGGCACCTATACGGTGCAGACGGGCAGCAACGGCACCTGGATTCGTCTCGGGACAAAGCCGGTCTACGCAATCACCGTCGACGCGACCGGTCAGTTTCGGTCCGGGGCGGCGCCGACGGCCGTGGTCGATATCCTGCGCCAGCTCATCCTGGAGGATGTGGCGATGCCGGCGGCCTGCATCGACCCGGCGTGGCCTGCGGTGTCGCATGACACGCCGTGGCCGGGGGGCTGGTATTGGGATGGCTCGGATGCCGTCACGGGCGCCCAGGCCGTCACCACGCTGCTGTCCGGGCTGGGGCTCTCGCTGGTGCCGACCCGGACGGGCACGCTGCGGCCGATCCTGCTGACCGCGCCGACCCGTGCCACCCAGCCCGTGGCGTCGCTGACGGCGGACGTGATCACCGAGATCACGGCGGTCTCCCTGGACGATACCCTCAGCCCGCCGACCTGGCGCTGGCGGATCGGCTGGCAGCACAATTTTACCCCGCAGGCCGCCGGCTCGACGCTGCATCCGCAGATATCGCCCGACCGCCAGTCTCTGGTGGCGCTGGCCGACCGGACAGCGGTGTGGTGGTCGACCGACATCAAATCCCGCTGGCGGGTGCCCAACGATCCGGCCCTGGTCACGACGGCGCTGGCCAGCCAGGCCGACGCCCAGACGATTGCAGACCGCCACGGGGCGCTGTGGGGCATCCAGAGGCGGCTGTGGGCCGTCAATGTGCCGCAGGATTACGCCTGGTCGCTCGACCTGGGCGATCCAGTCTGGCTCCAGGCTCCGGCCGTGGGGCTGACCGGCGGCGCGCCGGGCATCGTGGTCAGTGAGCAGATCCAGTCCACCGACGGCTACGTGACGATCCAGATAGTGGTGTGATCCATGCAAATTTGTGGTTTCGGCTGGCAGAATCGCGTCCTCGACGCGACGCTGACGGCCGATGCGCAGGTCGCGCGCCTGCCGGTGTCCAACCTGCGCAACCAGCAGGGGGCGGCCAGCCTGGGCTGGCGCGTGCCCCGCACCACGGCCGGCCTGACCGTGGCCTGGTCCGGAGCCTCGCCGATCCGGGTGGTCAGTTTCCACCGCACCAACCTGACGGCGGGCGCGACCTGGTCGGTGACGGTCTATAACGGCGCCACGGGCGTCTGGTCGGCCTCGGGCGGCCCGGTGGTCGGCGGGCAGACACTTGCCGTCGCGCCGGCCACGGTGACGGGCGACAGCGTGCGGATCACCGTCAACGATCCGACCAACCCTGACGGCTGGCTGGACCTGCCGCTGGCCTATGTCGGCCCGCTCTGGCAGCCCGCGCGGAATTTCTCGACCGACAGCACGGTCGGCCGGGCCTTGGGGCAGGACAGCCTGACCTCCCTGGCCGGGACCGAGTTTGTCGAGGCCCGCTGGTATCAGCGCACCGCCTCGATCGCGCACCAGTCGCTTGGCGATGCCGACGCGGCCGTGCTCGACCAGATCCTGCGTGCCGCCGCGACCGGACAAAATATCCTGTTCCTTCCCGACCCCGGCGCCGACGCCACCACGCTGGCGGAGCAGGCGCTGTTCGGGCGCCTCTCGGGCGGCGACCTGTCCAATCCGTTCGGCGCGGCGGACCGGCATTCGATCACACTGACCATGACGGAACGTCTCTGATGGCCGCATCATTTCTCGCAAATTTTGTGCTGGAGACGGCAACCAATCCCGGCACAGGCGTCATCACGCTCAATGGCGCCGCCCCCGACCGGCGATCGTTCGCGGCAGCGTTTCCGTCGGGCGGGTCGGTCTATTATTTTGCCGACGACGGCACCCAGGCGGAATGGGGCGTCGGCACGCTGGACGTGTCCGGCCCCGTCACGCTGACCCGCGCGACGATCCGAGGCACCACGGCCGGCGGCACCGCGCCGCTCAATTTCGCCGGCGGCGTCGATGTCTACAACCAGGTGCCGGCCGAGTGCCTGCCGCTTATCGGTGACGACGGCCTGGCGCGGGCCGGCGATGCGGTCCTTGCCGATCGCGCATGGGTGGACGCCAACTATCCCAACCGCCAGTGGGTGGACGACAATTACGCCGCCGCCGGCTGGTTTCCGGCCGGGGTGACGGTCGAATATCCCGGCGCCACGGCGCCCCCCGGCTGGCTGCTCTGCTACGGGCAGCTCATCAGCCGCGCCACCTATGCGGCGCTGTTTGCCGCGATCGGCACCACATACGGCGCGGGTGACGGCAGCACCACCTTTGCGGTGCCCGATATGCGCGGCCGGGCGGCGTTTGGCGTCGATAATATGGGCGGCATGGCCGCCGGCCTGGTCACCTCGGACGGCTCGGGGATCGACGGCGGCCAGCTCGGAGCGGTCGGCGGCAGTCAGCTCGCACAGTCTCATACGCACGAGCTGACCGACGGCGGCCACGTCCACCCGCTGGACGATCCTGGCCATGACCACCCGCCCAGCAGCGGCACCGGCTTCGTCGTGCCGCAAAAATCCGGCGGCGAGATCGATGCCGGGTTCGCCGGCGGCGGCGACGACGACGAGCGGGCCACGGCGCGCACCGCCTCGGCGACCACGGGCGTCACCATCGGCAAGGCGGCGACCGGCATCACGATCGGCTCGGCCGGGGATGGCGACAGCCAGAACATGCCGCCCGCCATCATGCTCAATTTTATCATCTATGCCGGCGCGCCGGCGTAACGGAGACCGGCCATGCTGGCAGATTTCGTGCATGAGGTGGCCACGACGCCGGGCACGGGGCCGTTTACGCTCGACGGCGCGCCGCAGGACCGGCGGCTGTTCGCGGCGGCATTCCCGGCCGGGGGATCGGTCTATTATTTCGCGAACGACGGTGCTCAGGCCGAATGGGGCATCGGCACACTGGACGTCACCGGGCCGGTCACGCTGGCGCGCACGCTCATCAGGGGCACCACGGCCGGCGGCACCGCGCCGCTCAATTTCGCCGGCGGCGTCGATGTCTACAACGAGGTGCCGGCGGAATATCTGCCGCTGCTCGATGGCGACGGCCTGGCGCGCGCGGGCGACCAGATCCTGGCCGATCGCGGTTGGCTCGCCGCCAACTACGCCGATCGCGCGTGGCTGAGTGCCCATTATACGCCCGTAAGCTGGTTTCCGGCCGGCGCCATCGTCAAGATGGCCGGCCCGACTGCCCCGCCCGGCTGGCTGCTGTGCGACGGCCGGCTGGTCAGCCGCACCACCTACGCCGCGCTGTTTGCCGTGGTCGGCACCCGTTTCGGGGGCGGCGACGGCAGCACGACGTTTGCCCTGCCCGATCTGCGCGGGCGTGCCGTATTTGGCCTCGACACGATGGGCGGCACGGCCGCCGGTCGGGTCACGCGAGCCGGCGCGGGCCTCGACGGCACCCAGCTCGGGGCACGCGGCGGCAACCAGGCCGCGCAGGCCCACGCGCATCCGCTCACCGATGACGGGCATGATCACCCGGTAAACGATCAGGGACACGATCACCGGCCCAGCAACGGGACCGGCTTCGTGGTGCCACAAAAGTCCGGCGGCGAGATGGGGGCCGCCTTCGCGGGGGGCGGCCGTGTCGAAGAAAAAGCTGCGACGCGGACGGGCAAGGCGTCCACCGCCCTGACGATGGATCGCGCCAAAACCGGCGTGACGATCGCGGCGGCCGGGGATGGCGACAGCCAGAACATGCCGCCCGCCATCGTGCTCAATCGGATGATCTACACCGGTATCAAGCCCCATACGGCAAGCACGGTGCAGCCGCTCACCGCCAAAGCGGTGCTGACGGTGCCGTTTACCGACACGATCCCCCGGACGATCACCTGGGAGACCGCCGACGGCTCGGGCCATGCCGGCACCGATTACGAGGACACCGAGGGCGGCCTGATGATCCCGCCGGGCTGGCAGGAGGTGGCGGCCTATATCCCGATCACGCCGCGCCTCCCCGGCCTGCCGCCGAAAACCTTTGATGTCATCTTTAAATGGTATGACAAAACGGCGGAACCTTTGGGATACGGCATCGGCCAGATGTCCGGCTGGCCGCTCTACCCGGTACGCCGCCAGACGGTGCAGGTGACGATTGCCGATATCCCCGTGACGCTGGACATCAGCGACCTGCCCGCCACGGCGCGCTGGACCACGCGCGACGGCACCGCGCTCGCCGGCCGGCATTATCTGGCATCGAGCGGGACCAACAGCACGGGCACCGTCACCGTCCCGGCCGCGCCATACAGCCGGGGCCAGCCGCGTCGCTATCTGTATATCGACGTCACGGACGATACCGGCCTGCTCGCCTCGCGCGTGCTGGAGATCGTGCCGCCTGCCCTGCCCGCCGTCTCGGCCGCGCCAACGACGGTCGCCGTGACCTCTGCGGTGCTGCCTGCCTGCGTGCCGAAAATCGCCATTGACGTGCCGGCCACGACGGATGCGCCGGATCAGCTCCCGCTCTCGACCATGCGGGCGCTCGCCTCCGACTGGCATGTGGAAAATCTCGGGAGCGACCGCAATGCGGTCATGACCCTGACCGTCACATCATCGGGCTGCGCATTGCAGATTTTCGACGATCATTTCGCCGGGGGCTATACCCAGCCCGATAGCGGCACGCTCCAGATCACCGGCACCGCCGAGCGGATCACGGCCGTCAAGACCATGTTTCAGGCCCGACCGCTCGCCGCCGGCCCCGCCACGATCGCCATGGCGCTTGCCGCGCCGGACGGCACGACGGTCAATGCGACCTACGCCGTCCAGGGGGTGGGCAGCGCCATGACCTGGGTGCATCTGCCGGCGGACGGACAGGTCCTGCCGGTGTCCAGGCCATCGGCCGGGATCACCCCGTTTTCGGGGATCCTGACGGTCGCCAACACCGACCCGTTTGTCGAGATGACGGTCACGATCGAGCCGGACGAGACCGGCGGGCAGGTGATGGGGCCAGATGGCGCGGCCGTCGCCGCGACGGACACCGGGCGCGGCCTGATCGTTACCGGCAACGCCTCGGTGCTGGCCGCCGTCATGATCCCGCTGACCATCTATGTCGGCGACGGGCTCACGCCGCCACCGACGGCCGGGCGGCACACGCTGACCCTGACGGCGACGGACGGCACCACGACGATTACCGCCGCCTATCCCTACAACGTCACGCTCTGAGGGTGCTGATGGCCACCGCAAAATTCACTGTTTCCCTCGACCAACCTGCTGCCGAGCGGGCGTTTGTCAAATGGGCAACCGTCGATGGCTCCGCGTCGGCGCAGCTCACCGGCCGGCCGGACGTGGCGTATGCCGAATACACGGCCGCGCGCGGCTATGCGGTTTTCGAGGTGGGCCAGAGTCAGGCGACGGTCGAGATCGAGGTCAGCGACAACGTGTCCAGCCCGCAGAGCCTGACCTTCCATCTGGTCCTGTTTGACGCCTATGGCTGTGTGCCCGATACCGCTCCGGTGCCGTGCGTGATCTCCTATAACGGCAGCACCGAGCAGGCCCCTGACGATATCGCCGCATACGCGCCGGCCGATACGATCGCCCCGGTCGATCCGATCAACGATTATGCGCTCTATCTCTCGTTTTCGGGGCCGGAAAATGCCCGCTGGGGCGACCAGCAAAACGTGCTGAACCGTTTTGCGAGCTGGCCGACCGAAAATTACGCCCGGTATTATGGACAGGCGGGCCTGCGATATATGCGCCTGTGCAGTGCCTATGACCTGACCCAGCAATGCCTGTGGGGCGACCCGGATCCGGTCGCACAGCGGATGCTGCGGAAATCGGTCGCTCTGTTCGGCAAATATGGGATAAAATCCTTTATCTCTCAGCACAGCAACTCGATGTTTTCGATCGAGGGATGCGTGGCATCGTTTGGCGATGGTGTTTTTACCGAGCGCGCTTACGCGGACACGATGCAGAAAATCATGCGCCTGGTGCAGGATCTGCCGGATGTCGTGTGCATGGCGCTCAACTCTGAGCCGCTGGGGTCCAATGTGCCCGGCCAGAGCGACGCGGTCTGGTGGCGCTATGCGGCGGTCGGTCTCTCCGCCGTGCGGCAGGTCAACCGACAGATGATGGTCGCGATTGATTCGGGCAGCACTGGTACGCTCTGGAACTGGCCCGATCACAATTCGGGCCTGGCCACGCTGCGCGACCCTGCCGCCCGGTCGCTGTTTGTCAGCGATATTTATCTGGATTCCGGCACGGGGAGTATGGCCTCGTTTTGGGACGAGATCGTGGTGCAGGGCGATGCGTTTTACTATGGCCGGCCAGTCGATGCGACGCTCGGCCCGCGCCGGCTCGACCTGATCAAACCGTGGCTCGCCGAATATGGCTGGCGCCTGATGGTCGGCGAGACCGCCTCCGGCTGGTACGATGCCTATAACCAGCCGGGCGCCGAAAAATGGATCGCGGCGTGCGACGCCTATGCACGCGCCTGCCTGGACAACAAATACGTCCTCGGGGTGTGGACGGCCGGAAACGATTTTGACTACGTCTACAATGTCGGCAATAACCTGATCCTCAACCGGTATCCCTACACGACCGATCCTGTGGGCTCATCCAACCGCTACGGCCCCTATATGGAGGGTCCGGAGGCGCCGCCCTTTACCGCCTATAAAAGGTGGTTCGCTCCGGCGCCCGAGGTCTATTACGCGCTCCAGACCAGCATCTCGGTCAACGGCGCATCCTGCGCCGTCCAGGTCGCGACCAATTTCGATCCGCCAACGGCGTTTACCGCGGCGATCGACGATGCCGGCGCCGGCGGATCGGTGGCGGGCGGCAATGCAATCGCGTTCGATGCCGGCGCGGCCCAGACGCGGGTGGCGACCTATACCGGGCCGGCCGGGACCTGCGTGGCCACGCTCGGCCTGACGGCCACGATCTATGCCCAGGTCAAGCCGGCGACCCAGAAGGTATTTTTTGACGTGGACATGTTCGGGGTGCTCGGCCTGGCGCCCGCGCTGGTGATCTGGCCGGTGCGTCTGGTGCCAGGCTATGCCGGGCCGTGCGTCACGCTGCTGCGGTCGGATCAGGGGGCGACTCGGGCGTTCGGATTCGGCGGCGGATCCCCGGTCCAGGGCATCGGAGCGGCCGTCGATGTCTCGGCGGTCGATGCATGGGATGCGGGCACGCCGCTGGTGGTGCGGTATCACGACCAGAGCGGTAACGGGCGGGATCTGGGTCCGTATCAGGGCGAGGACTGCCAGTGGAGTGAGAACGGATCAAAGGGTCCGGCCTCAACCCCTGCCGACTATCCCCGCTATATGCTGGCGCGGGACGTGCCCTATCGGGTGCCGCATTTTGGGGCGGATTTTGGCGTTTACGATCGCGGCAGCCAGCGGGCCAACCGGATGGATGCCGCGCTGCCGATCGACGGGGCGCTGGACTATTCGTGGATCGTGGCGTTTGGCGCCACGGTTGCGATCGGGCAGGACGACTACGTCGCCTGCCTCAGCTACTCGGGGACCAATTTTATCGTCGGGCCAAACGGTGTCGTCCAGGCCGCCGGCGCGACCACCGCGCGCGGTGATATCGGCCTGCGCCTCAATAACCTCAATCTGGTCGAGGTCTATTACAGCGGCGGCGCGTTGCTCCGGCAGGACACGGGGTCGGCATCCAATACGACGATCACGATGCCGGACGGCACAGTGATCGTCGCGGACCTCGACAAGCAGACGATCAGCGTCAAGCCGCAGGGCGGCACCGCAACCGTCTACTCTGCCACCGTCACCTATCCGGGCGATCAATACGATGTCCGCTGGACGGACGGCGCCGGGCATTACAACCGCCTGCTGTCCGGCTGGGGCGGCCCCGGTGTCTGGTCGGTGACGGACGGACAGGGGACGCTCAAATGCCGGCTCAACGGCGTGCAGACGGTCTCGCTGCCGGCGGCCGGCTTTCTGGTCGATCCCTATAACGGGATTCTCAACGTCTGCTGGAACAGGTTTTTCATGTCCGTCACGGTGGCCGATTTTATCGGTGTCGTCGCCATTCCCGGCGCCGTCACCGATGCCCAGCGCGACGTGATCTATCACTCGTTGCGAGCCAGCCTCGCATCGTGACGCACCACCGCCCCCGAGGCGGTTTTTTTATGTCCGGAGTCCTGATGTCTGATCCTGCAATCACGCCGCAGCCCTGGTGGACTGCGGCCGCCGCGGCATTCGGCGGCTTCCTGTTTACCGTCCGGTGGCTCGTCGGTTTCGGCGGCCGGGCCGCGCAGGACCAGATCAAAAACCTGTCGGACCAGATCAGAGACCTGAAGTCGGATCTCGACGAGCGGGAGGACACGATCGTCGCCCTGCGCGACCAGGTCGCCGCCCTGACGGTGCAGGTGGCGCTGCTGACCCAGCAGCTCCAGATCAAGTCGGCCGCGTCACCCAGCCCGCCTCAGTGCGTTGCGTAGCGCATCGTTAATCCGGCCCTGCCATCCAGGGCCGGTATCGCGCCACCCGTCCAGCACGTCCTGGTCCAGGCGCACCGATACCAGTTTCTTCGGGTTGGTCGAACGCGGCCGACCTTTCCGGACGACCTTCTCGCCCTGCCGGATCTCGGCCCGATCGAAAAACGCCTCGGTCAGTTCCGGCGCATCGTCCGGGTCAACCCATGCGGGCGCGCCAGAGGGCTTCTTCTCGGTCATGTGCATGCCTCATCGAAATAATGCGGCGAGCCGCGCCGCGCGGGGTCCAGACCAGAACAACCAGACGGCCATTGAGATCGCCGGCGGTGATGAACCGCTCTTCACCGTAGTCCTTGCGGTCATCCGGCACCGTCGCGGTCAGGCCCGAAAACACGATCGCGGCGTCGGCGAAATCAAGCCCGCGCTCGGAAAGTGTGATGGCCCGTTTGGCCGGATCGAACTCAATGTCCATGACCATTCTTGTAGCTACATTTAATGAGGGCGTCAAGATTTTCTGTATCTACATAAAGACGGGTTTCCCCCGCGCGCGCGGGCCGCCGACAGGCTGGCTTGCGATTATGCGCAAGTTCGCAAGGCCGTCCCTCGGGGCGGCCTTTTTGATTCCTGCTCGCCAATGGAGCCCATCATGGAGATGGATTCGCTTGCCGTCGCGGCTCTGCTGCTGCGCCGGCTGGAGGGCCTGCGCCTGGCGCCATATCGCGACACGGCCGGGCTCTGGACCATCGGCTACGGCAATCGGTGCCTGGCCGACGGCTCGCCTGTCACCGCCGCGACGGCGCCGGTCACGGAAGCCGCTGCCGTCGCCCTGCTGACCGGCACGGTCGCCGCCCTGCGCGTCAAGCTGCGCGCCCTGGTGCATGTGTCGCTGTCGGCCTGTCAGGAGGGCGCCGTGCTGTCCTGGCAATACAATGTCGGCACCTCGGCCGCCGCGTCCTCGACCCTGCTGCGCCTGCTCAACGCCGGGCGGTTCGACGGCGCCAGCGCCCAGTTTCCGGTTTGGAACAAGATCCGCGACCGGGCGACCGGGCGCCTGGTCGTGTCCCAGGGGCTGGTCAACCGCCGTGAGATCGAACGCGCCGCATTCCTCGGCCGCCTGCCATCCCCCGTATCGTAAGGATTGGATCAATCATGGACCTCTCGTCCCTGCTGGCATTCGTGCCGGAGCAATATGCGCTGCTGATCGCGGCGCTGATCATCGGCTGCAAGCTGCTGACCGTCTATGTCCAGCCGCCGGCCGACACCTCGCGCTGGGCGCGCATCTATCGGGTGATCAACCTGATCGCCCTCAATATCGGCTGGGCGACGAATCGGCTCCAGGTGGGGCTGACCGGCGTCATCGTCGCCCGCACCGATGCCCCGGCCGCCAAGGCGGCGATCGAGGCCGCCGGCATCGTCCTGCCGGCCGCGCCGGCGTCCAGCACGCCCTCGGCCGGGGGGAAGGTCGGCGGCTTCGCTGTAGCCCTTCTGCTCGGCGCCGGCCTGGTGCTGTCCGCATGCGGCAGCAATGCTCTGGTCGAGCGGCAACAGGCCGTCATGGCGCTCGGCCGGTCTTACGTGATCGCGGGTCAGCTCGCGGTCACCTATGAGCATAGCGCCGCTGCTGACCCCAAGGTCGTGGCCGACCTCAAGCCGGCGTTCCAGCGGGCGCACGATCAGATCGTGCCGCTGATGGACGCGGCCGAGCATGGCGACCCGCTCGATCAGGCCGCCATCACCGCCGGGCAGGACGCCCTGTCCGCCCTGACCACCCTGCTCCAGACCAAGGAGACCAAGTGATGCCGTACGCTGCTCTTGTTGTCGGCCTGATCCAGGCCATTCCGGAGATCTCCGACGAGATCAAATCCCTGCTGGCCCCGATCCAGGAGGGCCGCGCCCCGACTGAGGCGGAATGGGAGGCGGCCAAGGCTGCCGCCGACCAGGCGAATGAGGCTGTGCAGGCCGGATAACGACTCAGGAGCCCTTGGCCTCGGCCGGGGGCTCTTTTTGCGTTTTCCCTATCGGTCGGTGATCGCCAGCTTCAATAATAAGACCGAATCGGCTCCAGCCCCGCCGCGCGCGCGCGCTCGTCGATGCGACGCAGCAAAGCGCGTTTTTCCGGCGTACGCCTCCCCCCACGGTTGCGCATCGCTTCCGTACGTTCGGGGGTATCGATCAGACCAAGCTGTGCTTTGCGGGCACGGACTTCGGCGAGGAAGCTGTCGAGATCACGCATATCAGCCACCGTTAGGGATCAGGACGCAGGAGGGCGAAATCGCCACCCTCGTCGTTTACTCTCTGCCTCAGATAATCCTCATCGCACTCAAATGCCAGTGCGAAGAGTGCACGTGCCTGTTCGAGGCGGGTCGAATCTCCCGGACTCGCGACTGCATGCTGGGCGAGGCGATCAGCGATCATGTCCTCGATCGCGGGAAGCGTAATCGTCGCCTTCTTGTCACGAAGCGCCATCTTACAGAGCCGCCGTCTGTCGGCTCGCCCGTCGAACAGTGGGCCGGAAACTGCCTGAAAGCCGAACAGAGGATGCTCCGGGTGATAGAAACCGAACAGGAGATGGCCAGGACGGTCCTCTTTCTTGAAGCCATTGGCTGTCATCGCCTGATTGAATGCCGGATCATCCAGGGCGACCAGATCGAAGTCGCTGGAGTTGAACGCACCGTCCGTATAAATGACCGTTGCAGCACCCCCTACCAGAACGGCATCGGTTCCAGTGATCTCACGATAGGTGGCGCAAGCTCGCCCCAAGGGCTCCAGCGCGGCGAGAAACTCTTCAGGGACCGACATTGTCGCTCTCGTCCGAACTCTCAGCCTGATCCAACCCGATCTGAATTAGGCGGCGGATGGCTTCAGAGCGCGGGACCTGATGCCGCTCTGCCCAAGCATCAACGAGGGATAGAAACTCAGGACCCATTCGCGCCCCTACCATAGGGTCCCGGCCGGTCGCTGGTCGACCTCTCTTTTTGGGTTTATCCGTTATTGACGCATTCATATATTTTGGATAAACCAAAAATCAGGACGAAGCAAGGTTGCAGCCTTGCTTCGTCCCTAACCTCCAGCAAGGGACTGCACCCCATGCCAGCGGCTACACGCGGCCATACCACGACTCTATCCGTTCTGGACACGACGATCCGTCGGGATACCGAAGGACGCTTTTGCCTGAATGACTGCCATAAGGCGTCCGGTGGCGAGAAGGCAAAACAGCCGGCAAACTTCCTTCGCTTGGATGCGACCAAGGACTTGATCACAGAAGTCGGTCACTCCTCAGATCTGAGGAGTGACCCTGTCGCGGTCGTCAATGGCGGTATCCATCGCGGCACTTACGTCGCCAAAGAACTGGTCTACGCCTATGCCATGTGGATCAGCCCGGTCTTCCACCTGCGGGTGATCCGGGCGTTCGATGCAATGGTGCAGGGCGTCCGACCCGCGCAGGGGCCGGCACCGGCCGACATCGTCGCCCAGCACCGCCAGGCCGTAGCGCTGTTCCGGTCGATGATGCAGGTCAGTTCCCTGGCGGGCCTGAATCGGCAGCAATCGGCCGCTGCGGCCAACGCCGTCGTCAAGCAGAACATCGGCGTCGATCTCTTGGCTGAACTATCGCCTCTGAAGGTCGAAACCAGCATTCTGGCCAATGTGAACAAGCCGGAAATCGATGAAATCGAAGCATTGTGGCAGGAAGCCGTCCGCACCGATAGGCAGGATGTATTTTTACTGAACAGTGCCTGTGATGCCTTTTCTTTCGTCAACCAGGACGGGGACCGCGATAATGCAAGGAAGGCATGCCTGCGTATTGTCCGATACTCTATGGACCTATGGGAGCGGGTCCATCAGCATCCGGCCACAAAACGAGCCGTCAGGCAAATCACCCCATGATCGCACATCGAAAATGGCACGGATCTGGCACAGATTCCGTTGCGCCGAATCGCGTCAATGCGAGTCGGCGTATCCAGATACGGACCGATACGACACGCGGAGGATTTAGAAATCGGGAGAAATCCGGGATCGGATGGTGGGTGCGACAGGGATTGAACCTGTGACCCCCGCCGTGTGAAGGCGATGCTCTACCGCTGAGCTACGCACCCATCCGTGCCCGGTGGGGACCTCATAATGGATCTCCCACCGGGCTGCAAGACACCCCGTCACACATTCTTCAAAACCCGAACATGTGGTCCAGCGAGAAGGCGCCATCGGCCCGCATGACACCGTGATAGCCAAACAGCCGGCACGTCACGTCGCGGATCATGACATACCCCCCCATCCCCGCGCGCGCGATCGCCGCCGCGCCGAACAGGCGATGCGGCCAGACCATCGCCGATCCCGAACAGGCGATCTCCAGGTCCGCCTTCGCCACCGCCTGCCCCTGCCCGTCATGCAGGCTCAGCACGGTTCGCGACCACGGCCGCCAGGCGGCGGAAGCGGGGTAGATCAGGCAGCAGAACGCCTCGCCCAACCCGTTCCCTCCCTTCAGGAACAGCCGCGTGGTCAACCCCGGCGGCGGCCCGGAATAAGATTGCGGCTCGCCGCGATAGGTCATGACGGTATTGAAGATATGGGCTCCGAAACTGGTCTCGGCCGCATGGCCACCCTGCCGGGCGGTAAACCGGATCAGCGCATGCAGCCAGCCATCGGCCTCGCCGCCATCGCGGAAATCATAGACCAGTTCCCCATGCCCCTCGGGCACGCCCAGCTCCGCCACATCCTGCGCCAGGTCATGGTCTCGCGGCAGGCAGCCGAGAAATTTCCGGCCGGTCAGCCGCCCTTCGACATCGAAGCAATCCAGCCGCAGCGGCAGGGTCCCCTGCGATTCGGCCATGGGCGAAGGCTGAACCACCGTACGAAACCGCGCCGGGTCCAGAATCGGGAACGGCAGCAGATACCCCCTCCCCAGACTCGGCGGCAGGTCCGCGATCCCCGGATCGGGCCGCAGATCCGCGCGCTCCACGTTCAGATGGGCGATGCGCGTCCGCGCGGCCCGCGTGACTTCATAGCGAGGCCGCACCAGATACCGCCCCGACCGAAGCTCGATCTGCGCCGGCCAGCGCAGGTCGGGCAGACACTCGGCCACAGGAATCGCCACCGTTTCATAGGGGCCGATTCCACGCATGATCGGCACCTGCCGCTCGTCCCCCATGCGGTTGAGCGCCATCGCACCGGCCGGAATCGGCACGGCGTGACTGTTCTGCACCCATAGCACCACCTCTTCGCCTACATCCGGGGCCGGCAGGTTGGCATAGCGGTCCGATGGCCAGGCATTGGCGTCATGCGTCACCGACAGGCTCGGATTATCGCCGGTGCCATAGGTATCCAGCGCATATTTCACCACGTCGTGCCCCGCCACGCCGATGGCATGCACGAACAACTGCCCAACGAAAGGCGGCAGGCCGAACCGCGCGCGCACCGCGCGACTGTCGATCACGATCGCACTTTCACCGTCGGGCACGGCCTCTTCCCAACTGGCCAGCACCTCGCCCCGCGCCCCGAACAGCCGCAGCCACAGCCGCACGTCCGTCGCCCCATAGCGCGCCCAGTAATTCGCCGTGACCAGACGGGTCGACAATCCCTCCGCATCGCGGAAAAAGGCATGATTGGTCGCGAAATTCAGCCGGTCGAGATACCGCTCCGGCACGGTCAGCAGGGTATCGGGCAACCGCACGCCGTCCAGAGCGAAAACCCGCGCCCCGTCGGGCAGCAGATGCGCGATCCGATCGCGCACCCGCGCACCATCGAAACTGACGACCAGCACCGCCCCGACCGCCGCAAGCGGCAGATCCACCAGCGCCCGCGCGGGACCGGCCGCCGTGGGCCGGCCGACGCGCTGCGTATCATGGACATACACGCCTTCGATCACGCCCAGGCCGGACAGCCCATCGGCGGCACCGGGGCAAAGCGCCAGCACCATGGCGAACATGCCCTCGGGGTCATACACCGCCACCGGCCCGGCGGCGCGAACCGAAGCCGCCAGTCCCGCCAGCGCCTCGGCCGCCAGCGGATGCGCCAGCGCCTTGTAGAGAACATTGCCGCCCGCCTGAGCGTCATAGGTATGGATGTCCAGCATGGGGATTCCATACCGCATAATCCCGCCCCCAGAAATCATACCGTTTCGACAGGTTGCGGACACCGACCGCCGTGCGGAACCTCAGCCCAGCCCCAACCGCCGCCGCATCGTCTCCGCCACCTCGATCGTATCGTCCAGCGGCCCCACCGGCCACGCCTCCATCCGCCCCGAAAAGCGGCGGATGCGCCCGGCCACCGCCAGCTCCCGCAGAAACAGCCCGATCCGCCGCGACCGTCCCGGCAGATCGACGACCATCACCGGCGCCGTCCCCGCCACGGCTTCGGACACCATCGAGACACTGTCCTGCGTCACCACCACCGCATCGGCGCAGGCCAGCAATCCCAGATACGGATTGTCGCCCTGCATGTCCCACACCCAGCCCCCCAGAGGGGCCAGCGCCTCGCGCACGATCCGGCACACCCCTTCGCCCGTCCGCCGCGACGGCGTCACCGCCATCCCGACTCCGTCACGGCGCATCATGTCCGCCAATTGCCCCGCCAACCGGGCCGCAACCGCCTCATCCAGCCGGAACCGCCCGTTGGAACCGCCCAGCAGCACGGCCACCAGCGGGCGCGGCAGATGGGCCAGACGCGGCAACCACACCGCCCGCGCCGCCGCCAGCCGCTCGGGCGAGACCCCATGCAGCGCGGTGCGCGACAGCAGGACATTGGAACCACTGATTTCATCGTGCCGGTTGGCGATGACCAGATCGAAGCGATCAAGCCGCATGCGCGGATTCTGGATCTGCACCACACGCCGCGTGCGCGCCCGCAACGCGGCCCCCACGGCGCCCCCGGTCCCACCGACACTGAAGACCAGCCCCGCCGCCCCCGCATTCAGCGGCTCGACGGCCCGCAGCGGCGCCGGCCACCACGCGGCCGGCACCCGGCCCCACAGCCCCCGCGCCCGCACGGGGCAGAAAAACGGCTCCAGCCCGGCCCGCGCAGCCAGCCCGAACGCCTGCGACCGCATCCCGGCCAGGTCTTCCGCCACCACCGCCACCGCGCGATCCGCGGCGGGCAGAACAGAAGGGGCGTCATGCGTGCTCATCGCCCCATCTGCCGTCCATCCCGGCCGAGCGTCAATGCCACGACCCGCCCCGGAGATTCGCTTTGCTTCCCCCGGGCCGCCACACACGGTATCCCCTCATGGAATGACCGACACGCCCTCCCCCGCCGACACCGCCAGCACCGACACCCCCACCTTCGCGCAGCTTGGCCTCCAGGAGCGAATCCTGGCCAATGTCGCCCGCGCCGGCTACGCCGCGCCCTCGCCGATCCAGGCCCTGGCAATCCCGCCGATCCTGGCCGGCAAGGATGTCGAAGCCCTGTCGCGCACCGGCAGCGGCAAGACCGCCGCCTTCGCCCTGCCGCTGGTCCAGAAACTGCTCGCCGACCCCCGCCCCGCCGCGACGGCGCAGGAAGGCGTCCCCGGCGTGGTGCGGACGCTGATCCTGTCGCCGACCCGCGAACTGGCCAGCCAGACCGCGACCGCCATCCGCACCTGCGCCCATGGCTGCCAGTTGATGATCGGACTGGCCATCGGCGGCGTCCCCAAGGACCGCCAGACCCGCGCCCTGCGCGGCGGCGCCGACATCCTGGTCGCCACCCCCGGCCGCCTGCTCGATCACCTGGCCGACGGCACGATCGGCCTGGACCAGACCACCTGCCTGGTGCTGGACGAGGCGGACAGGATGCTGGAACTGGGCTTCATCGAAGATATCCAGTCCATCGCCGAACGCCTGCCGACGCGGCACCAGACCCTGCTGTTCTCCGCGACCATGCCGCCCGCCGTCGCCACCCTGGCCCGCCGGCTGCTGCACCGGCCGCTGCACGTCGCCCCGCCCGAGGCCACCGCCCCCCCGCCCCGTATCCGCCAGCAGGTCGCCTTCGTCGCCGCCGCGCGCAAGAACGCGACGCTGATCGCCCTGCTCAGGCGCGACACGCCCGAACGGGTCATGGTCTTCACCCGCACAAAACAGGCCAGCGACAGCGTGGCCCGCGCGCTGGAATCCGCCGGCCTCTCCGCGGCGGCCCTCCATGGCGACCACAGCCAGGCCAGACGCGACCGCACGCTCGCCACGTTCCGACGCGGCACGCTGCGGGTGCTGGTCGCCACCGACGTGATGGCACGCGGCATCGACATCGACGATGTGACGCTGGTGGTGAATTACGACATTCCCGAACAGCCCGAGACCTATATCCACCGCATCGGCCGCACCGCCCGCGCCGGACGGCGCGGCACCGCGCTGTCGCTGTGCGCGCCCGAGGAACGGCAGTTGCTGCGCGAGATCGAACGCCAGACCAGCGCGCGAATCACCGCCATCGACCCCACCTGACCACCCGTCGGCCCGCCTGCCCACCTGCCCACCTGCCGGGGAATGCACGCGGCGCCACCCAGTCCCGATGCCGGGACAGGCCCCAGGCGCGCCATGGCATTGCAGGTCCGGCGCGACGCTATAAAATCGTTTTCATGACCTGTCCGACCGCTCCCGTGGTGCATGACGATGGCCTGTCCGGCACCTGCCGCCCGGACGCGCGGCGCGTGACGGGATGAGCTGCGGCACAGGCTCCCGCCCCGGCGCGTCGCCGCGCGTCCGCGCCCGGCCGAAATTTCTCGAAACCCTGCCGCCCCCGCCGCAGGCGCTGCCCGCCTTCACCCAGGACATCGCGCCGCCCGACCTCTCGCCGTGGCTGACCGACCATTGCGGCATTCCCGGCGTGGTGCATCACGAGGCCCCGCGCCCCGGCCCCCATGTCGTGCTGACGGCGCTGATCCATGGCAACGAGTTCGCCGGCGCCATCGTGCTGGACCGCCTGCTGCGCGAGCGTATCCGCCCGACACGGGGCCGCCTGTCGCTGATCTTCGCCAATCCGGAGGCACTCGCCCGTTTCACCCCGGCCAACCCGGTCGCCTCGCGCTTCGTCGAGGAAGACATGAACCGGGTCTGGAGCCGGCAGGTCCTGTCCAGCCCGCGCCGCTCGGTGGAACTGGACCGCGCGCGGGCGATCCTGCCGGTGATCGAAACCGCCGACATCCTGATGGACCTGCATTCCATGCTCTGGCCCGGCGCGCCGCTGATCCTGGCCGGCGCCACCGAAAGCGGCCGCCGCCTGGCGACCATGATCGGCGACCCGCCACTGGTCGTCTCCGACCACGGCCACAAGGCCGGCCCGCGCCTGATCGATTACGAACGGTTTTCCGACCCCGCCGGCCCCTACGCCGCCTGCCTGCTGGAAGCCGGCGCGCACTGGGCGGCCGACACGGTCCGGACGACGGACAGCGCGGTGCGCGCGCTGCTGCGGCATAGCGGCCTGCTGCCCGCCGAACCGACGCCACCGGTCGCCGCCAGCCGCCAGTTGATGGTCACCGATATCGTCACGGCCGAAACGCCCGGCTTCCGCTTCGTCCGCCCCTTCCAGGGCGGCGAAATCATCCGCCGCCGGGGCACCCTGCTGGCCCAGGACGGCCCGGACGAGATCCGGACCCCCTACCCAGACTGCATGCTGGTCATGCCCAACCTGCGCCCCGGCCGGGGCCAGACCGCCGTCCGACTGGCCCGAACCCTGCCCACGCCACCGTAGCCGGTCGCCCGACACCCCGCCGATCGGTCAGGCCGATGAGTCGGGCCGCTCGGTCAGGTTGCCGGCCCGTCCGTCACTCCGCTGCCGAAGAGCGCGCCAGATCCGCGCCGCCACCCGGCAGGGGCGCTTCACCGACCCGCTCCAGTTTCTCGCCATCCCAGCCCAGCGTCAGCAGGCTGCGATCCATGACGCCCTGAACGAGAATTTCCTTCCCATCGGGCGAGAAGGCCAGTCCCTGCGGCCACAATGTTCCCGGCGCCTGGGCGAGCGTATGCAACTGCCCGTCCTTCAGGGACAGGACCGTCACCACGCCACGCGGATGATAGCGCGGCGAGGTCGGCGGCACCGCCGAACCGTTCTGCGACACGACGGCGACATACCGCCCATCGGGGGAGATATCGAGCCCCTCGGGCGCATTGGGCACCGTCACGCGCTGGATCTCCCGGATCGGCGACGCCGTCAGGTCCAGCACCGACAGGGCACCCGGCAGCCCTTCCCCATGCCCCAGCATGCCCATGACCGCATAATGCCCATCCTTCGTCATCTGGATGTTCCACGGGCCGGGCGCGATGTTCAGCGGCGTGGGATCGACGGAGATCGCGTCGCCGTCGATATGCAGCAGATAGACCCGATCCGCCTGCCACAGGCTCACAAGCGCCCGCTTGCCATCCGGCAGGATCGCAACGCCGGCCGGAAAGCCCGAAACCGGCAGCATGATGACCTTGCGGTCACCCAGCCTGTGCCCGTCGAAGCGAAACCACGTCAGCACGCCCGACCTGCCGTTGGCGACCAGCAGATGCTGTCCGTCCGGGGTAAAGCGCATCGTGGTCGCCCCGGCGGCGGAGGCCACCTGCTGGACCAGCCGGGGCTTCGCACCCGACAGGTCCACGACGCTGATACGATCGTCGGGGACGATCTTGTTCGTCTTCACGTCGGGCCTCGACGCCGAGGACACGAGGACGGTCTTGCCGTCATGCGTGAATTCAAGCGCCGTCGGCGGCCCGATCACGCTGACGGGCACATTAAGGCTCGCCCGCACACCCCACACGCCGTTCGCGGCCCTTTCCAGAACGGACAGCGTGTCGGGAACCAGCGGCTGCGGCAGAACCTGCACCCCATTGCGCAGAATGGAGTGCCCGTCATTGGCCGAAACGACCGTCTGCGCGCAGACCGGCGAGGACATGGCAAGCAGTGCCGTAAAGGCAAGCGTCAGTGTGTTGCGCATCTTCGATATCCACCCATCAGTCCCTGAAACCGGCCCATGTTTCAATTTTCAACGTGTCTTCCGGACCCGACGCATCATCAGCACGACAAGACCGACCAGGACCAGACCCCCGGCGATCATGCCCGGCACGGCATAGGCTCCAAGCTTCGCGATCAGCGGCTTGGGACCACCCGAGCGGATCAGTTTCACGTCCTCCGCCGAGACCTTCACGGCCGGATTGCCGAATTCCTGCTCAACATAGTTGCTGACATCGGCAATGTCCTGATCGGAGAGCGCATCCACGTACGATCCCTCGCCAAAGCCCGGCATATAGACCGTATGGCCGCCCACTTCGCGCCTGACGCCCGTCAGGATCGTCGAAATCAGGTTATCCGCGATCGGCGCGCCGACAGCCGTATTATGGAAGAGCTGCGGATAATACCCGTCGGGGCTCCCCTTGCCCGTCGGACGATGGCAGGCCGCGCATTCGCCGGTAAACAGGCGCTCCCCACGGCTCATCCCGCTTTCCGGCAAACCGCGATAAGCGGTCTCACGGTCGGACGCCTTGCCATACGCATCGCGCGGCGCGGTATCCCGACTGTCCGAAATCGCGGGAACCTGCTTGATATAAGCAACGATCGCCCGAATATCGCTGTCGTCCAGATACTGGAAACTATGCTCCACAGCCTCCGCCATCGGGCCGCCGGCCTGGGCCTTCCCCGGCACGTCGCCGGTCTTCAGATACCGGGCGAGCTCATCATCGCTCCAGCCTCCGACACCGCTTTTCTGATCAGACGTGACATTGGGCGCATACCACGACCCCAGCGACGCGCCGCCCAGGGCCTTGCTGCCGATCTCGGCCATCATCGCATTGCGCGGCGTGTGGCAGGTATCGCAATGCGCCAGCGCGTAGGCCAGGTAATGCCCGCGATTGACTTCCGCCGACTTGCCCGGCTCCGGCCTGAAGCGCGTATCGTCCAGGAAGAGCAGGTTCCAGAAGGCCATGCTGGCGCGAATATTGTACGGGAACGGCAGCGCCGTCTCCCGCGCCTTCGCCTCGACCGGCTTCACGTCGGTCATGAAATAGACATACAGCGCGTGAATGTCTTCGTCGGTCAGCTTGGTGTACGACGTGTATGGCATCGCGGGATAAAGATGCGCGCCATCGCCACGAATCCCCTCGCGCAACGCGCGGGCAAACTGCGCCTCCGTATAGGCGCCGATGCCGTACGTCTTCGAAGGCGTGATGTTGGTGGCATAGATCGCGCCCAGGGGCGATGCGATTCCATAACCACCGGCAAACGGCTTTCCGCCACCCGGCGCCGTATGGCAGGCGGCGCAATCCGCCGCGACGGCAAGATAGTGCCCGCGCTGGGCAATGGCCTCATTCGGCTCCGGCACCTGCGCCCGAACGACAGAGCAGGACAATACCAGCGCTGCGGCGGCCAGTCCGAGATGACCGGCCAGTTCCCGCACCTTCCTGGAACTCTGCATCATGCCCGTCCCTTTTCGAAATCCGCTTTGATGGAATCAGCCGCTTTCAGGCCGAGGGCCGCCATGCTCAACGTCGTGTTCACCACGCTGGCCGAAGCCATCGCCCCGCCGCCGGGCAGCCAGAGATTGGGGTGGTCATGGGCGCGGCAATCACCGTCGACGACCGAATCCTTGGGATTCTTTCCCATGATCGTGCCGCCCATGATGTGATTGTTCGCGTTGTAATCGGTCGTGATGCGCAGCTCGGTGCCGCCCAGAAGACCCGCGATCTGCTTGACCTGCTCGTTGACCGATTCCAGTCCCTTGCGAACATAATCGCCGACATCATAATGAATGTCCGGACATGCCAGACCCAGCGGGTCCTTGCGCGTGCTGCTCAGGGTCAAGCGGTTATTGGGGTCAGGCAACGGCTCCAGGCTGATCGACAGATCGACACCGCACGCCGCGCGCCGGCGGATCTCGTCATCCAGTTCCTGGCCCACCAGCCCGAGCGCCAGCGCCTGCTGGGTCGCCGGCGCAACACGGCTGATATTGTTCAGGATCATCTTGTTGGCGGAATACTCGCTGCGGAACCCACCGTCCCGCGGCCCGACGATGCAACTGCTCTGCGCCGGCCCGCGCCCGAACCACAGCGGCTCGTTCGCCAGGAACGACGCATGAGCGCCCGAATGGTCCATCATGTTCCGGCCAACCTGGTCGGACGAATTGGCAATGCCGTTCGGGTTGCGGGCATTGGCCGCCAGCAGCAGCAGCCGGGGCGTCTCGATCCCGTTGCACGCCAGCACGAACGTCTTGCCGGTCGCCTTGTGCGACTGGCGGTGGGCGTCATACCAGTAGACGGCCGTGATCCGGTTGTTCTCGTCCGTATCCATCCGGTAGACGACGGCTTCGGCGAGCGTCACCGCCCCGTTGGCTTCCGCCCGGTCGATATGCTGGATGCCGTTATACATGGCGCCGATCGGGCAGATCGGCTGGCAGTTATTGTTGCCGCAGCACGACGGACGATCGCCGAAAGGCTCCATGCTGCGCCCCTGCGGAATGGGCACCAGATGAAAACCGTGCGGATTCACGATCTCCGCGACCCGACGATCGCCATAACCGAAGGGGATCATGTCGCGGGGATAAGGCCGGCTCCGTTCCGGAGGCGACTGGAGGGAAACGTCGTGCGGGCCGGAAACCCCCATCTCCTCTTCCGCCCGGCAATAGTACGGCTCAAGCTCGTTATAGGAAATCGCCCAGTCCCGGCCGACGCCATAACGCGACTTCATCTCGAAATCGACGGGCAGATGCCGCCAGCAGGACGCCGCCCAATGCCACGTCGTGCCACCGACCGTCCGCAGATACCCCTGCTTGAATGCCGAACCATTGGGGCCGGACAGACCGACATAATCGTTCGGCGGAAAATATAGCGGCGCCTGGGCCAGCGGAGATTGCGGATAAAGCCCCTGGAAATCGGAATGCAGGCGGTTATGGAACGACATGTTCCGCCAGTTCTCGACATACTCTTCCCGCTTGAGGCGCAGGCCGGCTTCGAGAATGACGACCGAACGACCCGCGGCCGCAAGCTCGTTCGCGATCATGCCGCCCACGACCCCCGAGCCGACGACGACGACATCGGCCGAAACGTCGCCGGACTGGGAAAATGCTGGTTTGGCCACGATTTATTGCTCCCTGTGCGGCAACGGAGAATGAGGGGGAGATGACGGGGGAATGGTCCCCAGCGGCGGCGTCTGCCGTGGCGCCTTGCCCTCGACGCCCGCACCCTGCGGCATCGGAGCCGGCGGCGTGGCCGGCAGCGGCGCATGAACGGGAATCCCCAGCGGCGGCGGCGTCTCCGTCCACCAGCCCGGACGATCGAAGCAATAGGTCGGCACCGGCAGCCCATCGCGCGTCGGCTGGTACATCAGCGCATCGTAGTACGCGACCATTGGCGCATTCGTCTTGTCCTGCACCGAGCCGGTATACCAGGCCGCGTTCAGGGCCAGCAGGTCATCCTTCAGGTCGCCGGCACGGTCCAGAATCTCCCTGGGCGTCCCCCCCTGGGCAACCAGACCGGAAAGTGCCTGTATTTTTGCGACATAATCCGGAAACGTCTTCCGCATCGCCGCAAACAGGCGGCGCGCGATGACCGGATGCAGTTCCGAATGCCCGGTAATGGCACGAGAGACCGACAGGAACGTCGCATCATCGACCGTCGCGGCATGGGCGACATCGCCGGAGAACCCGAACTCGCCGAAAGCCGCCGAAAAGCCGGCAACGACCGTCCCCAGCATGAGCGAGCGGCGACTCACTCCGGGTTTCCGGGCGGACCCGTCGCCGTTCACGTCACTATTTCTGTTCATGCCTCATTTTTCTCCAGAACACGCATCGGGATGGCCGAGGACAAGACGATTTCGCAACGGAAGGGCGGGCGATCCGATCCATGAATCCTGCCCCGTGAAAAACCGTCCGGAATGCCCGCTCACTCTTTCATCGCTGCCAGGCCGGCTTGCGCCGCCTGCTCATCCTGAGCGTTGTTTCCTCCGCTCACCCCAATGGCGCCGATCAGACGGCCATCATGAAAAATCGGGATTCCACCAGCAGCCGGCATGGCATGCGGCAGGGCCAGCACGGCCATTTTCCCACCGGCCAGCGCCGTTTCGAACGCGGCGGAAGGGCGCTTGTAAAAGACCGCGCTGATCGCCTTGCGTTCCGCCAGATCGAGGCTCGCAATCTGCGCATCCGCCATCCGTTCGGTCAGGATCGTCCGCCCGCCGGCATCCACCACATACACGACAATGGCCGTACCATTCGCCACCGCCTTGCTCTCCGCCGCCTGCGCCATCGCCCGTGCCTGAGGCAGCGCGATCACGCCGGCAGAGCGGGTCTCCGCGTGGGCCACCCCCGCCAGCAGGTTCAGGCCGACGACGAACCCGCACGCCAACCGACACGCAACGCGGGAAACGGTCTTTGTCGATGCACTCTTGAGTCGCAGCATCCGGCTCGCCTTTCGGGTCGTGTCGCTTAACGTCTTGAGCGCCCTTTGCCATGCACGGGCATAGTTTCACTAGATCGGTCTAAATCACTATATTGTGAACGCTCTGTCATGATCGCCGCTGCCAACCCGCTTACGCCACCGGAGGAAGCCCGCGAAAATCCGCCATCCTTATGAGAATATGTATTTTTTTTCATAATTCCGACCGGCCTGGAATTTATATCGGTCTAAAATGGATTTCATGATTCGCCACCCGCACATACCAGATCACGGTTTTCGTGATCTGGCATGATCTGTGAAGCATGACGATTGTATGGCATCTCGCTCGACTAACGATATCGAGTATTTTATCCGAGCCCCCAGCACGATTCGGATAAGGTGCGAAGTATATAATACACTTCAGGTCACCGGATTTCAGATGACAGGCTCTGTATATAAACAAAAAATCGCACAGTGTTCCTGCTTCAATTTCAGGAAATACAGGAGTTTTGCGCTTACTACTCTTACCTTACTCCAGTTGTCCGGAAACACCGTCCCGTCATTCGCACAGGACACCCGAAGCTCCGCCAAGGTGGCCAAATCTGCGAAGCAGGTCCCGAGCCAGAACGAGAATCTCGGTCCGCAGCAGAATGCGTCGTCACCACTTAACTCGGTCCGGGAGAATGCCCCTCCACAGGCATCCATTCCGCCGGGTATCCTGACGACGTACCCATCCCCTCCCCTTGCCGCTCGGGGCGGACAGCCGGCCCCCATCGTCAGGGGGCCGCCTTCCCTGTTCCCCACCCTTTTCGGCGTCATCCCGTGGCTCGAACGGCGCGGCATCGGCTTTCATTTCGACAACACCAACGAATATGCGGGCGCGCTGCAAGCCCCCACGCGCGGCCCCCATTACGGCAACTATCGGCAGGGATCGAGCAACGCGGGCCAATACTCGGCCAACCTGACCGTGGACTGGGAACAACTGGCCGGCATGAAGGGGTTCATGACGCACATGACCACCGTCGGTCGCTACGGCACGACCGCCAACCGTATGTTCGGCGACTGGCTCGCCCATAGTTCGGAAATCTATGGCGGCGGCGGCAACGTCGTCGTGCATCTTGTCTCCCTGTACGGAGAGGAGAGTCTCTATAAGGGCAGGCTCCTGATCGCCGGCGGCCGCATGTCCCAGATGTCGGATTTCGCCTCCAGCCCGCTCTTCTGCAATTTCCAGAACAATTCGTTCTGCGGGCGTCCCAAGGCGGCGGCGGACAGCACCTATTACGGCAGTTACCCGGCCGCGACCTGGGCGTTTCGCCTCAAGGGCCGCCCCCGCAAGGATCTTTACGTCCAGACCGCCGTTTATTTCGCGGAAAACGGCATTTACATGAACTTTCAGCACCGCACGGGCTTCAAATGGAACGGCGCCAACATCGTCGGATACGAAATCCCCGTCGAAACCCAATGGGAACCGAAATTCGGCGCCGAGCACGACCTTCCCGGCCATTATAAACTCGGCTTCGTTTTCGACGATGTCCAACGCGCCGACAATTACTACAACACCGCCGGACAGTCCTATTATGTCCACGGCGGCAAGCAACTCATGCGGAAATCCTCGTGGCAGACATATTTTATGTTCGACCAGAAGATCATGAACTATCCCGGCCGCCCCAAGACCAGCGGCCTGACCTTCATGGGCGGCTATATCTACAACTCTCCCTACACCTCAGTCCGTGATTTCGAAGTCTATGGCGCGTTCATGAGCCAGGGCCTCTTCCCCGGCCGCCCCCAGGATATCCTGGGGGCCGCGTTTTCCTATGTCAGCATCGCACCGGGCACGAGAGACACCACCATCGCGATGGTCAACGCCGGCAAATTTACCGGCATGCCCAACCATGCCACGGGTATTCAGACGAATGCTGAGGTGCTGGAACTCGATTATTCCATACATGTTATGCGCGGCGTGACCTTCAGCCCGGACTTTCAGTACTATATGAACCCCAACGGCCAAAAGGGATTGCGGAACTCTGCGGTGCTGGGCTTTAAGTCCTATGTCTCCTTTTTTTAGATCGGTCCAAGCGGATATTTGCGCATGACGGTTCCGTCCGTATCTGATCGTTTCGGCACAATGCCGCCCAACCGGGCGGCATCGTCCCCCCGCGTGTCCAACGATCGCGTAACGCACGGATCTGTACAGGCGGGCAGGACACGGCGCGCAGCCCCGCGGACTGTCGGCAAGGTCCTCCTGCCGGCGATCCAACGCGCACATCCTGCGCGTCGCGGCGGCCGCCCATCGGAGCCGCTCCGTTCCCATGCTCAAAAAGACACGCCCGCCCGGCTGGCCGACTGCGCGGACAGGCTCTTACGGCAGAGGGCCGCCGCAGCTTTCCCTGACCATCAACTGGCCCGATACGAGAACACGCATGCTGGATGCGCGCGGTTCCGTAATCCGGTCCAGCAGCAACCGCGCGGCATTGCGTCCCACCCCGACGGGGTCCGTCACGATGGTCGTCAGGGTGGGGAAGGACGTTGCGGCCTGCGGCAGGTTATCAGCCCCGATCACGGCGAAATCGCGACCGGGCAATTCCCCCTCGGAGAGCAGCCGCCCCATGAGCGACAGCGCAACCATGTCGTTGTAGCAGATCGCGGCATCCGGCGGGGACGCGGACGCCATAAGGCTTTCCAGCGAACCGAAATCGGACAGATTGTCGAGGTCCGTCGGTACGATCAGGTCGCTTTCCAGACAATGACGCCTGAGCGCGCGCTGGAAGCCTTCCAGCCGCTCGCAGGCCGCCGAGTGCACGGGGTTTCCGCCCAGAAAGGCGATTTTCCTGCGTCCATGCCGCACCAGATGCGAAACCGCGAGGTCGGTGCCCCCGGCATAATCCGGCCCCACGTAATCGCCGGCAGTCGGGGACACATGGCGCAGCACCTGCACGTAAGGCAGCCCCGTTTTCTCGATTTCGGAAAGGAGCGTTTCATCACTTCCCACCGCCGGACAGATGATCAGCCCATCCACGCCATGTTCCCGCAGGCGCCAGATCTGGCGCATCTGCCGTTCGATGTTCTCGGCGCTGTTGACCAGAAGCGCCACGATGCCGGCATCGACGAAGACTTCATCAATGCCGATCAGCAGCTTGCTGTAGAAGGGGCTGCCGATATTGCACAGCACCACGCCGATCGTCCCGGTCCTCTGCCGCCGGAGATTGGCGGCGCCCCGGTTGTAGATGTAGCCGAGCTTGTGCATGGCCGCGATCACGCGCTTGCGCGTTTCGGCCGAAACAAGGGGGCTTTCCCGCAACACCAGCGAGGCGGTCGCCCGCGAAACCCCGGCTTCTTCGGCAACCGACTGCAAATTCACCCTTTTCTGACTGCCGCCTGTGCTCACCAGCCTCTCTCCTCTGATTGCGACGGGCCATGAGCATTCAAGCGATGCATTTCAGACAGTCACCTCTTCGTCCGGCGATCATCCCATAGCTCCGGTCATCCGCAAAGGGGCATTCCCCCTCCCTCAAAGACATCGGAAGTGTTGATCATGGTCAGAACGATCCCCAAGAAAGATAAAAATAAAAACAAACCCAAAAAAAGGAACTCAATATCGAAAGACGCATAAAAATTTCGCGAGCATGGCGCCCTATACACAGAGACATCTGCTGAGCGTCATCCAAAACCCACCGTGTGTATTTTTTATGAGATGGAGTCCACAATGAAAATGCCCTCACCGACCCGGCGCCACTTCATCGGCGGCCTCCTGGGGTCCGCGTCGTTCTGGCTGTACAGCGACCACAAGGTCTGGGCCGATGCGCTCGCCGTCGGCAATGCAGGCCCCTATGCCCCGCGCTATTTCAACAAGGAGGAATGGCGCTTCCTGAACGCGGCGTGCGAGCGGATCTACCCGACCGACGCCCACGGTCCCGGCGCGCGCGGCCTCGGCGCCCCCGAGTTCATCGACCGCCAGATGGACACCGCCTATGGACGTGGCGAATTATGGTACATGTCCGGCCCCTTCGTCAGCGCGCCGGCCAATCTCGGCTACCAGCTCTCCCTCCCCCCGCGTGAAGTCTACCGCCAGGGCATCGCGGGCGCCGACGCCTATGTCCGCGCGCACCATGACGGCCGCAGCTTCGCCGACCTCGAAACCGCCGAGCAGACGGCCGTCCTGAAAGAGTTCGAACACGGCGAGATGGCGCTGGGCGCCGTTCCGGCACACCTCCTCTTCGAGCAGTTGCGCCAGAACACGCTCGAAGGCGTTTTTTCCGATCCTCTCTACGGCGGCAACAAGGGCCTCGCCGGCTGGACGCTGCTCGGCTTCCCCGGCGCCCGCGCGGATTTCATGGACTGGGTCAACCAGGAAGGCGCCGCCTACCCGTTTGGACCCGTCTCGATTTCCGGCGAAACAGCCTAAGGATTTTCATATCATGACCACGAAGAAGACCGACGCCATCGTGATCGGCGCAGGCTGGGCAGGATCGATTCTTGCCAAGGAACTGACCGAAGCCGGCCTCTCGGTCACCGTCCTGGAACGCGGGGAAGATCGCGCCACGGCCGTGGAAGGCGATTACCCCACCTCCATCGACGAACTCCGCGGCGCCATCCGTCACCGCCTGTTCCAGAATCTCTCGCAATCGACCGTCACCATCCGCAACACGATGGACCAGGACGCGGTGCCCTATCGCCGGCTCGCGGCCTTCCTCCCCGGCGAAGGCGTCGGCGGGGCCGGGCTGCACTGGTCGGGGGTCCATTTCCGCGTCGCGCCCGACGACCTGGCCCTGCGCACCAACGTCATCGCCCGATACGGCAAGAATTTCATTCCCGAAGGCATGAACCTTCAGGATTACGACGTGACGTATGAAGAGCTGGAGCCCTTCTTCGACAAGGCGGAGAAAGTCTTCGGCACGTCGGGCGAGCCCTACACCATCAAGGGCAAGGTCGCCGGCACCGGCAACCCCTTCGCCCCCGACCGCTCCGACGCCTTCCCCCTGCCGGCGATGAAAGATGTCTATTCCGCCACGGTTTTCAAGAAGGCGGCGGCCAATGTCGGCTATCATCCCTATTCCCTGCCGGCGGCCAACGCCTCGGCCCAATATACCAACCCCTACGGCGTGCAGATGGGGCCGTGCAATTTCTGCGGATATTGCAGCGGGTACGACTGCTACATGTATTCCAAGGCGTCGCCCAACGTGAACATCCTGCCCGCCCTGCGCCAGGATCCGAAATTCACGCTGATCACCAAGGCCCACGTCCTGAAGGTCGATCTCGACAGCGACGGCAAGAAGGCGACCGGCGTCACCTATCTCGACCTGAACACCAACCAGCAGGTCCAGCTCAAGGCCGATCTCGTCATCATCAGCGCCTTCCAGTTCCACAACGTCCATCTCATGCTGCTCTCCGGCATCGGCGAGCCCTATGACCCGGTCAAGAACACCGGCACGATCGGGCGGAACTTCGTGTACCAGACCATCACGACCTCCCGCGCCTGGCTGCCCTCCAAGCAGTACACCAACCTGTTCGTGGGCGCCGGCGGCGCGGGTGTCGCCATCGACGATTTCAACAGCATGAATTTCGACCACGGCCCGCTCGGCTTCGTGGGCGGCTCGCCCGTGTGGGTCAACCAGGCCGGCGTCAAGCCGATCGCCGCCGCCATCGGCGGTCCCGCCGGCAACGCCCCGACCTGGGGCGAAGGCTACAAGGACGCGATGGTCGAAACCTACCGCCACTCCCTGACGATCGACGCCCACGGCAGCAACATGGCCTATCGCGATGTCTATCTGGACCTCGATCCGACCTACAAGGATGCTTACGGCCAGGCGCTGCTCCGGATGACCTTCACCTGGAAGGACAACGACATCCGGATGAACCAGTATGTGGTCAGCAAGATCGAGCCGATCATGAAGGAGATGGGCGCGACGCGGTACGCGCTGGGCCATCTCCACGCCAACGAGTTGTTCGATACCCGCCGCTACCAGACGACGCATCTGGGCGGCGGCGCCGTCATGGGCGCCGACCCGAAGACCAGCGCCGTCAACCGCTACCTGCAAAGCTGGGACGTCTCGAACGTCTTCGTCATCGGCGCCAGCGCCTTCCCGCAGGGCATGGGATACAACCCGACCGGCATGGTGGCCGCGCTTGCCTATTGGGCAGCCTATCACATCCGCACGACCTATCTGAAAAACCCCGGCCCCATGGTGCAAGCATGAAACACTGCACGTTCTCCTTCACGACCGCGCTTGGCGCCGCCGCCCTTCTCGTGCTTGGCCACATGCCGCAGGCACGCGCGGACGCATCGGCGGATCTGGTCGCCAAGGGGCGCTACGTCGCGGAAGCCTCGGATTGCAGTGCCTGCCACACCATCAAGGGCGGCAAGCCCTACGGGGGCGGCATGGAATTCAAGCTCCCTATTGGATCGATCTACTCATCCAACATCTCGCCCGACCCGGCTCATGGCATCGGCACCTATTCCGAGGCCGAGTTCGCCCGCGCGGTGCGTGAGGGCGTCCGCAAGGACGGCGCCAGCCTCTATCCGGCCATGCCGTTCCCGTCCTATGCCCGCATGAGCGACAGCGACATCCACGCGCTCTACGTCTATTTCATGAAAGGCGTGCAGCCGGTCGCCCAGGCGGCTCCCGCCAACGGCATCCCCTGGCCCATGTCGATGCGCTGGCCGATGATTTTCTGGCGCGCGGTCTTCGCCCCGTCCGTCGCGTCGGCACAGAAAGATGTCAACCGCACTTTCCCCACGCCCGCCATCGCGCGCGGCGCCTATCTGGTGGAAGGCCCCGGCCATTGCGGCGCCTGTCATTCTCCGCGCGGCATCGCCTTGCAGGAGAAGGCCCTGTCCGCCAGTTCGGGCACGGCATTCCTGTCGGGCGGCGCGCCGATCGACGGTTTCGTGCCGACCAGCCTGCGCCAGGACCAGCGCACCGGCCTGGCTTCCTGGTCCGAGGATGACATCGTCGCGTTCCTGTCCACCGGGCGGAACCTGAAAGGCGAATCGTTCGGCGGCATGACCGACGCCGTCTATCACGGCACGCAGCATCTCAGCCCGGAGGATTTGCGCGCCATGGCGCAGTATCTCCGCTCCCTCCAGCCCAACAGCCCGAACGCGGCGGCATGGCGGTATGACCCGGCGGCCGCGACCGCCCTGCAACACGGCGATGCCTCGGCGCGCGGGGCCAAGGTGTATGTCGATCATTGCGCCGCCTGCCACCGCACGGACGGCCACGGCTACGCTCCGGCCTTCCCGCCGCTCGCCGGCAACCCGGTGGTCATGAGCGAGCAGCCGGATTCCCTGGTCCACGTCGTCCAGAGCGGCGCGGCCCTTCCGGGCATGACCAAGGCACCGTCGGCCTTCGTCATGCCGTCCTACAGCCAGATGCTCAGCGCGCAGCAGATCGCGGACGTGGTGACATTCATCCGTGGCGCCTGGGGCAACAACGCCTCCCCCGTCGATGCCGCGACGGTCGCCAGCCTGCAAAAATCCGCTCCCCCGCGGGTGCTGGACGAAAAACCCGTGCCGCTGAACTGAACCGGCGGAAACAGGCCCGAAGGTGCCCGGCACGGTCTCCGGGCACCGAAAGGCGGCGGCAAACGCCCAAAAAAAGAAACGGGCGCCGGATCATCTCCGGCGCCCGTTTCCGTTTCAGAATCCGGAGAAAATCCGGGGACAATTCAGCGATAGATCGGGAAACGGGCGCAGAGCGCCTTCACCTTCTCATGCACCGCCTGCTCGGTCTCGGTGCATCCCTCGTCGCCCTTCTCGGCCACGGCGGTCAGAACCTCGTCGATCATCTCGCCGATCGCCCGAAACTCCGCCACGCCGAACCCGCGCGCCGTGGCGGCCGGGCTGCCCAGACGGATGCCCGAGGTCACCGCCGGCTTTTCCGGGTCGAACGGCACGGCATTCTTATTCGCCGTGATGCCCGCCCGCTCCAGGGCGCGCTCGGCGGCCCGGCCGGTCACCTTCTTGGGGCGCAGGTCCACCAGCAGCAGATGGCTGTCGGTGCCGCCGGTCACGATGTCGAAGCCCCGCGCCAGCAGCGTCTCGGCCAGCGCGTTGGCATTGGCCGCCACCGCTTCCTGATAGGTGCGGAATTCCGGCTGAAGCGCCTCGCCGAACGCCACCGCCTTGCCGGCGATCACATGCATCAGCGGGCCGCCCTGAAGGCCGGGGAACACCGCAGAATTGATCTTCTTCGCAAGGTCGGCGTCATTGGTCAGGATCAGCCCGCCACGCGGCCCGCGCAGCGTCTTGTGCGTGGTGCTGGTTACGACATGGGCGTGCGGCACCGGCGAGGGATACAGCCCGGCCGCCACCAGCCCGGCGAAATGGGCCATGTCGACCATCAGATAGGCCCCGACCTCATCGGCGATGGCGCGGAAGCGCGCGAAGTCGATCACGCGCGGATAGGCCGAGCCACCGGCCACGATCAGCTTCGGCCGCTCGGCGCGGGCCAGGCGCTCCATCTCCTCGTAATCCAGCAGGCCATCCTCGCGGCGCACGCCATACTGCACCGCATTGAACCATTTGCCGGAATAGTTCGGCGCGGCCCCGTGCGTCAGGTGCCCGCCGGCGGCCAGGCTCATGCCCAGGATCGTGTCGCCGGGGCTGACCAGCGCCATGAAGGCGGCCTGGTTGGCATTGGCGCCGGAATGCGGCTGCACATTGGCGAACCCGGCCCCGAACAGCGTCTTCACCCGCTCGATCGCCAGCGCCTCGACCTTGTCCACCTCGACGCAGCCGCCGTAATAGCGCCGGCCCGGATAGCCCTCGGCATATTTGTTGGTCAGGACGCTGCCCTGGGCGTCCAGCACGGCCTGCGAAACCATGTTCTCACTGGCGATCAGTTCGATCCCGTCGCGCTGCCGCTCCAGTTCACCGGCGATCATCCCGGCCACGGCCGGATCGCGCTCGGAAAGGGGGGCACGGAAATAGGACTGCAACCCGCTCTGGCTCAACTGGTCCGGCATCGTTATATTCTCCAAAACTTTCGTACAACGCCTTTAGCCGGTCCCCGGAAAAGTTCCCATGGCCCCCGTCCGCGCGTCATTGCAATTTTGCGCATTCTAGCGTCTCCACCCCGGCGAGGCCACACGCCGAATAACCGATATCCTCCCGCCGACCGCCCAGCGACCCGGCACATTCCCCTCTCACACCCCCTTCTCAGGAGACGCCCTGCATGGCGCAGCCGCCCGTTACTCAGTCCAGCTCGAGCCTGCTCCGCCGCAAACGAATCGAAATGCCTTCCGACAGCGAGGGTCTGCGCAGGGTTCTCGGCCCGGCCAGCCTGATCGCGCTGGGCGTCGGCTGCACCATCGGCGCCGGCCTGTTCTCGCTGACCGGTATCGCCGCGTCGGAAAACGCCGGCCCCGCCGTGGTGCTGTCCTACATCATCGCCGCCATCGCCTGCGGCTTCGCCGGCCTGTGCTACAGCGAGCTGGCCAGCATGATCCCGATCGCGGGCAGCGCCTACAGCTATGCCTACATGGCGCTGGGCGAGGTCGTCGCCTGGATCATCGGCTGGGACCTGGTGCTGGAATATGCCGTCGGCGCCGCCGCCGTCTCGGTCAGTTGGTCGCGCTACGTCTCGTCGCTGCTCGGCAGTTGGGGGATCTCGCTCCCGCCCAGGTTGCTGGCCTCGCCCTTCGAGACGGTCGCGCTGCCCGACGGCAGCCACGTCACGGGGCTGATGAACATGCCGGCGGCCTTCATCATCTGCGTCGTGTCCGCGCTGCTGATCCGCGGCGTGTCCGAATCGGCGCGGGTCAATGCCATCATCGTGGTGGTGAAGCTGGCGATCATCATCGCCGTCGTCGCGTTCGGCCTGCCCTATATCAAGACGGCGAACTACGTCCCCTTCATCCCGGACAACACCGGCACGTTCGGCCATTTCGGCTTCTCCGGCATCATGCGCGCCGCCGGCACCATCTTCTTCGCCTATGTCGGTTTCGACGCCGTTTCCACGGCGGCGCAGGAAGCCCGCAATCCCGCCCGCGACATGCCGATCGGCATCCTGGGCAGCCTGGTGATCTGCACCATCGCCTATGTCCTGTTCTCGCTCGTGCTGACCGGTCTGGTGAATTACAAGGACATGCTGGGCGATGCCGCCCCGGTCGCCACCGCGATCGACCAGACGCCCTTCAACTGGCTGAAACTGGCCGTGAAGTTCGGCATCATCTGCGGCTTCACCTCGGTGCTGCTGGTGCTGCTGCTGGGCCAGAGCCGCGTCTTCTACGCCATGTCGCGCGACGGGCTGCTGCCGCGCCTGTTCGCCTCCATCCACCCCACCTGGCGCACGCCGTGGTATTCCAACCTGCTGTTCATGGTCCTGACCGGCGCGCTGGCGGCGTTCCTGCCGATCGACCAGCTCGCGCACATGACCTCGATCGGCACCCTGCTGGCCTTCGTCATCGTCTGTATCGGCGTCATGTTCCTGCGCCGCAGCGCCCCGGACATGGAGCGCCGCTTCCGCGTGCCCGGCGGCCCGATCATTCCCGTCCTCGGCATCGTCTGCTGCTCGGCGGTCATGCTGTCGCTGGACGGTCTCACATGGGTCCGGCTGGCCGTCTGGCTGATCATCGGCATGGTGATCTATTTCGCCTACAGCCGCCGCAACAGCCATCTGGCCAAAGACGCCTGACCGCCACGCGGCCGCCGGGGCACAGCCCCCCGGTGGCCGCGTCTGGCCACGCTGGCGAACGCGTTCCATAATATGCCGGTCATTTCCGGAGACCGCATCATGACGCTCGGCCAGTATCCCACCACCCGTCCGCGCCGCAACCGGCAGGACCCGTTCACCCGTCGCCTGGTTGCCGAGACGACACTGACGGTCGACAATCTGATCTGGCCGATCTTCGTCATGGAAGGCACGGACAGCGAAACCGACGTGGCCTCGATGCCCGGCGTGCGCCGCGTCACGCTGGACCGCCTGGCCGCCCATGTCGAACCGGCGGCCAGGCTGGACATCCCGGCCCTCGCGCTGTTCCCCATCACCCCCACCAGCCAGCGCGACGAAAAGGGCACCGAGGCCCTCAATCCGGACAATCTGATGTGCCGCGCCGCTCGCCTGCTGAAGCGCGAATTCCCCGAAATGGGCCTGATCGGCGACGTGGCGCTGGACCCTTACACCAGCCACGGGCATGACGGGCTGGTCCGCGACGGCTACGTCGTCAACGACGAATCCGTCGAAATCCTGTCGCGGCAGGCTGTCAACCAGGCGGCGGCGGGCATCGACATCATCGCCCCCTCCGACATGATGGACGGCCGCATCGGCGCCATTCGGCGCGACCTGGACGCCCAGGGGCTGGTCGGCACGCGGATCATGTCCTACGCCGCCAAATATGCCAGCGCCTTCTACGGCCCGTTCCGCGATGCGCTCGGCTCGGGCGGCCTGCTGAAGGGCGACAAGAAGACCTATCAGATGGACCCCGCCAACAGCGACGAGGCCCTGCGCGAAGTCGCGCTGGACCTGGCCGAAGGCGCGGACATGGTGATGGTCAAGCCGGGCATGCCCTATCTGGACATCATCCGCCGCGTCCACGACCGCTTCGCCGTCCCCACTTTCGCGTATCAGGTGTCGGGCGAATACGCGATGCTGACCGCCGCCATGGAAAATGGCTGGCTGGACCCGGAGCGCACGATGCTGGAAAGCCTGCTGGCCTTCCGCCGGGCGGGCGCCAACGGCGTGCTGACCTATTTCGCGGTCGAGGCCGCGCGCCGCCTGCGCAACGGCTAAGCCGCGTCATGCGCATGTCACAAATCGTCATTCCCATGGCGGTTTGTGATGCAAGGCGGCGGCTTTGCCGTTACCATCGGTCCTGACCGCTGCCTCGCGACGCGCAGGTTCAACGTACGGGGCCGCTGTCACCGTCGGCCCATATGGGGCGCTGGAGCCAGTCGAGGAGGCGTATGACCTATACATCGCCGCGTCGTCCGCAGCTTTTCTACACGACCGCCCCCATGCCATGCCCCTATGTATCCGGCCGCATGGAGCGCAAGGTCGTGACCGACATCGGCGGCCCGGACGCCGAACGGCTGCACAACCGCCTGTCCCGCGCCGGCTTTCGCCGCAGCCACACCATCGCCTATGCACCGGTGTGCCCGTCATGCAATGCCTGCGTCCCCATCCGGGTGCCGGTCGCGACCTTCAGCCCGGACCGGACGCAACGCCGCACCCTGCGCCGCAACGCGACGATCGAAGGGTTCGAAGTCCCGGCCCACGCCACGACCGAACAGTTCGTCCTGTTCCAGCGCTACCAGTTCGCCCGCCATGCGGAAGGCGATATGGCGGGCATGAATTTCTACGATTACCGCGCGATGATCGAGGATACGCCGGTCGATACGGCCATGGTCGAGTTCCGCACCCAGGAAGACCAGCTCGTCTGCGTCAGCCTGATCGACCGGATGGATGACGGGCTGTCGGCGGTCTACAGCTTCTTCGACCCCGGCATGGAAGACCACTCGCTGGGGTCCTACGCCATCATGCACCTGATCGCGCATGCCGGCCGCCTCGGCCTGCCCTACCTGTATCTGGGCTACTGGATTCGCGACAGCGCCAAGATGGCCTATAAATCCCGCTTCCGCCCGGCGGAAATCCTCCATCACGGCAGTTGGACGGCGCTCGACCTCGCCAACCTACCGGCCCAAGGCAGCAACGCGCCCCGCTTCCCGGTCAGCCTGCCGGAATAGCGGGGCGCGCCGGCTTCCCGCCCGGCCTCACGCCTTCGGCTTGGGCTTCCGGGTCGCCCATGCAGGTGCCGCGCGGCCGACATCCGCCCGCTTGCCCAGATAATCGCGAAAATCGGCGAAGCCACGCACGCGCGCCGGATCGGGCCAGGCCACGCCGGCCGTCGATGAGAGGATGCAGGCATCCAGTAGCCCACCGTCCTTGTATTTCTGCAAGGCGACGCCGAGTCCCCGCGCCATTTCCGGCAACTGCGCCACCGGAAAGACCAGCATGCGGTGATTCTGGCCCAGCACCACCACATGGTCGCCCTCAACCGGCAGGCAGATGCGCGCGCTCTCATCGTCCTTCAGGTTCAGCACCTGCCGCCCGGTGCGCTTTTCCGCCACCATGTCCTCATCGCGCACCACAAGGCCACGCCCGGAACTGGAGGCCAGAAGGTGTCGTCCGCCCTCGCGTACAGGGAACACCGCCACCACATCCTCGTCGTTCGACAGATCGGCCAGCAGGCGGATCGGCTGGCCATCGCCACGCCCACGCGGCAGATCGGCGGCCCGCAGCGTAAAGGCCCGCCCATCGGTCGCGAAGAAGCACAGCCGATCGGTGGACTGGCATTCCACCGCGAGGCGGAACCTGTCCCCCTCCTTGAATTTCTGGGCCGCCGGATCGACCGCATGGCCCTTGACGGTCTTGACCCACCCGTTCGCCGACATGATCAGGGTCAGCGGCTCGCGCTCCACGGCCTCCACCACCGACACGTCGATGGCACGCGGCGGGTCCGCCAGTTCAGTGCGCCGCGCACCCAGCTTGCCACCGCCGAACGCCTTGCGGATCTCCTTGATTTCCCCGGTGATCGTCTTCCAGCGCAGGGCCTCGCTCTCCAGCAGGTCATTCAGGCCCGCGCGCTCGGCACTCAGCTCGGCATGCTCCTTGCGGATCTCGATCTCTTCCAGCCGGCGCAGGCTGCGCAGCCGCATGTTCAAAACCGAATCCGCCTGCAACTCGGTCAGCGAGAACGTGGCCATCAGCCCGGCCTTCGCATCATCCTCTTCGCGGATGATGCGAATCACCTCGTCAAGATTGAGGTAGACAGCCAGGAAACCGTCCAGAATCTCCAGCCGGCGATCCACCGCCTGCAACCGATGGCGACTGCGCCGTTGCAGCACCTCATGCCGGTGGTCCAGCCACGCCTGCAACACCGCGCGCAGATCGCGCACGCCGGGCACCCGGTCGGCCCCCAGCACATTCATGTTCAGGCCGAAGCGGCTTTCCAGCGGCGTGGCGCGGAACAGCGTCTCCATCAGCACTTCAGGCTCGACGCCGCGCGATTTCGGCTCCAGCACCAGCCGAATGTCGGTGGTGCTCTCGTCGCGGATATCGCCCAGAAGCGGCAGCTTCTTCTGCTCCATCAGATCGGCGATCAACTCGATCAGGCGCGATTTCTGCACCTGATACGGAATTTCCGTCACCACGATCTGCCAGGTGCCGAAGCGCCCCGGCTCCACCGCCCAGCGGGCACGGATGCGAATGCTGCCGCGCCCGGTCTCATAGGCCTGCAACAGCGTCTCGCGATCTTCCACAATGACGCCGCCGGTCGGAAAATCCGGTCCAGGCATCAGGGCCATCAGGTCCGCCACGCTGGAATCGGGCTTGCGGACCAGCAGCATCGCCGCGTCGCAGATCTCGCCGACATTATGGGGCGGAATATTGGTGGCCATGCCCACCGCGATTCCCGCGGCCCCATTGGCCAGCAGGTTCGGAAAGGCCGCCGGCATGACGACGGGCTCTTCTTCCTCGCCATCGTAGGTCGGGCGGAAATCGACCGAATCCTCGTCGATTCCCTGCAACAGCGCACGCGCGACCTCGGTCATCCGGGCTTCGGTGTACCGCATGGCCGCCGCGTTATCGCCGTCGATCGAGCCGAAATTCCCCTGCCCTTCGACCAGCGGGTACCGCACGGCAAAATCCTGCGCCAGCCGCACCAGCGCCTCATAGACCGAGGCATCGCCATGCGGATGGTATTTACCGATCACGTCGCCGACGACACGGGCGCATTTCTTGAACCCGGAACTCGGGTCCAGCCGCAACTGCCGCATCGCGTATATCATGCGCCGATGCACCGGCTTCAGCCCGTCGCGCACGTCGGGCAGCGACCGCGACATGATGGTGGACATCGCATAGGCCAGATAGCGCTCGCTCAACGCCTCCGCGAGGGGGGTCTCCTCGATATGGCCACTGGTTTCCACTGACATGCGCGCTCCTCCTGTCCGGGGGGAACAGATAGAGAAAAGACAGGATTTGTCCATCACGCGGATGAATGGCGAACGAACGATCAGGCCGTAGCCGCCAGCGCCCCGATCATATCCACCAGCCGCAGACGCGCCGCCGGCAGCGGCCGATGATGCTGGCCGAAGGCGTCGCGTGCCAGGAAATACCCCGTCAGCCGCAACCCATCCTGCCAGTCGATGCTGGTGCCGGGGTCGGTCTCATCCATAAAAAGAGGCGGCAGACGCAGCAGGCGCGGTCGCCACGTCCCGGCCCCCGCGTCGCTGACCGCCCGTCCAGTCCGGGGCGACACCCAGGCCAGCCCCTCCGTCGCCCCCGTGACCGCACAGGCCGACAGATCAAGGCCATAACCCAGATCACTCAGCAGACAGGCCTCCCACCGCAACAGGGCCGCCATGCCGTTCCACGCCGCCATATCGGGGTCGAGGCTGATCAGGGCAAAGAAACGGGTCAGAAGATGGAAGATGCGAGGATGGGGCTCCCGTTCCGGCAGGCCGCCATCCGCCACCGCACAGACCGAGGCCAGCATGGCCAGAGCCAGCGGGGCGGACATCACCCGCGCCGCCGACCCATGCACCAGTTCGCCGGAGAGATTGCCCAATTGCTCGGGCAGACGTCCACGCCAAACGGCCCGGACCAGATTACCGGGCTGCCACAAGGCCCGCCCGGCGCGCGCGGCCCCACCGCGCGACAGACCGTGGAACAATCCATGTTCCTCGGTCAGCAGATGAACGATTGCGCTGCTCTCCCCGTACGGGGCCGCAGACAGCACAAGGGCGGGTGCCTCCCATTCCATCAGGAAGGCCCCGCCCCGTTCATGCCGTTACCGGGCGTCGATCAGCCGCCAGCGGCCTTCGCGACTTCAGCCGCGAAGTCGTTCTCTTCCTTCTCGATGCCTTCACCGAGTTGGAAGCGCTCGAAGCCGTTCAGCTTCGCACCGGCCTTCTCGACGACCGCGCGCACGCGGCTCTCGCCGTCATGCACCCACACCTGCTCCAGAAGAACGACTTCCTCGTAGAACTTGCGGATACGGCCATCGACCATCTTCTCGATGATCGCCTCGGGCTTGCCCGACGCACGCGCCTGCTCGACCAGCACAGCGCGCTCACGCTCCAGCGAAGCCGGATCGACGCTGTCGATATCCAGCGCGGCCGGGCGGGTCGCGGCGACATGCATGCCGATCTGGCGGCCCAGCGTCTCCAGCGCCTCGCTCTCGGACGGCGCTTCGATGGCGGCGAGAACGCCGATCTTGCCCAGGCCCGGACGCACGGCCGAATGGATGTAGCTGGCCACGACGCCCGACGGCACGCTCAGCACGCGGGCGCGACGGATCGACATGTTCTCGCCGATGGTCGCGATCAGGTGCGTCAGTTCGTCGGCAACCGTGCGGCCGCTCTCGAGCACGACGTCCTTGATCTTCTCCAGATCCTCGCCGGCGACCAGCGCGGCCTTGGCCACGGCCTCGACGAAACTCTGGAAGCTCTCGTTGCGGGCAACGAAATCGGTCTCGGCGTTCACTTCGACGATGGCGGCACGGTTCGGGGCCGAAGCCACGCCAACCAGGCCTTCCGCCGTGACACGGCCCGACTTCTTCGCTGCGGCGGCCAGACCCTTCTTGCGCAGCCAGTCGATGGCCGCTTCGATCTCGCCAGCGGCCTCGTTCAGGGCCTTCTTGCAATCCATCATGCCGGCGCCGGTCTTCTCGCGAAGTTCCTTCACCAGAGCTGCGGTAATCTCCGCCATATCCGTCTCTCCTCAAGGCAGGGGCGCGCCCTGCCTTCCGGCCGGACACGCCCGCGCTTTCATATCGTCAAGACCCCGTCCCGGATGAGCCGGGATCCTTTCAGCGATCCGCCGGGATCAGACCGCCGGGGCGGTCTCGGCTTCCGCTGCTGCCACTTCGGCGGCCGTGTCGATCGGCAGTTCCTCGGCAGCGCCGAAATCCTCGCCCGAGGCGCCCAGCTCGGCCGAAATGCCGTCCAGCACCGCGCCCGACACCAGCTCGCAATACAGGGCGATGGCACGGATGGCGTCGTCGTTGCCCGGAATCGGGAAGGTCACGCCGCGCGGGTCGGAATTGCTGTCCAGGATCGCCACGACCGGAATGCCCAGCTTGTTGGCTTCCTCGACCGCCAGCTTCTCCTTGTTCGTGTCGATCACGAACAGGATGTCCGGCAGGCCGCCCATTTCCTTGATGCCACCCAGCGAGCGCTCGAGCTTCTCGCGGTTGCGGGTGATGTCGAGAATTTCCTTCTTCGTCAGGCCGTGCGTGTCGCCGCTCAGCATGTCGTCGATCTGACGCAGGCGCTTGATCGAACCGGTGATGGTCTTCCAGTTCGTCAGCATGCCGCCCAGCCAGCGATGGTTGACGTAATACTGGCCGGAGCGCTTCGCGGCTTCGGCGATCTGGTCGGCGGCGGCCCGCTTGGTGCCGACGAACAGGACGCGGCCGCCACCGGCAACGGTGTCACGGATCGCCTTGAGGGCGCGGTCCAGCATCGGCACCGTCTGCTGCAGGTCGATGATATGGACCTGGTTGCGCACGCCGAACAGGAACGGCGCCATGCGCGGGTTCCAGCGACGGGTGTGATGGCCGAAATGAACGCCGGCTTCCAGCAGTTGGCGCATGGTGAAATCGGGCATAGCCATGATGGCTGAATCCTTGATCTTCTGGTTGGTCCTCCGCGAGGCCCCCGTCCCGCTCAGGGACACCAGAGGAATTGCCTCGCGTGCGAATTGCCGGTGTCTCCACCGACGGGCGTCCTATGGCCATTTTTGCCCCGCAATGCAAGCGGAGCGTCGCAGAAAACCGCAGCTTCAGCCCTGCTCCACGCGCGCGACACCTGCAACGGCCCGGATCGCCTGGGCCATGCGCGGCGTCACGCGATAGGCGCCGCGCAACGTCACCTCGACATCCCGCGTCTCGGCCACCGACGGCAGCAACACGACCTTGCCCCGCCCACCCCGGCTGTCGGCCAGAATGTCATGGATCGGCGGCACCGCGTCCTCGCGGTCGAACCAGATGCGCAATTCGGCGGCGGCCTCGGCCGCCGCCTGCTCCAGCGAGACCACTTCGCTGGCGGTGATGCGCAACGCCTCCCCATCCAGCCGCAGGTCCGCCGTCACCAGGATCGCGCTGCCGGCGGTCAGGATCTCGCGTGTGCGCGACAGCACCTCGGAAAACAGCGTGACCTCGCATCCCCCGCTGGAATCGGAGAGCCGAACCCAGGCCATCTTGCTGCCGGTGCGCGTCGGCCGCTCCTTGCGGTCGACCACGCATCCCGCGATCTTCACACGGGTCAGCCCAGCCTGGGCCGCGGCCTCCAGCCCCGTCGCCCGCACCGCGCCCAGTCGGCGCAGCAGCGGCCCATAGGAATCCAGCGGATGCGCGGTCAGATGAAAGCCAATCGCCTCGGCCTCCATCCCCAGCCGCTCGAATTCCGGCCAGTCCACCACGTCGGGCAGCCTCAGCGGCTCGGGCTCCGCCGTCGCGCCACCGCCACCGAATAGCCCGATCTGCCCACTGGCCGCTTCTTCCGCCTGTGCGTTTGCCCGCCGCAGCACGGTTTCCGCCGCCGCTGCAACCAGACGGCGGTTGGGCGTAATGGAATCGAAAGCTCCCGCTTTAGCCAGATTCTCGATCTGCATCTTGTTCAACTGTCGCGGATCGACCCGCGCCGCCATGTCAGCCAGGTCGGAGAACGGGCGCCCCCCGCGCGACACCACCAGTGCCTCCATCGCCGAGAAACCGACCTTCTTCACCGCCGCCAGGGCATAGCGAATACCCAGCCGCCCATCGGCCAGCCGCTCGACGGTAAAATCCGGACCTGAAGCGTTGATGTCGGGCGGCAGCACCGGGATGCCCAACCGCTCGGCTTCCTGCCGCAGCGCCGCCAGCTTGTCGGTCTTTTCCCGCGCCAGCGACATACATGCCGCCAGAAAAGGCACCGGATGGTTCGCCTTCATCCACGCCGTCTGGTACGACACCAGGGCGTAGGCTGCGGCATGGGATTTGTTGAACCCATAATCCGCGAACTTGGCCATCAGATCGAAGACCTCGACCGCCTTCTCGCGGTCGATCCCTCGTCCCACCGCGCCTTCGGTGAAGATCTCGCGCTGCGTGTCCATTTCCGCGCGAATCTTCTTGCCCATCGCGCGACGCAGCAGGTCAGCGCCGCCCAGGCTGTAGCCCGCCATTTTCTGGGCAATCTGCATCACCTGCTCCTGGTAGACCATGATGCCGTAGGTCTCTTCCAGGATAGAGCGGATCTCCTCGTGCGGCGGCTCCCACGCTTCGCCATGCTTGCGCCGGCAGTAATCGGGGATATTGGCCATCGGCCCCGGCCGATACAGCGCCACCGCCGCGATCAGATCCTCCAGCCGCGTCGGCCGCATCTGCTTCAGGACGTCGCGCATGCCAGCGCCTTCGAACTGAAACACGCCGCCGGTATCGCCGCGCGCCAGCATCTCGTAGGTCAGCGCATCGTCCAGCGGCAGAGCCGACAGTTCCACCGTCTCCCCCAGCCCCTTGAGAAACTGCACCGCGCGCTGAAGAATCGTCAGCGTCGTCAGGCCCAGGAAGTCGAACTTCACCAGCCCCGCCTGCTCGACGAACTTCATGTTGTACTGCGTCACCAGCATGTCGCTCTTCGGATCGCGATAGAGCGGCACCAGTTCGACAAGCTGCCGGTCGCCAATCACCACGCCGGCGGCATGGGTGCTGGCATGACGATACAGGCCCTCAAGCTGCTGGCCGATCTCCAGCAGGCGGCGAATCGCCTCGTCGTCGTCGCGCATCTCCTGCAACCGAGGCTCGCCCTCGATCGCCTGCTTCAGGGTGACGGGCTTGGCCGGATTGTTCGGAATCAGTTCCGCGACCTTGTTGACCATGCCGAACGGCAGGCCCAGCACGCGCCCGACATCGCGCACCGCCGCCCGAGCCTGCAATTTTCCGAAGGTGATGATCTGCGCCACCCGGTCGGAACCATATTCCCCCCGCACGTAACGGATCACCTCGTCACGCCGGTCCTGACAGAAATCGATATCGAAATCCGGCATCGACACGCGCTCGGGGTTCAGAAACCGCTCGAACAGCAAATTGAAGGGAATCGGGTCGATATCGGTAATCGTCAGCGCCCAGGCGGCCAGCGATCCCGCGCCCGATCCGCGTCCCGGCCCCACCGGAATGTCATGCGCCTTCGCCCACTGGATGAAGTCCGCCACGATCATGAAATAGCCGGGGAACCCCATCTTCGCGATGATATCGAGTTCGAAGGTCAGCCGCTCGCGATAGACCTGCCGCGTCGCGTCGTCCATCGTCATGCGCGCCAGGCGGTTTTCCAGCCCCTCGGCCGCCATCGACCGCAGCGTTTCTTCCTCGGTCGCCCCTGGCTGCACCTTGGGGCACACCGGCAGCAGCGGCTTGCGCGTCTCCACCCGCACCGCGCAACGCCGGGCAATGGCCAGCGTATTGTCGCAGGCCTCCGGCAGGTCGGCGAACAGTTCGCGCATCATCTCGGGCGGCTTGAACCAGTGCTCCGGCGTCACGCGCCAGCGGTCACGCTCGGCGATCGTCCGGCCCTGCGCGATACACAGCAGCGCATCATGCGCCTCATACATTCCCGGATTGGGGAAGAAACATTCATTGGTCGCCACCAGCGGCAGCCCCAGCCGGTCGGCCAGCGCGATCATGCCCGGTTCCACCGCCTGTTCGACCGGCAACCCATGGCGGTGCAGTTCCACCGCCAGCCGGTCGCCAAATGCCTCGTGCAAAGTCTCCAGCAGCCGGGCAGCCTCGTCCTGCTGCCCATCGGCCAGCAGACGGAACAGCGGCCCCCGCGTCCCACCGGTCAGCAGGATCAGCCCTTCGGCGCGTGCGCACAGCGTCTCCAGCGACACGGTCGGTTCGGCGGTATCACCCTGCAGGAACCCCTGCGAGGACAGATATTGCAGGTTCATCAGCCCGATATCGTCCTGCGCCAGCAGTACCACAGGCTCCACAGGCAGGCCCGGCTTGTCTCCGCGCGGCGGCAGAGCAATTTGGCAGCCAATGATCGGCTGCACGCCCTTGCCCGAGCAATATTGCGAAAATTCAAGGGCGCCGAACAGATTGCCCGTATCGGTGATCGCCACCGCCGGCATTCGCATATCCTTCGCCATCCCGGCGATATCCGCCACCCTGATCGCCCCCTGGCTGAGCGAATAGGCGGAATGAACACGAAGATGGACGAAATCGGCGTAGGACATGCCGCAACTGTATCACATGGCCTTCGTTCTTTTTTGAAAAAAGACCCAAAAAACGCCTGACCCGTTCAGGAGCTTTATACTTTCACCTTACAAAGGTCCAAAACCGCAAAAAGTCTTTTTGCTTCTTTTTCTTCAGAAAAAGAAGGTCTTCCCTCGCCCTCTACCGACTCAAACTCAGATCCATCAATTGCCCATCCCGCAGCGTCACCACCCGGTCCATCCGCGCCGCCAGTTCCTCGTTATGGGTCGCAATCAGCGCCGCCACCCCATGTCCCCGCACGATATGCAGCAATTCATCGAACACGGCGCCGGACGTATTCACATCCAGATTTCCCGTCGGTTCGTCGGCCAGCAGAAGGCCCGGCCGGTTGGCCAGGGCACGGGCGATCGCCACACGTTGCTTCTCGCCACCCGACAGCCGCCCCGGCAGATGCTCCAGCCGATGCGCCAACCCGAACGAGCCCAGCAGCGCCTCCCCCCGCACCCGTGCATCGACACGGCGGACACCCGCGATCAATTGCGGCAGCACCACATTCTCAAGCGCCGTAAATTCCGGCAGCAGATGATGCGCCTGATAGACAAAGCCGATCATGCGCCGACGAATCGCCGTCCGTTCCAGGTCGCCCATCCGTCCGGCATCCTGCCCGCCAACAATCACCGCCCCTGCATCCGGCGATTCCAACAGACCCGCCAGATGCAGCAGGGTCGATTTGCCCGTCCCCGAGGGGGCAACCAGCGCCACGATTTCACCCGCCCGCAAGGTCAGGTTCACCCCCCGCAGCACATCCAGCCGCTCGTCACCGCTGCGAAAGGTACGGCAGACATCGCGCAGCACCAGCGGGGTCGCGGATTCATCATTCATGGCGCAGGGCCTCCACCGGATCCGTCCGCGCCGCGCGCCAGGATGGATAAAGCGTCGCGAGCAGCGACAGCACCAGGGCCATACCGATCACCTCGAACACCTGCGGCCACACCAGCTTCGCCGGCAGGCGCTCCAGATAATAGATTTCCGGATTAAACAGATTGGTACCGGTCAGCGATTGCAGGAACCGGCGAATCCGCTCGATATTCAGGCAGAACACGATCCCTATCGCGGTGCCGATCGCCGTCCCCGTCACACCAACCGATGCCCCGCACATCAGAAAGATGCGCATGATCGCACCCCGCGTGGCCCCGATGGTCCGCAACACCGCGATATCGCCCGTCTTGTCCTTCACCATCATGATCAACGACGAAATCACGTTAAACGCCGCAACCAGCACGATCAATGTCAGGATCAGGAAGAGCACGTTCTGCTCCACCTGCACTGCGCCGAAGAACGCATTGTTGCTCTGCGTCCAGTCCAGCACCCGCACTCTCGGATCGCCGACGATCGCCTGCTCGATCGCCTGACGCACCGGGCGCACATTCGTCGGGTCTCGCGTCATCACCTGGATCTGCGTTACCTGCGCCGGCATCTCGAAATAGATTTGCGCCGCCGCCAGCGGCAGAAACACATAACCCAAATTATAATCGTTCATGCCGGCATCAAAGATGCCAACTACATGATAGGCGCGAATGCGCGGCATGGTGCCGAACGGGGTCGCCGCCCCGTTCGGCGAGATCAGCGTGATCTTCGACCCCACCGAGAGCCCCGCCCGTTCCGCCAACGTCACGCCGATAATGATCGCATCATTGCCGACAAACTTGTCCAGCGACCCGGCGACCAGGGAATCGCTGACCTCATGCAGGTCTCGCAGCCCCTGCATGCTCATGCCCCGCACCATCCCGCCCGCGTTGTACGAGCCGGAATTGAGCAGGGCCTGCCCCTCGATCAGCGGCGTCGCCGTCACCACGCCCGGCACTTGCCGCACCGTGGCGGCCAAATCGTCATAATCCCCGATGGTCCGGGCCACGCCGAACAGGCTCAGATCACCATTCAGGCCCAGGATTCGCCCCATCAGGTCGGCCTTGAACCCGTTCATGACCGACATGACGATGATCAGCGTTGCCACGCCCAATGCGATACCGACCAGCGAGAAGATGGCGATGACCGATACGAACCGCTCCCCCTTGCGGGCGCGCAGATACCGGCCGGCAACCGCCCGTTCGAACGGACCGAACATGGATCAGCCCCCGAGAATACGCGCCAGAGCCTCGTCCACCGGCAGTTCCAGGCGCGTGCCATCCGCACGGCGCTTCAGTTCCACCACCCCGTCCTTCGCCCCGCGCGGGCCGACGATGATCTGCCACGGATGCCCCATCAGATCGGCATCGGCAAACTTCACACCCGCACGCTCGCTCCGGTCGTCATACAGGAATGCTCCCGGCGCGGCGGCATAGATCGTCTCACAGATGGCGTCGCATGCCGGGTCGCCCGATTTCAGGTTCAGGATCGCGGCACGGAACGGGGCCACATTGTCGGGCCAGATAATGCCGTTCTCGTCATGGCTGGCCTCGATGATCGCGGCGACCAGACGCGAGACACCGATCCCGTACGAACCCATTTCCGGATAGAGCGGCGCGCCATCCGGCCCGCTGACGGTGATTCCCATCGATTCGGTATATTTGCGGCCGAAATGGAAGATATGGCCGACCTCGATGCCCCTGCCCTCGCGCCGACGCTCAACCGGCACGTCCGCCCAGGCCGCCTCGTCATGCTTCTCGTCCGTCGCGGCATAAAACGAGGTCATGCGGGTAAAGAAGGCATCCAGCGCGTCCCGATCATTGATATCCACCGGTTCCGACAGCCAGTCCTGCGCCTCGAACGCGCTGTCAAAAAACACGCCGCTTTCACCCGTCGGCGCCAGGATCAGGAATTCATGGCTCAGTTCGCCGCCGATCGGCCCGGTATCGGCCACCATCGGAATCGCCTTCACGCCCATCCGCTGGAACGTGCGCAGATAGGCCAGCATCATCCGTCGATAGGAATCGACTGCCGAGGCGTAATCGACGTCGAAACTATAGGCGTCCTTCATCAGGAATTCGCGCCCACGCATCACGCCGAAGCGCGGCCGCACTTCGTCGCGGAACTTCCACTGGATATGGTACAGCGCCTGCGGCAATTCGCGATAGGATTTGATCACCTGCCCGAAGAGGTCGGTAATCATCTCCTCGTTGGTCGGTCCATACAGCAATTCGCGCTCATGCCGGTCCTGGATACGCAGCATTTCCGGGCCATAGGCATCATAGCGGCCCGACCGCTTCCACAACTCGGCCGACTGGACCGTGGGCATCAGCAGTTCCTGCGCCCCGATCGCATCCTGCTCCTCGCGCACGATGCGCGCGATATTTTGCAGCACGCGCCATCCCGCCGGCAACCAGGCATAGATCCCCGCCGCCGTCTGGCGGATCAGCCCGGCCCGCAACATCAGCCGGTGGGAAATGACCTGCGCCTCGGCAGGATTCTCCTTGAGAGTGGGCAGGAAGCCACGCGACAGACGCATACCGTTATCAACCTCGAAAAACCGGCGGAGCGCCGGGTGGATCATTATTCAGGACAAGAGGAATACGCCAGAATCCGCGCCGCCGCCATGTCCGCTAACGCGGCCCGCACGAACACCCAACTGTGAAGGGCCAACGCCGTCCGGTCCCGTTCAACAAGCGCGTGAGGCTGATGACAGGCCAGGTCGGGACACATAAAATACGGCCACCCAATCCGGAGGAAGCGCCGGGTTTAGGGAAAAAACGTCCAGGGCCGGCAGGAAGGGCGACGCGCCCCTTTCTGCCGCAACCCTCATGAAGGACGCGATGACCCGGATCCGAAACCTCTGCGCGTTCAGATCCCTGGCCATAACCGATCAACCGACAATGCAACGGCCGTCCGATCTCTGAAATTCGCAGGCGAATTTCAGAGGCACGGTATCAGACCCGCAGGAGATGGACGTCGACCAGCGGCCGCTTCTGCAATTTCCGCCCGAGCGCCCGGCGCAACGCCGTCTTCGCCGCCTCGCGGAAGGTATTGTCGTCCCGGCGCAACTCGTCGGGGATCTCGTCCAGCGCGTTGCCGAACTCTTCCGTCAGGCGGGCGGTCTCCGAGTCCTCGGGGTCCAGCAGTCCGGGCGCGCTCACCTTCGGGTCGCCGATCAGATAACCTTCATCATCCACCGCGAAGCTGCCCATCACGATGCCGTTGAACAGCATGCGCCGACGCGCCGCCAGCACACCGCCATTCATCGGCAGCAGCCGGCCGCCATCCAGCACGAGCCGGCCGGTCGGCGCGGTGTCCACGACCTCGACCGTACCCGGCGCGAGGTTCAGGATGTCGCCATCCTCCAGCAGGATCGGCAGCACCCCCTTCTCGCGCGCGATCGCGGCATTGGCCGTCAGATGGCGCCACTCGCCATGCACCGGCACAGCAAAGCGCGGCCGCACCAGATCGAACAACCGCCGCACATCGCCGCCCGTTGCATGACCGGACACATGCACCAGATGGTCGCGGTCGGTCAGCACCCGTACCCCGCGACGGGTCAGATTGTCCTGGACCTGCATGACCGCCTGCTCGTTCCCGGGGATCATACGGCTGCTGTAGATGACCGTATCCCCCTGCCCCAGCGAGATGTTGGGGTGGCTGTCGCTGGCGATGCGCGAGAGGGCCGAACGCGGCTCGCCCTGGCTGCCGGTGATGATCATCACCACTTCATCGTCCGGCAGCGAATTGGCTTCCTGCTCGGAGAGGAAGGGCGGCACATCGGCCAGATAGCCGCATTCCCGCGCCGACACGTCCAGATTACGCAGCGAACGACCAACGATCACCACCGACCGTCCGGCCGCCTGCGCCGCCTTGGCGATGGTCTCGATACGGGCCACGTTGCTGGCGAAACAGGTCACGGCGATGCGCCCGCTCAGCGAGGCGATCAGGTCGGTCATGCTCCGCCGCACGTCGGATTCCGACGCCGACGGTCCCTGCGTCATCACATTGGTGCTGTCGCAGACCATGGCCAGGACGCCCTCGTCGCCCAGAGCCTCGAACGCCGCTACGTCGGTGGGCGGCCCCACCATCGGCTGAGGGTCGAACTTCCAGTCGCCGGTATGCACCACGATGCCATGCGGCGTGCGCAGCACCACTGCCTGGGCCTCAGGCACTGAATGCGTCACCGGGATAAAGCGCAGGTCGAACGGCCCGACATTGAACCCGCCACCGGGAGCGATGACGTGGATCTTCACCTGCTGGGTCAGATGCGCCTCGCCCAGCTTGCGGCGCAGCACCGAAGCGGCAAAGGGCGTGGCATAGACCGGGCAGCCCAGACGCGGCCACAGATGGGCAACCGCCCCCAGATGGTCTTCATGCGCGTGGGTAATGACCAGACCCGCCAGATCCGCCTTGCGATCGACGATAAAGACCGGGTCCGGCATCAGGATCTCGGCCTCGGGCGTGTCGTTGCCGGAAAAGCCGATGCCGCAATCGATGGCAAGCCAGGTGGACCCCAGCCGGTAGAGATTCAGATTCATGCCGATCTCGCCCGTTCCGCCCAGAGGCAGAAAGGCCAGACCATCATTGGTGTCGTTCATAACCTATCCTTTTGTACCAACACGAATCATGACGGGAAAACAGCCCGTTCATGAGAGTATGCATATCGGGATGGCCCGCGCGGCCCGCGAGGGGCCTGCCGGCGTCTCTCCCTTTGTGGACAGCGATTCTGTCCATCAGACTCCCACGCCCCCTTCGGGGCAATCCCACCGTATCCGGCCGCATGGCCCTTCCGATCGGAGCCTGGAACACCCGTTCCCGCTCGACGATCATCGGCCCCATACGACCCTAAAACCCTGACCGGCCGTCAGGTTCCCGCCCGCCCGGACACCCCGGCAGCGTCACGGTCCAACAGCAGGATCTCGCCGGTCGAAATCCGTTTCAGCCCATCGGCACAGCCCAGCAGGAGCATCCCCTGCTCGTCCAGACCCACAAACGAACCTTCTACCTGCCCGCTTTCGTCGCGCACTACAAGTCTCGTGCCAATCGGGTGGGCTCGCTCCAGCCATGCCGCGCGCAGCGAACCGAACCCGTCAGAGCGCCACACCGCCTGCCAGCGATCCAGTTCAACACAGATCGCGCGGGCTACGGTCTCAGGGGCCGGCACGGTTCCATAATCGGCGACGCAGGCAAGAGTCCGCCCGGCAATCGAAGGCGCGGCCCGCAGATTGGCCCCGAACCCGATGACCAGCCACCGCCCCGCGGCATCGCTCCCGCTCTCGATCAGGATGCCGGCGGTCTTGCATCCGCCCAGCAGCAGATCGTTGGGCCATTTCAGCCGCAACTGCGCGGGATCGTGAACCGTGGGCAGGATCGCCCCATGGAAGGCCAGTCCGGCCACGAACGGCCAGAGTCCAATCGCACCTTCAGCCTCGACGGGGCGCAGCAGAACCGAGAAGGCCAGATTCCCGCCTGGGTCCTGCCAGTCGCGGCCCCGACTTCCCCGCCCACTGGTCTGGCGTCGGGCCATGATCGCCAGCCCAGCCTCGGCCCCGAGACTGGCCTGCTCGACGCAGCGATCGGACGTAGACCCCAGTTCGTCATGAATCTCGAGGCGCCAGGCTGTCGCTCCCGGCACCGGCCGCGCCATCACCTGAACAGAGCCTGAGCCGCGGCCTGGGCCGCCGTCGAAACCGGGCCCAGCACCACCAGGAATCCTACGGTCGCAACCCCCATCCCGACGGAGACGAAGGACAGCGACAGGGGCCGCCGGTCAAGCGGCGCCGCCGCCTCATCGAAGAACATCACCATGATGATACGCACATAATAATAGGCACCAATCACGCTGCTGACGACACCGACCGCCGCCAGCCCGAACAGGTGAGCATTGATCGCGGCATAAAACACCATCAACTTGCCGAAGAAACCGGCCAGCGGCGGCGCCCCCGCCATGCTGAACATGAAGATCGCCATCGCGGTGGCCAGCCCCGGATCAGTGCGGCCCAGCCCGGCCAGATCGGCAATCCCCGTCACCGCCCGCCCCTTGCGACGCATGGCGATAATCACGGCGAACGCACCGACATTCATGAGCAGATAGGTCGTCAGATAAACCAGCGTCCCGCGCATGCCCTCTTCGGTACCGGCCGACAGCCCCATCAGCGCGTAGCCCATATGGCCGATCGAGGAATAGGCCATCAGCCGCTTGATATCGGTCTGCGGAATGGCGGCCAGCGACCCGAACAACATGGAGACGATCGCAATGGCTTCGACCAGCATCTGCCATTGCGGCGCGACATGACCGAACGGCCCGGCCATCACCCGCAGCAGCAGCGCAAAGGCCGCGATCTTCGGCGCACCGGCCATGAACGCCGTCACCGGGGTCGGCGCGCCCTGATAGACATCAGGCGTCCACATATGGAACGGCACCGCCGACAGCTTGAAGGTCAGCCCCGCCAGCATGAACACGATACCGATCATCAGCCCCAGCGGCACGGCGGACGTCGCGCTGAGCGCGGTCTGGATGGCGCCATATTCCATGGTACCGGCAAAGCCATAAACCAGCGCCGATCCATAGAGCAGCAGCCCCGAGGCCAGCGAACCAAGCACGAAATATTTCAGCCCTGCCTCGGCGCCCCGCACATCGTCCCGCGCAAAAGCGCAGAGGATGTAGATGGCCAGCGACGACAGTTCCAGCCCGATGAACAGCGTCATCAGATTACCCGACGACGCCATCATCATCGTGCCGAGGGTCGAAAACAGCAGCAGGACCGGGAACTCGAATCGTTCCACCTTCAGCGCCCGCGCATAGCCGACCGTCAGCATCATGGCCGCCGCCCCGCCGGCCAGGCTGAGGATCTTCATGAAACGGGCAAAGCTGTCATTGACGAAGATGTGGTTGTAGCCGACCCCGTCCGGCGACATCACGACCAGGAACGCGGTCAGGACGAAGGCGCCGATCGTCAGCATGGAACAGGAAAGAAAGGGCTGCCCCTTCTTCTGCACCACCCCGAAGACGAGGATCGCGAGGCCACACAGCGCCAGGACGATTTCCGGCAGAGCAAGTGTCCAGTTCATCGGTTCAAACCCGTTCCCGGAGATCAATGGAAGACCAGCAGGGTGGAGACGAGCACCACCAGGCCGATCAGCATCGTGAAGGCATAGATCGCGATCGAACCGGTCTGGGTCCGCACCGCCTGGGCAGCGGTTCCGGCCGTCATCCGGGCCAGACCCTGCGGGATCCCCTCGATCACCCCTTCGTCCGCGCCCTTCCACAACAGGTTGGCCAGCGCACGGTACGGCCGGACGAACAGATGGTCATACAGTTCGTCGAAATACCATTTGTTCAGCAGGAACAGATAGATCGGCCGCAGGCTGGTCGCGAACGACGCCGGAATGGTCGGGCTGGCGACATAGCAGAGATAAGCGACCAGAATCCCCAGCACACCGGCAAAGGTCGGCACCAGCGCGATCAGTTCCGGCGTCTGTTCCAGCGTCGCGATGACGGTGTTGCCCGGCGCATTCACGATCGCCCCGCTCCAGAACGCGGCCTGTCCCTCGCCGACATAGTACGGCGCCAGCAGCAGCCCGGCCAGCACGGCACCCACGCCCAGCAGAACCAGCGGCAGCGTCATCCAGACCGGGCTCTCATGCGCGCCCTCATGCAGGTGCGCATCGCGCGGCGTGCCATGAAAGACCAGAAAGATCAGACGCCAGCTATAGAGCGCGGTAATGAAGGCCGTAACGCAGCCCAGCGTCCAGCCATAGAAGCCGAGACCGCTATGGGCCATCCATGTGGCCTCCAGAATCGCGTCCTTCGACCAGTATCCGGCAAAGGGAAAGATGCCGGCAAGCGCCAGGCTGCCCAGCCACATTGCGCCATAGGTCAGCGGAATCTTCTTCCACAGCCCCCCCATGCGGAACATGTTCTGCTCGTCATGAACGGCATGGATCACCGAGCCGGCACCCAGGAAGAGTAGCGCCTTGAAGAACGCATGCGTCGTCAGATGGAACATCGACGCTTGGTAAGCCCCGGCCCCGACCGCCATGAACATGTAGCCAAGCTGCGAACAGGTCGAATAGGCGATGGTGCGCTTGATATCCGGCTGCACCAGCCCCACCGTGGCGGCAAAGAAACAGGTCGTCGCGCCGATGAACAGGATGAACGCCTTGGTATCAGGCGCGAATTCCACCAACGGCGACATCCGCGCCATCAGGAACACGCCGGCGGTCACCATGGTCGCGGCATGGATCAGCGCGGAGACCGGCGTCGGGCCTTCCATCGCATCCGGCAGCCAGGTGTGCAGGAAAAGCTGCGCCGACTTGCCCATCGCACCGATAAACAGCAGCAGACAGATCGTTTCGTAGATCCGATGCGTGCCGAACAGCATGTAGGTGTCGTCGCCATGCGCCGGCACCAGCGCAAAGATATTGTCGTAGGTCACCGAGCCGAATTCGACGAACAGCAACGCGATCCCGACCATGAAGAACAGGTCGGCGACGCGATTGACCACGAAGGCCTTGATCGCGGCGGCACAGGCGCTGGGCCGATCATACCAGTAGCCGATCAGCAGATAGCTGGCCAAACCAACGCCTTCCCAGCCGAAGAAAAGCTGGATCAGGTCGTTCGACGTCACCAGCATCAGCATCGCGAAGGTAAAGAGCGAGAGATACGAGAAGAACCGATAGGTCGGGGTCGTCTCATGCCCCATGTAACCAATGCTGTAGATATGTACGAGGGCCGAAACCGCCGTGACCATGACGACCATCGACAGCGACAGCGTGTCCAGCCGCAGCGTCCAGGCAGCGTGGAAGCTCCCGGCGCGGATCCAGTCCGCCAGTTGCACCACGACCGGCATGCCGCCGACATGCATCGCGGTGAACAGCGCCCCGCTGCCGCACAGGGCCGCGATCACCATGACGGACGTGGTCAGCGCCTTGGCTGCCCCATCGCCCATGATCCGCCCGAACAGGCCCGCCACAATACAGGAAAACAGAGGCCCAAGGACCGCGATCTCAAAAAGGGTAGATGCCGTTTGCATGGCCCGCTCAGCCCTTCATCATGGTGATGTCTTCGACCTCGATCGACCCGCGATTGCGGAAATAGACCGTTACGATCGCCAACCCGATGGCGGATTCGGCCGCCGCGATGGTCAGGACAAACAGGGTAAAGACCTGCCCGGAAAGGTCGCCGAGTGCCGAGGAAAACGCGACGAAATTCAAATTCGCCGACAGCAGGATCAGTTCGATCGACATCAGGATGATGATGACGTTCTTCCGGTTCAGGAAAATGCCGAACACACCCAGAACCAGCAGGATGGCACTGACCGTCAGATAAGGCCCGATACCGATGCTTCCCAGTCCGCCGGTCATTGCGCCAGCCCTCCATGGTTGTCGGCACCGTGCTTCGGGGCCTCATCGACCGGCTTGCCCTGAGGCACGGGCTCGGCCGTCACCCCGTACGATCCGGGCACCGACGCGATGTAGTAGGATTGTTCCGGCCGGCGGAAACCACCATTGGCGGCCACGCCCTGCCCCAGAGGCACGGTCATCATGGCAAGCGTATCCGCCACCGTGCGTTCGTGCTGCCGATCGATGTTCTGCCGACGCCCCATCGGCCGCTCGCGCAGCGTCAGCACGATCGCGCCGATCATCGCCACCAGCAGCACCAGACCGCAGGATTCGAACAGGAAGACGTAATGCGTATACAGCACGTCACCCAGCGCCGCGGTATTGGTCCGTCCCGGCGCCGCCACCACATGCGGCACGGAACCGATATCCTGCGCGACCTGCCAGTGGCTGAAAGCCAGCGCCAGTTCCGCCAGCAGCACCAGCCCCACCGCCGCCCCGAAGGGTGCATAACGCTGCAATCCCTCGCGCATCTGCGCGAAGCGGACATCGAGCATCATCACGACGAACAGGAACAGCACCGCAACGGCGCCGACATAGACGATGACCAGGATCATCGCGAGGAATTCGGCCCCCGCGACCAGAAACAGACCCGCGGCATTGAAAAAGGCCAGGATCAGGAACAGCACGGAGTGAACGGGATTACGCGCGCTGACCACCATGCCGGCCGACAGGACCAGTACCGTCGCGAACACGTAGAAGACGATTTGGGTCATCATCGCTGACCTTCCTGCCGCATGGCTCTTTTCTCCCGCTGCCTCACTGGCTCGGCCTCTCCCTCAACGATAGGGCGCATCGAGTTCCAGCCGCCGTGCCAGGACACTTTCCCAGCGGTCGCCGTTGGCGAGCAGCTTGTCCTTGTTGTACATGAGTTCCTCGCGCGTCTCGGTCGCGAACTCGTAATTCGGCCCCTCGACGATCGCATCGACCGGGCAGGCTTCCTCGCAGAGGCCGCAATAGATGCATTTCGTCATGTCGATGTCGTAGCGCGTCGTGCGCCGCGACCCGTCATCGCGCGGTTCGGATTCGATCGTGATCGCCTCCGCCGGGCAGGTCGCCTCGCACAGCTTGCAGGCGATGCAGCGTTCCTCGCCGTTCGGATAGCGACGCAGGGCATGTTCCCCACGGAAACGCGGTGAGAGCGGCCCCTTTTCGAAGGGATAATTGATCGTCACCTTGGGCTTGAAGAAGGCCCGCAGCGTCGCGCCCAAGCCGGCCACCAGTTCGGCCAGCAGAAAGGAACGGATCGTTCGATCAAGAGTACCCATCAGCTCGCTCCTCCCTGGGGCAGCAGCCCGGTTGCCAGCAGGAAGCCGGCCGTCAGCACCATCCACACCAGCGAGAGCGGAAGGAACACTTTCCAGCCCAGGCGCATAAGCTGGTCATAGCGGTAGCGCGGAAACGTCGCGCGCACCCAGATAAAGACGAACAGGCAGAACAGGATTTTCGCGATCAGCCACAGCGGCCCCGGTATCCAGGTAAAGGGCGCGATCCCGATCGGCGGCAGCCAGCCACCGAGGAACAGGATGCTGACCATCCCCGACATCAGGAACATGTTGGCATATTCGCCCAGGAAGAAGAGGCCGAAGGCCAACGCCGAATATTCGACGAAAAAGCCCGCCACCAGTTCACTCTCGCCCTCGGGCAGATCGAACGGCGCGCGATTGGTTTCCGCCAGCGCCGAGATGAAGAAGATGATGAACATCGGGAACATCGGCAGGCAGAACCAGACATGGCGCTGCGCCAGCACGATGTCGTTCAGGTTCAGGCTACCCACCGCCAGCAGCACCGACACGATCACCAGGCCGATCGACACCTCATACGACACCATCTGCGCCGCGGCACGGAGGCCGCCGAGAAAGGCATATTTCGAGTTCGACGCCCAACCCGCGATCAGCACGCCATAGACCCCCAGCGAAGAGATCGCGAGCAGATACAACACCCCGACATTGATATTGGCGATTGCCCAGCCATCATTGGTGGGAATGACCGCCCAGGCCGTCATGGCCAGCGAAAAGGTCAGGAACGGCGCGAACAGGAACAGAAACCGGTTGGCCCCGGACGGGATCACGGTCTCCTTGGTGATCATCTTGATCGCGTCGGCGAAGGCTTGAAGCACGCCGAAGGGGCCATTGACGTTCGGCCCCTTGCGAAGCTGCATCGCCGCCATGACCTTGCGCTCGGCCAGGGTCAGATAAGCCACGCCCAGCAGAAGCGGCACCAGAACGGCCAGGGCTTCGAGAACCGTCAGGATCACCTGACCGATCATTGTGTGCAGAAAGAAATGCGCCACGTCGCCTTACTCCGCCGCCACGGTCCGGGGATGGACATAGATCCGCGAACATTCGCCCATCGTCGGGCTCGCCCGGCAGATCGGGTCCGTCTGATAATAATCGTCGAAGACCGGGCGGAACGGCGCCGGCGACACCGCACCGCCTCCCGCTGGCCCCGGCAGCGCGGACACGTCCACCGCATCCAGACCGCCGATCACCCGGAAGACCGGATTGACCGTCGCCAACCGCTCGCGCAGCACCTCCACGGTGTCATAGGGTAGCGTATGGCCCACGACCTCGGAGAACGCCCGCAGGATGCGCCAGTCCTCGCGCGCGTCGCCGGGCGGCATGACCGCCCGAAACGACCGCTGGACCCGCCCCTCGGTATTCACATAAGTGCCCGATTTCTCCGCATAGGTCGCGCCCGGCAGGATCACATCCGCCCGCGCCGCCGCCGCATCGCCATGATGGCCCTGATAGATGACGAACGTCTGCGGCCCGATCTGCGCGGTATGGAACTCGTCCGCCCCCAGCAGCCACAGGACGTCGACACCGCCACTCATCATCCCGGCGGCGCTGCGTCCCCCTTTTCCCGGCACCAGCCCCAGATCCAGCCCGGCGACCCGACTGGCCGCGCGATGCAGGATATTGAAGCCGTTCCACCCCGCCGCGATCGCCCCGGCCTCGACGGCCAGCGCCCAGGTCGAAGCCAGGATCGCCCGCGCATCGGGCCGCGTCAGCGCACCGTGCCCGACGATGATCATCGGTTTTTTCGCCGCCTTCAGCGTCTCGGCGAAAGGATGCGTACCATCCCGCAGCGCGGCCATTACGTCCGGCCCCTCGCCCAGCACCTCCGCCTTGTAGGTCGGGTCAGCCGTCGGCGCACCGATCAACCCGATCGGGAACCCACCACGGCCCGCCGACAGGAAACGCTTGCGGATACGCGCATTCAGCACCGGCGCTTCCTGGCGCGGAATCGCGCCCACGATCAGCAGCGCGTCGGCATCCTCGATCCCGGCAATGGTGGTGCCGAAGGTATAATAAGCCCGATGCGACATATCATACTCCGCACCATCCTGACGACAGTCGACATTGGGCGAACCCAGCGCCGTCATCAGGTCCTTCAGCGCCAGAAGGCTCTCGGCATCGCACAGATCGCCGGCGATGGCCCCGATCCGATCCCCTGGCACACCGTCCAGCCGGCGACCGATGGCCACGAACGCATCCTGCCACGAAACCGCCTGCAACTTGCCATGGACCCGCACCCAGGGCCGGTCCAGACGACGATGCTTCAGCCCATCGACCGAGAATCGCCCCTTGTCAGCCAGCCATTCCTCGTTCACCGCATCATTGACGCGCGGCACGGCCCGCAGCACGGCACTGCCGCGCACATGCAGGCTGATATTGGCGCCCACCGCGTCGCTGACGTCGATCGAGTCCGTCCGCTTCAACTCCCACGGCCGGGCGGTGAAGGCATAGGGCTTCGAGGTCAGGGCACCCACAGGGCAGATGTCGATCAGATTGCCCGACAGTTCCGAAGTCAGCGCCTTCTCGACATAATTGGTGACTTCCATGGTCTCGCCACGCGAAACCGCACCCAATTCAGGCACACCCGCGATCTCTGTCGCGAACCGGATGCAGCGCGTGCACTGAATGCAGCGCGTCATCACCGTCTTGACCAGCGGACCGAGATATTTGTCCTTCACCGCGCGCTTGGCTTCCTGATAGCGCGAGTGATCGGCGCCATAGCCGAACGCCTGGTCCTGCAGGTCGCATTCGCCGCCCTGGTCGCAAATCGGGCAGTCCAGCGGATGGTTGATCAGCAGGAATTCCATCACCGCCCGCCGCGCCTTGCGCACGATCTCGGTGTCGGTCAGGATTTCCATCCCCTCCGCCACCGGAAAACCGCAGGACGCCACCGGCTTGGGCGCCCGCACCACCTGCACCAGGCACATGCGGCAATTGCCCGCGACCGACAGACGCTCATGGAAACAGAAGCGCGGAATTTCCTTGCCGGCCGCCTCGCACGCCTGCAACGCGCTGGACCCGTTGGGAACATCGACGACGATTCCGTCGACGGTTACTTTCACCATCGCCCTTACTCCGCCGCCACGGGAATACCCAGCGGCACCTGCGTGATCCGCCCACCGCCATGAGCCGCCTTGTAGGCGGTAATCCGCTCTTCCATCACCGGACGGAAATGCCGGATCAGGCCCTGGATCGGCCACGCTGCGGCATCGCCCAGGGCGCAGATCGTGTGGCCCTCGACCTGGCGCGTCACCTGTTCGAGCATGTCGATTTCCTCGATTTCCGCCCGTCCCTCGACCATCCGGTTCATGACCCGCATCATCCAGCCGGTGCCTTCGCGGCACGGCGTGCACTGGCCGCAGCTCTCATGCTTGAAGAATTGCGAGAACCGGGCGATCGCCTTGATGATGTCGGTCGATTTGTCCATCACGATCATGCAGGCGGTGCCCAGGCCCGAACGCTCGGCGCGCAGGCTGTCATAATCCATCAGCACCGTTTCGCAGATCGACGCCGGCAGCAGCGGCACCGAACATCCGCCGGGGATCACCGCCAGCAGATTGTCCCAGCCGCCGCGCACGCCGCCGCCATGCTTCTCGATGATCTCCTTCAGCGGCACGCCGAGTTCTTCCTCGAACACGCAAGGCGTATTCACATGGCCCGAAATGGCCATCAGCTTGGTGCCCGCATTGTTCGGCCGCCCCAGCGCCGAGAACCACGCGCCCCCGCGCCGCAGGATGGTGGACGACACCGCGATGCTCTCGACATTGTTGACCGTCGTCGGACAGCCATACAGCCCCATCGCCGCCGGAAAGGGCGGCTTCATGCGCGGTTGCCCCTTCTTGCCTTCCAGGCTTTCCAGCAGCGCGGTTTCCTCGCCGCAGATATAGGCGCCGGCACCGCGATGGATGTAAAAATCGAAATCCCATCCCGATCCGGCGGCATTCCTGCCGATCAACCCGGCCGCATAGGCTTCGTCGATCGCGATCTGGAGATGGCGCGCCTCATTGAAGAACTCGCCACGGATATAAATATAGGCGGCATGCGCACCCATCGCGAAGGAGGCGATCAGCGCGCTTTCAATCAGCTTGTGCGGCTCATGCCGCAGGATCTCGCGATCCTTGCAGGTTCCCGGCTCGGACTCGTCGCCATTGATGACCAGGTAATGCGGGCGCCCGTCCGAATTCTTGGGCATGAACGACCATTTGACACCGGTCGGAAACCCAGCCCCGCCGCGACCACGCAGGCCAGAGCCCTTCATCTCGTTGATGATGGCATCCCGGCCACGCGCCAGGATCTCAGCAGTGCCGTCCCAGTCGCCGCGCTGGCGCGCGCCTGCCAGCCGCCAGTCGTTCTGACCATACAGGTTGGTGAAGATCCGGTCTTTATCCTGAAGCATCGCCGTCTCTCCCGCTCAGCCCTGTTCCGCCGGACTATCCGCCAGCGTCTTGCGTCCACCGGCCGGCGCCGAGTTCAACCGGTCGATCGTCGGCCCCGGCGTCGGCCGCTCGCCGCGACGCAACGCCTCGATCAGTTCGATCGTGCGCGGTCCGTCCATATCCTCGTAGAAATCGTCATCAATCTGCAGGATCGGCGCATTGGCGCAGGCCCCCAGGCACTCCACCTCGGTCAGAGTAAACAGCCCGTCGGCACTCGACTGGCCGAAACCGTCAATGCCGGTCGCCTTCTTGCAAGCCGCGACCACATCGTCCGACCCACGCAGCCAGCAGGAGGTCGTGGTGCAGACCTGAAGATGATACCGCCCGATCGGCTTGGTATTGAACATCAGGTAGAAGGTCGCCACTTCGTAGACACGGATCGGCGCGACATCCAGCCGGCGCGCAACCTCGTCCATCGCCACGCGCGGCACCCAGGCGCTCCCGGTCTGCCGCCCCATCTGCTTCTGCACGACATACAGAAGCGGGAGCGTGCCGCTGGCCTTACGCTCGGGCGGATATTTGGCCAGGATCGCCGCGATCTGCTCTTCGCTTTCAGCATCGAAGGCGAAGCTGTCGGGTTGTTCGATCTGATCGATGGGGGAATGAGCGGACATCTCTGTCACCTGTCTATCTCGCCGAACACCAGATCGAGCGACCCGATGATCGCGACCGCGTCGGCCAGCATATGGCGGCGCGACATCTCGTCGATCGCCTGGAGATGGGCAAAGCCCGTGGGCCGGATCTTGCACCGGTAGGGGCGATTGCTGCCGTCCGCGACCAGATAGACCCCGAATTCGCCCTTGGGGCTCTCGACCGCCGTATAGGTCGCACCCGGCGGCACATGATACCCTTCGGTGAACAGCTTGAAATGATGGATCAAGGCTTCCATCGACCGCTTCATCTCCCGGCGCGGCGGCGGGGTGATCTTGTGGTCCTGGATCCTGACCGGCCCCGGCTTGATCTGCGCCAGACACTGCTCGACGATCTTCACGCTCTCGCGCATCTCCGCCACACGCACCAGATAGCGATCGTAGCAATCGCCCTGGCGCGTGACGGGGATATTGAACGTCACCTTGTCATAATTGTCATACGGCTGCGCGCGGCGCAGATCCCACGGCACGCCCGAAGCCCGCAGACAAGGACCACTGAAGCCCCAGGCCAACGCCTGCTCGGTGGTGAACACGCCGATCCCGACCGTCCGCTGCTTCCAGATCCGGTTATTGGTCAGCAGCGTTTCCAGATCGTCGATCCAGCGCGGGAACTGCCGCGCCCATTCCGCGATCCGCTCCTCCAGGCCCGCCGGCAGGTCGCGTGCCACGCCACCCGGACGGAAATAATTGGCATGAAAGCGCGCGCCAGACGCGGCCTCGTAGAATTCGATCAGCTTCTCGCGCTCTTCATATCCCCACAGCGCCGGGGTCAGCGCACCGCAATCCAGCCCGAACGAGGTCAGATTCAGGATATGGTTCAGGATGCGCGTCATTTCCGCGAACATCACGCGAATCCATTTCGCGCGGTCGGGAATGTCGATCCCCAGCAGCTTTTCCGTCGCCAGCGCGAATGCCTGTTCCTCGCACATCGGCGAAACGTAATCGAGCCGATCGAAATACGGCAGCGCCTTGGGATAGGTCTTGTATTCGATCAGCTTCTCGGTGCCACGATGCAGCAATCCGATATGCGGAATGGCGCGCGCAACGACCTCACCTTCCATCTCCAGCACCAGACGCAGCACACCATGGGCCGACGGATGCTGCGGGCCGAAATTCAGGGCGTGGGAATCGATCTCCACTGTCCGGATCTGTGCCTCGGCGGCCGCGTCCGCGGACATCAGCTCTTCCGGGATATCCTCGTGAAGGACAATCTCGCTCATCGTCCGCTCTCCCTCACCGTGCGCACCCTCGCCATCTGCCTGAACGGTCCCGTCATCGCGGCAACTTCAGTCCCTGGCGGGATTCATGGGCCTTCTCATCACCCGGCAGGGTCAGGATACCCTCCCACGGCGATTCAAAATCGAAATTGCGGAAATCCTGCGTCAGCTTCACCGGTTCGTAGACCACCTGACGGCGATCCTCGTCGTACCGCATCTCGACATAGCCCGTCAGCGGGAAGTCCTTGCGCAGCGGATGCCCCTCGAACCCGTAATCGGTCAGAATGCGCCGCAGATCCGGCTGCCCCGAAAACAGGACCCCATACATGTCGTAGCACTCGCGCTCCCACCACGTAGCGCACGGCCACAGATGATGGACCGACGCCACCGGATTGGCCTCATCCGTCGTCACAATAACACGAATCCGGTGATTATGCGTCACCGACAACAGATTATAGACGACCTCAAATCGTTCCGCCCGAGCGGGATAGTCGACGCCACACAGATCCATCAGTTGCTCGCAGGCATAGCGCGGATCATCGCGCAGGAGACCCATCAACGCGAGCAAGCGGTCCCGGCCGGTCCGCACAACCAGTTCGCCCTCCTCAATCGCGGCCGAATGGATACCGGGCACGCCCGTCGACAGCGCGAAAGCCAGCGACCCCAGCGCACCACGCGCCAGAGACACCTTCATCGTCAGTTCGGTGCCCGGTTCAGCCACGGAGAATCGTCCCTGTCCTGCGGATTTTCTTCTGGAGCTGCAGGATGCCGTAAATCAACGCCTCCGCCGTCGGCGGGCAACCGGGAACATACACGTCCACCGGCACGATCCGGTCGCATCCGCGCACCACGGAATAGGAATAGTGATAATAACCGCCGCCATTGGCGCAGGACCCCATCGAGATCACCCAGCGCGGCTCGGCCATCTGGTCGTAAACGCGGCGCAGGGCGGGCGCCATCTTGTTGGTCAGGGTCCCGGCCACGATCATCACGTCGGACTGGCGCGGCGACCCGCGCGGAATGATGCCCATCCGGTCCAGGTCATAGCGCGGCATGTAGGCGTGGATCATTTCCACCGCACAGCACGCCAGCCCGAAAGACATCGGCCACAGGCTACCGGTACGGCCCCAATTGACCAGCTTGTCGAGGTTGGCGACGACGAACCCCTTCTCGGTGATCTCGCCGGTAATACCCTTGATGACGGCATCCTGCTCCGGCCCCGGAGGCAGCATGTCCCGATTCCAGGCTATCGCGCCCTGCCCATCACTTGTCGCATCAGCGGTACTCATGCCTCGTCTCCTCCCCTCGCTCGATCCTAGCGCCGGTCAATCCCAGTCCAGGGCACCTTTGCACCATTCATAGATGAACCCCACCGTCAGAATGCCCAGGAATCCCATCATCGACAGAAAGCCGAACAGGCCGATCCGCGACAGACTGACCGCCCAAGGGAAAAGAAAGGCGACTTCAAGGTCGAAAATGATGAACAGGATCGCCACCAGATAGAACCGGACATCGAAACGATGCCGCGCATCGTCGAATGCCTCGAACCCGCATTCGTAAGCCGACACCTTTTCGGCATAGGGCTTCTGATGACCGAAGAGCAGGGAGCTTCCCAGCATCGCGCCGGCAATCACGACCGCCAGGACACCAAAAATCAGAACTGGAAAATAATCCGCAAGAACGGACGTCATGGCGCGTCTCCCTGACTGGTGGCCCGCTTGCTGCAGGCGTCATGACGAACAGGGCGTCGTCATGGTCAGGAGGTTAGACCCATCGCCCGGACGCGACCAGACCACCACCCGCCAACAGGGGATGAACATTCCCGTGATGATGAATACGCTACGCGGATATGCGCGTTAGGGACAACTTGTCCGTCCTCGCACCAAAATATTGGGGAACGGAACAGATCCAATTATTGGAAAAATGCATCTTTAACAGGTTCAACGCAGTCGATCATTATTAAACATGAAACGACTATGGCGCGAGTGACGGGGCTCGAACCCGCGACCTCCGGCGTGACAGGCCGGCGCTCTAACCAACTGAGCTACACCCGCGAAGGCGTGAGGCGGTGTTTAACCATGCCGCCGGGAAGCGTCAACCGGAGATGATCATTTTGTCCGGCATCCCGACGAGACAGGACAGGTAAGCCGGCACCGAGCCGGCAGATGGTGGGCGATGACGGGATCGAACCGCCGACCCTCTCGGTGTAAACGAGACGCTCTACCGCTGAGCTAATCGCCCATCAGACAAAGGCCGCCCATCAGGGACAGCCAGGGCAGGCGGACGAACCACCTGCCCGGTCGTATCAGCGCGTGATCAGTTCACGGCTTCCTTCAGGTTCTTGCCCGGCTTGAAACGAACCGAGGTCGAAGCCGCGATGTCCATTTCCATACCCGTGCGGGGATTACGCCCCTTGGCCGCCTTGCGGGTGGCCGTCACGAAGGTCCCGAAGCCCACCAGGCGGACTTCCTGCTTCTTCGCCAGGGCTTTCTCGATCGCGTTCAACACGGCGTCGACCACTTCGCCGGCCTTCGCCTTCGGCAGATCCGCATCATCGGCCACAGCGGCGACGAGTTCCTGCTTGTTAAGTGGCTTCTCCATTTTACGCCTTTCTTTCTCTGTGCATGCGTCAGAACCGAGTTCTCGCCAACGCCGCATTGGCCCGCACTATGCAGCCGTTTTTTGCCGCGTCAACCGAGCACACCGCCCGGATCAGCCGAAAATCCGGCCAAACCGGGGGGCTGGTGCCATTTTGACACAATCAATAGGGTCTCAATGCGGCAGGGACGCGGCAGCCATTCCCGCAGCAGGGGCCGGTTTGGCAACCGCGTCTTCCGACTCCTGGCTCCATTCGATCGGCTCGGGCCGCCGCACCAGGGCCTGACCGATCACGTCATCGACATGGGAAACAGGGATGACGCGCAGTCCCTTCTTCACCGTCTCGGGAATATCGACCAGATCCTTTTCGTTATCCTTGGGGATGAAAACGGTCTTGATTCCCGCCCGATGGGCGGCCAGCAGCTTCTCCTTCAGCCCGCCGATCGCCAGCACGCGGCCACGTAGCGTAATCTCGCCCGTCATCGCCACGTCACGCCGCACGGGAATGCCCGTCAGCACGCTGACCAGCGACGTCGCCATCGCAATACCGGCCGACGGCCCATCCTTCGGAGTCGCGCCCTCGGGCACATGAACGTGCAGGTCGCGCTTCTCGAACAGGGTCGGCTTGATGCCGAAGGTCACCGCGCGACTACGGACATAAGACAGCGCCGCCGCGACACTTTCCTGCATCACGTCGCCCAGCTTGCCAGTGTGCTTGATCACACCCTTGCCCGGCACCATCACGCTCTCGATGGTCAGGATCTCGCCGCCGACCTCGGTCCAGGCCAGGCCGGTCACCACGCCAACCATGTCCTCTGCCTCGGTCTCGCCATAGCGGAACCGCTTCACGCCGGCATATTTTTCAAGGTTCTTGCGCGTGATCGCCACTTTTTTGGTCTTGCCGGTCACGATTTCGCGCACGGCCTTGCGGGCCAGCGTCGCAATCTCACGCTCCAGATTCCGCACCCCGGCCTCACGGGTGTAACTGCGCACCAGCTCGCGCAACGCATCATCGCTGACCGACCATTCGTCCGGCTTCAGGCTGTGGGCCTCACCCTGCTTGCTCAGCAGATGGCGCTTGGCGATTTCGACCTTCTCGTCCTCGGTGTAGCCGGACAGGCGAATGATCTCCATGCGATCCAGCAGCGGCTGGGGCATGTTCAGGCTGTTCGCGGTGGTGACGAACATCACATCCGACAGGTCGTAATCGACCTCCAGGTAATGATCGGCGAACGTGCTGTTCTGCTCCGGATCCAGGACCTCCAGCAGAGCCGAAGACGGATCGCCGCGCCAGTCGGCACCCAGCTTATCAATTTCATCCAGCAGGAACAGGGGGTTGGAAGATTTCGCCTTCTTCATCCCCTGGATGATCTTGCCAGGCATCGAACCGATATAGGTCCGCCGGTGACCACGAATCTCAGCTTCGTCGCGCACCCCGCCCAGGGACATGCGCACGTAATGGCGCCCCGTCGCCTTGGCGATCGACCGCGCCAGCGACGTCTTGCCCACGCCAGGCGGCCCGACCAGACAGAGAATCGGTCCCTTGACCTTCTGCGACCGGCTCTGGACCGCCAGATATTCCAGAATCCGCTCCTTGACCTTCTCAAGACCATAATGATCGGTATCAAGCACCTTCTCGGCTTCGGCCAGATCACCGCGCACCTTCGACCGCTTCTTCCACGGCAGGCTCAGAATCCAATCCAGATAATTGCGGACGACCGTCGATTCGGCCGACATCGGGCTCATCGCCCGCAATTTCTTCAACTCGCCCAATGCCTTGTCGCGCGCCTCCTTGGGCAGGCGGGCCTTGGCGATCTTCTCCTCGAGCTCGGCCGTTTCGTCGCGGCCTTCCTCCCCCTCACCCAGCTCCTTCTGGATCGCCTTCAACTGCTCGTTCAGGTAGTACTCGCGCTGCGTCTTCTCCATCTGCCGCTTGACGCGGTTGCGGATGCGCTTTTCCACCTGCAGGACGCCGATCTCGGCCTCCATATGCGCGAACACCCGCTCCAGCCGGGCATTGACGCCAGGGATTTCCAGAATCTCCTGCTTCTCGGCGATCTTCAGATTCAGATGGCTGGCGATGGTGTCGGCCAGCTTCGACAGGTCTTCGATCTGGTTCAGCGAAACCAGCACTTCGGGCGCGATCTTCTTGTTCAGCTTGATATATTGCTCGAACTGCGAGACCACGGTGCGCCCCAGCGCCTCGCCCTCGTTATCGGCAGCCGGCTCCTCGGCAACGGCCGAAATCTCAGCCTCGAAATGCCCGTCGATGTCATGCAGCGCGGTAATCCGCGCCCGACGCACGCCCTCGACCAGCACCTTCACCGTGCCGTCGGGCAGCTTCAGCAGTTGCAGGATCGTCGACACCGTGCCGTAGCGATAGATATCGTCTGCCGACGGATCGTCCTGCGAGGCGTTCTTCTGCGCGACCAGCAGGATCTGCTTGTCATGCTTGGTGACCGCCTCCAGCGCCCGAACCGATTTCTCGCGTCCGACGAACAACGGCACAATCATGTGCGGAAAGACGACGATATCGCGCAGCGGCAGCACCGCCATCGTCTCGGAATCGGACATGCCAACCTCATCCCCAGCGGAGTCGGAGACTGAAACAGGCACGGCCAGATCGTGGCTCTCGACGGGGGCGGGTTCTCCGCTCTCGGGACGATCAGAATCGGATCGGTTGGGTTTGGGCATATCGTGTGACCTCCTGAAGGACGATCGCGGGCGGGCGCCCAATCGCGGCACGCACCGCCCGGTGTCTCGCTGACGCGATGACGGATAACATCATGTCGTCATTCGGGGCCGCCACGGCAAGGCCCCGGACGACGGGAAGAAACCGGGACCGCCCGCATGGGGCTCACCCCCGACGCGGGGCGGAAATCCCGGAGAAAAACGCGAGCGATAACAACCAATCAGGCCGACTGCTCCGCAGGCTTTTCCTTGCCATAGACATAGACCGGGCTGGTCTTGTTCTCGGCGACCTCCTTGTTGATCACCACCTCTTCCACGTTCTCCAGCCCAGGCAGATCGAACATGGTGGACAGCAGAATGCTCTCCATGATCGCACGCAGGCCGCGCGCGCCGGTGCGCCGTGCGATCGCCCGCAATGCCACCTGCTTCAGCGCATCCTCGGTGAAGGTCAGCTTGACCCCTTCCATCTGGAACAGGCGGGCGTACTGCTTCACCAGCGCGTTCTTCGGCTTGGTCAGAATCTCGATCAGCGCCGCCTCGTCGAGGTCCTCCAGCGTCGCCACCACCGGCAGACGGCCGATGAATTCGGGAATCAGCCCGAATTTCAGCAGATCCTCAGGCTCGACATCGCGCAGGATCGCCCCCGTACGCCGCTCGTCGGGCGACTGGACATCCGCGCCGAAGCCGATCCCCGAGCCCTTGCCACGCGCGCCGATGATCTTGTCCAGCCCGGCGAACGCCCCGCCGCAGATGAACAGCATGTTGGTGGTGTCCACCTGCAGGAATTCCTGCTGCGGGTGCTTGCGCCCACCCTGGGGCGGCACCGAGGCCACCGTCCCTTCCATGATCTTCAGCAGTGCCTGCTGCACGCCCTCGCCGCTGACATCGCGCGTGATCGACGGATTGTCGGACTTGCGCGAAATCTTGTCGATCTCATCAATATAGACAATGCCGCGCTGTGCCCGCTCGACATTATAATCGGCAGCCTGAAGCAGCTTGAGAATGATGTTCTCGACATCCTCGCCCACATAGCCCGCTTCGGTCAGCGTCGTCGCATCGGCCATGGTGAACGGCACGTCGAGAATCCGCGCCAGCGTCTGGGCCAGCAGCGTCTTGCCCGATCCGGTCGGCCCGACCAGCAGGATGTTCGACTTCGCGATCTCGACGTCGTTGTTCTTCTGGCTATGGGCCAGGCGCTTGTAATGGTTATGGACCGCGACCGACAGCACCTTCTTCGCATGGAACTGCCCGATCACGTAATCGTCCAGAACCTTGCAGATCTCCTTGGGAGTCGGCACGCCATCGCGCGACTTCACCAGATGCGTCTTGTGCTCCTCACGGATGATATCCATGCAGAGTTCGACGCATTCGTCACAGATGAAGACAGTCGGACCAGCGATCAGCTTCCGGACCTCATGCTGCGACTTGCCGCAGAACGAGCAATATAATGTGTTCTTGGAATCGCTGGACTTGTTATTCATAACCGCTCCTCCCCCCGGAATGCCAAGCCGCGTCGTGCCCGAGCCGGGGTCGAAAATCTTGACTCAGGACAGGGCTTCCATCAAGCCCACCCAAGCCGGCGGGTTGCGCCGAAGATAGACAAAGCGCACCCACCCCTTATGCCCGAAACCTGATTCCAAAGCGTTTCAGGTCACGGGCATTAAAATAAATCAATATTTTAAAGCCCAGCCTCAACTTTTGGCGGCAACCGTCGATGCATGGTTGCGCACAACCTCATCCACGATGCCAAAGGCCAGCGCCTCGTCGGCCGACATATAACTGTCGCGCTCCAGCTTGCGCTCAATGTCCTCAAGCGACTGGCCGGTATGGGTTTCATAGATCTCGTTCAGGCGCTGGCGAATCGTCAGGATCTCACGCGCCTGAATTTCGATGTCGCTGGCCTGCCCCTGCGCACCGCCCGAAGGCTGATGTACCATGACCCGCGCGTTCGGCAGGGCGAAACGCCGCCCCTTCTCGCCACCCGCCAGCAGCAGCGACCCCATCGAGGCCGCCTGACCGATGCACACCGTGCTCACGGGGCTACGGATGTACTGCATGGTGTCGTAGATCGCCAGACCAGCCGACACCACGCCACCCGGACTGTTGATATAGAACGAGATCTCCTTGGTCGGATTCACGCTCTCCAGATACAGAAGCTGCGCCGACACCAGGGCAGACACCTGATCATAGACCGGCCCGGTCAGGAAGATGATTCGTTCCTGCAACAGGCGGGAATAGATGTCGAAAGCCCGCTCCCCGCGAGAGGTCTGTTCGACCACCATGGGCACTAGGGCGTTGCTGAAGATCTCCACGGGATCCCGATCCCTCATAGTCTCATTCCCGTTCTGAAGACGCGAAGACCCGACTCACCACCCCCGAAGAACGCCGGGGCGTCCGTCGGGGAGGGTGGCCGGGTCATTCCCCGGTTACCTCCAACAAGATAGAGATAAACCGGCCAGATACCACCCCACCGCCATCATTTCGCGGCGATAAAAGCGATGGGGTGCCGATGGCGGAAGTCCGAACCGATCAGAGATCGGCGGGCGGGATCTCGGCCAGTTCCTCGGGCGTCACGTCCTTGTCGGTCACGGTGGCCAGCTCGATCACATAATCGACGACCTTGTTCTCGAAGATCGGGCCACGCAGACTCTCGGCTGCCTGCGGGTTCTTGCGGAAGAAGTCGAACACCGCCTGCTCCTGCCCCTGATAGCGCATGGCCTCGGCCCGAATCGCCTGAAGCATCTCGTCCTGCGAAACCGTGATGGCATTGGCACGGCCGATCTCGGCCAGCAGCAGGCCCAGCTTCACCCGGCGCTCGGCGATCTTGCGGTAATCGGCCCGCAGGGTCTCTTCGTCCTTGCCCTGGTCTTCCTCGTCAAGCTGCCCTTCCTTGCGGTCGGCCTCGACGCGCTGCCAGATCTGGGCGAACTCGGCCTCGACCATGCCCAGCGGAGCCTCGAAGTCGGTCTTTTCCGCCAGGGCATCCAGCAGTTCGCGCTTGATACGCAGGCGCGAAAGCTGTTCGTATTCCTGCTCGACCTGCTTCGTGATCAGCTCGCGAACCTGCTCCAGGCCCTCGAAACCCATCTTCTTGGCCAGATCCTCGTCGATCTCGACATCGACCGGGCGCTTCAGCCCCTTGGCCTTGATGTCGAAGGTCGCTTCCTTGCCCGCCAGAGCCTCGGCCGAGTAATCAGCCGGGAACGTAACGGTGATCACCTTCTCCTCACCCGGCGACAGGCCTTCAAGCTGCTCGGCGAAACCGGGGATGAAGCCGGCACCGCCGATCTCCACATTGACATCGTCCGCCGTACCGCCCTCGAACGGCACGCCGTCCAGCTTACCCACGAAATCGACAACCACGACGTCGCCCACCGCAGCCGGACGAATCTCTTCGACCGTCACGAAATTGCGCTGGCGGCTCGCGATGTCCTTCAGGGCCTTGTCGACCGTCTCGGCATCCGCCGTCGCCTTCAGGCGGGTCAGCGTCAGGTCCGACAGGTCCGGCTGCGCGATCTCGGGCAGCACTTCCATCTCGATCTTGAATTCCAGGTCGGCCTTGCCGTCCGCCTCGGCGCCCGAAACCAGATCGACACGCGGCTGCATCGCGGGGCGCAGATTGCGCTCCTCCAGCAATGCACGGGTCGCGTCGCTGACGGCCTGCTCCAGCACTTCACCCTGCACGGCGGCGCCGTAGCGCTGCGTCACGAGGCTCAACGGCACCTTGCCGGGGCGGAAACCCGGCAGGTTCATGGACTGCCCCATTTCCTTCAGGCGAGCGGTCCGCTTGCTCTCCAGTTCGCCGGCGGGCACCGTGACGGTGTAACCGCGCTTCAGGCCGTCGGAAAGCGTTTCAGTAACCTGCATCTGCGAGGCCATCCTCTCGGTCAGAACTTCCAAAGAACGCACGAGCCCACCCCGGACGGCGGTATCCGCACGCAAAAACAACCGGCGCGAGCCACAGCCGCCTTCGCGCCCGCACCCCGTACCAATTCAATCAGTCTCTCGCCGGGCTGGTGCGGGCGGAGGGACTTGAACCCCCACGACTTGCGCCACCAGAACCTAAATCTGGCGTGTCTACCAATTTCACCACGCCCGCATCGGCGCCCGGTCTCCAAGCGCGCGGCTTTAGCGCACACCGCCTGATCCGGCAAGCCGACAATGGCGCGAGTCCGCGCCCCGAGGCGCAGCCTCCTCCAACCCCAGCGAGACGGCACGGGCCCGCGCCGCGCCCAGATGCCGGTCGAACTGCTCAGCCACCGGCCACGGGCCGGCACGCATGCCGGCCTCGCCATGGATCCACACGCCGGCGCAGGCCGCATCCCAGGGCTCCATCCCCGCCGCCAGCAGCGCGGCAATGATGCCGGTCAGCGTATCGCCCGAACCGGCCGTCGCCAGCGCCGCCGTGGCATGGTCGTTGATCGCCGCCCTGCCGTCAGGCGCCGCGATCACGGTGTCCGGCCCCTTCAGCACCACCACGGCCCCGATCCGCCGCGCGGCCGCGCGGGCCGCCTCCAGCCGCCCATTCACCGGCGCCCCGAACACCCGCGCGAATTCCCCTTCATGCGGCGTGATCACCCCAACCCCGACCAGCCGTTCCGGCTGCCCGGCCGCCCAGGCAAACGCTCCGGCATCGGCCAGCACCATCCGCCCGGCCTCCACCAGCGCCGGCAGCGCCCGGCCGACTTCCGCCTCCGTCAGGCCCGGCCCGCAGACCCACACCGTCCGGCGCCGATCCTCCAGCAGACCGGACAGATCGCCGTCATCCACGATCAACCCCGGCTCGGTCATTCTATACAGCCCCGCCGCCGAGCCCGCCGCCAGCCGCACCAGCCCCGCCCCCGCCATGCGCGCCGCCCCGGCCGCCAGCCGCGCCGCCCCCGGCATCGTGCTGCCCCCGCAGATGCTGACCACACCGCGCGCATATTTGTGACTATCCACCGTCTGGCCCGGCACCTGCCACAGTCCCGGCGCATTGCGCCATGTGCGCACGGACACCGCGTCCCACACCGTGTCGGGCATGCCGATATCGGCAACCACCAGCCGCCCCAGCCTCTCACGCCCCGGCAACAGCAGATGCCCCGGCTTGGCCCGCACAAAGGTCACGGTCATTTCCGCCGACGGCGCATAACCAAGGACGCGCCCCGTCGCCCCGTCGATGCCGCTAGGCATGTCCACCGCCACTATCCGCCGCGCGGCCGCCAGCACGGATGCCAGGTCCGGTTCGATCGCGCGGCTGAGCCCCGCACCGAACACCGCATCAATGACAAGGTCAGCGCGGATGACCTCGTCCGCCGTAAACGCCACACGCGGCCCCTGCCATTCAGCAGCCGCCGCGGCAGCGTCGCCACCTGCCCGAGGGGGCGCCAGAGCCGCCACGGCAACCGGCCAGCCGGCCTGCGCGAGACGCCGCGCCGCGACATAACCGTCCCCACCGTTATTGCCCGGACCGCAGAGCACCAGCACCCGGCACGGCGCGACATGGCGCATCACGGCGCGCGCCACGGCCCGGCCCGCATGCTCCATCAGATCGCGCACCGGCACGGTTCGACTACCCGCCCTGTCGATCAAGGCCATCTCCGCCGGGTCCGGCAACAGCAGCGCGGTCGCGGGCGGGCATTCGCTCTTGGATTGGGGCTGGCCCATCGGGCACTGTCCTCCGGTCAGGGGCGGGTTGTCGGGGGCATCCGCGCACCGCCGCCTTGCGCGCCGGGGCGGAATTGGCGATCAAGCATACCATCGACGCCCGCGCCCCGTCACGCGGGCCATCCACTCACCCCGCCCGGGAGTTGACATGACCTCCTCAATCCTCTGGAGCCTCGTGCTCGCGATCCATCTACTCGGCATGACCGCCTGGGTCGGCGGCATGATCTATGCCGTGTTCGTCCTGCGTCCCAGCCTGGGGCTGCTGGACGCCACCCAGCGCGCGTCGGTCCACCTGCAAACGCTCACCCGCTTCTTTCGCGTCGTCTGGCACACGATGCCCGCCGTCCTGATCACCGGCTGGCTGATGATCCTGCACGAGGGCGGTTTCGCCGCCATCCCGTGGCAGGTCAACGCGATGCAGCTCCTGGGCCTGATCATGGCAGCCCTATTCGCCCGCATTTATTTCGGCCCGTTCCAGAAGGCCCGCCGCGCCATCCGCCCCCAACCCGCCCTGTTCGACTCCATCCGCTCGCTGGTGACGATCAATATCGGCCTCGGCGTCCTCACGATCCTCTCCGCCGCCATGGCCCGAGGCCTGTAGGCTGGCGCGGCTGCACCGCTCCTGTCGATCCGACGCGCATGTTCTCCGCTTCGGTGCAGCCGCTCCAGCCTATGTCAGCACTACAGAACCGGCAGCGGCGCCGCCCCCATGGTGGTGATGCGGCCGGCACTGAGAATCGACGCCGAGTTGATCAGCGACAGGTGCGAGAACGCCTGCGGGAAATTTCCCACCTGCCGCCCGGTGATCGCGTCATATTCCTCAGCCAGAAGGCCAAGGTCGCTGCACAACGCCAGCAACCGGTTGAACAGGGCGTGGGCCTCCTCCATCCGCCCCTGGGCGACATAGGCATTCACCAGCCAGAACGAGCAGGCAATGAATGCCCCCTCGTCCCCCGCTACGCCTTCGATGACATGATCGGGCAGATAGCGGCGGACAAATCCATGCTCGTCCAGTAATTCGCGCTCGATCGCCGCAATGGTACCGCTGACGCGCGGATCATCAGCAGGCAGAAAGCCGACGACCGGGATCAGCAGCAATCCCGCATCCAGCCCGGTGCCGCCGAAATACTGGACAAAGCTGTTCTTGTCCGCATTGAACCCCTCGCGGCAGACCGTGTCGTGAATATCCTGCCGCAGGGCCTTCCACTCCTCCAGCGGCGCCTCGAGCCCATATTTCTCGACATCCCGGATCGCCCGGTCGAACGCCAGCCAGCATGAGATCTTGGATACGGTAAACTGGCGCCGCCCCCCGCGGACTTCCCACATCCCTTCGTCCGGTTCCTTCCAGATGGTCGCCAGATGCTGCAACAGCCCGACCTGCAACCGCCAGCCATCGGTGATCGCGCAAAGGCGCGTCTGGCGGGCGACATGCAGGGCCGCGATCGCCTCGCCATAGACATCGAGCTGCAACTGACCGGCCGCCGCATTGCCGACCCTAACCGGCTTCGATCCCTCGTAACCGGCCAGCCAGCCGGCCTCCCATTCGTTCAGCAGCCGCTCGCCGGCGATGCCATACATGATCTGGACCTGGTCGGGACTGCCGGCGACGGCCGCCTGCAACCAGTCACGCCACGCCATCGCCTCTTCAAAATACCCACCGGCCATGATCGCGATCAGCGTCAGCGAGGCATCACGCAACCAGCAATAGCGATAATCCCAGTTCCGCCCGCCCCCCAGTTCCTCGGGCAGCGAGGTCGTCGGCGCCGCCACGATCCCCCCCGTCGGCTGGTAGATCAGCGCCTTGAGCGTCAGCAGCGAGCGCCGCACGATCGAGGCATGCTCGCCCTGATAGGTGCAGCGCCCGATCCAGTCCGACCAGAATTGTTCCGTCCGATGCAGCGCGGCCCGCGCATCGACGGGCTGGGACAACGCACCGTGCGAATCCATATAGGTCAGCACGAAAGGCACCTGATCACCTTCCGACACGATAAACCGCGACACGGTATGACGATCCTCGCCATGCAGGGCCACCGGGCAGCGCAGCACGCAACGCGAGGGGCCGGCAATGGCACTGATGCCCATATTGTCCGGCAGGCGCGTCACCCACGGCACAGACAGCCCGTAGTCAAAACGCAGCACCAGCCAGTTGAGGATCGGCACCGCCCCGCGCCGGCCTTCGACAATCCGGATCAGGGTCGGTTCGGCGGCGCCGATGGCCATGAAATCCAGGACCGCGACCACGCCGGTATGCGTCTCGAACACCGTTTCCAGCACCATGCCGTGATTGCGGTACGACCGCGTCACCGTAACGGGCGTCCCCCCACGCTCTTCGTCCGGCGCCAGTTGCCAGTGCCCGTTCTCCCCATCTCCCAGCAGGGCGGCGAAACAGGCCGGACTGTCGAATCGCGGCCAGCAGAGCCAGTCGATCGACCCGTTCCGCCCGACCAGCGCGCAACTGCGTCCATCGCCGATCAGGCCATAATCCTCGATTTTCAACGGCGTGACTGTGACCACGAATCCTCCAGAGACAAAACGCCAGAGACATGACACGCAAGGACCTGCGACACCCCGGACAGACTCCGCTCGCTTCCGTGCTCGGTGCTTGATTTTCGTCGCATTTACCGATACGGACAGTCACGCGGAATCGGAGGATTCGCCTTCATTTTCGCAAGGCCCTGCTTCGTCGCAGGAAAACAGGCCGAAATGCCTGCCGGACCACATCGTGGCGGAATGGACGGGACCACACCACTGACACGTTCGAGAGAATTTTGAGCGCCAAGACGAATGCCTCCGCTTCGGCCGAACCTGACGCCGCAGCCCATCCCGTCTCCATTGTCCCACCTGACACGGACGCCGGCTCCCCCGGTGGCGCGCTGTCCGCTTCCGGTACCGTGGACACTCCCGACGAGCCGGCCGAAGCCGCCGCACAGCCGCTCTTTTCCGATCTTGGCCTGTCCGAGCCGATCCAGCGTGCCATCGACGAAGCCGGCTACATCCACCCCACGCCGATTCAGGCCCAGGCCATCCCGTATGTGCTGATGGGCCGAGACGTGCTGGGCGTGGCCCAGACCGGCACCGGCAAGACCGCCGGCTTCACCCTGCCGATGCTCGAAATCCTGTCGGGCTCCCGGGCACGGGCTCGTATGCCGCGCTCGCTGATCCTGGAGCCGACGCGCGAACTGGCGCTCCAGGTGGCCGAGAATTTCGTCAAATACGGCAAATATCTCAAGCTGAACCACGCGCTGCTGATCGGCGGCGAGAGCATGGCCGAGCAGAAGGACGTGCTGAATCGCGGCGTCGACGTGCTGATCGCGACTCCGGGCCGGCTGATCGACCTGTTCGAGCGCGGCGGCCTGCTGCTGACCCAGACCCGCCTGCTGGTGATCGACGAAGCCGACCGCATGCTCGATATGGGCTTCATCCCCGATATCGAGAAGATCGTCGGCATGTTGTCGCCCCTGCGGCAGACGCTGTTCTTCTCCGCCACCATGGCGCCGGAAATCCGGCGCCTGGCGGACATGTTCCTGCAAAACCCCAAGGAAATCACCGTCAGCCGCCCATCCTCCGTCGCCACGACCATCGAGGCCGGACTGGTGGTGGTCGACGAGGACGACAAGCGGCGCGTGCTGCGCCAGATGCTGCGCGACGACGCGGTGCAGAACGCCATCATCTTCTGCAATCGCAAGCGCGATGTCGACGTGCTGTGCAAATCGCTGGTCAAGCACGGTTTCTCGGCCGGCGCGCTGCATGGCGACCTGCCGCAGTCGGTCCGGTTCTCGACGCTTGAGCGCTTCAAGGCCGGCGACCTCAAATTCCTGGTCTGCTCCGACGTCGCGGCGCGCGGCATCGATATCGGCGGCCTGTCGCACGTCTTCAATTTCGACCTGCCGTTCCATGCCGAAGATTATGTGCACCGGATCGGCCGCACCGGCCGCGCCGGCCGCACCGGCCACGCCTACAGCCTGGCCTCGCCGCATGACCGGGGCCTGGCCGAAGCGATCGAAAAGCTGATCGGCCACCCGATTCCGCGTCTGGCGGTCGAAGGCGTGACCCAGCTCGACTGGTCCGAGGAAGCGCGTCCCCGTGGGGGCAAGGGTCGCGGACGCGGCCGGGAGAAGGACGACCGTCGCGGCCCCAAACCCGCCCGTTCGGCCGCTGCTCCCGCCGCACCGGCCGAGGCCAGCCCCGCACCCGAAACCGCCGCCGCGCCGCCGCCAGCGCGCAAGCCCGCGCCGCCACGCCATCATCGGGAGCGCGAACTCGAAGACGCCACCGTGCAGGCAAACGGCAATCCGGTCACAGGCTTCGGCACGGAGGTCCCCGCCTTCATGCTGCTGCCCCGCCGACAGTTCACGATCACGCCCTCGGCTGACGACGAGAGCACCCATACGGCCGACGAACCGGCCTGAGCGCCCGACCGCATGTGCGCGCGGGCAGCGATCCAGCGCGCACATGCAATGTATCGGCGCCCAAGCCGATCAAGGCGGCTCCGATACGTAAAACACCCACGCCGGAGCGGCCACGATCGCTCCCGCTCACCAGCCCATATGCCAGTCAGGCTCTGAGTTCCGGGCGTCCTGGCCGACGCAGACCGGCCGGGACGATCTGGATATAAGACCCTGATGAACACCGAAATCGAAATCAGCGCACTCGGAGCGGACGGCGACGGTCTGGCCCGCATGCCGAACGGCGACCCCCTGTTCGTTCCCGGCGCCCTGCCGGGCGAACATGTCCGTGTCGAACCGTTCGATGCCCGTTCGGCCCACCTGCTGTCGGTCCTGCGCCCCAGCCCGGACCGGGTAGAGCCGCCCTGCTCCTTGTTCGGGCAATGCGGCGGCTGTGCCATCCAGCATCTGTTCCTCCCCGCCGCGCTGGCGTGGAAGAGCGAAACGGTCGTCCATGCCCTGGAGCGCGCCGGCTTTGCCGAGCCCCTCGTCACCGCGCGATTCCAGAGCCCGCCCGCATCCCGGCGGCGCGTCGATCTGGCGATCCGCCGCCGGCCGGACGGCGTGGCAATCGGCCTGCACGCACGGCGCGGGGACGTGGTCGATCTGACGACCTGCCCGATTCTCGCCCCCGCGCTGTTCGCCCTCCTCCCCGCGTTGCGCGAGGTCACCCGCTCGCTGGGCGCATTGCGGCAGAACGGCGACGTGCTGATCAACCTCCTCGACTCGGGGCCGGACCTGCTGCTGGCAACCGACGGTCCCCTGGAGCCGAGCGATCGCGCCAAACTGGCGGAATTCGCGCGCAGCCAGCGCATCCCCCGCATCGCCTGGCGCCGCACTGGCAGCACCGACACACCGGAGACCGCCGCCCAGACCGGACCGGTGCATCACCTGTTCTCGGGTATCTCCGTCGCCCCCCCTTCCGGGGCCTTCCTCCAACCCAGTCGCGAGGGCGAAGCCGCGATCATTGCAGCGGTCCTGGCCGCGCTGCCGCGCAAACTGGCGCGCCGCGACGCGATCATCGAACTGTATGCCGGCTGCGGAACCCTCTCTTTTGCACTCAGCGAGAAGGCCCGGGTCCTGGCGTTCGAAGGCCATCCCGACGCGGTCGCCGCCATGCGCCGCGCGACCAGCGGCACCCGCGTCGTCGCCGAACAGCGCGACCTGAACCGCCAGCCGATCATGGCCCGCCAGATCGCCGAAGCCAGCGCCATCGTCCTCGATCCCCCCTATATGGGTGCGGGCGCCCAGATGGCGCAGATCATCGACGGCAAGCCGGCCCGGATCATCTATGTCAGTTGCAACCCACAGGCCCTGACCCGCGACACCGCCGGGCTGAAGGCGGCGGGATACCGGCTGGACGGCGTAACGGTCATCGACCAGTTCCTGTGGTCGACCGAAGTCGAAGCCGTCTGCGTTTTCAGCGCCCCGCCCGCCCCACGCCGCCGCCCGCGATAAACCGCACGGGGCCTGATCGTTCCAGGCCGCTCCGGAAACGCGAATCGCCCATCCAAAAAAAATCAGGCCCGGATCGCCTCAACCTGAAGCGATCCGGACCTGATGTGAATATCCCCATGCGAACCGGCCGGGCTCTGCCCGGCCGGTCTTGCGTTACCAGATCTTCACGCGGTCCTGGGGCTTGAGATAAAGCTTCTGCCCGGCCTCGACGGCCCATGCAGCGTACCAGGCGTCGATATTGTGCATCGGGATATTGACGCGCGCGACCGGCGGCGAATGCGGATCGACCACGATTTCCTGGCGAACGGCATCGTCACGCACCTTCTCGCGCCAGACCTGCGCCCAGCCGAGAAACACCCGCTGGTCGCCGGTCAACCCGTCGATCACCGGGGCCGGCTTGCCGTGCAACGAGGCATGATAGGCATCGAGCGCCAGCGTCAGCCCGCCCAGATCGGCGATGTTCTCGCCCATCGTCAGCTTGCCGTTCACATGCACGCCCGGCAGCACCTCGAAGGCGTCGTACTGCGCGCCCAGCCGGTCCGCGAGTTTCTGGAACCGCACGGCATCCGCCTTGGTCCACCAGTCGCGCAGCCGCCCATGCTCGTCGAACTTGCGGCCTTCATCATCGAAGGAGTGAGTCATCTCATGCCCGATCACACCGCCGATCGCGCCATAATTGATCGCCGCATCCGCCTTCGGGTTGAAGAAGGGCGGCTGAAGAATGGCGGCGGGGAACACGATCTCGTCGAAGACCGGCATATTGTAGGCATTCACCGTCTGCGGCGTCATGTCCCACTCATCGCGATCGACCGGCTTGCCCAGATGGCCAAGCCAGTACTGCCATTCAAAGGCGACCGCCCGCGTGGCATTGCCATACACGTCGCCCTTGTGGACCTCCAGCGTGCCATAGTCGCGCCACTTGGTGGGGTAGCCGATCTGGATGGTGAAATTGTCCAGCTTGCGCAGCGCGGCGGCGCGGGTGGCCGGCCCCATCCAGCTATTATGTTCCAGACGGACATGGAACGCGGTCTTCAGCGCATCCGTCAGATGCCCCATCTCCACCTTGCTTTCCGGCGGGAAATAACGCGCGACATAGACGCGGCCGATCGCCCACCCCATCGCGGAACTCGTCGCCCCCACCGCACGCTTCCAGCGCACCGGCAGTTGCGGCTGGCCGGACAGGGTCTTGCCATTGAAGGCAAACCACGCATCGACGAACGACTTCGACAGGTCGGGGGCCGCATTGTCCGCCAGATGGAATGCAAGCCAGGCCCGCAGGGTCGCGATATCCGTCGCGCCGAGGATCTTCGCCTCCCCCGCGATCGCGCTCGGCTCGCCCGCGATCAGGACGCGCTGCGCAAGGCCCGCCTCGGGGATGCCCGCCGCCTTCAGCCATGTCGGCCAGTCGAAGCCGGGCGCGTCCTTCTGAAGCTGCTGCACGGTGCGCGGGTTGTAGCTTTTCTCCGGATCGCGCATCTCGTCGCGCGCCCAGTGCACTTTCGCAATCGCCGTCTCAAGGGCGACGATGTCGGAGGCGGCCTGCTTCGCGTCGGGCCAGCCGATCAGGCCGAGCATCTGCTCGACATAGGCCAGATACGCGGTCTTCTTCGCGGCGAAAGACGGCTTGGAATAATAATCGCGATCCGGCATGCCCAGGCCCGCCTGGTCCAGATCGAGCGCGTACCGCGTCGGGTCCTTGGCATCGGGCTGGATCATGAGCGAGAACGGCGAGGACTGGAATGTCTCCTGCGCCTTCGCCGCAAGGGCGGCGAAGGATGCGGCGTCATGCACGGCGCGGATCGCCGCCAGGTCGGCCGCCAGCGGCTTGGCGCCCAGCGCCTCGACGGCTGCCTCATCCATGAACGAGGCATAGAACGTGCCGAGCTTGCCTTCGATCGTCGTGGGATTCGCCTCGGGCTGGGACGATACGTCCTTCAGGATCGCCTGCACCCGCGTGCGCGACAGTTCCGCAAGTTCGTTGAACGGCCCCCAGCTTGTCCGATCCGGCGGAATGACCAGATGATCGACATAGGTGCCGTTGGCATAATCGAAGAAATTATCGCCCGGCTTTACCGAAAGATTGCGGCCGGGCAGGTCGAAGCCCCACGACCCCTGCGCCATCGCGGGCACGCTCGGCGTCGCGGGCGCCGTCATGGTCGCGGCGGCCTGCGCTTGCGTCCCCGCCAGCACGCCGGCAAGGCACGCCGTGCCCAGCAGCATCATGGTCCTGACACGGCGCTTCGCGGCACCGTGAAGTTTCGTCCGGATCAAATCATATTCTCCCCAGCGCGCAATCGCGCGCCGATTACGTGTTGTGGTCGTCCAGGCCCTGCATGACATGGATGTCCGCGCTCGGAAATTCGCCTGGACCATGATCCGGCCCGGACAGTCGACAATGCCGTCGAAAGAGCATGAGGCCGAACCCGCATCAAGATGTTACCGCTTCATATCGGCCACATAATGCTTGAAAAATGCTGGGGCGATGATCGCGTTTAAAGTAAAATATTATTAATCTCCAGAACGACAACAGGTATTCGAGGTAACATTTCAGGCATAATGCCGCATCGCTATGGAATCAGTCGCCGGCGGCAGCATACGTACCATCGCAAGTAATGATATCAATCGTCATGCCGACCGATATCCGATGGACAGTTACAGGATCGTCGTCACACAACGCCGGGTAAAGGATACAGGAATGCGCTTGAGGTTCTTGGCCGCTCTGCCCGCCTGGCTGTTCGTTGCCTCACCCGCATCGGCTGAAGATATCGCCATTCGCGGTGCGTTTCATCATGTCGTGCTGTCGAATCTAGGCCGCATGACGGATACGATGAACGCCATTGGCCTGAAAGACGGCCACCCGACGGGTCTGCACCTGCACGTCCGGGCGCTGCTGGAGCCCGGCGACCGTCAACCCGAAGACGCCCATATTTTTCTCGATGCGAAACAGGGCCATGTCTCCCTGTTTCCCAGAGGCGACAATGAAATCGTCCTCCCGGCCGACCCCGCCTTGCAGGCGGAAAACCCGAATGTCGTGGCGGCCCTGTCCAAAGGCCAGGAGATCCGGTTTCAGGCGACGGTCAGCATGGACCCGCCACCGGCGCCCCGTTTCACGGGCAACGACGCCAGAGCATGGTTATCGCGGCTCGATCACCAAATAAGCCGCAAGGCCGGCCTCCTCATGTCAGCCTTTCTACCGGACGCGAAGACGGTCACCATCACCCTGCCGCCCCAATCCGAACTGTCCGTGACCGAAGCCGGCAAGACATTCAGCCTCGTGCAGAACAATGGCGACAAACCCTATGATTTCTCTTTCCAGCCCCGCGTTTATCCGGCCGAGGCCGTGTTCGTCAGCACAAAGCCGATCACCGCTATGACAATGATTTTTCCAGTCCCGTTCACCCCCTGGAAGCGGACAGACTAAGCGCCTGCCACCAGAGCTTTTAAAACCGCCTCTGAAAAACGGAATCCGTCGCCTGGCGTCTCCGACGCGGCGCGCCCACGGTCACGGTCACACCAGCAACATGAACGCCCCCACGCCGTCCGACGTTATCACGAGTCCCGATGCTCCAGACCGCGCCTGAAAAAAGGACGCGACAAGGACGGCCTCTCATGATCATCGTGCATCATCTCGAAAATTCCCGCTCGCAACGTGTGCTCTGGCTGCTCGAAGAACTCGGCGTGCCATACGAGATACGCTTCTACAAACGCGATCCTCGAACGATGCAAGCGCCGCCGGAACTCCGGAAAATCCACCCGCTGGGCAAGTCGCCGATCATCACGGAAGGCCACGTCACACTCGCGGAAAGCGGAGCCATCATCGAATATCTTCTCGATGAACATGATAAAGGCCACCTGCGCCCTCCTGCCGGAACCCCGGAATATCGCAGTTTCATCTATTGGCTGCATTACGCGGAAGGATCGGCCATGCCGCCGCTGGTGATGAAGCTGATCTTCGGGATGCTGCCATCCCGCGTGCCATTCGTGCTTCGCCCCTTCGCCTCCCTCATCGCGAAGGGGATGCAGACCCAGCTTCTGGACCCCGAAATCAAGCGTCACACGGCCTTCTGGGAAGAATCGCTGACGCCGACCGGCTGGTTTGCCGGAGATTCGTTCAGCGCGGCGGATATCCAGATGAGTTTTCCACTGGAGGCCGCATCCGCCCGAACGGGAGCAGCGCGGCATCTTCTCCATGTCGGGGCGTTTCTGCGTCGTATCCACGCAAGGCCGGCCTGGAGGCGGGCACTGGAACGAGGCGGCCCTTATACCTACGCGGCAACATAAGACGGACCTGACGTGACCGGGGGAAGAATCATCCTGCTCCCCTCCCCCATATCCTCATGACGGGCCGAGAAGTTTCCTCACCGCCGGTTCGACCGCGATCATCAGCCCCGCGGGCGGCAGGCTCGCGGGGCCACCTGATGAACCGGAGACATCGGCGGAACTGTTGATGGCCGCATCTTCCTGGTCGAAAATCTCCTTCTCCTCGGCAGAGAGCGTCGGCTTGCCATCGAGCGCCCTCAACCCAACCTGGGCGATCACCGCGAGATGGCGGGAGGTCACCCGCGCCTCGGACAGACCACGGACATACGCCACCGGAGCAAACGCCGCATCATTGTCGCGCCACGCCACAAGCTGCCGCCGGAGTGCCGGCACCACCGTGCGGTCGCCCGACACATAGCGCGTCACCAGCATCGAGAACCGCAGCGCCGGCGCCGGATCGGGCGACGCCACTTCCCCGATCTCATCCAGCCTCCTGCCATGGCGTCCCACATAACGGTTCATGTTGTAATTACGCAGCGGCACCGTCGCACTGGCCAGCACCATGACCGGATCGACCGCGCCGGGCGAGAGCCGCGCCGCCATGCGCCACCGGTTCGCCTCCGCCTGCAATCCCGTGATCTGAAGCGTGGCATTCACCACCGCGAGGCGACGATACATGTCATCGACATCCCGCACCTCGGCAGGCGACCAGAACCGTTCGGCAATCGCGGCGGCACGCGGCCAGATCCGCGCATCGAGCATCTCGTCGGTCACGAGTTCCGCCCACAACGGGGCTTCGCCCCCAAGGACGAAGGCTTTCTGCTCCCCGGTCAGCGGCGGGGGGGCCGGCTCCTTGAGGAACGCATTCACCAGATCGGGGCGCATCCCCTTCTTCAGCAATCTGTCAGCCTGCTCTCGGGTCACGCCGTTCGCAGCCGGATCGTACGGGTCGACCAGATAATGCTGCCCGGCCGGCTGAAGCAGATCGAGATAATATCCGGCAGAAACGATAACCGGATGATGGCCCGCGGTCGCGGATGCGATGAATTTCGAACTCCGCCAGACATCGACCACCACGTCGGATGGAATGGCGGCCTCGCTGACCTCATCCCACCCGACCATGACCTTCCCCTGCGCGGCCAGGATCTTCTGCACCTGGACGGTAAACCCCGCCTGGAGGGCCTGCGGCGTGGTATCGCCATGCGCCTTCATCCAGGCCACGATCTTCGGATTCTTCATCCATTCGTCCGGCTCGACCTCGTCGCCACCGGCATGAAAATAGGCATCCGGAAACAGCCGCCCCATCTCACCGTAGAGCCGGCGCACAAGGCGCAGCGTCTCCGGCAGGGTGGGATCAAGCGCGGCCGTGTTCTTGTTCTTCGGCTCCGGATCGACCGGATGGGTGGCCGCCAGTTCCGGATGGGCCAGCAGCACGGCCAGGGCATGGCCGGGCAGATCGAATTCCGGCACGATGCGAATACCCCGATCCGCCGCATAAGCCACCAGATCGCGGATCTGCGCCTGGGTATAATATTGGCCGTGCGATCCCTTCGCGGTCAGTTCCGGCAGCACATGGCTCTCCACCCGAAAGCCGGTGCCGTCGCTGAGATGCAGGTGCAGAACGTTGAGTTTCAGCATCTCCATCGCGTCGATCTGGCGCCTGATGGTCTCGACCGTCACGAAATGGCGCGACGTATCGATCATGATCCCGCGCCAGACGAAACGGGGATGATCCGCAATGGTCGCAAAACCGATCTTCGGGCCGTTTTCATCCCGCACAATCAGTTGCGCGAGGGTCGCCAGACCATGGAGCACCCCATCAGGACCACCGGCCGTCAGCGTCACGCCGTCGGGGCCGACCACCAGCCGGTAATCCTCCTTCGCCCGCGTGCTCAGCCAGCCCGCATCCAGCCCGGCATCGATCCGGAGCGCAACCGGCCCCGCCGTGGGGCCGGCCGGGCGAGCCGCCACAGGCAACACCCGCCCCGCGAGCGCATCGGCACGGCGCAGAAAACGCCCGGCCGCCGCGCGCAGCATCGCAGAAGGCGGACGCCCCCACACCACGGCAAACCCCTCGGGCAAGGGAAGCGCACCGTTGGAGAAGGTCGCCGAAGACGGAAGCGGCATCAGCGCGGGAGCCACGGACTGCGCCACCACCGGCTGTTCGCCCGAGGGCGCCGCCCACGCCGGAACGACCATCATCGCAGCCAGCAGCGAAGACCCGACCAGGGCCGCGCGCGCGGTCGAAAACGCCATGCTCATCCTCTCCTGGAACGCTCCGCGGATACCGCCACGACGCGACCCGCCCAAGGGATATCGCACCGCCCAGAGTCCCGCGCCATCAATGTCTTACCGGCCGAGCGCCTGAATCGCGAGCAGTTCCGCATCATGACGCATCTGCCATTCGATCGCGTCGCGCAGCTTCAACGCGGACGCCGCCGCCGGATCGAGAAGGACGATGCAATCGGGGTGACATTGCAGGGCAGATCCCGGCACCGAGGCGCTGACCGGCCCCTCGATGGCCTGTGCGGCGATCCCGGCCTTCCGGGCACCGGTCACGACCATCAGCGCCTTGCGCGCCTCCAGGATCGTACCCGTTCCCATCGTGATGGCCCGCGTCGGCACGCGGGCCGGATCACCGTCGAACAGTCCCGCATTCTGCACCAGCGTCGCCCGCGCCAGGGTAACGACGCGGGTACGACTGGCAAGCGCGGACAACGGCTCGTTGAAGCCGATATGTCCGTTCTCTCCCAGACCGAGAAGCTGCAAATCAATCCCGCCCGCCCCGGCAATCCGCGCTTCATAGGCCCGCGCTTCCGCATCGGCATCCCGCGCCGCGCCATCGGGAACATGGGTTCGCGCAGTGTCGAGATTGACGTGCCCGAACAGATGCGCGCGCATGTAATGGCGGTAAGACTGCGCCTGTTCACCCGACAGGCCGACATATTCATCGAGATTGAAGGTGGTCACCGCACCAAAATCGATGCCATCCGCGCCGGCGATTCCGACCAGCCGACGGTAGATGCTCTCCATCGTCCGCCCCGTCGCCAGTCCAAGGACGGAATCCGGCTTGCCGCGCACCTGTCCGGCCAGCAGCTGCGCCGCCAGTTCGGCAACGCGCCCGGAATCGGAACAGATGAGAACCTTCATGCTCTTTCGCTCCTTCCCACCGCCATCGGCGGCTCGCCCATCCACTCAGGGAAAGAGCACGTCTCGCGGCCTGTACAATCCGGATTCAGACCGCATGACGGCAGCCCATCGCCCGGAGACGCCGCATTCAGACGTGGAAGCTTTCGCCGCAGCCGCAGCGGCCCTTCTCGTTCGGATTATTGAAGGTAAAGCCGGATTCGAGCTGCTTGACCTCATAATCCATCGTCGTGCCGATCAGGAACAGCGTCGCCTTGCGGTCGACCAGAACGGTCACGCCCTTGTCGGTCACCACTTCGTCCCCCGGCCCGGCCGCCTCGACGAAACTCATGTCGTAGGCATGGCCCGAACAACCCTTGGTCGAGATCGCGATCCGCAGCAACTGCCCGGCATGGGCCGTGGCGTACAACGCCCGCAGCCGATCGGCCGCCCGGTCGGACAGCGCCATCAGGGGCGGCAGAGCCCGCCTGGAAGGGGTGGGCGATGCGGTCGTCGCATTGCTGGAAACAGTCATTGGCAATCTCCCGATCCCGGCGGGCATGGCACCCCGCCGCGACGTGTCAGAACATGTTCAGGCTGAGGCGGGCATCGTCGCTCATGCGCGACATGTCCCACGGCGGGTCCCAGACGATCTCGACCGTCGCATCGGTCACGCCGGGGACGGTACGAACCGCTTCCTGCACCTGGGCCGGCAGTTCCTGCGCACTCGGACAATTGGGCGCCGTCAGCGTCATTTCAACACGCACCGTGCCGTCACGATGCAGGTCGATGGCGTAGATCAGACCCAGTTCATAGATATTCACCGGAATTTCCGGATCGAAGACGGTGGCGATCGCCGCGATCACCGCCTCCTCGTCAGGCACCGCAACGGCCGCTTCCGCCGCCGGCTGGCCATCAGGCGTCCAGCCTGCCACCGAGGGGCTGTCGCCGGCCGGCGGCGCATCGAACGAGAAGCCATGCCCCGCCGCCCCGTTCCCGGTCTCTTCCATCGCGGCCATCCTGTCGGTCTCAACCATCATTCCCGCCTCATCCGTCCTTCGAGTCTTCCGCCGGGGTCCCGGTCAACGCAGCTTCCAGCGCCGACCACGCCAACGTCGCGCAGCGGATGCGCGACCGATGCTGCCGCAAGGGCGCGAAAACCATCAGTTCCGGACGAACCCCGCCATCCTGCCCGGTCTGCAACAGGGCGGCGAAACTCCGTCCCATCGTCACGGCCCCGCCCTGGTCCTGCCCCACCGCCAGTTCGGCCATCATGTCGGCCGAAGCCAGGCAGATCGCACATCCCCTGGCCTGATGGCGCACGGTCCCGATCCGCCCGTCGCCATCAAACCATATCCCGATGCGCACCCGGTCGCCGCACATCGGGTTCGTTCCTTCGCCCCGCCCGGTCGCCCCTTCCAGCGGGCCGGCATGAGCGGGCGCACGCGCCCGTTCGATCACCTGCCGCTGGTAGAGCCCGTCCCGATCCATCGTGCCCGTCTCAGACGAAAAAGCCGCGGATCTGCGTCAGCGTCGATACCAGGGCATCCACCTCCTCGCGCGTCGTGTACAGTGCGAAACTGGCGCGCGCGGTGGCGGAGAGCCCCAGGCGCCGCATCAGCGGCTCGGCGCAATGATGGCCCGCCCGCACCGCAATCCCGTTGCGATCCAGTAGGGTGGCGATGTCGTGCGGATGCACATCATCCATCGTAAACGAAATCACACCCCCGCGCTCGGCAGGCGCTCCCACCACATGCAGGCCCGGCACCTCGGCCAGACGCGGCAACGCATATGCGACCAGCGCCGCCTCATGCGCCGCGATGGCCTCATACCCGATGGCCTCAATGTAGCTGATCGCCGCCCCCAGCCCGATCGTCTCGATGATCGCAGGCGTACCGGCCTCGAATTTATGCGGCAGGCCGGCCCAGGTGGAGTGCTCGAAGGTCACGGTGGAGATCATGTCCCCGCCACCCATGAAAGGCGGCATGGCATCCAGCAACTCCCGCCGCCCCCACAACACGCCGATCCCGGTCGGGCCATACAGCTTGTGGCCGGTAAAAGTATAGAAATCGGCATCGATCGCCTGCACATCGACCCGGCGATGCACGACGAACTGACTGCCGTCGAACAGCACGCGCGCCCCCGCCGCATGGGCGATATCGGCAATCCGCCGCGCCGGCGTCACGGTCCCCAGCACGTTCGACATGTGGGTCACGGCCACCAGCGCCACCTTGCCGTCCGCCAGCAGACGCTCCAGCGCATCCAGTTCGAGGTCGCCGTCATCGGTGATCGGCGCCACGCGCAGTTCAATGCCCGTCCGGTCCCGCAGCATCTGCCACGGCACCAGATTGGCATGGTGCTCCATCTCCGAAATCACCACCGCCTGCCCAGGCCGCATCAGGCTGCCGAAGGAGTAGGCAACCAGATTGATCGCCTCGGTGCTGTTGCGGGTAAAGATCACCTCTTCCCGCGCCGGAGCCCCGATCAGCCCGGCCACCTGGCCACGCACCGCCTCATAGGCGTCGGTGGTACGCTCGCTCATCCAGTGCAGGCCGCGATGGATGTTGGCGTATTGCGTGCGCATGGCGTCGCCCATCGCATCGATCACCTGGACGGGCTTCTGCGCGGAGGCCGCGCTGTCCAGAAAGACCAGCGGCCGGCCATGCACCGTCTCGCCCAGGATCGGGAAATCGGCACGCCGGTCGCGCAGCGAATCGATGGGGTCGAGCATCACCACGGGCGGGACATCCATAATCATGCGTCCTTTCGGTTCCACCAGGTCTCGACCGCGCGGTCCAGCACCGCCCGCAGGGCCTCGTCGCCCATCAGTTCCACCGCGTCGTGCAGAAACGCCTTGACCAGAATCGCCCGGGCCTCATCGCCCGCCACCCCCCGGCTGCGCAGGTAGAAAAGCTGCTCCGCATCCAGCGCCCCCACGGTCGCGCCGTGGCTGCACCGCACGTCGTCGGCATAGATTTCCAGTTCCGGCTTGGCGTCGATCTCGGCGGTATCCGACAGTAGCAGGGCCTGATTCATCTGGTAGCCATCGGTCTTCTGCGCAACACGCTCGACCAGGATCTTGCCCTGAAAGACGCCCCGCGCATGGCCCGCCAGCACGTTCTTCACCGTCTGGCGCGAATTGCACGCCGGCGCGGCATGGGTAATCACGCTGGTCAGGTCGGCCACCTGCCGTCCGTCCAGCAACTGCGCGCCATTGACATGCACGATGCCACCCTCGGCCGTCAGCCTGGCATGCACTTCGTGCCGCGCCAGCGCCGCCCCCAGCGTCAGGGTGAAACTGTCATAGGACGCGTCACCCGCGACCTCGGCATGAACCACCGCAAGATGCCGGGCAACCGGGTCCTCGGTCTGCAACTTGGCGTGGATCAGATGCCCGCCTTCCGCAACCGCGACATCCAGCACCGGATTGTTCAGATAATCGCCACGCCCGACCGACAGATCGAGCACCGACAGGCGCGCCCCCGCCCCCAGCACGATCCGGTGCCGGGGATGAACCGACAGCGCGACACCATCCGGCGCCACCACGACCGACAGCAGCGCCATCCGCCCGGCATCGACACCGGGCGCTACCGTCAGCGTCAGCCCGTCTTCCGCCAGCAGCGCATTCAGCGCACTGGCCACATCGTCATGCGGCGCCAGATCCGCGTCCGCCGCGAAACGCGCCACCGACACCCCGTCCGGCAGGCGCGACAGGCCGGGCGCGAAACGCCCGTTCACCATCACCGCGCGCGACAGGCCGGCATCCAGTGCATAAGCCCGCTCGGCCTCGGCCAGCAGGGCATCGACCGCCGCCGCATCGGCCCGCACCGGCGCGCCGGCAAACGCGATATCCGCCAGCGTCCGCAGCGACGTGTATTTCCACGCCTCGACCCCCGCGCGCGGCAGGCCCGCCTTGCGCAGCAGGTCGGCCGCCTGGGCGCGCGTGGCATTCCCCTCCCCGCCGGCATAGCGGTTCAGGAACGCAGCGGCGCTGACGCCGACGGGCGCGATCGCGTTCACGCGGCCTCCGCCAGGAAACGGGCATAGCCCTGGGCCTCAAGCTGCTTCGCCAGTTCCGGCCCGCCACTATGGATGATGCGCCCGCGCGCCATCACATGGATGCGGTCCGGCACGATGTAATCCAGCAGCCGCTGATGATGGGTAATGACCAGCGCCGAAAAATCCGGCGCCCGCAGCGAATTCACACCCTCGGCCACGATCCGCAGCGCATCGATATCCAGCCCGCTGTCCGTCTCGTCCAGAATGGCGAAGGACGGGTTCAGCATACGCATCTGGAGCACTTCGTTGCGCTTCTTCTCGCCACCCGAAAAGCCGACATTCACATTGCGCTTCAGCATGTCGTCGGACATCGACAGATGCTTCGTCTCCTGCCGCACCGCCTTCAGAAAGGCCACCGCGTCCAGTTCTTCCTGCCCGCGCGCACGGCGCACCGCATTCACGGCGGTACGCAGGAAGTTCGCGTTATTGACGCCCGGCAGTTCGACAGGTGCCTGAAAGGCCAAGAACAGCCCCAGCGCCGCGCGCTCTTCCGGCTCCAGCGCCAGCAGGTCCTGGCCCTTGAAGGTCGCGCTGCCCGCCGTCACCTCATAATCCTCGCGCCCCGCCAGAACGTAGGAGAGCGTGGATTTCCCCGACCCGTTCGGCCCCATGATCGCATGGACCTCACCGGCCGGGATCTCCAGATCGACGCCGCGCAGGATTTCCTTGTCCGCGCCGTTATCCGAAATCTTGGCGCACAGGCCGGCAATCCGCAAAAACTCGTTGCTCACGTCACTCATCTCCGTTCAGCCGACGCTGCCTTCAAGGCTGATCTGCAGCAATTTCTGGGCCTCGACCGCGAATTCCATCGGCAGTTCCTTCAGCACGTCCTTGCAGAAGCCGTTCACGATCAGGCCCACCGCATCTTCCTCGGACAGGCCGCGCTGGCGGCAATAGAACAGCTGGTCTTCCGAAATCTTCGAAGTCGTCGCCTCATGTTCGATCTTGGCCGACAGGTTGCGGCTTTCGATATAGGGCACGGTATGCGCCCCGCACTGGTCGCCGATCAGCAGGCTGTCGCACTGGGTAAAGTTCCGCGCCCCGGCGGCCTTGGGCATCATCCGCACCAGCCCGCGATAGGTGCTGTCGGAATGCCCGGCACTGATGGTCTTGGCGATGATCGTCGAGCGCGTATTGCGCCCCAGATGGATCATCTTGGTCCCGGTATCGGCCTGCTGATGATTATTGGTCACCGCGACCGAATAGAACTCACCCACCGCACCGTCGCCCTGAAGGATGCAGGAGGGATATTTCCAGGTAATGGCCGATCCGGTCTCGACCTGCGTCCACGAAATCTTGGACCGGTCGCCCCGGCACGCGCCGCGCTTGGTCACGAAATTATAGATCCCGCCGCGCCCCTGCTCGTCGCCCGGATACCAGTTCTGGACCGTCGAATATTTGATCGACGAATCTTCCATCGCCACCAGTTCGACCACCGCCGCGTGCAACTGGTTCTCGTCGCGCATCGGCGCCGTGCAGCCCTCCAGGTACGACACCGACGCCCCGTCCTCGACCACGATCAGCGTCCGCTCGAACTGCCCGGTATTGCGCGCATTGATGCGGAAATAGGTCGAAAGCTCCATCGGGCAACGCACGCCCTTGGGCACATACACGAACGACCCGTCGGTAAAGACCGCCGAATTCAGCGCCGCATAGAAATTGTCCGCCACCGGCACCACGCTGCCCAGATAGCGGCGCACCAGTTCGGGGTGCTCGCGCACCGCCTCGGAAATCGGGCAGAAGATCACGCCGGCCTTCGCCAGCGTTTCACGGAAGGTGGTCACCACCGACACGCTATCGAACACCGCATCCACCGCCACCGGCGGCCGCGCGGTCTCCCCCTCGGGCAGTTCCACCCCGGCCAGCATCGCCTGCTCATGCAGCGGGATACCCAGCTTTTCGTAGGTGCGCAGCAGTTCCGGATCGACCTCTTCCAGCGATTTCGGCCCCGGCTTCTTCTTCGGCGCGGCATAATAATGCGCGTCCTGGAAATCGATCGGCGGATGGCTGACCTTGGCCCAGGTCGGCTCGGTCATGGCCTGCCAGGCCTGGAAGGCCTTCAACCGCCATTCCAGCAGCCATTCCGGCTCCTGCTTGCGCTGCGAGATCAGGCGGATCGTGTCTTCGGTCAGGCCCTTGGGGGCCATGTCCATCTCGATCTCGGTCTCGAAGCCCCATTTGTAGGTGGACTGGCCCAGAGTCTCGACCGCATCGCGGGTTTCGGCAATCGCTGGCATGTCTTCCTGCTCCCTCAGACTGCGACGGCCGGGCCGGCAGCGGATATGTCATGGGCCGCGCAACCGGCCCCCGGTCCCCGCGCGGCCTGCCCGCGGGTCTGCATGTCGGCCAGCGTGATCGAGGACAACGCCCCCCGGATCGCGTCATTGACCGCATCCCACTGCCCGCACAGGCCGCACAGGGTGCGCGCATCGCACTCCCCGCCATCGACGCATGCCGTCAGCGAGATCGGCCCATCCACGGCGGTGATGACCCGCGCCACCGAAATTTCATGCAGCGGCCGCGCGAGACGGTATCCCCCACGCGCGCCGCGCAGGGAAATCACCAGTTCGTCGGCCGCCAGAATCTTCAGCACCTTGGCCACCGTCGGTTCGGGAATCCCCGTGGCATGCGACAGCGAAGGCGAGGTCATCATCTCGTCCTGCTGCGCCAGGCGCACCAGGGCCACGACGGCATAGTCGGTCAGCTTCGAGAGTCTCAGCACCCGCCCCCCCTTTTCGTCCCTGGATTCCGGCCCGCCCCATAGCGGACCAATTCAGTACTGATTTACGATCCAGATGATACCCAACGGCGCCATCGTCAAGTGCAAACCGCGCACGGCGGACCTTCATGTCCGCCTGACGCGGCCGATCATCCCGCCTGCGCCCCGAAAATCAGATGCAGCGCCAGCGACAGCACGGCCCCGGCAAGGAAGCCGACCAGCGTGCCGTTCAGCCGCACGAACTGCAAATCCCGGCCCACCCGCAATTCCAGCCGCGAAACCAGCATGTCGGTATCCCAGGCCGCCACGACCCCGGCAATGAAGCGCGACAGCCGCTCGCGTACGAAAGGCAGGCTGCCCAGGATCATGCGGCGCGCCCACCCGACCACACGCTCGCGCAACGCCTGGTCGGTACGCATCTGCTCGGCCAGACGCAGCAACGTGTCCCGCACGATCGACGCCGTCCAGCCATCCGAACGGGTCATGTCGGCCTCGATCATCAGCCGCATCCGGCGCCAGACATCGCTCCCCCAGTCGCGGATACTGTCATGGGTCATCACGCCGGCAATCGCGCCCGTGATCTCCCGGCGCCGCTCGGGGTCGGTCTCGATCCGGTCGATCTCCCCGCGCACCCAGGTGGTGAAGCCCTCGCGCAGGTCCGAATTCTGCGGATCGACCCGATCCAGTTCCTGATTGACCGCGATCAGCACCTTGGTCGCGATCGAGCCGCCGATGGCCCAGCCCAGAATCCGCCCCCCCTGCTCGCGCACGCGGTCCTCGATCATCGCACGCAGCGATTCTTCCTTGGCCTTCAGCCCGTCCTTCAGCCGCGCCAGCAGAAACGACAGCACTTCCTGATGCCGATCGCCTTCCACCAACGCCCGCAAGGTCCGCGCCACCACGGGCGCCACGTCCTCGCCGCCCAGAATCAGCGGCAGCATCCGCGTCACGGCCGATCCCGCCCGCCCATCCTCCAGCCGCGCCATCACGGCGGGCGCGGCGCCGGCCAGCGTACGGCATACAGTCTGCGCGGTCGCCGGGTCATCCAGCAGGCCGGCCACGATTCCGGGCAGGTCGATCCGCTCCAGCGCAGCCGCCACATCGGCCTCGGTAAAGACGTGCGTCGCCACGAAACGGCCCAGCGCCTCGCCCAGACGCGCCTTCTGCGCGGGCAGGATGGCGGTATGGGGAATCGGCAGCCCCATGGGCCGCCGGAACAGCGCCGTCACGGCGAACCAGTCGGCCAGACCGCCCACCACGCCGGCCTTCGCGCCCGACCGCAACACATCGAGCCACAGGGCATTGGCCACCAGGCCGACCGCCGGCGCGGCACAGGTCGCCACGGTCAGCACCCCCATGCCGGCCAGAAGGCCGCCCGCCGCGAGGCGATATCGGCGCAATGTCCGCCAGGCGGCCCGATCCGCATCGGACATGGCGTTTTCCGCATCGGGGGTCGTCTTCATCCCCTGCTCGATACCACTCCGCACGCACAGACCCAAGCGCCGCCCACGAAACCCGCTGCCCCCTCGCGGCACATCGACCGAAATTCGGCGTGATCGACACCGCCAGAGATTGCGATGGGAACGCGAACATGAAACCCTGCCGGGGCGTGACGCCACGGATGATTACAGAAAAGACAGGCCAGCAATGACCGACACCTCCATCAGCGACGCGGCGGAAATGCTGCTCGACCTCGCACGGCAATCGGTCACGGGAGCCGAGGACCTGTCCGCGGGCAATCCCATCATCACCCTGGCGCGCCGAATCGGCCGGCGGCTGACGGCCGGTACCCTCACGACCGACATGCTCGACGGCGTGGTGCGCCAGTTGCGCGACGACGCCTTCCGCGCCCGGGCCGCCCGGCTGGGCCGCTATGTCGACGGCACCGACGATTCGCAGATCGCGACCCGCCTGCGCGAGGTCGCGCGCACGGTCGCCACCGCACCGGGGCCGGAGGGCACGCCACCCACCTTCGGCGCCTTCCGCAAGACCGTGGAACGCTGCCGCTTCGCGGCCGTCTTCACCGCCCACCCGACCTTCGCCCTGGCCAATCCGGTCTACGCGCTCCTGGCGACGATGGCATCGGCCGATCCCGCCACTCCGCCCCCCCTGCCGGAGCTGGAAACCCACCGCCGCGCCGCACCGCCGACCCTGGAAGAGGAATTTACCCTCGCCTCGGCCGCGATCCTGCGCGGACGCGACGCGCTGGACCGGCTGACCGGCGCCCTGCTGGCCGAAGCCCGCGCCCGCTGGCCGCATGAATGGTCGGTCCTCAGCCCCCGTCCGGTGATCCTGACCAGTTGGGTCGGCTACGACACCGACGGGCGCACCGATATCGGCTGGTGGGACACGATCCGCCTGCGGCTGCGGATGAAGAAACTGCAACTGGAGCGGCTCCAGGCGCAGATCGCCCCCCTGCTGCCCCTGGCCGAAACCCTGCATGCACGGGTCGGCGGGGCGCTGGAAGCCGTCACCGCCCAGATCGAGGCCTGCCCGGTCGGCACCTCCGTGCAGCCCGAAGCCGTCGCCGCCTTCGCCGCGGTGCTGATCGAGCGCGGCGACGAGGCCATCCCCGCCGCCAGCGTGCTGGCCGCCCCGTTCCAGGAGGCCATCGACGCCGCCCCGCCCGACGACCGGATGGCCCTCTCCATCGCCCGCGCCGGGCTGCTGGCCCACGGCATGGGTGCCGCCCATACCCATGTACGGCTGAACTCGACCCAGATCCACAATGTCGCCCGCCAGCGGCTGGGGATCGAGGACAATCCGGACAACCCGTCGCAGCGCCGCGCCCTGCTCACGCAGATCAACGACGCGCTGGAACAGGCCCAGCCGGTCGAAATCGATTTCGGCTCGCTGCTGGTCGAGCAGGCAACCGCCGCCCGCCTGATGATGACGGTGCGCCAGATCATCCGCCACATCGACAATGAAAGTCCGGTCCGCTTCCTGATCGCCGAGACCGAAAGCGGCTACACGCTGCTGGCCGCCCTCTGGCTGGCCCGCACCTTCGGCATCGCCGACAAGGTCGAGATCTCGCCGCTGTTCGAAACGCAGGAAGCTCTGGAAAATGGCGCCCATATCGTCGAGGAAGCCCTGCGCTCGCCCCATTGGCGCGACTATCTGCGCCGCACCGGCCGGATGAGCCTGCAATTCGGCTATTCGGATTCCGGCCGCTATGTCGGGCAGCTCGCCGCCACCTATCTGATCGAGCGCCTGCGGCTGAAAATCTGCGACCTGCTCCGGCGATGGGACCTCACGGAGGTCGAGGTCATCCTGTTCGACACCCATGGCGAGAGCATCGGTCGCGGCGCCCACCCGTTCCGCCTGACCGACCGGCTCGACTACCTGTCGCCACCGCAGGCACGGGCCACCTTCGCCGATGCAGGCGTGCATATCCGCGAGGAAACCGCCTTCCAGGGCGGTGACGGCTACCTGCTGTTCGGCACGGGCGCGCTGGCCGACGCCACCATCAGCATCATCGCCGAGCACGCCTTCGCCCACCCGCCCCGCGACCGCGACCCGGTCTATGACGAGCCCGATTTCTCCGCCGATTTCTTCTCGACCATCGGTGCCGGCATGGCCACCCTGGTCGAAGATCCGGGCTATGCCGCGCTGCTGGGCGCCTTCGGTCCGTCCCTGATCGACAAGACCGGCTCGCGCCCTTCCGCCCGGCAGAGCGATGCCGGCGCCGCCACCACGCGCATCAGCCATCCCAGCCAGTTGCGCGCCATCCCCAACAACGCGATCCTCCAGCAGCTCGGCTGGTGCGCCAACACCATCCAGGGGCTCGGCACCGCCTCCGCCCGCCACCCCGAAACATTCGAGGAATTTCTCGGCCGCAGCCCGCGCTTCCGCCGGGCGCTGGATTTCGCGGCCCACGCCCTGGCCCATTCGGATGACATGGTGCTGCGCGCCGTCATCTACATGCTCGACCCGGATATGTGGCTCAACCGCGCAACGGCCGAAACCGACCCGGCCCGGCGCGACGCCTATCTGGTCCTGATGCAGGGGCTGGAACGGCTGAATTTCTGGGCCAGCACGCAGGCCATGTTCCGCCGCATCCAGTCCGATCATCTCGCCCTGCGCCGCGCCTGGGCACAGGCCCCCGCCATGGGCACCGAGGAAAAGCTGCTGCACGCGATCCGCATCGCCATGATCGAACAGATCTGGCTGCTATCGACGCGCATCCCCTATTTCTCGCCGCGCAACGCCTTCTCGCGCGACGCCCTGACAACGCGCGTGCTGTGCCTGGAAATCCCCTCCGCCCTGCGCGAGCTGGACCATGTCTTCCCCTCGGTCACGCGCAGCGGCCTGGACCTGGACTACCACGAACCCCACGGCCCCCGCTCCGAAGGCGCCTATGTCCGCGAACATGCCGAAATCTTCGTGCCCATGCTGCGCCTGTTCAACCTGCTGCGCGAAACCAGCGTCGCGGTGATGCACCATGTCGGAGCCTTCGGCTGACCACGCGCCTCGAAGACCGCCCGCGCCCCGCCTGGCAGGTCCGCGAACCACCGCCGCCCACGGGCCGTCCCCTGATGGCGGCGGCGCACCTGCCGGGGCTGCGGCGTATCGTCGCCCCCAATCCCGGTCCCATGACCGGGCACGGCACCAATAGCTGGCTGGTCGACCATCCCGGCGGCACGGCCGTCATCGACCCCGGCTCGGACCATCCCGCGCATCTCGAAGCGATCCTCGCAGCCGGGGGCGGCCGGATCACGCACATCCTGCTGACGCACACCCACCGCGACCACCTGACGGGCGCCCGCCCGCTGGGCCGCATGACAGGCGCGCCGGTCTGCGGCTTCCGCCACAGCGCGGTCGCATCCTTCACGCCGGACATCGCGCTCGACGACGGGTCGGTGGTGGCCGGACTGACCGCCCTGCACACGCCGGGCCATGCGACCGACCATCTCTGCTTCCTGACGGCGGAGGGCATCGTCTTCACCGGCGATCACATCATGGGCTGGTCGACGACGATGGTGCCGCCGGCACCGGATGGCTCGGTGCGCCAGTTTCTCGACGGGCTGGAACGGATCAGCGCCCTGGCCCCGTCCCTGCTGCTGCCGGCCCACGGCGCGCCGATCTCCACACCCGAAACCTGCATCTCCGCCCTGATCGCGCATCGCCTCTCGCGCGAGGACAGAATCCTGGCCGCCCTGCGGCAAGGCCCCGCAACGCTCGACGACATGATGCGACGCGTCTATCGCGCCATACCGGCCTCCCTCCACCGGGCGGCGGAACTGAATCTGCTGGCGCACCTGGAAAAATTGCGTGATGACGGTCGCGCCATGCACGATCACGCTGTCTGGCGCGCCGATGCCGCACACGGAGACTCCCCGCCTCCGCGGGAACCGGCACGCCCGGCCCCCTGACCAACCGGAGGAACCGTTGACCACACGCCTGACCCTGCTGCTGTCCGCCTCGCTCATCTGCCTGGGCCTGTCGCCGGCCCGCGCCGCCATCGACCACCCGGACGCGGCCCATCCCGATCCCGCCCATGCCGCCCACCCCGCCCAACCCATCGAACGGACCAGCAGCGGCACGATCACGATCGACGGCAAACCCGTCGCCTACCAGGCCGTCGCCGGCACATTGGTCGTGCACCCCCATGGTTGGGACGATTCCGACGAGACCGTCCAGCACCAGACGCCGGGCAGCGACGCCCATGCCATCGACGGCAACCCCGACGCCACGGCGTCGATGTTCTATGTCGCCTATTTCCGCAAGGACAGCCGCCCGGACTCCCGCCCCATCACCTTCGTCTATAATGGCGGGCCGGGCTCATCCTCGGTCTGGCTGCATATGGGCGCCTTCGGCCCGCGCCGGGTGGTCACGAACGACGACACCCACACCCCCGCCAGCCCCTACCGGCTGATCGACAATCCGCAAAGCCTGCTCGACGTCACCGATCTGGTGTTCATCGACGCACCGGGCACCGGCTTCGGCCGCCTCAACGGCAAGGACAAGGAAAAGCTGTTCTGGGGCGTGGATGCCGACGGCCAGGCCTTCACCAGCTTCATTACCCAGTTCCTGGCGAAATACGGCCGCTACAACTCGCCGAAATATCTGTTCGGCGAAAGCTACGGCACCATGCGCTCGGCCGTTCTGGTCAATGACCTGCAAAATCAGGAAAATATCGACTTCAACGGCGTCATCCTGCTGTCGCAGATCCTCAGCTACGACAACAGCGTGGACGAACCGGCGCTGAATCCCGGCATGGACGAACCATTCGTGCTGGCCCTGCCCACCTACGCCGCCACCGCCTGGTATCACCACAAGCTGCCGCAGCAGCCCGCGGACCTGAAGGCGTTCCTGGCCGAGGTCGAGCATTTCGCCAGCACCGACTATCTGGCGGCGCTCCAGCAGGGCGCGGCCCTGCCCGATGCCGACCGGGCACGGATCATCGAGCGGCTGCACGCCTATACCGGCCTACCCGCCGACTATATCCGCCGCGCCGACCTGCGCATCGACGGCGGCGAATTCTCCAAGACCCTGCAATCGGACGACGGCATGACGACCGGCCGCCTCGACACCCGCTTCTCCGGCCCCGCTCTGGACCCGATGAGCAAGGAAGCCGAATACGACCCGCAATCGACCGCCATCAGTTCGGCTTACGTGTCCCTGTTCAACGACTACGTGCGCAAGACGCTGAATTACGGTGACGGCCTGACCTATCGTCCGGAAATCGACATCCAGCACTGGAACTTCCACCACGCAGCCGGCGGCGGCACCGAATCCGATGGCCCGGCCAACGTGATGCCCGACCTCGCGGAGGCGATGAAGACCAACCCGACCCTGAAAATCATGCTCAATGCCGGCTATTTCGACCTGGCAACCCCGTATTACGAAGGGGTCTACGAAATGCGCCACCTGCCGATCCCGGCCGCCTTGCAGAAGAATATCGAATTCCGCCAGTACCAGTCAGGCCACATGGTCTACGCCAACATCCCGGCCCTGACCCAGTTGCACGACAACATCGCCGACTTCATCCGCCGCACCGACAACCAGCCCAACCCGGCATCTGCCACGCCGTAACACGGCAACACGGCAACACGCTGCCGATTTTATTTGACGCCGGCCGGCCACGTCGTAAATTCGTGGCCGGTTCGACGCGACCAGCCGCCTGCGGCCCTTCCGGCCACGGTGAACGCGTCTTCGGTCCAGCCCCCTCCTGTTCGGGCGAACCCGTCAGCAACGCAGGCCCTGATCCCGATGGTTCGCCCTGACAGACGAGGTTGGGTATGCGTACCTTCAGACACGCCAAGCTCATGGCATCGACGCTCCGCGCGGCACTCGCGGAACACGGCACCCCGATCACCTCATCGGAAAGCCTGGAAATCGTAGCGCGACAGTTCGGTTTCCGGAACTGGAACACCCTGGCCGCCCGCATCGCGGCGGCCGAACGCCAGGGCACACCCGCCCGCCTGCCGGAGGGCTGGTTTGCCGCCGGCACGGCCCCCGAAAACTACCGCATCGGCGTGGAACCGGAACCCGGCGGTACGGCGCCGCGAATCCTCACCATCGACTGCCTGTTCCAGACCGACGACCCGGACGCCGCCCGGATCGAAAAAGGGTTTGCCACCCTGATGCAGGCGGTCGATGCCCGCCCCTTCATCGGCCGGCGCCTGCGCTTCTCCGCCCGGCTGGCAACCCGCGACGTTACCGGCCATGCCACCATCTGGATGCGGGTCGACGATGACAGACCGACCCCGATTCTCTTCGACAACCTGATAACCCGCGAAAGCGGCGGCGCGGTGACCGGCACATCGGACTGGACGACGCGGCACATCGTCCTCCAGATCCCCGACGATGCCGAAAGCCTTCATTACGGCATCCTGCTGACCGGCATGGGCACGCTCCGGGCTCAGGATATTCGCCTTGAGGAAGCGGGAGCGGACGACCCCATCACCGCCACCCGGCAGCATTATCAGGACCAGCGACGCCGGCGCCGTGTCATCGAGGGCGGTCCACGCAACCTCGATTTCTCCGTCCTCACATAGGCACACCAGACGACCATCCGCCCCAATATCCGGGGGCGGATGGCTACAGGTGCCCGGACATCAATCCACGACCATCGCGGCCATCATGTACAATCCGGCATCCCCCTTGCCGAGACGACGCAGGATCTCGCGCTGTTCATGCAGGAAGAAGCTGCGCCGCCGGGTTTCGTAGCGCATGATCTGCGCCGTATTGTCGATCAGGCTGGCAATGCAGATGGTCTGCGCTTCGGCCGAAGCCTGGGCCAGTTGTTCGTGGTCCACCGGACCCGGCAGATCATCGGCCAGGCAATGTGCCGACATCGTCACCATGTCCACCAGCGACGCCACATCCGGCCCGAAGATCGCGACGAGTTCCGCCAGCGTTACCGGCGTCCCCTCCAGAACATCATGCAGCCATGCCGCCGCCACCACCTCCGGGCGCGCCCCTGTTCCGGCAACCAGTTCGGCCACCCGCATGGGATGCGTGATGAACGGCTCGTCAGTATAACGGAGGCGCTGACCGCTCGCGGCATGGATCGATGCCGCAAAGACCGCCGCGCGCCTTACCAGATCCGTCACCTGCCGGCCCTCCCCTCCACATATGCTCCGTGCTTAATGCCCGGACATGTCGATGGGTTCCCACGCAGACCGATCATCGGAGTTCCTCCGGGAGGGACTAACCCCTCCCGGAGCCGGTATCAGTGGGTGCGCACCGCAACCACTTCGATCTCGACCAGCCAGCCGGGATTGGCCAGATGGGCGACTTCGAACGCCGAGCGCGTCGGCAGCTTCGGCTGGGCCGGCGTGCCATAGAACTCGGTGTAGGCTTTCATCATCCCCGGAAAGTCGATCTTGCCCAGCTTCGGATCGGCGACCAGATAGATGTGCATATTGACGACATCACCCATGGTCAGCTTCAGCTTGGCCAGTTCGCCCTGAATACGGGTCAGCGCGCCACGCACCTGGGTTTCCGTATCGCCATAGGCCGCCAGCGTCTTCGGATCGGCGGTCTTGTCGACCGGCGGGGCGCCCATGCCGCTCAGATAGATGGTCGTGGCCCCCGGCGGCACCTCGATCGCGGTGGAAATCGGGAAATGGCTGCCCGGCTCGCTGTGCCGCACCACATCCGCCGCTCCGGCGGCGGAAATCGCGCCGCCCGCCAGCACCGACGCGAGCGCGGCAATGCGGACTGTCCTGAAAATCGTCATATCCCTGTCAATCCTCTTCAGATCTGATGGTCGGATGCTGGGCCGCAACATCCGCCGGCTTCACCATGTCGGTGTAATGATTGCCGAAATGGGTGCGGATATAATTCACCACGTCCGCCACCTGCTGGTCGGTCAACATGCCGGAAAACCACGGCATGCCGCCAAATCCGTTCAGCACGACATAGACAGGGTAATCCGCGCTGGCCAGCTTGGCATTTCCCGCCAGTGCCGGGAAGCGGGCACCGGCACCCTCGGCCCCCTTGGCGTCAGGCATGTGGCAGCTCTGGCAGACATGCTGGTACACGTCGGCCCCGGTCTTCAACGGCTGCATCTTGCCCACGACGGCACTGGCACTGTCGGCCCGCGCCTGCGGGGCAAGGAACGCGCCGGCCGTCAGGCCGGCCAGAAGTAGAAATACGGACCGCATCAGGCAGCTCCCTGCGCGTGTTTGTGCAGACGGGTAATGGCATCCAGCGACGACAGGATGGCCCCCTCCTGCCAGCAGCCGACATACGACGCATGCTCACCGGCCAGCACGATCCGGTTGTCGATCGCGCACAGCGCCTTGTAATGGGTCTTGCGCGCCTGTTCCGACCACATGGAACAGCAGCCGAGGGTCCACGGCATACGGCTCCACGCCATCGACACGCCGGTACGGAATTCCTGGCGATAGTTGGCATGAATGGCCGTGCCCTGCGCCAGACCGTGCTCGATCCGCTCGGCCGGGGTCATGCCCGCGAAATCATAGGCCGCCGGCCCGAACATGTAGCCACCCAGCAGAACCGCCGGCCCATCCGAGAAATAGCCGTGGCTGGGATAGGAAATCTGGCTGATCGGCTGGTTGGTGAAGCTGATGCCGCCATAGATCTGGTCGTCCTGCTCCCAGAACCGGCGCTTGAATTCCAGCCCGAGCTTGACCGACGACGCATAGGGCACCGCCGCGATCGCCGCCTTCATCGGGCCACTGACCTGCACGTCGAGCTGCGACAGAATCGTCAGCGGGATGGTGCAGACGCAATAATCCGCTTCCGCCTGCCGCACCGCGCCGCCATGGGCCATGTCGTTATAGGTCACCGTCACATGACGGTCGTCCTGATGGATCGCCGTCACCTTGCAGTGCAGCGTGATCAGGTCATGCACCTGGCGGTTGAAGCCCTTGCCGATCTGGTCCATGCCGCCGACCGGCTGGAACATCGTTGTCTGCATGTCCAGCCGCTCGTGGAACGCGATCCACTGCCACAGGCCCGACCGCATGACATCGCCCCGCGCGAACAGGTCGGAGGGCACGGGCGCGCCGTCCATCCCGCCACCCTGCGGCTTGGCGAAGCCACGACGCAGCGAGCTGATCGCCCCCTTGCGATACGCGCCATCGGCCGTCAGCCCGCCCCAGCCGCGCATCGCCGAAACGACATGCGCCCGCTCGTCGTCCGAGACCACGTCATCCAGCTTGTGCTGGTTGATCGCCTTGGCCAGCAGTTCCGCCGTAAAGCCCGTGAAATCCGCGGCGAAATCGCGGTAGCGCACGGGCTTGCCGTCGAATGCGTCGCTGGAATGCAGCCAGGAATTATGATTCAGCTCGACAAACGGCTCCAGTGCGACGCCGAAGGTCTTGCAGTAATGCAGCAGGCCCTGGTGATGATAGGGAATCCGCCACGGACCGGGGTTGATGTAGTTGCCCGGAGCGAACTGCACCTTCTGCACCGCCCCGCCCAGTTCGGTCAGGGTGTCCCCGCCGCGCAACGAGATGTTGCGGCCGCCGGCACGGTCCTGGAACTCCAGGATCTGGACCTGATAGCCGGCCTTGCGCAGTTCGTACGCCGCCAGCATGCCTGCCAGGCCGGCCCCGAGTACCAGCACTTTCGTCCCCGGCTTGCCGCCGCTCAGCGCGGGCGGCCCCTGGAAATCCGTTCCCGCGGCGTGGCCCAGGCTCGTCATGGCCTGATACAGGGCGGCACTGCCCCCCAGGATACCGATTCGTGTCAGCATCTGGCGGCGCGTGGCCACCGGACGCCGAAAAGCGTTTGTCATCAAGTTCTCCCAGCAGACAGGACAGAAAACCTTACCATTAACGACACCCTCCGGGCAGCAAGACCGTCCGAAGGCGGAAACACCATGCCCGTTTACAGGGGTCCGTCCCGTATGGGCAATGACATAATCCCCTTATCGTAACGGTTTTTTCAGGGTGCCCCCCTCGACGGGACGAAAAGACATTTGTTTCCCGGACCTTTCCGGCATCAAAAAAAATTTCTGCGGCAGAACGTGCTTTAAATGCAACTTTGAAACAAAAAAATCTTTACAGCACGTCCATTAAACCAGAAAGGTCAGGAAGACTGCCTCATAACCGGCGGCACAAGATCCGGCGGCATCGGACTGACATAGGGGCATTCGGCCAGCCGGGCGGCATGGTCCCGCCGGGCACGCGCCAGCAGCTCCGGGTCCGACAGCACATCCACCGCCGTCGCCGCCATGACCTTGGCGACATGGACCATGCCCTTGTGCGCGACCGACGATTTGCCCTGCGCCGTCATCTGCCAGGAATGCAGCGCCGTGCCGATGGCGCAGGTCGCCCCCAGCGCCTGGACGGTCGGTACCGTCCAGCTCACATCTCCCACATCGGTCGAGCCCAGCAGAATCGGCCCGGCCGGCGACGGATACGGCAGCACGACATCGCACAGCGTCATGTCGCTCGTCGGCGGCAGCCCCACCTGGCGGAACGCCGCCACGATATCCTCCGGCGTGAAGGTCTCCTGCATCTCCCGGGCAAACGCCCGATCCGCCGAATCGAAAGGCGGCGGTCCCAGCCGTTCCAGATTCGCCTGCATCGCCGCCTCAAGCGGCGGATTCGGCAGCAGATTGGCCATCCCGCTGACCACCGCGCAATCCATCCGGGTTTCGGTCATTAGCGCGGCGCCTTCGGCCACCTTGCGCACGCGCGCGGCCAGGGCCAGCATATCGTCCAGTTCGGCCGCGCGAACGGTATAGCGAATGACTACCCGCGACTGGACCACGTTAGGCGCCGTACCGCCCGCGTCCTGATAGGCATAATGGATGCGCGAACTCGGCAGCATATGCTCGCGCAGGTAGTTCACCCCCACATTCATCAGTTCCGCCGCATCCAGCGCCGAACGGCCCAGATGGGGCGCCGCCGCCGCATGGGCCGACCGCCCGGTGAAGGTGAAATCCATGCGCATGTTGGCCAGCGCCGCCGGCGGAAAGACGGTGGCGAAGGCAAAGGGATGCCACGAAATCGCAACATCCACGTCATCGAACACGCCCGCGCGCACCATGAAGCCCTTGCCCGCGCCGCCTTCCTCCGCCGGGCAGCCATAATAGCGCACCCGCCCCGGCATCCCGGTCTCGGCCAGCCAGTCCTTCAGCGCCACCGCCGCCAGCAGCGACGCCGACCCCAGCAGGTTATGCCCGCAGGCATGGCCGTTTCCATCGCCCGACAGCGGCCGATGCGCCATCGCCCCGGCTTCCTGGCTCAGCCCCGGCAGCGCGTCATACTCGCCCAGGAAGGCGATCATCGGCCCCGCGTCCCCGGCCTCGCCCATGATCGCGGTCGGCAGACCCGCCACATCGCGGGTCACGCGAAAGCCCGCCTGCTCCAGCGCCGCGTCATGCAGCGCGACCGAGCGGAATTCGCCGAAATTCAGCTCCGGCACCGCCCACACCGCGTCGCTCAGCGCGATCAGCGGCCCCTTGCGGGCCTCGACGCATTCCCAGATCCGCGCGCTGTTCCGCATCGCCCGTTCCCAACCCATTCGTCCATGATGCAGGACTCATAACTCGGAACGGCCCCGCACCACCATGCTCCCATGAGGGTTGCGCCCACCCCGGAGCCTTCGCTCCGAGAAAGCTCGCATTTTGGCCCCTAACGAAAACAGAGCCTTTCTGAAGGTTTATTTCCTGCGGCTTCCGCCGGCGGAGGGCGAGCGTGATCGTGATCGTGATCGTGATCGTCGCCGAGAATCACATGAAGACAGGCGTTCGACAAAACAGATGATAGCCGTTGCCCGACGGCAAGGAGTGCCCAAGCCTCAACCGAGGAAAGGGATGAGCGTCACCACCTTGTACCCAGGATATGTGGCGGGAATCAGCGTGATCTGCTCATAATGAAGCACGCCGTCCTGCGGATGGTTGAACATGCGTCGTCCCCCTTCGCGGGACAGCACTGCGTGGCAGGTCCACAGCCGCTCGAAATCGGAGCTTGCCGCGCGCAGGTCATCCACCATCGCCTGCATGGCCCTGTCATCCGGCCGGCGGGCGGTATCGGCACGGAACTCCGCAAGAAGCCGTCGCGCGCGATCGGGCCAGTCGTCGAGAAAGATGCGGGCTTCGGGGTTCAGGAAGACATAGCGCAACAGGTTCGGCTCTTCGCCGCCGATCCATCCGGCGAAGAGATGCCGCGCCCCGGCGTTGGCGGCGCGCACGGACCACAGCGCGTCCAGCAGATATGTCGGGGCGGTTACCAAATCCGACATGCGGAGCAGGTCTGGCGGTACCACATGCGAGGGCGCGGCGGCGGGAGCCTGCGGATCGTTCTGACGGGCCAGTTCGAACAGGTAGGTTCTTTCCGCCGACGACAGAAGCAGGGCATCGGCCACCCTTGCGAGCACCTGGTTGGAACAGGCGACCTCGCGCCCTTGTTCCAGCCAGGTGTACCAGGTCGTGCTGATGCCACAGAGCTGCGCGGCTTCCTCCCGTCGCAGACCTGGGGTGCGTCGGCGGCCCGGCATCGGGAAAATCCCCGCCCGCTCGGGCGATAACGCCTCTCTGCGGGCACGAAGGAAGGCGCCAAGGGTCCGGCGTTGCTCAGGGATGGAGATCATGGTGGCACTTTTTATACCCGTATAACAATAGACCTTATCTCTGGTTCATGAACCGCCCATCCTGCGCGCGTCAACGGAAAGGAGCGATCATGACAGACACGTCGGACAGTTACGCCGCACGCCATTACGGAGAACGCGCGGCGGATTATGTATCCAGTGCCGTCCACAGCGCCGGAGAGGATCTGGACGAGATCGAACAGGCTGTTGCCGGCAGGGGGTTGCGTCGCGTTCTGGATCTGGGCTGCGGCGGCGGACATGTCAGCTACCGGGTCGCCCCGCATGTGGAGCAGGTCGTCGCCTGCGACGTTACGCCGGATATGCTGGACGCGGTGCGTCGAACGGCGCAAGAACGCGGACTGTCCAACATCGCGACGCAACAGGCTTTCGCTGAATCCCTTCCATTTGAGGATGCCAGTTTCTGCGCGGTTCTCTGTCGCTTCACGACCCATCACTGGCAGGATATGGAGCAGGGATTGCGCGAGGCACGCCGCGTCCTGAAGCCCGGCGGCATCGCCATGTTCATCGATGTCGCCGCGCCGTCACATGTCCTCTGCGATAGCTGGCTCCAGACGCTGGAACTGACGCGCGACATTTCGCACGTACGGGACTACACGGTGTCCGAATGGGTGTCGGCTCTTGGGCGCGCCGGCTTTGCCATGCAGGCCATGACACCTCGGCGGTTGCGCATGGCGTTTTCCAGTTGGGTCGCACGCACGCGCACCCCGCCCGAACGCATTCAGGCGATCCGCTCTCTGCAACGGGCGGCACCGGACGATGTGCGCGCATATTTCGAGATCGAAGACGATGGCAGTTTCACGCTCGATACGGTCAGTTTCGTTATGTCCTGAGAGCCTGACCGATTTCAAAAAGAGAATTAACAGAAAAGGCGTGTTGGTATCGGCCACACCATGCCCACAACCAACGATCCCATCAAAAACCTCATGAACCAGCAGATTCACGAGGTTTTTCTTCGGTTGCATGTCGCATTGAAAACAGACCACGACAAAATCAGTACGGAACCGTGCGCTTAGCGGATGTCGGCATTCGCAGCCTCCATGACATGATGGCCCGGTCCCGCGCGGACATTCCAGCCACGCACTTCAGTTTCGCAGCGCGACCGTCAACCATCCTGATCCGACATGATCTTTCATTCCACGCGCCCGCGCGCTGCGAGAAAATCGAGCAATGCCCGAACACGCGAGGGAAGCGGACCGCTTCCGCCCGCATGGACGGCGTAGAATGTTTCGTGATCCCCCGGATTGAACCTTTCCAAAACGGGAACCAGTCGTCCGGCGGCGATATCGTCGCGCACGGTAAAGAGCGCCAACCGGGCAAGGCCGTTTCCGCTTAATGCGAGTTGTCGTAGCGCCTCGCCGTCACTGGCCTGAACGCGACCGGATGCCGGATGCACGATCGTCTCATCGTGCTGTTTCAAAGGCCAGCCATCGATCGCGCGGAGATAGCCGAAACCCAGCCTGCGATGCCGGTCCAGGTCGGCGATGGTCTCTGGCACACCGAAGCGGTTCAGATAACCGGGCGCGGCGGTAATGACCGATGGCGTCTCACCCAGCTTGCGTGCGACGAGGCTTGAACTTTTCAGCGGTCCGGCACGCACCGCCACGTCCGTTCGCTCGGAGAGAAGATCGATCACCATGTCCGTCTGGACGATATCCAGGGTGATATCGGGATAGAGGTCGAGAAAGTCGGGCAGGATCGGTGCGAGGATATGGATGGCGTAGGAAGCGCTCGTCGTCAGGCGGACACGCCCGAAAGGCCGTTCGCCAGCCCCGGCGCTCCGTTCCGCGTCCGCGATGTCCGCCAGAATTTGCGTGGCGCGCTCGTAGAAGACGCACCCTTCGGGCGTCAGTTGGAAACGTCGTGTCGAACGGTTGACGAGCCGTGCGCCCAGACGCGTTTCGAGGCGGGCGATCAGTTTGCTGATCGCCGATGGCGTCATCCGACACACCCGCGCGGCAGCCGAGAAGCCGCCCTGCTCGACGATGTGTACGAACACCGCCATTTCGCGTGAACGATTGATCTCGATGCCTGCCATTCGGTCTTTCATTTCACAGATGATGTTCCATCCGGCACTCTATATCACGAATTCCCTGCCCCTTATCCTGCCTGCTCACGGCACGCGCATGTGCAGGATCGAAAGGAAGACGGGATGGACTATCGGTCGCTCGGAAAATCCGGCCTCAAGGTTCCGTTGCTCAGCTTCGGTGCCGGCACCTTTGGCGGCAAGGGGCCGCTGTTCGGCGCCTGGGGCAAGACCGACGCCACGGAGGCACGGCGGCTGATCGACATCTGCCTGGATGCCGGCGTCACCCTGTTCGATACAGCCGACGTGTATTCCGACGGCGCATCGGAAGAGGTGCTGGGAGAAGCGATCCGCAACCGGCGCGACAAGGTGCTGATTTCCACGAAGACCGGCCTACCGATGGGAGAAGGGCCAGCAGAGGCGGGCACGTCTCGCGCGCGACTGCTTCCCGCCGTCGAAGCGTCGTTGCGGCGCCTGGGCACTGACTATATCGATTTGCTCCAACTTCACGCTTTCGACGCCGCAACGCCGTTCGAGGAAGTGCTCGCAACGCTGGACGAACTCGTCCGCGCCGGAAAGGTCCGGTATATCGGCGTCTCCAATTTCTCCGGCTGGCAACTGGAGAAATCGTTGGGAATAGCGGAGCGATATGGCTGGCCGCGCTATGTCGCCCATCAGGTCTATTATTCGCTCGTCGGCCGTGATTACGAATGGGAATTGATGCCGCTCGGACGAGAAGAGGGCGTAGGCGCGCTGGTCTGGAGTCCGTTGGGCTGGGGAAGATTGACCGGCCGCCTGAAACGCGGCGAGACACTTCCCGCGGACAGCCGCCTGAACCAGACAGCCGCTTTCGGGCCGCCCGTCGATGACGAGCGTCTGTTCCGTGTTCTCGATATGCTGGACGAGATCGCGGGCGAGACGGGAAAGACCGTGCCGCAGATCGCCCTCAACTGGCTCACCTCAAGGCCCACGGTTGCCTCGGTCATCATCGGCGCGCGCGATGAAGCACAACTGCGCCAGAACCTCGGTGCCGTCGGATGGCGCCTCACGGCTGAACAGACGGCGCGCCTGGATGATGCGAGCCGGACAGAAGCCGCCTATCCGTATTTCCCTTATTACCGCCAGGCCGCGTTTGCGCGCCTCAATCCCCCCGCCGTCTGATTGCCGAAGGAGACTGGGCATGTCTTATAGCGCACTGATCGTCGGCGCCACGGGAATCGTGGGGCAGAATCTCGCGGCCCGGCTGGTCGCGGATGGCTGGGTCGTCCACGGCCTGGCGCGCCGCCCCCGGCAGGCGGGGCGCGGCGCAATCCCCATCGCGGCGGATCTGCTGGACGCGGAAGGGTTGCGGACGGCCCTGGCCGGAATACGGCCGAGCCATATCTATTTCTGTTCATGGATGCGGATGGCGACGGAGGCCGAAAACTGCCGGGTCAACGGCGCGATGGTGCGAAACGTCTTCGCGGCGCTGCCCGCTCCGGGGCTGATCCGTCACGCGGCCCTCACGACGGGGCTCAAGCACTATCTCGGCCCGTTCGAAGCCTATGCCCAGGGCGGTGGCGTACAAACGCCGTTTCGTGAAGATATGCCACGCCTCCCGATCGCGAATTTCTATTACGATCAGGAAGACGCCCTGTTCGAGGCCGCGTCACGCCACGGCTTTTCCTGGAGCGTGCATCGTCCGAGCACGATCATCGGCCATGCCGTCGGCAATGCGATGAATATGGGCTCGACTCTCGCCGTCTATGCCAGCCTCTGTCGCGAGACCGGGCGGCCGTTCGTATTCCCCGGCTCACCCAACCAGTGGCATGGCCTGACGGATGTCACAGACGCGCGCCAACTGGCTCGCCACCTGCATTGGGCGGGCACGACCGCCGCCGCGCAGAATCAGGATTTCAACATCGTCAATGGCGACGTCTTCCGTTGGAAATGGCTTTGGCCGGACCTCGCAACATGGTTCGGCATCGAAGCCGCGCCCTATCCAGAAGCCGCGCTGTCTCTGGATGAGATGCTTGCGGAGGATAGCAGGCTCTGGACGACCATGGCGGCGCGTCACGGTCTGGCGGAACCCGACATTCATCGCGTTGCGTCCGCATGGCATACCGATGCCGATCTCGGCCGTCCCGTGGAATGCGTCACGGACATGAGCAAAAGCAGGCGCGCCGGCTTCACGGACTATCAGTACACGCCGGACTCATTCTTTGACCTGTTCGCGAGATTGCGTTCGGAACGTCTGATTCCCTGATTTTCAAAAGCATCGAACGCGACAGCGGGCAGGAATATGCCCGTTGTCGCGGCGCGCCGAGGATGACGACCCGGCGCGCCCTCCAGCATCCGCCTGTATCGGATAGTATTCTCCCAAATATTGCTTATTTCGGCTGCCATTTCAGGAATGCCGGCAGTGCTTCCGCTCGGGCGGCGAGGCGCAGGAGAGCCGGATACGCGTCCCCGGTCACGATGTCGGGGATTTCGTTGCGGGCGAAAGTCCAGGCGACGGCGGTTGAGATATCGGCCTGTGACACCGTTCCCAGCAACCAGTCACCGGCGCAACGGGCATAGCGCGCATCAAGCATCGAGAAGGCGGCATGGGCCTGATCGACGATGCGCTCCGCCCAGGGCTGATACTGCCTGTCCGGCGGCCGGCGCGTCCGTTCGTAGACGAGTTGCACCGCCTTGTCCGCCGCGACCAGGGCGAAGCCCAGCGTGTGGAGCACTTGCATCCGATCCGGAGCATCCTCCGGCATCAGCCGCCGGGCTGGCGGCAGCCCATGCTCGATATGGTCGAGGATCAGGGTCGATTCCATCAGGACCGTTCCATCTTCCGTCATGAGGCTCGGCGCCTTCAGCACGGGATTGATCGCGACGAACGCGGCCTCATCCTGAAACACCGAGAGGGAGACATGTTCGAACGGAACCTCCATCAGCGTCAGGGAAATGGCCACGCGCCTAACGTAAGGAGAATCCAGTTTTCCGACCAGCTTCATAGGTCTTTGCTCCATTCGGGTGAGGAGCCGCTATCTTCCTGGGATGATGGATTTGGCGTAAGTGTCCGGATCGGTCATCTACGCTCCGATCCTGCCAGAGTTCTTGTCTATGTCCGATCGCCCTCTCGTTGTCGTTCTCGCCTATGATGGGCTGTGCGCATTCGAATATGGCTGCGCGATGGAGGTCTTCGCCCTATCGCGTCCCGAGGCGGGGCCGGGCTGGTACCGTTGCGTCGTCGCAGGGGTCGAAGCCGGGCCGCTCCGTGCCGGGGCACGCCTGAGCGTTCTGCCGGACGGCGATCTCTCTCTTCTGGATCAGGCCGATACGGTCGTCATTCCCGGCTGGCGCGGTCCGCACGCCCCCGTACCCGATGATCTCGCGGCGGCTCTGCGGGCAGCCCATATGCGTGGCGCACGGCTCGTCTCGATCTGTTCGGGCGCTTTTGTCCTTGCCGCCACCGGCCTGCTCGACGGGCGTCGTGCCACGACACACTGGCACCACACGGACGTTCTGGCGCGAACCTATCCAGAGATCAGGGTCGAACCTGACGTGCTGTACACGGAGGACGAACGGCTCCTTACGTCTGCCGGGAGTGCTGCGGGCCTCGACCTCTGCCTGCATGTGGTCAGGCAGGATTTCGGTGCCCGGATCGCCAATCAGGTGGCCCGCCGGCTGGTCATTCCCGCCCACCGGGACGGCGGCCAGGCACAGTTTATCCCGCGTCCGGTGGCGAAGCATGCGGGGCGCCGCCTCGCAACACTGCTCGATATGATTCGCGGACGCCTGCACGAGCACTGGCCGGTCGAACGGATGGCGTCCGAGGCGAGAATGAGCCCGCGCGGTCTGCATCGCCATGTGTGCGACGCCACAGGTCTGACGCCGCTGAACTGGCTGCTCAACGAGCGCGTCGCGCGGGCGCGGGAACTGTTGGAAGAAACGCGATTGCCAGTCGCGGAAATCGCGCATGTGACCGGGTTCGGATCGGAGGCCGGATTCCGCAAACAGTTCCGACGCATCACTGGTTTGACCGCGAGCGCCTATCGCAGAAGGTTCGATGCGACGGAGTGAGTGAGAGCGAAGAAAAGGATTTTCCCAGTTCGACCGCCTGGAATGGCCTGCGATATGCGTGGAGAGGGCGAAAGCCGCCAAAAACAGGCAGCACAGGCTTCAGGTTGGTGGCCGATCGCAAGGCGCCAGACAGCATTCCACCGAAGCAGGGCGGGTATCCTGCGCGCGATCGCGGACGGGATGTATGGAGCCTGCGATGAAGGCGCGAATGCAGGAGCCTTGGCCCAGGAAGGCCGAGATCGCCGCCCACATGGCCGACAATCCCGACGGACTTGCCGCGCGTGCCCCCCCCCAAACCTCTCGGACCGCTACCAGCTCAAGGCGACCCGGCTGGTGGAAGCAATCCGCGCGCCGGCCGGGGGCATTGTGCCGACGCCTCCCCCTGTGCTGCGAACTGACGGCGATCTTCGATCTGGCGAACGGCGGCGCGGCCCATCGTACCCGAGGCGGAGCAGCGCAAAGCCGGAAGGTTCCACCCTTATGACAAGGGCTTATGCCCCCACCACCCGTCACCCCCGCAGGTCGAGCACCTTGCGTCCCTGCACGTTGCCCGCCTCCAGCTCGGCGAAGATCTCGTTGATATTCTCCAGCCGGTCGGGCTCGATGACGGTCTTGACCTTGCCGTCGGCGAAGAACGACAGCGCCTCGATCATGTCCAGCCGCGTGCCGACGATCGACCCCCGCACCGTGGTCCCTGCCATCACCATGTCGAAGATGGAAATCGGGAATTCCCCCGGCGGCAGGCCGTTCAGTACGATCGTCCCGCCGCGCCGGGCAAAGCCCATCGCCTGCGCGAAGGCGGTGCGCGAAACCGCCGTCACCAGCGTGCCATGCGCCCCGCCCACCTGCGACTGGATATAAGGCGCGGGATCGACCGACCGCGCATTCACGGTCAGCGCCGCCCCCAGCACCTTGGCGGTCTGCAACTTCTCGTCGTCGATATCGATCGCGATCACGTTCAGTCCCATGGCCACGCCATACTGCACCGCCATCTGGCCCAACCCGCCCACACCCGAAACGGCGACCCACTGGCCCGGACGGGTGTCCGTCATCTTCAGGCCCTTATAGACCGTCAGCCCCGCGCACAGCACCGGCGCAACCTGCATCGGGTCGATATTCTTCGGCAGATGAGCCACGTAATTCGGATCGGCCACCACATATTCGGCGAAACATCCGTTGACGGTGTAGCCCGTATCGTCCTGCGTCGGGCACAGCGTCTCCCACCCGCCCAGGCAATGTTCGCAATGGCCGCACGCCGAATACAGCCACGGCACGCCCACCACGTCGCCCTGCTTCACCCATTTGACGGCGCTTCCCACAGCCACCACATGCCCCACACCCTCATGTCCCGGCACGAAAGGCGGCTTCGGCTTCACCGGCCAGTCCCCACGGGCGGCATGCAGGTCGGTGTGGCACACGCCGCACGCATCCAGCCGCACCAGGATCTGGTCGGCACGGATCGTCGGAATATCCAGTTCCTCGATCGTCAGCGGCTTGCCGAATTCACGGACGACGGCGGCCTTCATCTTTCCGGTCATGCTCGTTCCTCACAATGCAGGGGTGGCGCACCGAGGGCGCGACGCAGGAGATATTAGCCCGTCCGCCAGCAGCGGACCCTGATCTACGTCAAGCCCCGACGCACCCGGCATCATCAAGAATTCACACTCTTCCGCTCCCGTTCCATGATGGCCAAGGCCGGAACGACGCCCTATAGAACGAAGGCCGACCGCCGGGGCCGCCGCCGGAACGGCGATGGCCCGGAGATGATCGTCCCGCACGATCGGTCCGCTCCGGGGCCGCAGAACCGCAAACCGCAGGATACGCGCCCGGCATGATCTCTTCCCGCCCCGTTCGCCTCGCCAGCCCCCTCGTGGCCCTGCTGGCCACCACCCCCGCCCTGGCCGCTCCTACCCCGAATACGCTGGCGACAAAGCCCGAAACGGCAACGCCGATCAAGCATCTGATCGTCGTCTATGACGAGAACGTCTCGTTCGACCATTATTTCGCCACCTATCCGCAGGCCGCCAACCCGCCCGGCGAACCCGCCTTCACGGCCCGGCCCGGCACCCCGCCGGCCAATACGCTGGTCACGGCGGGGCTGCTGACCAGCAACCCCAACGCCGGTCCCGCCAACGGCGCCGACGCCAGCCTGCCGTTCCGCCTCGACCGCACCCAGGCCGCCACCGCCGACCAGAACCACGCCTATACGGCCGAGCAGATGGCCTATCATGGCGGCAAGGCCGACCTGTTCCCCCTCCATACCGGGCGCGGCACCCCCGGCGGCGTGGGCGCGTTTGGCACGCGCGGCCAGGTGATGGGCTATTTCGACGGCAACACCGTCACCGCCCTGTGGCAGTACGCCCAGCATTTCGCCATGAGCGACGCCACCTACACCGACACCTACGGCCCCTCCACGCCGGGCGCGCTGGAAGTCGTCGCGGGCCAGACCAACGGCATGCTGATCGTCCGGACGACGCAGAAGCCCGCCACCAAACACGCCGCAACGCCCTATATCGCCGATGGCCAGGGCGGCTGGACCATGATCAACGACATCGACCCGGCCTATGATGTCTGCTCGGTTCCCGGCAATCAGGTCACCATGCGCGGCCGCAATGTCGGCGACCTGCTGAACCAGGCCGGCATCACCTGGGGCGGCTTCATGGGCGGGTTCGCGCTGGACATCCGCAACCCCAACGGCACCACCGGCTGCGCCCGTTCCACGCCCTCTCCCGTGGTCGGCCAGACGATCACCGACTACATCCCCCATCACAACTGGTTCCAGTACTATCCCAGCACCGCCAACCCCACCCACGCCCGCCCCAGTTCGGTCGCCGCGATCGGCCACACCTTCGCGGCGGACGGCGTCACGCGCGATCCGGCCAACCACGAATACGACCTGCGCGATTTCGCCACCGTCCTGCGCGCCGGCACCCTGCCCGCCGTCTCGTTCATCAAGCTCCTCGGCTATCAGGACGGCCACGCCGGCTATTCCGACCCGCTGGACGAACAGCAGGGCCTGGTCGAAGTCCTGAACATGGTGCAGCAGCGGCCGGAATGGCGCGACACCGCCGTCATCATCGCCTGGGACGATTCCGATGGCTGGTACGACCACGCCTTCGTCCCCCCCACCCGCTCCTCCAGCGACCCCGAGGCCGACCAACTGGACGGCCCCGGCCGCTGCGGTGGCAGCGCCCCCCGCCCCATGGGCGTCGATGGCCGGCCCGTCAACGGCCGCTGCGGCCCCGGCACCCGCATCCCGCTGCTGGTCGTCTCCCCGTGGGCGAAGACCAACCATATCAGCCACGTCCTGCTGACCCAGAGTTCGATCACCCGCTTCATCGAAGACAACTGGCTGCACGGCACACGCCTGGGCGGCGGCTCCTTCGACGCCGACGCCGCCGACCTGCGCGACCTGTTCGATTTCACCCAGCCGCCCCGGATGGGCCGTCTGCTGCTGGACCCTACGACCGGCGAACCGCGCTCCGCGATTGCTCGTTAGGCATCGCAAGCAACGCAGGGCGCTGCCCTGCACCCGGAAGGGGACAGTCGTCCCCTTCACCCCTCGGGGTTATGAGATATCGACAATTTCGAGATCTATCTCGACATATTCAATGCTTTTTAGAATATTCCTCTTCCTTGTGCTTCCGGCCTTACCGGCTCTCGCCGCCGGCGCCCCCCCGGCCGCCTGCCTGCCGACGCCCGATGGCGGCAATCCCTGTCCCGTCGCGCTGCATCGCCCGGCCGCCGCCCCCCTCTCGGCAATGGCGCAGGTCGGGCGCAGCCTGTTTCACGATCCCGCCCTGTCCGGATCGGGCCGGCAATCCTGCGCCTCCTGCCATGACCCCGCGCATCATTACGCCCCGGCAGGCCCGGCCGCCGTCGCCCTGGGCGGCACCGACCTGACGCGGGACGGGCTGCGCGCGGTCCCCACCCTCACCTATCTGGAAACCCGCCCCAATTTCAGCATCGGCCCCGACGATGCCGAAACCGAAACCGCCACCACCCCCTCCGCCACGGCCATCGGCCCGCACGGCGCCAAGACCGCGCAGAACAACGCCGCGTCCGCCGTCAACATGGTCCCGCAAGGCGGCCTGTTCTGGGACGGCCGCGCCGACACCCTGCAACAGCAAGCCAACGGCCCCCTCTTCAACCCCGACGAAATGGCCTCCAGCCGCGCCATCGTGCTGGCCCGGCTGAAGCACGGCCCCTACGCCCCGATGCTCCGCCGCCTGGGCGGCCCCGCCGTCGCCAGTTCGGACAATCTGCTGCTCGCCGAAGCCCTGTTCGCCATCGCGCGCTACCAGATCGAAGACCCGGCCTTCCACCCCTACGCCAGCCCATATGACGACTGGCTGGAAGGCCGGCGGCGCATGACGCCGGCCCAGCACCGGGGCTACCTGCTGTTCAACGACCCGGCAAAAGGCAATTGCGCCGCCTGCCACCCCGACCGCCCCAAACCCGACGGCACGCCCCCGCTGCTGACCGACCATCAGTTCGAGGCCCTCGGCGTCCCGCGCAACCGCACGCTGTCCGCCAACCGCAACCCCGCCTTTTACGATCTGGGACTATGCGGCCCGGTCCGCACCGACATGGCAACCCGCGCCGACATGTGCGGCCTGTTCGTCACGCCAACCCTGCGCAACACCGCCACCCGCCACGCCTTCTTCCATAACGGCATCTATCACACGCTCAATGAGGTGCTGGATTTCTACGTCCTGCGCGATGTCGCCCCCGAGCGGATCTACCCCAAGGACGCCAACGGCCAGATCCTGCGCCAGGACGACCTGCCGCCCACCTACCGCACCAACCTCGACATCACGGACGCCCCCTTCGACCGCCACCCAGGCGACGCCCCGGCCCTGACCCCACGCGAACGGCAGGATATCATCGCCTTCCTGCGCATGCTGACCGACCGGCCGACACACTGATCCGTCCACCGAGGCCCATCTGTCACGGATGCGTGTGTTATTCTATCGTTCGCCCCCTCGCCCCACGAACAGAGAGACCCCCATGAGTCCGATCACCCGCCTGCAACCCGAAACCCGCCTGTGCGGCGCGACGATCCATAACGGGCTGGTCTATCTGGCCGGCCAGGTCACCGATGATTCGTCGCTGGATATCGAAGGGCAGATGGCCGACATCCTGCGTCAGGTCGACGCCCTGCTGGCCGAAGCAGGCACCGACAAGAGCCGCCTGCTCTCGGTCCAGCTCTTCCTGGCCAACATGGACGATCTGGACGCCATGAACCGCGCCTGGGACCAATGGCTGGATCGCGGCAACAAACCGGCCCGCGCCACCGTCGAGGCCCGACTGGCCGACCCGGCCTGGCGCGTCGAACTGACCGGCATCGCGGCATTGCCCTGAAGACCAGGGGGCTCAGCCCCTTGACCCCGGCAAAGGCCGGCGGCCTGTGCAAACCGGTTCGTTTATTCAGTCAATTGTAACGGCGGGGCTGAACGCCCCGCCTTGGCATCAATCAGTCGACGCGCTGGACCCAGCCATAGGGGTCCGGGCGCTGGCCGCGCTGAATGCCGATCAGCGCCTCGCGAAGCCCCTCCGTCACCGGATCGGCCCCATTCCCCGCACCGATCACGATCTCGCCCCGATGCCCACGGAAACGGCCGATCGACGTCACCACAGCCGCCGTACCGCAGGCAAAGGCTTCCTTCAGGCGCCCGCTGGCCGCGTCTTCATAGCACTGGTCGATGCTGTAACCTTCCTCGCGCACCGTCAGCCCCTTGTCGCGCGCCAGCGTCAGCAGCGCATCGCGGGTAATGCCGGGCAGGATCGTCCCCCCCAGCGGCGGCGTGACCAGCGTGCCGTCATCCATCACGAAGAAGATGTTCATGCCGCCCATTTCCTCGATCCACCGATGTTCGGCGGCATCCAGGAACAGCACCTGATCGCACTTCTGGTTCTTCGCCTCGCGCTGGGCCAGCAGGCTGGCGGCGTAATTGCCACCGCACTTGGCCGCGCCGGTCCCACCGGGGGCGGCGCGGGTATAATCCTCCGACACCCACACCGACACGGCGCCACCGCTGAAATACGCCCCGACGGGCGATGCGATGACGATGAACAGATATTCCGAGGACGGCTTCACCCCAAGGAACGCCTCGTTGGCAATCATGAACGGCCGCAGATACAGGCTGGCGCTCTCCCCTGACGGAATCCAGTCGCGATCCGTCTTCACCAGCTCGCGCACCGCCTCCAGGAACAGCGCCTCGGGCACGTCCGCCATGGCCATGCGCTCGGCCGACTGGCGGAAACGCCGGGCATTGGCATCCGGGCGGAACATCACCACGCCACCATCGGCGGCGCGATACGCCTTCATGCCCTCGAAGATTTCCTGCGCATAATGCAGCACGGCCGCAGCAGGATCGAGCGCGATCGGCGCCCGCGCCTCGATCGTCGGATTATGCCAGCCCTGCCCTTCCTTGTAGCGGACGACCGCCATGTGGTCGGTGAAGACGCGCCCGAACCCCGGATTGGCCAGCAATTCCGTACGCTGCGCGACCGATACCGGCGCGGGGTGCGGAATATGCGTGAAACGGAATTGATCGGCGCTATCCATGATCCTGCTCTCTCACGACGAAACGGCGCGTGCCGCATGCACGACGCAACAGGCACGCACCCCACGGCACGTCCCGACCGGTCAGAATCCCCAGATCACGCGGCACGTCAAGCCCGCGCCGCCGCGCATCAGGCCGGCAGCCGGTTACGACAGCGTCGCCGCCACATGCCGCCCGATCCCCGCGAAGAGCGCCGCAAACTGCGCATCATCCGGCGCACCCCCGCGCGTATAGACAACCATGACGATCGGCCCGCCCACCCCAGGCCACGCAATCGCAATGTCGCCGGCGGCGTCCTTGCCATTATTCCCCGTCTTGTCGCCCACCACCCACTGGCCCGGCAGGCCCGCGCGCAGGCGGTTCTTTCCGGTCTGGCAATCGACCAGCCAGGTCTTCAGCATCGCCCGCGACCCCTCCGAGAGCACATCCCCCAGCACAAGCCGCCGGGCGATCCCCGCCATCGCCAACGGCGTCGTCGTATTCCGCACCCCGCCCAGGGGCGTGCGATTGAGAAAAGGCTCAACGTCGTCAAGGCGGGTCACATCATCGCCGATCGACCGCCAGAACCGCGTCAACGCGGCAGGACCACCGATCCGCGTCAGAAGTTTGTTGGCACAGACATTGTCGCTGAATTCGACGGCCCCCGCGCACATCTCGCGCACCGACATCGCGCCCCGGCCCAGATTCTCTTTCGCGACAGGCGCATACATCCCCCCGATGTCGGCGGCCGTAAACGCGATCACCTCATCCAGATCCGCGTCCCCCCGATCGACGCGCGCCAGCACGCACGCGGCCAGCGAGGCCTTGAACGTGCTGCACATCACAAACCGTTCGCTCTGCCGCCAGGCAAAACGCTTTCCGCTGGCAATATTCAGGGCAAAAACGCCGACCCGCCCGCCCGTCGCGCGTTCATAGGCCGCGATCGCGCCCTCCGCCGGCGCCCGCGCGCACGCCGGGGACACAAGCAGGACCGGAACAGATCGAAGCAAATCGCGACGCCGCATGCGCATCATCTCCATCGCAGCAAGATCAGATCAATACACCCACGCCATGCCCGCACGGCACGACCTATCGCAGCGCAAATCCCAGCGCACCCAGCGCCTCACGCAACCGGTCGCGGCCATTCAGCGATTGCGGGCCGGCCACACGGCGCACCATGGCATCCGACCACGCGCGCGGCGCCAGCCCCTGTTCGCGCTGAAAGGCTTCGTCGATACCGTCATACCGGCCGACCGCCGCGTCCTCGCCCGACACATCGTAGCACTCGCGATGCAGCACGACCGCCTGCGCCAGGCGCGGCTTGATCGCGGCGGGCCGCGCCATATCCGGATACCCCACACACATGCCGAAAACCGCCATGCAGCGATCCGGCAGCCGCAGTTCGCGCGCCACCTGTTCCGGGTGATTGCGCAGGCCGCCGATATAAACGATCCCCAGCCCCTGCGCCTCGAAGAAAGCGGCCGCGTTCTGCGCCGCAAGCGCCGCATCGACGACCCCGACCAGAAAGGTCTCCAGATAATCCAGCCCCTCGGTGGCGTGCGACAGCCTCGCCCCCAGCCGCGCCAGTCGGGAGAGATCGACCAGCCACGCCAGAAACAGCGGCGCCTGACGGATATGCGCCTGCCCACCGGCCAGTTCCGACAGGCGGGCGCGCCGCTCGGCATCCTCGACCGCCACCACGCTCCACACCTGAAGGTTCGAGGACGTCGAGGCCGACTGGCCAGCCGCCATCGCCCCTTCCAGCACGCCCTCGGGCAACGGATCGGGCCGATAGGCCCGCACCGAGCGATGCGCCATCAGATGCCGCAGCATCGCCTCGTCCGGCAAAGCCCCCGGCGCGACGCCCTCGCGATAGCGCGCCGCCCACAGCGCCGCCAGACTGCCGGCCTCAAAGGCCGCCGTGTCAGACATAATCTCGGATCGTCACGAAACGGGTGTCCAGATAGGCATCCAGCGCCTCGCTGCCGCCTTCCGAGCCATAACCGGAATCGCCGATCCCGCCGAACGGCACCTCCGGCAGCGCCAGCCCCAGATGGTTCACCGTCAGCATCCCGGCCCGCACCTCGTCGCGCAGGCGGGCGGCCGTGGGGGCCGCGCCGGTAAAACCATAGGCCGCCAGCCCGTATGGCAGGCGATTGGCCTCGGTCAGCGCCTCGTCCAGCGTATCGAACGGATTCATCAGCGCCACCGGACCAAACGGCTCCTCATTCATGATCCGCATGTCGGTGGTCAGGTCGGTCAGCACCGTCGGCGCAAAGAAATAACCGGCATTGCCGATCCGCTGGCCACCGGTCACGATCGTCGCCCCCTTGCCGGTCGCATCGCCGATCAGGGCTTCCATCGCCTCCACGCGCCGGACATTGGCCAGCGGCCCCATTTTCGTATCGGGCAGCAGCCCGTCACCCACGCGGATCTCCCTGGCCACCGCCGCGAACCGCTCCACGAACCGACCGAAGACCGGACGCTCCACAAGGAAACGGGTCGGCGAGACGCAAACCTGCCCGGCATTGCGAAATTTCGCCGCCGCCAGCGTCGCCGCCGCATGGTCGATATCGGCATCGGCACAGATGATGGCCGGCCCATGCCCGCCCAGTTCCATCGTCGCCCGCTTCATGTGCGACCCGGCCAGCGCGGCCAGCATCTTGCCCACGACGGTCGAGCCGGTAAACGTCACCTTGCGGATCGCCGGATGCGCGATCAGCGTCTCCGAAATTTCGGACGGCGTGCCATAGACCAGCCCGATCACCCCCGCCGGCACCCCGGCATCGGCAAAGGCGCGGATCAGCGCGGCCGGCGAAGCCGGCGTTTCCTCCGCCGCCTTGACGATGATCGAGCAGCCGGTCGCCAGCGCCGCGCCGACCTTGCGCACCACCTGGTTGACCGGGAAATTCCACGGCGAGAACGCCGCCACCGGCCCCACCGGGCTGCGGATCACCGTCTGGCTCACCCCCACCGCGCGCGACGGGATCAGCCGCCCATAGGCCCGGCGTCCCTCTTCGGCCAGCCAGTCGATCGTATCCGCCGCCCCCAGCAATTCCGTCCGCGCTTCGGCCAGCGGCTTGCCCTGCTCCTGGGTCAGGACCGGCGCAACGTCATCGACCCGCGCCCGCAGCAGGGTCGCCGCCTGCCGCATGATCCGGTAGCGCTCGAACACCGACATGCGGCTCCACACCGCAAAGCCCCGTTCGGCGGCGCCACGGCGGCGGCCAGATCAGGCTGGCCGGCATGGGCCACCCGCCCGATCACCTGCTCGGTCGCAGGGTTGACCACGTCGATGAACCGCCCATCCTGCGCAGCAATCCACCGACCGTCGATAAACAGCAAGGTATCCGGATAAGACGACATGGCAGAGAGCCTCCAGCAGTTGGGCGAACGGAGCGGGAGCGTGCCGCATCCCCCTCTGCCGGTCAAAGAGACTCAGTCCCTGCCCGCCGCCGACCGGGCGGCCCACGCCTCACGGAGCGCGTCACGCTCTCCCGGCAAGGCAGCGGCAGGCGGATCGACGGGGAATGGCGAAATCAGGGCGCGCCGATCTCCAGCGCCCGGCGGGCCATGGCCACGGCCCCCGCCCGGCTGCGCGCACCGCAGATGAACCGCGCCGGATGCGCGAAGGCCGCATCCCCGATCCCCGAGACATCGGCCAGCGCCTGGCCTTCCAGCCCGCCCCACGCTTCCGGCAACGAGACACGCTGGCCGAACTCCCCCCGTGCCGGCGGCACCGCCTTCACATTCCACTGGCCGCCACCGGCCGGCGAGACGACATAGACGACAGGCAGATCGCGCTCGAAAATCACCTTCTCGGCCGGCATCCCCGTCTCCAGCACCAGAATGCGCTTGTCTTCGGCCAGCTCATAGGCACGCAACACACGCTCCACAGCCTTCAGGCTGGCCCGCGCACGATCGACAACCCCGACCAGATACCGCGCCACGATCCCGGCCGCATCGGCGAAGCCGGTCATTTCGCGCTTTCCCGCTTCCTCGGCGCCATACAGTTCGGCGGTGTCCCAGGCCGCACCGCAGGTCGAAACGATCTCCGCCAGCGACAGCCGTCCCATTTTCGCCACGCCGTTATCATCCAGATCGACCGGCAGGATCAGCGCCTTGTCGACGGCCTGCCAGATGGCGGCCTCCATGGCGTCCTCCACAGGCTCGGCCAGCATGTTCCGGATCGCGGCCAGGCCATAATCCTTCCACAGCAGCCCCGCCGCGCTGTAGGGCGTACCGTCCTCGCGCAGCGGCTTGTTCTTCATGTGATGGTCGTACCGCCCCGCCGCCGGATCGTACACACCACCGACATCGAACACGATCTCCGCGGCCTGGATCTGCCCCGGCACGCGCGAGCGCTTAAAGGTCAGCCGGTCCTCCGGCCCCTCGCCCAGAATCCGCGCCCGCAGGTCCCCCTGCGGCGCAAGCGCATAATGAAGGATGACATATCCCAGCGTCTCGTCGGCATGAAAATTGCCCGAATGGGTCAGTGCCCTGACGGGTGACGCCTCATGACCGAGACCGATTGGTGTATGTTCCGCCATATTCAGGGACCTGCCGACATTTCGGGGGGGATTGTTTCAGGTGCCCCTCATGCCCTACCGGCCGGCGCGACACAACACGCCTTCCAGATGACAGACCCACGGCCCCACGCATATCCTGACGACCGGCCGCCCGGATTGACAGCCATACCGGCTTAAACAACTATCCTGTCGGCATGCGCGAAACAAACGAGGATATCCAGCCTGCCGCTGGCGAGGCCGCGTCTGGCTGCCTGCCCTCGGGCACCGCCGTCCCCACCGAGGCGACGACCGACGACGCTCTCCGCTACGCCCTGACACGCCTTACCCAGGCTCCGGATCATCCCGAAGGTCTGTTGCTCATGGGCACGATCCATACATGGCGGAAGCAGTTCGAACAGGCGGTCCCCTTCCTGCAACGCGCCAAGACCCTGATGCCCGACAATGCGGAAGCCTTCAACACGCTCGGCCTGGCGCTCCATGAATCCGGAAGAACAGAAGAAGCCATCAGCAGCTTCCGCAAGGCCATCGACCTGCGCCCTTCATTCCCCGACGCGCGGGCACGCCTGAGGCAAGCCCTGGCGGCGCGCGGCCACACCACGGATAATATCGAGCAATACCGTGCGGTCCTGGCGATCGAAGCCCGCATGGAGGCCATCGCCCGCCACCGCGCGGCCCTGGCCGCCGATCCACAGGACATGGCCGCCCTCACCGGCCTCGGCCATGCGCTGCACGCGGCCGGCCGACATGAAGAGGCCGCCGAGCCGTTCCGCACGGCATTGACCCACACGCCGGCCTGCCCCGACGCGGCGCGCAATCTGGCTCAGGCCCTGGTCGCGCTCAATCGTCTCGACGAGGCGATCGCCTGCTATCGCTCCGTTCTGGAACAGGACCCAAGCCTGCACGCCATCCACGCCGCCACGGGAACGCTGCTGCGCAAAGCCGGGCGCCACGCCGAGGCCATCCATCACCTGGAACAGGCCCACGCCCTGCGGCCGGACGACGCGCCGATCCACGCCGCCCTGGCCCAACTCCTTCAGGAACAGGGGCATATCGACGCGGCGATCGCCCACCGGCGTCGGGCCATCGCCCTGGCACCGGAGGAACCGAGCCATTATCTGGCCCTCGCCCGCCTGACGAAACTGGCGCCCGACGATCCCGCGCTGGCCGCCATGCACGCCCTGGCCGGGCGCGAAGAGACGCTTGACGACCGAGGCAGGATGACTCTCCATTTCGCACTGGGCAAAGCACTTGCCGACCTCGGCCGGAATCAGGAATCGTTCGACCATCTGCTGAAAGCCAACGCGATCCGCCGCCGCCTCGTGCCCTATGACGAAAAGCCGGTCGCCCGCGCGGCAAAGGCCGTGCGTGAGCATTTTACCGCCGAGGCCCTGGCGGCGACCGCCGGAACCGGCCATCCCTCGTCACGCCCGATCTTCATCGTCGGCATGCCCCGATCGGGCTCAACACTCGTCGAGCAGATCCTGGCCAGCCATCCGGACGTGTATGGCGCCGGCGAAGTCAGCACGCTGACCGATACGCTGAAGGACGCGGCCAAACGGTTTCCGACGTGGCAGGTCGGCACCCCGCTGGCCTGCCTGAGTGCGCAGGATCGACACGCCATCGCCGAAGAGTATCTCCAGCGACTGGACAAGCTGGCAGCAATCGACTGGACGGGCGACCACCCGCCGGCACGCATCACGAACAAGATGCTGGATAATTTCTTCCATATCGGAATCATTCGGCAATTGTGGCCCAATGCTCGGATCATCCATACCTGTCGCGATCCGATCGACACCTGCCTGTCCTGTTTCTCGATTTCCTTCGACAATCTCGATTTTACGTTCGATCTGGGCGAACTGGGCCGTTATCATCGCCAATATCAGCAACAGATGGCCCACTGGCGGCAGGTCCTGCCGGCAGACGCGATCCTGGACGTCCATTACGAAGACATCGTCGAGGATCTCGAAGCCAATGCGCGACGCATCATCGCCTGGTGCGGCCTGCCATGGAACGATGCCTGCCTGCGCTTTCACGAAACCCGGCGCCTGGTCAGGACATCAAGCGTCGCGCAGGTCCGCAAACCGCTCTATCGCACGGCCGTGGGGCGCTGGCGCCCCGATAACGAGACGTTGCGTCCCCTGCTCGAAGCTCTTGGAACGGGCATTCCGAAAACCGACTGCAATTGAAAGACTGTTTGAAAAATTGTCCTGTCGGGCATCGGAGCGTCGCGGCCTTGATGGCCACCTGCCACGCAGCACAGAAAACGCGGGGCGAGTCTCCGACAGGGGCACTCCGCAAACAGCCCGCAGGGTACCATGATGGGCGACAAACCAATGCGTAAAGCAGCCTCTGCCCTCGTAGCCGCCTTTGTCCTCCAGTTCACGCATGCCCGCGCCGACACGCTTGCGGTCGAAATTGCCGTCGATGCGGCAGCGGGGCGTCATCCGATCAGCCCGCTGATCTACGGCGTCAATTTCGGTTCAGCCGCCGTCCTGCACGATCTTCGCGCCCCCATCACCCGTTCCGGCGGCAACAATGCCAGTTCGTACAACTGGCGCCTTGACGCCCGCAACACCGATGCAGACTGGTTCTACGAAAGCCTGCCATGTCCACCAGATGACGCAACCGCCCAGTTCGGGCCACGCTTCATCGCCACGGCCAGAAAGAGCGGCGCCATCCCGATGGTGACGATTCCGATGATCGGCTGGACTGCGAAACTGGGTCCGAACCACACGCGCCTCGCCAGCTTTTCCATCGCGAAATACGGGCCGCAGCAGGCACACGACGCCCAATGGTTTCCCGACGCGGGAAACGGCCGGGCGCCCGACGGCACGCCCATCGCCCACGCCGACCCGCACGATGCCGAAACCCCGGATACCCCTGCCAACGAACACGCCCGCGTGCGGCAACTGGCGGCCGGCTTCACCCGCCGCGACATCCGCTTTTATATCCTCGATAACGAACCGAGCCTCTGGCACATCACCCATTACGACGTCCATCCCATCGGCGCCCACGCGCAGGAAGTCGCCGACAGGAGCATCCTCTATTCCAGGGCCATCAAAAGCGCCGATCCACATGGGCTGGTCGTGGGGCCGGAGGAATGGGGCTGGACGGGCTATCAATATAGCGGCTTCGACCAGCAATACGACACACAGCACGGCCTGGCCCATCCGCCCGATCGGGAAAACCAGACACAGGGCCAGGATTATGTTCCATGGCTGCTGACACGATGGAAAGCCGCCGGTCATCCGATCGACGTGTTCAGCCTGCATTTCTACCCGCAGGGCGGCGAGTTTTCCGATTCCGATTCCCCCACCGTCGCACGCGCCCGCAACCGTTCGACCCGCGACCTGTGGGACCGGCACTACAAGGACCCGACCTGGATCAACAGCGTGATCGCCCTGATTCCGCTGATGCGGCAATGGGTGGACCGGTATTATTATCCCGGCACCCCCATCGCCCTGACGGAGTATAACTGGGGCGGCGAGAAGCTGATGAACGGCGCGACGGCCCAGGCCGATCTCCTGGGCATCTTCGGCCGGGAACGGCTCGATATCGCCCTGCGCTGGACGGCACCCCAACCGGGGACGCCGGTCTACAAGGCCATGAAACTCTACCGCAATTACGACGACCAGGGCGATGGGTTCGGCGAGACGAGCATCCAGGCCGCAGTACCCGACGCCGACCGGGTGTCCGCCTTCGCCGCCCTGCGCGCCAGGGACGGCGCAACGACGGTGATGGTCATCAACAAACAGCTCGACAGCATGGCCGATGTCTCGTTGTCGCTGGCCCATGAGTCCGACACCGGCACGGTGGAAACCTGGCAACTGGCGGATAACAGGATCGTCCACCTGGCGCCGTCCCGCTACACGAACGCCCGGCTCCACGCCTCCCTGCCCCGCCAGAGCGTCACCCTGTTCCTCCTGCACCCCACCGGAAAGAGATCACCGGGAACGCAACCCAGGCGATGACCGGCCTTCGGGGAAGCAGGGGCACCAGGCGCTAGATGGACTTCCCGGCCCGATAGAGATGGTAGGACAACAGGGTCTTGGCATCCGTCCGGCCCAGGCGCGGAATATCGTCCAGTGCGACCACATGCAGCCGGATCGATTCATGCTCGGCCGCGTTCCCGGTCCGCCGTCCATCCAGCGCCCGCATCGTCGCCTCGTCGATCTCCAGATCCACGGCATAAAGGGTGATTGCCTCGTCACAGCCGCCGGGCGACGGCCATACCGTCGTCAGCTCGATCAGCCGCTCGGCAGGCACGACCAGATCGGGGCCGACTTCCTCGGCCAGTTCGCGCAAGGCGGTGCTGACCAGATTTCCACCGTCCACCATCCCGGCCGGCAGTGCCAGCAGGTCGGGGCAGGCCACCGGCAGGCGCGCCTCGCAGGTCAGGATGGTTCGCGGAGCCTGACCGGGGCAATGCAGCACGACCAGAACCGAGACCGCATCCCCACGCAACAGCGCGGCGCCGGGCACCTTCCGCCCCTCATGCCACGCATCGGCATCGACCAGGATAAATCCCACCCGCGCCCCGAAAAAGACCACATCCCGCACCACGATGCCGCGCAGGTCGAAGCGCGCGGCCGCCTGCTCCAGCCAGCGGCGGAAATGCGGCGCCGCCCGCACGTCGGCGCGCCGGTCCTCCGGCACGCCGGCCGAGAATGCAATCGGAATGTGATCGATCGGCACCATGCCGGCTGCCTCCTTTTGAAGCGGGTCGCAACATCCCATGCACAAGCCTGATGGAATCCGATCCGTCCGACCGTCTTCCCCGACATCACCCACAGGATTGTCCCCATTTCTGTGGATAAATGCCAGAGCCCGGCCCGTGGCTATTCGCACACCCCGCGATGTTCGACCTCCCGCCACAGATGGACATAAAGCCGCGTATCGAACCGGGGGCGGATGAACATGCGCCGCACCGCGCCAAGACCCGTGGAGGTGAAATAGGCCCGTGGCGGCCCCTCGTCGGCCGCGACCCGCAACAGGCCACGCGCGACCAGATCGCGGATCGCCGCCGGAATACGCGGCTGCCCCGCCAACGGCCCGCTTTTCCATGTCGGCAGGATAATGCCCGCCGAAAGCGAGGGATTGCTGCCGGAATAGGTCCCGAAAGACCAGCGAATGAACCGCTCCTCGGAGCGGGTCATGCCTGTATCAACCATTGTGAAGACTCGCGTTCTTGTTTTTTTACGTCCGCACCGGCCGCCTTTTTTTGGGAGGCCGCCCCCGATTTCAAGGTCAGCACGACCGAAACGCAAGACATTCTTTGCGGCGACGTACACGAGTCCGACTCTTGACAAAGAGTTACGAACGCAGGCCGTGTCGGACAGACCGAATCACCCCCACCGAACCAAGCCCCCATGCCCCTGTCCCCAGCCCCGTCCCATACCGCCAGCCTGACATGGAAAGACCTGCGCACGCTGATGCTTGCCGCGCTGGGCGGCGCACTGGAATTCTATGATTTCGTGATCTTCGCGTATTTCGCGAAAGTCATCGCCCAGCATTTCTTCCCCGCCAGCCAGCCCGACTGGCTGCGCCAGACCGAGACCTTCGGCCTGTTCGGCGCCGGCTATCTGGCGCGGCCGCTCGGCGGCGTGATCATGGCGCATTTCGGCGACCTGCACGGGCGCAAGAAGATGTTCGCCTTCAGCGTGCTCTTGATGGCGGCCCCCACCCTGCTGATCGGCCTGCTCCCCGGTTTCGACACGCTGGGGGTGGGCGCGCCACTGGTGCTGCTGGTGCTGCGCATGGCCCAGGGGGCGGCCATGGGCGGCGAGGCCCCTGGCGGCTGGGTCTTCGTCGTCGAACATGCCAGCCCCCGGCATACCGGCCTGGCCTGCGGCCTGCTCACAGGCGGCCTGACGGCGGGGATGCTGATCGGCTCACTGGTCGCGCTGGGCCTGAATGCGGCTCTGTCGCCCACCGCGATCACCGATTGGGGATGGCGGCTGCCGTTTCTCCTGGGTGGCCTGTTCGGGCTGATCGCCATGCGCCTGCGCCGCTGGCTGCACGAAACCCCGGTCTTCGCCGAAATGCAGGCCAACGATGCGCTGGCACGGCAGGCCCCGCTGCTCATGGTGCTGCGCGCCAGCCGCCGCGCAATCGTCCTCTCGGTGATCGGCACCTGGACGCTCACCGCCGCGATCATCGTCCTGCTGCTGATGATGCCGGCTCTGCTGCAAAGCCTGCATGGCTTTTCCCCCGCCAGCACCATGCGCGCCAGCCTGATCGCCACACTGAGCATCACCCTCGCCTCCGTGGCGATCGGGGCCGCGACCGACCGCTGGGGCCTGCGCGGCACCATCCCACCGGTCATCGCATTGCTCATCGCCGGCGCCTGGGGGCTGTACGCGGTGGCCCCCGCCCATCCCTCATGGTTCATGGCGCTCGCCGCCCTGGCCGGCATCGGCGCCGGCTATGTCAGCCTGGTGCCGATCGCGATGGTGCGGGCCTTCCCCCCGGCGACCCGCTTCTCCGGCCTGTCCTTCTCATACAACCTGTCCTACGCGGTCTTCGGCGGGCTGACGCCGGCCTGCGTCTCGGCGCTGGTCGGGCACAATGCCACCGGGCCGGCCCTGTATGTCATCGTCATGGCCCTGATCGGCGGCGCCGCCCTCTGGGCCATGCCCGACATCACAGCCCCGCGCCCCGCGCATACGCGTGGAACGCCGCTCGCCGGCCAGGACGCCACACGGATATAATGGACGCCACCGCCTGTCCGTGCTTAAGAACGACATGGCAAGCATCTCTCCCGACCTGATCGCCCGCCGCATTCGTCAGGGCAGCGGCGCGGAAGCACCGGATCTGGTCATCCGTGATGTCCGGCTGTTCGATCTGGTGACCGGCGCACTGATCGAGACCGATATCGCAATCTGCGGCGACACCATCGTCGGCACGCTGGACCGGTACGACGGCCCCAACGTCATCGACGGACGCGGCCGCATCGTCGTCCCCGGCTTCATCGACACCCATCTGCATGTCGAATCGTCGCTGGTCACGCCGTTCGAATTCGAGCGCTGCGTGCTGCCCCACGGCGTCACCACCGCCATCTGCGACCCGCATGAAATGGCGAATGTGCTGGGCGTCCCGGCCCTGCGCTATTTCCTCGACGCCGCGACCCGCATGGTCATGGACCTGCGGGTCAACCTGTCGAGCTGCGTGCCATCCTCGCCAGTCGAGACCTCCGGCGCCGTCCTGATGGCGGACGACCTGACCCCGCTGATGAACCACCCCAAGGTCATCGGCCTGGCGGAATTCATGAACATGCCCGGCGTACTGTCCGGCGCCCCCGACTGCATGGACAAGCTGGCCGCCTTCGCGGGCCGCCATATCGACGGCCACGCCCCGCTGATGGGCGGCAGGAAGCTGAACGGCTACCTGTCGGGCGGCATCTCCACCGACCACGAGGCCACCCGCGCCGACGAGGCACTGGAGAAGATCCGCAAAGGCATGACGGTCCTGATCCGCGAAGGATCGGTCTGCAAGGACCTTGCGGCGCTCGCGCCGCTGCTGACGGTCGAAACCTCCCCCTTCCTGGCTTTCTGCACCGACGACCGCAACCCGCTGGAAATCGCGCATGAAGGCCATATCGACTTCCTGATCCGCAGCGCCATCGCACGCGGCGTGCCACCACTGGCCGCCTATCGCGCCGCCAGCCTCACGGCGGCGCGCGCCTTCGGGCTGACCGATCGCGGCATGCTGGCACCCGGCAAACGCGCCGACATCGTCTTCCTCGACGATCTGGAACGCTGCACGGTCTCCGATGTGCTGGCCGGCGGCCGCCCCATCGGGCCGGCACTGGCCGAGCGCCAGCCGATCCCGGCCCCCGGCCGCGACAGCATCATCCTCAACCGACCGGTCACGGCGGAGGATTTCACGGTCCCCGGCAGCGGCACCGGTCGTCCGGTCATGGGCATCGTCCCCGGCCAGATCATCACCACCTTCCTGACCGAAGACCTGCCCGAGACCGAAGGCCGCGTCCTGCCCGACATCGGGCGCGACATCGCCAAGGTCGCGGTCGTGGCGCGACACGGGCTGAACGGCAATATCGGCCGCGGCTTCGTACAGGGTTTCGGCCTGCGCAGCGGCGCCCTGGCCTCATCGGTCGGCCACGACGCGCATAATATCTGCGTCGTCGGCATGGACGACGCGGACATGGCGGCGGCGGTCAACCGGCTGGCCGAAACCGGCGGCGGCTTCGTCATCGTCGAGGGCGGCGCGGTCCGCGCCGAACTCAACCTGCCGATCGCCGGCCTGATGAGCGACGCACCGTTCGAGACCGTGCGGGCGCAACTGGACATCCTGCGCGCCGCAACGCGCGAGATGGGCGTAACGCTGGAAGAACCATTCCTGCAACTGGCCTTCCTGCCCCTGCCGGTGGTGCCGCACCTGAAGATCACCGATCACGGTCTGGTCGATGTCAGCCGAATGACCGTGATCGGTTGACCGAAGCCCGCGCAATCGCGCGGCTCGCACGAAATTGACTCCCCCGCCAGCCGCGACGACACAGCAAAGACGGCGCCGCCCCGACAGCGCCCCGCACGGGAAAAGACGCGGCCCGCACCGGCAACCCCACGCCGTAAAGCCCTCGCCAGCCTCCCGCCCACCGCGCGGAAAAACGCCCACAGGGCTTGCCAGCACCGGCATTTTTCAAACAGCCTCCGACGACCAGTTCTGAACTCTCGATCGGACGCCCCCATGCCCCTTGCTCCGGCGGATGCCGGCACGTTCATTACTCGCGCCAGCCCGGCCTATCGCCGCGCCGGGCTGGCCCTGTTCCTGGCGGGCTTCGCGACCTTCTCGCTGCTCTACTGCGTGCAGCCGCTGCTACCGGTCTTCTCCCACCAGTTCGGCATCGGCGCGGCCAGCAGTTCGCTGTCCCTCTCCCTGTCCACCAGCGCCCTCGCCGTCGCCATCCTGCTCGCCGCCGCCCTGTCCGAACGCCTCGGCCGGCGCGACATCATGGCCCTGTCCATGATGCTGTCGGCCGTGCTGAACATCGCCGCCGCCTGGGCACCGGTCTGGCCGGCCCTGCTGGCCGCCCGCATGGCCGAGGGCTTCGTGCTGGGCGGCGTACCCGCCGTGGCGATGACCTACCTGGCCGAGGAGATCCACCCGCGCGAACTGGGCCTGGCGATGGGCCTGTACGTCGCCGGCACCGCGTTCGGCGGCATGATCGGCCGTGTCGGCACGGGCATCCTGACCGATGCGTTCTCCTGGCGCGCGGCCATGACCATCATCGGCGCCGCCGGCCTTCTCGCCGCCCTCGGCTTCCTGGCGTTGCTACCCCCCTCGCGCAATTTCATCCGCCGAGCGGGACTGAACGCGCGCCATCACCTCGCCTCCTGGGCGCGCCACCTGCGCGACCCGGCGCTACCGGCCCTCTACGCCATCGGCTTCACGGTCATGGGCAGTTTCGTCACCCTCTTCAACTATGCCGGCTACCGGCTGATGGCCCCGCCTTACAATCTGGACCAGACCCGGCTGGGCCTGCTCTTTTCGGTCTATGTGTTTGGCATCGTGTCCTCGTCGGTCGCGGGCGCGCTGTCCGACCGCATGGGGCGCGGAAGCGTGCTCACCGCCGGCATCCTGATCATGGGAACCGGGATCATGCTGACCCTGCCACATGCCCTGCCCTGCATCTTCCTCGGCATCGTGTTCCTGACGATCGGCTTCTTCACCGCCCACGCGGTGGCCAGCGGCTGGGTCGGGCACCGGGCGCGCATCGACCGGGGGCATGCAACGTCGCTCTACCTGCTGGCCTATTATCTCGGCTCCAGCATCGCCGGCTCGGTCGGCGGCTGGTGGTGGACGGGCCTGGGATGGAACGGGGTCGCCGGTTTCACGCTGCTACTGCTGGCCGGCGCACTGGCCGCCGCCGCATGGCTGCACCGGGTCGCCCGGTCCTGAAAGGAGAAATCGCATGACGGCTTATGTCGCCCTGCTGCGCGCGGTCAATGTCGGCGGCACCGGCAAACTGCCGATGACCAGTCTGGCCGCACTCTGCGCGGCCGCCGGGTTCTCGCGCGTGCAAACCTATATCGCCAGCGGCAACGTCGTCTTCCACAGCGACGAAACCGAAGATCAGGTCCGTACGGCGCTCGAAGACCGGCTCCACGCGCATTGCGGCAAGCGCGTCGGCGTCATCGTCCGGACCGCACCCGAGATCGCGGCGATCGTGGCCCAAAACCCGTTCCCCGACCAGCCGGGCAACCGCGTCATGGCCCTGTTCGTGGACACCCCCCTGCCGGCCGACCCGATGGAAGGCGCCACCGGCGCGCAGGACGAACAGGTCCGCCCGGGACAACGCGCCCTGTTCGTCTTCTACCCCAACGGCATGGCGAAGACCCGCCTGCGCCTCCCCAGCGAAAAGGCCGGGACCGCACGCAACATGAATACGGTCGCCAGACTGGCGGAAATGGCCGCCGCCGAAGGATGACAGGCGGCAACCAGCCTCTCAGAGCCTGACCGCAAATGCGCGCTGGTGGCGTGTCCTCCGCGCGTTTCCTGCGCTTCGGTGCTCACGGCCATCAAGGCCGCTCCGCTCCGATGCTCGGAAACACACGCCGGGCGCGGCCCTGACGGGCCGCTCTCGCTCACCAGCCCGCATTTGCGGTCAGGCTCTCAGGCGGACTGGGCGTTCCGCCCTTTCAGGGCAAACAGCGCCACGAGATAGACGAGCAATCCACCGACGGACAGCAGCGCCCCGCCCATGCCAAGCGCGCCATAGCCAAACTGGTGCGCCAGCAGAACGCTGCCCAATACGGCCCCCAACGCATTGGCGATATTGAACGCGGAATGGTTCAGCGACGCCGCCAGGGTCTGCGCGGTACCGGCAAAATCCATCAATCTCGTCTGCAACGCCGGCCCCAGCGCGTTGAAGAAGGTCGGCACCAGAAAGACATCCGCCATCAGCCCGATGCGGCTATGCAGGACATAGGGCAGAACCAGCATGGTCCCGATACTGCCCACCAGAGCGATCAGCACGGCCGCATTCAGGTTGCGATCGACAATCCAGGCCCCGACATTCGCCCCCGCCAGCATACCGGCCCCCCACAGCACCATATAGGTCATGACCATCCATTCCGGCACATGGGTCACATTGTTCAGGATGCTGGTCAGGAAGGTGTAGAGCGTGAACATGCCGCCAAAACCGATGGCCGCCGTCAGCAGGGTCAGCAGTACCTGCGCATTGGCCAGCCCCTGCAATTCCCCCAGCGGCGTCACGGCACGATCGGGTTGATCGGCCGGAATATACCGCCACACACCCAGCAGGGTCACGGCGCCGGCCAACCCGATCACGACATAGGCGATCCGCCAGCCGAGATGATCGGCGGCGAAGGTCGAAAACGGCGCGCCGATCAGCGTGGCGATCGCAATCCCCGACAGCACCCGGCCAACCGCCCAGCCCCGCCGCGCGCGATCGACCATCGAGGCCCCGATCAGCGCCGAAATCCCGAACAGCGCACCATGCGGCAGGCCGGTGATGAAGCGGGCCATATCGACCAGCCCCGGCGTCGGCATCATGACGCCGAGAACATTCCCGCCACAGAAAAAGCCGAACAGCACCAGCAGAAGCTCCCGGCGAGAAAGCCGCGCGCCGAGAATGGTAAAGAGCGGCGCCCCCACCACCACCCCCAGCGCATAGGCCGTAATGGCATAGCCGGCTCGGGCTTCCGACACATGAAGCGAGGCGGCGAATTCGGGCAGCATCCCCATGATCGCAAACTCGCCGGTGCCCACGACGAATGTGCCGAATGTCAGCGTCAGGAATGCCAGGGCCGTTCCATGCGGCGGCGGGATGCGGGCAATACCGTGCCCATCCGGAATCGTTTCTGTCGCCATCGGATCAATCCCGGATTCTACGCTCATTTACGAAAGGGCAGCCACGGCCACGCGGCCGATGGCGATATCGTCTTCGGTCCTGGCGCCAGAGACGCCAATCCCCCCGATCACCACCCCGCCCTCGTCCCGGATGACCAGCCCGCCGCCAAAGCTGGTCATGCCGCCATTGGTCTGTTCCAGCGAGTAGGCCCCGCCGCCAGGGCACGCAACCTGGCCAAACGCCGCGCTATCCATATGAAACAACGCAGCGGTCCTGGCCTTCTTGTGGCAGACATCGATACAGCCCAGCGCAACGCCATCCATGCGCAGGAAGACAACCGGGTACCCCGCCGCATCCACGATGGACACGCACACGACGACACCCAGCCGCTCCGCCTCCGCACGGGCTGCGGCGAGCATATGGGTAGCAGATGAAAGCTGCATGAAAACCGACCTCTGATGCTGTCAGGAAAGCGTATCCCCACTCTAATCGAGACCAGCGCCCATGGAATAACCGGACCCCACAATTCCGAATTTATTCAATATTGTTGAACTTCCGCGCCGCCGCCACAGTGCAAGAGCCTGACCGAACATGTGGGCTGGCGCGCGAGAGCGGCCCGTTCCGGGCCGCGCCCGACATGTGTTTCCGAGCATCGGAGCGGAGTGGCCTTGATGGCCACGAGCACCGAAGCCCAGAAAATGCGCGCAGGAAACGCGCGGAGGACACGCCGCCAGCGCGCATGTTCGCTCAGGCTCTCCGGCCTGCCCAAACCGTCAGGCGGCCAGCGTCATCATCGTCCAGCTCAATTCGATCAGCCGCCGCCGGGGCAACCTGTCAGCCGGCCCGGTAATGCTGATGCCCGCCTGTACCAGGCCGTTATCCCGCCACGGCACGGCCAGGCAGTTCCATCCGGCGCGGGAGGCTTCAAGGTCGAGCGCATATCCCCTGGCCCGCACCTGTTCGATCTGCGAGAGAAACGCCGCACTCAGGGTCCGGCCCTGCGACAGGGCCATCCTCTTCTCAAACCCCGGAAAAAACGCAAGAAACACCAGTCCCAGCGCCGATCCTTCCAACCTGTCACGCTGCCCGAATCCGGCACCATCCAGGCGCCAGGCCGGCGTTTCGATCATGTCGAGATACGCCACTTCATCCCCGCTCGGCACCGCCAGCAGCACCGTCGCCTCGCAGGCCCGCGCAATCGCCTCCCGCACCGGCCGCAGCCGATCGCGCAACATGGCATCATTCCCCGCCATACGCGCGATATTCAGAATCCGGCTCCCCAGATGATAGCGCATATCCCCCGGCACACGCTGCACATAGCCCAGGCGATCAAGCGTTTTCAGAATATTGTGGGCGGTCGTCTTGCCGATGCCCATCTGCTCGTGGATCGTGCGCAGATGCGCCCGCCCGCCTTCCTGGGCGATGATTTCCAGGATAGCGGCCGCCCGCTCGACAGACTGGATCACAGCCGCCACCGCAGGGCGGCGACAGGCTCAGTGCCCGATATCCGGCAATCCATCATCCTCTTCGTCCATCAGCGACAGGTCCGGCGCGGCCACGGCGCTGCGCACCCCCCACATGCAGAACAACAGCGAAACCACGGCCACCACGATCAGGTCCCACCCATAGGGAATCCAGCCATGCCCACCGAATTGCGGGCTCCCGGCATAGGACAGGGCCGCGATCGTCGGCAGATAGACCATGAACCAGACGGCATGCCGGGCGGCCGCGCGATGCTGCGCCCAGCTATCCTGCCGGCGACACCACAGATAAAGCGGCAGAAGCAGCAGCATCAGCAGGATGATGTACCCGCTCAGCGGCCAGCGCGCCCAATACAGCAGCAGCGACGAGAACATGAAGGCCAGCGCCCCGGTCAAGCGCATCACCGGCACCCGCACCGGGCGCGGACGATCCGCCAGCGTGTGCCGCAGCGCCAGCGCCGAGATCGGCAGCATCAGGTACGAAATCACGGTACAGACCGAAATCACCGCCGCAAGAATACCCCAGCCGCGAAAACAGAACAGAAAGATATAGGCGGCACCGAGATTGAACCACAGCGCCGGGCGCGGCACGCCATATTCCGGATGGATCGCCCCCAGCAGGTCAGGCAGCGTGCCGTTGCGCTGCATGCCCAGCGTCATCCGCGTGCTGGAGGCCAGATGCGTCGCCCCCGCCCCGCTGGGTGCGAGAAACGCATCGAAATACAGCAGCATCGCCACCCAGTTCAGGTTGAAGGCGATCGCCAGTTGCGCGAACGGCGAGGAAAAGGACAATCCCGCCCATCCTCCGGCACCCGGCCGCACCGCGCCCAGATAGGCGCATTGCAGCAGCAGATAGATCACGGTCGCCGTCGCCACCGACCCGATCACGGCAAACGGAATGCTCCGTCCCGGATTCCGCGCCTCGCCCGCCAGGTTCAGCGGGCTCTGAAACCCGTTGAACGCAAAGACGATGCCCGAGGTCGCCACCGCCGTCAGCACGCCCGACAGGCCATAGGGCATGAAGCCCCCCGTCTCCGCGCCGGTCAGGTTGCCGGCATGGAAGCTGCTGGCCATCAGCAGCACCGCCGTCGTCGCCGGCACGATCAGCTTGAAGACCGTAATGGCGGAATTGAACCGGGCAAAGAACCGCACGCCCCAGAAATTGAGCAGGAAATAGACCACCACCAGCACGGCGGCGGCGGCCAGCCCGCTCGGCGACAGCACCCCGTCATGATACATGCCCCGCGCCCAGGGAAACGGCCAGGAACTCATATACTGCACCGAAGCCTCGGCCTCGACCGGCACGACGCTGACGATCGAAAGCCAGTTCGCCCCGGCGGCCATGAAGCCGACCAGCGGCCCATGGGTCAGGTTGGCATAGCGGACCATGCCGCCCGCCACCGGAAACATGCCGCCCAGCTCGGTGGCCATCGCGGCGATGACCAGGGCGATGAACGCCCCCAGCAGCCAGGCCAGGATGGCGGCCGGCCCGGCGGTGGAAGCCGCCCGTTCGGCACCGAACAGCCACCCCGACCCGATCATGGCGCTCAGCCCGGTGAACATCAGCTGCCAGGGTCCAAGGGCACGATTCAGGCGGGACGACACGTCAGGCAAACTCCGAAACGAGGGAACAGGCGAGCAAATCGCCCGCGATCCGCCCAACCAACCTCGTTCCGCGCCCGGATGCAACAGCCCCCGCCCAGCCCGCGCGCATCACGCGCGCCACCGCGACCGCGCCGGCGGCACCACGACCGAGATCGTGCCCGGCCCCGGTCATCCGGGCCATCCCGCCGCCCCTCACCGTCTGAATCGGCAAAAAACCCGCTCTTCGCATATTTTTTCGTTGCTTATTTTTTGATATCATAAATATATAAAATAAGAAAAAACGGAGCAGCAAGAATGGGTACGGCTGAAATCAGGGCACGGGCAATTTCGGGTTTCGTCGGCATCGGCGCCATTCCGCTTCTGGCTCTGGCCGGCGCCATCAGCCTGCTCTCCATCCAGGCAGACGCCTCGGACAGCGCAGCCACGGCCCACATCATCGGCGCGGGCCTGTGCGGCGGCGCGATCCTGCTCCTGCTGCGTGCGTTCATCACCCTGCAACCCAATGAGTCGGCGGTGCTGACATTCCTGGGGAAATATTCAGGAACCCTGAGCCAGGACGGCTTCTGGCTGGTCAACCCGTTCGCCCTGCGCAAGCGGGTCACCCGCCGGCTCGTGACGCAGGAAATCGGCCCCCTGAAGGTCAATGACGCGGCAGGCAATCCGGTCGAGATCGGCATGGTGCTGACATGGCGCGTGGCCCAGGCGTCCCGCGCGGTCTTCGACGTGGAAAATTATCAGGCTTATGTCACGGCCCAGGGCGAAACCGCCCTGCGCAGCCTGGCCAGCCGCCACCCCTATGACGAAGAGGAATACCGCCACGCCCTGGCCGAACAGCAGGTGGAGGGGCCGCTCCGCCAGGAAGGCGCCGTGCTGTCCCTGCGCGACGGCGGAGACCGGCTGACCGCCACCCTGGCCGCCGACCTGCGCGACCGGATGGAACTGGCCGGCCTGATCGTGCAGGAAGCCCGCCTGTCGCACCTGGCCTACTCGCCCGAAATCGCCGCGACCATGCTGCGCAAACAGGCGGCGAGCGCCGTCATCGCCGCAAGGCGGACGATCACGTCCGGCGCTGTGGCGATCGTCGAACAGGCCCTGAACGAACTCGAAGATCGCCTGGGCGGCGTCCTGGACGCCGAACGCAAGGCGGCGATGATTTCCAATCTGCTGGTCGTGCTGGTCGGCGACCGTGATGTCACACCGGTCGTCAACACGGGCACGCTGTATTCGTGACCGGCGAAAGCCGCAGGGGAAGGCCGCGCGGGCCGGACAAGGCGGCGTTCGCGCTCCGCCTCGATCCGGCCCTGCTCGCGGCCATCCGGCGCAGCGCCGATGCCGACCTGCGCAGCGTCAACGCGCAGATGGAAATCCTGCTGCGCGAAGCCCTGACCCGGCGCGGCATCCGCGTCGCCGAACCCTCCGACAGCGACCCGACCTGACCGCGTCCCGGAGCCGGCCCGCGTCGCCAGAGCAGGCCCTCAGCACACCTGCCGTCCGGCGACCCACACCTGCCGAACCCGCAACTGTTCGTCCATCACGACGAAATCGGCGCGGCGTCCCACAGCCAGAACGCCCCGATCATGCAGGCCCAGATAACGGGCCGGCGCGCCGCTGACCAGATCGGCGGCACGCGGCAGCGCCACACCCCCACTCTCCACCGCGTTGCGCAGGGCCACATCCAGGGTCAGCACGCTGCCCGCCAGCGACCCGCCCGGCAGTCGCACCACCCCGTCGCGGATCATCACGTCCTGCCCGCCCAGTTGGCTCGGCCCGTCCGGCAGACCGGTACCGCGCATCGCGTCGGTCACCAGCAGCAGGCGCCCCTCCATCAGGCGCGCGGCCATGCGAAAGGTGGCGGGATGGACATGATGCGTATCCAGGATCATTTCGGCATAAGCCGCATCGCTGCACATCAACGAGGTCGCGGGGCCGGGGCGGCGTCCCTCGATCGGCGCCATGGCGTTGAACAGATGCGTCGCCCCCACCGTCCCGCCGGCGGCGCAGATCGTGCAGATCGCCTGCTCGGTCTGCGCGTAATCGGCCGTCATGTGGCCCAGGCTGACCCGCACCCCGGCGCCGGCGAAAATCCGCATGGCCCGCTCGGCATGTTCCAGTTCCGGCGCCAGGGTCACCACGCGCACAATGCCGGTCTCCAGCACCTCCCGCACGAGGTCGGGATGCGGGGCCACGGCAAAGGGCGGCTGCGCGCCCAGCTTGTGCGGGCTGACGAACGGCCCTTCCAGATGCGCGCCATGAATGTCAGGCCCGTCCGGCACCCCAGCCCGACGCACCTCGGCAACCGCGCGCAGCGCGTCCATCACGTCGGACCAGGGCCGGGTAATGGTGGTCGGCAGGATCGTCGTGGTGCCATGCGCCAGATGAAAACGCGACAGCCGCCCGATCGCCGCCGCCCCATCCATCGTATCCGCGCCATCGCCGCCATGAACATGGCAATCGATGAAACCCGGCAGGATGTAGTGTCGCGGCGCCTCCGGGCGTGACGCGATCTCGCGGATCTGCCCGTCAAAGACGATGCGCCCCGACATGATCCGCCGGGGCAGCACGATCCGACCTTCCAGAACTGGCAACGAACTCATCTTCCCTCCGCTATCGGCGGTCGTTCACGCCCGAAGTACCGGCCATGGAGCAGAATGGCAAAGCAAGACGGCAGCATCGGCATCGCGAACATATGCTGCAAAGCGCGTATAGAGGCTTTGCCGCCGCACGCCCACCCGCACAGCCGGTTCGCGCAAGGACACACCCACATAAGTCCGTTCACGAAACAACCCGCAATCCTCGACAACGATCCGGCGCAGGGGAACAGCCTCTTTCATTCGCGCCTTGACTCACGCCCACCCACGAATGATCGTCCGTTACCGGTAAGCGGGTCGCCCCATCGGCGCAAGCAGACCATCCGCAGAAACGGAAAAGGGTACGCCCCCATGCGTCTCTACGATCTCGACGTTTCGGGAAACTGCTACAAGGTCCGCCTCTTCGCCGCGCTCAGCGGCACGACGCTGGATCTTGTCCCCGTCGATCTCGCCGCCGGCGCCCATCACGCGCCCGCCTTCCACGCCCTCAACCCGTTCGACGAAGTCCCGGTCCTGGAAGATGGCAGCCTCGTGCTGCGGGATTCGCAGGCGATCCTCATCTACCTCGCGGGCAAAAGCAGCGATCGAAGCTGGTGGCCCCAGGACCCGGCGGATCAGGCAAGGGTCGCCGAATGGCTGTCCGTCGCCGCCGGCGAAATCCGCAAAGGCCCCAACGCCGCCCGCCTGATCCGGAAATTCGGCTATCCGCTGGACATGGCCGACGCCCTGCGCTGGACCAACCGGCTCCTGCCAATCCTCGAATCCCATCTGCATGCGCGGGACTGGTTCGCGCTCAACCACCCCACGATCGCCGATTGCGCCCTGTTTCCCTATCTGGCGCTCGCTCCCGAAGGGGGCATCGACCTCACGCCCTATCCAGCCCTGCGGCGATGGTTCGGCCGGGTCCGGGCCTTGCCGGATTTCATCGGCATGCCGGGGCTGGACGGCCACCCGAGCGCCTAACCGACGAACATCACGGGAAAAATCACCGCCGACCGGCAACCGGAACGAAAACCGCGCGATTGAATAGCTGCCGCTCTCATTCCTCCCGCAAGGCACCTTCCATGACCGACGTTCCGTTGCCACGCCACCCGTTCCGCCTCTCCACCGCCCTGTGCCTGCTCCTTCTCCCGCTGGCCGCATGCAGTTCCGCCAGCGGCGAGGGCGACGACCACCCGCCCCACGGCAAGAACGTCATCGTCGTGCCGCGCGGCACCGATGTCGTCTGCCCCGACGGCACCCACCCGCCTTGTCCGTAACACCACTCACGGCCCCTCCGGACGGCACATCATGGCGGCGGCACGCGCGCCGCGCGCCATGACCTGGCCCGCGAACACCACCCCATCGTCCGAAACCGGCAGGCCCGCCCGGCCCAGCGCCTGCGCCACCCATCCGTTACAGGTATGGAACAGCGTGTAGCGGCTGCGCGCCGCATAAAACAGGCTCTCCGGCCGATGGCCGACCGCGATCAGCCGTGGCCGGCCGTCCCGCCCTCTCTCCAGATCCCCCCCGATAAATTCCGACAGACGATCGGTCTCCGCCCGGCTCATCGGCAGCACCACCACGGCATCCGGGCCATAGGCCCGATCGGGCGTGGTGGTCATGGCAAAGACCTGCACCACGGCCGGGCCGGGAAACGGTCCGATCAGATATTCTTCCACGCTGGACGCCGGCGCGGTGAAGAACGTCTTCTTGCCGTAACCGAACAGAACGGTCCGCGCGCCGGGAAAGATATCGCGATAAACCGCCAGCGGGCCGGAGAGTGCGGCCACCGGCACGCCGATTTCGGTATGCCACCCCCGATCGACCAGATAGACCGCAGTGCCTCCCACGGCCCGGCAGGCGAGGGGCCGGCCGGTTCCGGCACAGCCGGCCAGCAGCAATCCCAAGGCAGCCAGAACCGGCAGACGCCGTGAAACGGCACACCCACGCGTCATGCGCATCGACAGCGCCCCCGGACAGACCGGCTTTCCATGTCCCGAATATCGACCCTTCATGCCATTCCACGGTCCTGCCCGGACCGAAAGGACGCATGCCTCATCGCACATGAGAGCGTGCGGCCCCGCCGGACGCGGACGCGCGAAACACGCCCTTTCGGCCAGACCGCCCATCAGACCATGGAACATGAACCGGCCATGCATTAAGAATTACCAGAAAGCAGGCATCAGGAGCACAGGTCGGCGTGAGCGTGAGGCAGAAAACCACCGGTTCGAACAGGACGCATGACGATCCCCCGGCCCGTCCGGCCCGGCGCGGCCGCACACAGGCCCCCGCGACGGCCGATACCGTCCCGAACCCGGAACGCCGACAGGAAATCCTGGAAATCGCCGCCAAGCTGTTCGCCGAATATGGCTACAAGGCGACATCGATCCGCGAGATCGCCGAACGGGCCGGCATGATGGGCGGATCGCTATACTACCATATCCGCTCGAAAGAGGCCCTGTTCATCGAAATCCACGACCGGGCGCTGGACGCGGCGGCACGGCGGGTGCGCGCCGCCATGGCCTCGCACACCGCGCCGTGGGCCAGGCTGGAGGCCGCATGCAGCGAGATGCTGGAAATCCAGCTCAATGCCGAATCCCTCACCCTGCCGATCATGAACAATTTCCGCTCGGTGCCCGAGGAGGTGAAAGCCGCCCTCGTCAAGAAGCGCGACGAGTTCGAAACCATCTTCCGCGACATCGTCGACGCCCTGCCCCTGCCGCCGGAGATGGACCGCCAGATCTATCGCATCCTGCTGCTGCGCCTGCTCAACACGGCGGATACCTGGTACCACGAAGGCCGCATGTCCCGTGCCGAGATCGCGATGCAGATCCTCGCGATCTTCCGCCACGACGCCCCGACGACGCAGCGCACCAAGGGCACGACGAAAAGCAGCACGAAGGCCGCCCCAAAGGAAACCCCGGCCCGCAAACGCCGCGCGGCGGCATAAGACCGGCAACGCCGGTCAGCCGCCCCCCAGCCGGCGCGACAGGTCGGCGGCAGCCTCGACCAGGCTGCGCCCCAATGTTGCGATCACCTCCGGCGTGGCCTCGCTGCGCGTAAGCGACAGCGCCAGCGCCGCCACGGCGTGGCCGGTATGATCGCCAACCGTCGCCCCCAGGCAGAACAGCCCCTCGCGGATCTGCCCATCGTCGATCGAAAAGCCCCGCTCCCGCGTCTCGACCAGTTCCCGTCGCAGAGCAGGCAGCGAGGCCACGCTGTAGCGCGTCAGCGGCGCCGGAAATCCCTGCGCGAACAGTCCATCCAGGTCCCGCTCCGGCCGGGCCGCCAGCAGCGCCTTGCCCGTCGCGGTGAAAGGGGCGGGCAAACGCATGCCGATCCGAAACGTCACGTCCAGCGGACGGCTGGCATCCGAACAGGCGATATAAACCACCTCCCCCCCGTCCAGCACCGTCATCGTCACGGTGAACCGGTCGAATCGCCGCGATTCAGCGATGGCATGCCGGAAGACCGAGACCAGATCGGTCCGGGCCAGGAAATCGCCCGCCCACCGCAAGGGGTGCGGCCCCGTCCGCAGGCTGCCGTCAGCCGCGCGCACCAGCAGCCCCAGTTCCTCCATCGCCTGCACCAGCCCATGCGCGGTGCTCTTGGGCAACCCCAGCGCGCGCGCCAGTCCGGAAAGCGTCGGCGCGTCGGAAGACGCCGCAACATGGTCGAGAATCGCCACCGCCCGGCGCAGCGCGGGCACATGCGCCCCGGCGGACCTGATCTGATCGTGACCTTCCACCGCCCCCTCCCACCTTGACCGAAGAAGCGCGACGCTCCCACAGTTCATCATGATGACCATCCGTTCAATATATTGAACGATAGGGAGACGGCAATGGTAATGCTGAAAGACCCGACCCTGCTGCGGTCGGACTGCCTGATCGACGGCAAATGGATCACAGCGCCCGGAGGCCCCGCCCCAGGACGCACCACGCCCGTGACCGACCCGGCCACCGGGCAGATCGTCGGCCAGGTGCCCGATCTGGGCGCGGCCGAGGCCGAAGCGGCCATCGCGTCGGCCGCCCGCGCCCTGCCCGCCTGGTCGGCCCGCACCGCGAAGGATCGGGGCGCCATCATGCGCCGCTGGTTCGATCTGGTGATCGCGAACGCCGACGACCTGGCGGCGCTGATGACCGCCGAACAGGGCAAACCCCTGGCCGAGGCGAAGGGCGAGGTCCTCTATGCCGCCTCGTTCATCGAATGGTTCGCCGAGGAAGCCAAGCGCATCTACGGCGAGACGATCCCCGCCCCCACCGCCGACAAGCGGCTGCTGGTCATCAAGCAGCCGGTCGGCGTCTGCGCCGCGATCACGCCGTGGAACTTCCCCGCCGCCATGATCACCCGCAAGGCGGCGCCGGCACTCGCGGCCGGCTGCACCATGATCGTCAAACCGGCCGAACAGACGCCGCTGACCGCGCTGGCCCTGGCCGTGCTGGCCGAACGGGCAGGCGTCCCGGCCGGCGTCCTGCAAGTCATCACCGGCGATGCCCGCGCCATCGGCGGCGTGCTGACCGGGTCGGACGTGGTGCGCAAGCTGTCCTTCACCGGCTCCACCGAGGTCGGGCGCATCCTGATGGCCCAGTCCGCCCCCACCATCAAGAAACTCAGCCTGGAACTGGGCGGCAACGCCCCCTTCATCGTCTTCGACGACGCGGACCTCGACGCGGCGATCGAAGGAGCGCTGGCCTCGAAATACCGCAATGCCGGCCAGACCTGCGTCTGCGCCAACCGGCTCTACATCCAGTCCGGCATCCATGACGCCTTCGCCGCCCGCCTGGCCGAGACGGTGCGGACAATGAAACTCGGCCGGGGCACCGAGCCCGGCGTCACCGTCGGCCCGCTGATCGACGAGGCCGCGGTCCAAAAGGTCGAATCCCACGTCGCCGACGCACTGGCCCAGGGCGCGACATTGGTGACGGGCGGCAGGCAACCCCCGCTCGGCGGCAATTTCTACGAACCGACGATCCTGACCGGCGTCACCCAGAAGATGAAGGTCGCGCGCGAGGAAACCTTCGGCCCCGTCGCCCCCCTCTTCCGCTTCGAGACCGAGGAGGAGGTCATCGCCATGGCCAACGACACCGAATTCGGTCTGGCGGCCTATTTCTATACCGAGAACGTCCGCCGGGTCTGGCGCGTCGCCGAGGCCCTGGAATACGGCATGGTCGGCCACAATACCGGCCTGATCTCCAACGAGGTCGCGCCCTTCGGCGGCATCAAGCAGTCCGGCCTGGGCCGCGAGGGCTCGCGTCACGGCATCGAGGAATATCTGGAAATCAAATATCTCTGCTCCGCCATAGGCTAAAAAAAACCGGCATCGGGCCAGTATCGTTCAAAAAACAAGATCAAAAGAGAATAACGATATGACCTTCACTCCCTTCGGCTTCACCACGGTCCCCCATATCCATGTGGAATGGGGCGGCGCAGGCCGCCTGGGCGAGACACTGGCCGGGCGGTTCGCTGCCCGCTCGGCCCTGCTGGTCACCGATGCCGGACTGGTCCGCGCCGGACTGATCGACCCGGTGCGGACCTCGCTGGAACAGGCCGGCTTTCAGGTCACGCTCTTCGACGATGTCGTCGCCGATCCGCCGGAAAGCGTGGTCCTGGACTGCACGGCCGCCGCACGGGCACAGGGGGCGGATATCGTCATCGGACTGGGCGGCGGCTCGTCGCTGGACATCGCCAAGCTCATCGCCGTCACGGCGGGGTCGGCACAGGATCTGGCCTCGATGTACGGCGTCGGCAACGTCACCGGCACGCGCCTGCCCCTGGCCCTGATCCCGACCACGGCCGGCACGGGGTCCGAAGTCACCAACATCTCGATCATCACCACGGGCGAGACGACCAAGATGGGCGTCGTCTCCCCCCAGCTCTACGGCGATTTCGTCCTGCTCGATGCCGCGCTGACGGTCGGCCTGCCGCGGATCCACACGGCGGCGACGGGCATCGACGCCATGGTCCACGCGATCGAGGCTTATACGTCGAAATTCCGGAAAAACCCGATCTCGGACATGCTGGCGCGCGAGGCGCTGCGCCTGCTGTCGGCCAACCTGCTGCCCGCGTGCCGCGACGGCCACAACCGCGCGGCGCGCGAAAACATGCTGCTGGGCGCCCTGTTCGCCGGCCAGGCTTTCGCCAACGCGCCGGTCGCCGCCGTCCATGCGCTGGCCTATCCGCTGGGCGGCCATTACCACCTGCCCCACGGCCTGACCAACGCGCTGATGCTGGGGCCGGTGCTGCGCTACAACGCCCGCATCGCCGCCCCGCTTTATGCCGAACTGGCCGATGTCGTCGGCGCGCCGGGCGAAGGCGACATCCACACCCGCGCGGCCGCCTTCGTCACGCATATGATGACGCTGATGGACGAAAGCGGCGCCCCCCGCCGGCTGCGCGATGTCAAGGTGACCGACAACAGCCTCGCCATGCTGGCCCGCGACGCCATGAAACAGACCCGGCTCCTGGTCAACAACCCGGTCGAAATCACCGAAGAAGACGCCCTGGCCCTGTATCGCGAGGCCTTCTGAACCGCCCGGCGAAATCCAGTCGAAACCACGAGGCCGGCAAACGGCCCAAGCCACGAAGACGCCCCACCATGACCGATATCCGGCTGTACATGTTCCAGAGCGGGTCCGTAAAATGCAAGCTGCACAACATCAAGATGAACGAAGGCAACGGCGCGGACTATGAAATCCCGATTCCCTTCTTCCTGATCACGCATCCCAAGGGCCACACGATCATCGACGGCGGCAACGCCGTCGAGGTCGCGACCGACCCGCGCGGCTACTGGGGCGCGATCTGCGACACCTACTGGCCCGTGATGACCGAGGCGGACGGATGCGTGGCCCAGCTCGCCCGCCTGGGCATCCGGCCCGAGGACGTGCGCCATGTCCTGCAATCGCACCTGCATCTGGACCATACCGGCGCGATCGGCCGTTTTCCAAACGCCACCCACATCGTCCAGCAGGCGGAATATGACTATGCCTACGCGCCCGACTGGTTCGCGACAGGCGGCTATATCCGGCGCGATTTCGATCGTCCGGGGCTGAAATGGCAGTTCCTCAACGGCCTCGCGGACGACCATCACGATCTATATGGCGACGGCGTGCTGACCACGGTGTTCACGCCCGGCCACGCACCGGGTCACATGTCGTTCCTGGTCCGCCTCCCCGGAACCGGCGCCACCCTGCTGACGATCGACGCCGCCTACACGCTCGATCACTGGGCGGAACGCTCCCTGCCCGGCTTCCTCACCTCGACGATCGACAGCGTGCGCTCGGTGCGCAAACTGCACGCCCTGGCCGAACGCACCGCCGCCCGGATCGTCACCGGTCACGACCCCGAGGCTTGGCCCCACTTCCGGCAGGCGCCCGAATTCTACGACTGAACGGATGCCGGGCCGGGCATCAGGCCGGCCCGGCATCCGGAATCAGCAGCGCGCCGGATTCATCGGCCTCCAGCACATTGACGCACAGCCGCCGCGCATAAGCGGCCGAACCGACCGCATCGGGCACGCGATCCAGCAGCTTCATTTCATCCACATATTGCGACACCTGCACCCGCAGGTCATGCCCCACGGGGCTGATCCCCAGGCTTTCATGCCGCAGCATGGCCAGGATCTGGGCGGCATCCATGCCATCCGTCGCCTCGGCCATCAGCCCGGCGGCCTCGTCGGGATGCTGGCGGACCCAGTCCGAGGCCGCGCGCAGCGCCATCACCAGCGATGCGGCCCCCACCGGGTCGGACCGCAACAGGGCGTCGGAGAGGCCGAGGGCCAGATTGGTCCGTTGGCTGTAATGCCCGGTCGTGCTGTTCGCCAGTTCAAAGAACAGCGGATCGGGCGCGTGAAGCCACTGCCACGCCAGCGGATCGTGCGCCGCCACGGCATCGATCTCGCCGGCCCGCGCGGCGTCTTCGATCTGCGCCGGCGCCAGCGTCACCCAATGCACCGCATCGTCCGGATTGATGCCCTTGCGCCGCATCATGACCGAGAAGAACAGCCGGTCGGCCATATCCTGGTCCGTCACCGCAATGCGCATACCGGCGACATTATCCAGCCGCGAGCCCTTGACCCCACGCCGCACCAGCAGGCGAAAGCCCCCCGATTGCAGACCGGTGACCAGATGCACCGGAATCGGGCCAAGACGGTAACGGTCCAGCCAGGTCAGAATCGGCGCCGCCGCGCCCACGGCCCGTCCTTCCACCACATCGGCGATGGTCGTCCGGCCGGTTCGCGCCCCATCCACCAGCGTCACGTCCAGATTGTACGTGCCGAAAAACCGCGCCTGCGCGACATGGAACAACAAACGATTCGACGACGGCCAGGACAGGACCATCCGCCGCGCCCGACCATCCAGCACGACCTTGTGCATCACCACCGGCCGGGGGCGCCGATAATGCACCACCACAGCGCCCACGACGGCCGCCCCTGCTGTCGCACCGCCCGCGCCAAGCAGCAGGCGCCGCCTCGTCAGGCCACGCATGGATGACCGGCCTTCTGATCCATCCCCGTCCCAGGCCCCCTTCAGCCCCTCTCCGGCGCAATGCAGCTCATCGCGCACGAGGCTTCATCGCATGGTTGGGGCCTCCTCTCCTAGCCGTCAAAAAAAAACGCATCAGGGGGTTTACCTCCGTCCCGAACCTCCGCTATACGGTGCCCCGGCGCTGATCCCGAATAGCTCAGTTGGTAGAGCAAGCGACTGTTAATCGCTGGGTCGTAGGTTCGAGTCCTACTTCGGGAGCCACCCTTTCCATCATAAAACGATGCATTGCTCACCCGACGGAGAATGCCCCCGCCGGAGCCCGAGCCCGAGCCCGAGATTTAGGCGCCCCGCGATCTATGCGCCCCGATGCTCGGTCAGCATCCGCGCCGCCAACCCGCCCAGCACAGTGGCCATGACCCACCGCTGGGCCTTGGCAAAACCCGGCCTGGTTTCAAGAAACATCGCCATTCTCCCCGCGGATAGCGCAATGGCGGCATTGACCAGCACACTGATGCCGATCTGCATGGCTCCCAGCATCAGGATCTGCGCCAGCATCGACGAACCGGGCACGGTAAATTGCGGCAGCAGCGACAGATACATGACGGCGATCTTGGGATTCAGCAGATTGGTCATGAACCCCATGAGGAACAGCCGCCGATTGCCATCCGCCGCCAGCGCCCGCACCTGAAACGGCGAGCGCCCACCGGGCCGGATCGCCTGCCACGCCAGAAAGAGCAGGTAGGCCGCGCCACCCAGCCGCAGCGCATCGTAGGCATACGGCACCGCCATCACCAGCGCCGTGATCCCGAACGCGGCACAGACCATGTAGAAGACGAACCCCAGCGCGACCCCGCCCAGCGAGACCAGCCCCGCACGCGGCCCCTGACAGATCGAACGCGAAATCAGATAGATCATGTTCGGTCCGGGGGTCAGCGCCATCCCCAGCGCGACCAGAGCGAACGCGGCAAGATGCGTTACGGGCAAGATCATTTTTCAATCCTCTCGTGATATGGCACCGACCGGGCTGGCATCCGCCCGCTCGCCCGGCCCCGCCGCCAGCGACGCCATCAGGGCCGCGACCGCCCCGTTCAACACGGCGCGTTCAGGGCGGACCCGCACCAGCACGCGCACCCCCATCAACACGGCCAGACAATGCCGGGCCAGATCCGCCGCCGCCAGCAGGCGCGTGATACTGCCATCTTGCTGGCCCCGCTCGATACAGTCCAGAAAGAACGCTTCGATCCGGGCGAACGTGCCCACGATCACCGGCCGGAACTCGGCATCCCGCGCCGCGAATTCCAGCGCGGCGTTCACCACCATGCACCCCTTGTTCTCCGGGTCGTTCAACGAGCGCGCCATCACGTCTTCCAGATAGCCCCGCACACCCTCCAGCGGCGTCATGGCCTCATATCGCGCAATGCGCGGGCCGATCCCCGCTTCGATATACCGTTCCAGCGCCAGCCGAAACAACGACCGCTTATCCCCAAAGGCATTATACAGACTGGCGGCGGTCAGCCCCGTCTCGCCGACCAGATCGCGGATCGACGTCGCATCGAACCCCTGCCGCCAGAAGCACGCGACCGCCCCATCCAGCACGGCCTCTTCGTCAAATTCTCTCGGACGCGCCATTCCAACATCCATCCACGGGTCATCGGCCCATCTTGCCATACGCAACGCCACACGTCATTCTGTAACGCGCGTACTAAAACACCCCGTTCCCATGCGCCCCGATCGACTGGAGGCTTCATGATCCGCTTTTATTTCCACCCCACCCCCAACCCCGCGAAGGTCGCGCTGTTCCTCGAAGAAAGCGGCCTGCCCTACACGGTCGTCCCCGTCGACACCCGCAAGGGCGAACAGCATGACCCGGCCTTCCGCGCCATCAACCCCAACGGCAAGGTCCCCGCGATCGTCGATCCCGACGGGCCGGACGGCAAACCGGCGCGCGTTTTCGATTCCACGGCCATTTTGCTCTATCTTGCCGAAAAGACCGGCCGCTTTCTCGGCACCCCGGCCGACCGGCCGGACCTGCTGTCCTGGCTGATGTTCACCGCCACCGGCCTGGGCCCCTATTCCGGCCAGGCGGTGCATTTCCAGTATTTCGCGCCAGGGGATCAGGCGTACGCCATCAATCGCTATCGACGCGAGGCCGAGCGTCATTACCAGGTCCTGAACGACCATCTGAAAGACCGCGCCTATCTCGCCGGCACGCATTATACCATTGCCGACATGTCCGCCTGGGGCTGGATCGACCGCGCGGCACGGGTCATGAACACGACGGATGACCCGCTGGCTCCGTGGCCGCACCTGAAGCGTTTCTTCCAGACCATCGACGCGCGCCCCGCGGTGGCCCGCGCCCGCGCCGTCGGGCAGGATCATGTCTTCAAGACGGCCACGGACGAACAATCGCTCCGGGCCCTGTTCCCGTCCAACTACCCGCCCACACCCTGATACCGGAGCATCACCATGACCGATTACACCCCGCCCAGGATCTGGACCTGGAACAGCGCAAACGGCGGCCAGTTCGCCAACATCAATCGCCCGATCGCCGGCCCCACGCACGACAAGGCGCTCCCGGTCGGCCGGCACCCGCTCCAGCTCTATTCGCTCGGCACCCCCAACGGCGTGAAGGTCACGATCATGCTGGAGGAACTGCTGGCCGCCGGTCATGCGGGGGCCGAGTATGATGCGTGGCTGATCAATATCGGCACCGGCGACCAGTTCGGCAGCGGCTTCGTCGCCGTCAACCCGAACTCCAAGATCCCCGCCATGGTCGATCACAGCGGACCGGAGCCCCTCCGCATCTTCGAATCCGGCTCCATCCTGCTCTACCTGGCCGAAAAATTCGGCGCCTTCCTGCCGAAGGACATCGCCGGACGCACCGAATGCCTCAACTGGCTGTTCTGGCAGGTCGGCAGCGCCCCCTATCTCGGCGGCGGCTTCGGCCATTTCTACGCCTACGCGCCGCACAAGATCGAATATGCGATCGACCGTTTCGCGATGGAGACCAAACGCCAGCTCGACGTGCTGGACCGCCGCCTGGCGGAAACCCCGTACATCGCTGGCGACAGTTACACCATCGCCGACATGGCGATCTTCCCGTGGTATGGCGGCCTGGCCAAAGGCTGGCTCTACGGCACGTCAGCCGCGTTCCTGAGCGTGCAGGACTACAAACATCTGCAAGCCTGGGCCGACCGCCTGCTGGCCCGCCCCGCCGTCCAGCGCGGCCGCATGGTCAACCGCACCAGCGGCGACCCGTCAGAACAACTGCGCGAACGCCACGAAGCCAGCGATTTTCAGACGAAGACGCAGGACCGGATCGACAGCGCCGGATAGGCTCACCCCCGGCACCACCGGTCGATATCATTTGTCCGAAGCCGCTTCCCGCCTGGGGCGATCCGCGCCCTGGGCCACCAGCCGGATCAGAAGATCGCGATAGGATTCCAGCGGCGGCACCGCCATGTCCTGCATCTTGCCGGCATCGTCATAGCGGCGGACCTGAATGGCGTCGTGAAAATGGACATTCTTCTCGAACGCCTCGGCTTCCTCAGGCGTGAACGGTCCGCCCTGCAACCGCAGGCTCAGTTCGGACGCCGCGCTCAGCCCTTCGCGATATCCCGGCTCACGCGCGCAAAGATACCGCTTGGCATCGACATGCATCACGATCGGCGCGATCACCGACGACGGAAAATAAGGCCGCAGCAGCGCCCCGCCCCGGTGCTCGTGATACCCGTCCGTTCCCGACATTTCCGCCTGCGCGCCGGCCCGATCGATAAACTGCCCGATATCGTGCAGCAGCGCCGCGGCGACGATCGTATCAGGCGCTCCGTCCCGCTGCGCCAGACATGCGCACTGAAGGGCATGATCACGCTGCGAAACATCTTCGCCATAATCCTGACCACCAAATTCGGCGAAAAAGTCATAGATCCGATCGACAATATTCATAGTCACCCGACGCTCAGATTTCATTCTGGACTATACCAGATTTGCGGCCTATTTATTGGCTCCTCGGTCGCACCATGGCAAGGAAAAAGATATGTCCGGTCCGTCACGCCGTCGGGTTCTGTCCACGGCCGGCGCCTCCCTCGTCGGGCTCCCCTTCATGCGCAGCCTGGTCGAACGCGCCCTCGCCATCGCGCCCGCCCATCGGACCGGCTCGGTGCAGGACGTCGCGCATGTCGTCATCCACATGCAGGAAAACCGCTCGTTCGATCATTATTTCGGTGCGTTCAACGGGGTGCGCGGCTTCTCCGACCCCCACCCCCTGCGGCTGCCGGGCGGCAGGCCGGTATGGTGCCAGCCCTCGGCGGACCATCCCGACGGTTATGTCCTGCCCTATCATGGCGACAGCCGCAGCACCCGCTCCTTCACGGTCGATGGCGCCGACCAGAGCCACCTGGCCAACCTGACCATCTTCGCGGGCGGGCGTTTCGACCAATGGGGCGCCACGCACGAAATGCGGCAGCGCATGCTGCATTTCACCGCGGGCGACCTTCCGTTCTATTACGATCTGGCCAACGCCTTCACCCTCTGCGATGCATGGCATGCGTCCACGATGACGCAGACCTACCCCAACCGCCTGCACCTCTTCTCCGGCTGCAATGGCGGCGGCACGGTCGGCGGCGATCCGGAAATGGACAATTACGGCGAGTCCGAAACCCCCAGCGCCGACATGGCACAGGACCAGCCGCTGCGCGCCGACGCCTATAACTGGCACACCTACGCCGAACGCCTGGAAAATGCAGGGATCGCGTGGAAAGTTTACCAGGAATACGATAATTTCGGCGACAACCTGCTCTCGGTCTTCCCGGCTTTCCGGCCCTGCCCGCGCGAGTCCGGCCTGTATGCCCGTGGCCGCTCATGGGTCAGCGAGCATCGCAGCGGCGCCGATCGCACCCGTTCGGACGGCACCCAGCTTGTCGAGGCGTTCCGCGCGGATATCGCGGCCGGCCGACTGCCGCAGGTCTCATGGATCGTCACGGCAAAGGACCTGTCGGAACATCCGGAAGCCATTCCGGCGCGCGGCGAATTTGTGACCGCGAAACTGATCGAAGCCCTGGTCGATCACCCCGAGACGTTCGCCCGCACGGTCTTCATCACCATCTACGACGAAGCCGGCGGCTTTTTCGACCATATGGCGCCCCCGGTTCCCCCCCTGACCCCCGATCGGGGTTTCAGCACCGTCTCGACCGCCGGCGAGGCGAAACAGTACCCGCCCGGTACCCCCCACCCCGGCGCCCAGCCGATCGGCCTGGGCATCCGCGTGCCCGCGCTCATCGTCAGCCCATGGAGTCGCGGGGGCTATATCTGTTCACAATTATTCGATCACACATCCGTCCTGCGGTTCCTCGAACGGCGTTTCGGGGTAATGGAACCCAATATCAGCCCCTGGCGCCGCGCCGTCTGCGGCGATCTTCTCAGCGCGTTCGATTTCTCCCGGCCCACCGCCGACATCCCCCTCACGTTCCCCCATATCCGCGACACCCAAAGCCGGATCGCGCGGTCCCTGGCCGGCCGGGCCTTCGCCATTCCGGCCACGCAGCGCCAGCCCCGCCAGATGGCCGGCCAACGCCCCGTCCGCCCCCTGCCTTACGATTTCACGGTGGACATCGTGCCCGATGCCGAGGGCGCCCCCAGCCTCCTGATCGCCAATAGCGGCACCGTCGGCATATGCCTCAGCGTCCATGACAACAGCGACCGCAACGCCCCGCTCTTCTTCACGGTCGGGGCCGGTCACGATCACCATGCCCGCTTATGGGCGGAAACCGGCAGCGATCCGCGCCACGATTTTACGGTGCGCGGCCCCGACGGCTTCATCAGACATCATTGCGACACCTCCCCGCGCCTGCCCGTCGCGGTGCGGGCAGAGGCCGGATCGGGCCAGTCGCTCCGTCTGTCGCTGATCGGCCTCACCCCCCTGCCGCAGCAGATCCAGCTCACGGACGACACCACGCCCGCCCATTCCACTTTCCACCAGACCGTGCTCCTGGCCGGCGCGGTCCACACCGTCACGGTCCCGCTGACGCACAGCGATGGCTGGTATGCCCTGACAATCCGGAGCACCACCGACCCGTCCTTCCAGGCCCGCCTGTATGGTGCCGTCAGACCGACGAAAACGGACCCGGCGCTGGAAACCGCCATGGACGACCGGTCCGCGCCGGCCGCTCCGCGTCATACTTGACGCTGTATCCGCCATCCGTGATGCTGGACGACATTTCCGACCGTCGCACCATCATCAGGAGAATGCAGCCTGTTTCAAACCGATTCCGAAAACGACAGTGCCGAACCCCATTATCTTCGCCTGCGCAACCAGATCGCGAACGAGATCGAGGCCGGCATCCTGTCATCAGGCGCCCGGCTACCGTCCGAACGCAAATATCATGAACTGATCGGCAGCGCCCGCGGCACCGTCCGCGAGGCCCTGTCCCAGTTGGAAGCCGAGGGTCTGATCTACCGCAAGGACCGCAGCGGCTGGTACGTGTCGCCCAAACCCGTCACGTACGACCCCACCCGCTGGTCCGGCTTCATGACCTATGTGGCGGAACAAGGCCGCCTGCCGGCCACGGAAACCCTTCAGGTCAAGACCGAAAAGCAGCCGCCCGCCATCCTGGATATTTTCGGCAAGGGCGTCCGCAACCCCCTCTATCGGGTCGAACGCCGCCGCAGCATCGACGAACGGCCGGTCCTGGTCGAGGACATCACCATCAATCCGGCGCTCGCCCCCGGCCTGGCGCGTCACAATCTCAACGGGTCGCTCAGCGGCGTCCTACGCGATGTCTATGGGCTGGTCGTGACGCGCAACCATGTCGAAATGCGCGCATGCGCTCTGGTGCGGCACACGGCGGAATGTCTGGGGGTCAAATCCGGCACGCCGGGGCTTCTCGTCATCCGCACCAGCTACGACGCACGCGGACGGGTCATCGAATATGACCAGGAATATTGGTGCGCCAACGCCATCCGGATCGAGGTCGATCTCACGGTCGCATGACACGCGCCGGCGCCCCTCCCCCCAGGCGCCGGTGCGCCACAAACAGCGACAGCAGGCCAAAGCCGGTCACGACCGCCGCCGTGACATAGGCAAACGCAACATAGAACGACAGCCAGTTTCCCGGCGCGCCATACGCATTGCGCGACACGATCACCCCGACACTGCCGCAATACCCCGCCGCATCGGAAACATAGATCAGAAAACCCGAATTGCCCGGCTTGCCGATCGCGGCGATCATCCTGTCGAACAGCATGGCATTGAACGGCGTGTAGGCCAGATAAAGCCCCATCCCCGACAGCACCATCCAGACCAGCCCGGAAATCAGGCCGCATTGAAAGGAAGCGGTCGCCGCCGCCAGCATCAGCGCGCCAAGGATGATCAGCACCTGCATCGCCTGCAAGGCGGCCAGGTTCGCGCGCACCCGGTTCAACGCCGCCAGCACCACCAGCACGCCGATGGCGACCGGCACTTCGCTTTCGGTAAAGAGCGCCGCGACATCCCGATAGCCGGCGGCCTGCCACAGTTCGGGCGCGAAATTATCGCGAAAATCCCGGATCGCGGTCAGCATCACATAGCCGGCGACAAGCGGGAAGATCATCATCCAGTTCGCCCGCAGCATGGCCATGCGCTCGGCCCTGAACATCGGTACGCGCGGCATGCGCTCCTTCTCGTCCTGGGCATCGGGGGGCGGCAGGCTCTCCAGCGCCCAGACCGACAGCAGCAGCAGCGGAAAGAACACCGCGCCCACGGCGGCGGGCATCCACCAGATGCCGATGCCGCTTCGCACCATCACCTCTCCCACCGACTTCATGACCCCGGAGGAAAAGATGAAGCTCGCGCACAGGATCGCCCCCAGGATATCGGACTCCCGCCGCCCTTCCAGATAACTGAAGACCAGGCCCCATATCATGCCCAGCGGCAACCCGTTCAGCAGAAAGAACGCGGCATTCCATGGCGCGGGTGCGACGGCAAACAGAATCAGCGCCGCCCAGGCAATCGATACCAGCCCGATGATCGCATAGCCGCGCCCCGTGCGGCCGAACTGCGCGACCACGCGGATCCCGATCAGCTTTGAAAGCGCATAACCCGCGATCTGCATGATGATGACGGCAGATTTATAATCCAGACCATGCAGAAACGGCGCCACCCCCGCGAACGTGTCGGCGGCGACAGGCTTGCGAAAGGCGTACATGGAAAAATAGGCGGCAAACCCGGCGACGCCACCAACAGCCGTCATGGCGGGTCGGGGCAGACGCGATACGAAGCTCGATTTCATCAGACACCATTTGGTATATACCACAATTTTATAACCAGCCGTCGCCCCTGCCGAATGAAGGTTCTATGACAGGATCATTGACGCATGAAGACAAGCGTCACGACCAGAACCACCACCATGCCTCCCGTGAAAGAACGCCATTTTTTCTTCATTTATAAGTAAAAAACGCCATCACTCCGGTTCGTCACTGATTCTTAACAATACGTATCCGAGTCATTTTGGTATGGACCAATTATGTCTCGCATGGCCAACCGGGAGCCCAGGATGCCCTCTCCGCTCGACCACTCCACGCCCCAGATGCCAGGCTCCGGCCCGCGCCGCCGCGCCCGCATGGCAACCCTTCTGCTGACGACGACACTCATTGGCCCGTTCGCCTTCGCCGATCGGCCCACGTTCGCGGCAAGCCACAAAGCGTCCGACGACAGCACGCCCCCCTCGTCCGGACCGGGAAAGCGCCCCACAGCCGCGCCCGCTTCGGCCGACCAGGCGAAAAAGGATGTGTCCGCCCCGCATGTCGCGAAACCCGAGGCGATTCTCGTCACCGCCACGGCGGCGGCCGCGGACAGGACGGCGATCCAGCAGAAGAGAGTCCTGGCCGGGATCACCGACAGCCTGTCGGCCGAAGATCTCCGCAGTTCGACGACCAGTTCCATCGCCGACTCCCTGGGCAAGATACCGGGCGTCGGCGCGATCGTGAACCAGACGACGGGCCAGGGCCAGTATGTGACCATTCGCGGCCTGGCCGGCACCTACAACAATTTCATGCTCAACGGGGCCAAGGTCGCCAGCACCAATTCCGAAAGCCGCGACGTGTCGCTCAACCTGCTTCAGCCGTACGGCATGTCGGGGGTCACGGTGTCCAAGACCCAGACCCCGGACATGATGGGCGACGCCATCGCCGGCTCGATCGACTTCAAGACGCCGACCGCCTTCGATTTCAAGAAACCGCAGATGCTGCGGGTCTATTCCGCCGCCGGATATAATGACAGCGCGATGTCGCAGGACCAGTCCTCGTTCGGCGGACAGATTCAGGTCGATGGCGCGCGCCGCTTCCTCAACGACCGTCTGGGCGTCTATCTCTCGGGCTATTACGTCGTCGATCACACCCTGGGGCAGGAAATCGAAAATGACGGCGCCTACCGCCCCTATCACGAGGCCCCCGACAGCACGAGCGCGATCGATTTCAACAGCCTGCAATTGCCGGGCATCGACCTCGCCTATCGGCGCACCCGCCAGGCGCGGGTCGGCGGCTCCTTCGCCGTCGATTATCACGAGGATATCTGGTCGGCCTACCTGCACGGCCAATATGCGCGCCTTCAGGTCACCGGCAACCTGGACACGACCGAATATAACAACACCGGCAACTACTATAACGCGGCCGGCATCTGGGACCCGACCAAATTCCTGTTCGGCCGCGAATTTCAGGTCGAGGACGACAATCAGTATCTCGCCAATCTCCAGGGGGGCGGCAAACTCGACAAGGACCGGTTCCACCTGACCTTCAATGCCAGCGTCAGCCGGGGCCAGGATTCGACACCGAACGAATATTCGGTGGAATATGACAAGACCTTCGATGAAGGCATAAGCTGGAGCCACATCGACCCCCGCTTCCCGACGGTAACGGCCAGCCCGTTCGCCAACGCGGTGCAATACAACCCGGCCCTGCTGCCGCTGGACGGCGCGTCCCTGGAACGTAGCGCCACGACCAACACGATCGTTTCGACCAACCTGGACATCAAATACGACGTCAACGACATTATCAAATATTTCAAGGGCGGCTTCCAGTTCCGCAACTCCACACGCAGCTATTACGATCACCTGCTCTGGCAGGGCGATTTCTCGGGCACATCGCTCGATGGGCTCAATCTCGCCCAGTCCGGCCTGATCGACCGCACCGTCAACCAGATCCTGAGCAACCGGTATTATTACGGCGCCATCTATTCGCGCGATGCCGTCATCAACGCGATCCGCACGGCCATGCAGGCAACGCCGGGCGCGGGAACCAGTGCCGCCAGCCTATATGGCAACGACACGAACACGACCGAACGGGTCTTCTCGGGCTATCTCATGACCGACATCGAACTCGGCAGATTGTCCCTGATCGGCGGCCTGCGCTACGAACGGCGCAATACCGAAAGCACGTTCTTCAACGTCGATGGCGATACGCTGGCGCCCGCATCCTCCTACAAGGGCTACGGCGTCTTCCTGCCCAGCATCACGGCCAACCTGCCCGTCACGCGCAACCTTCTGCTGCGCGGTGCGATCTGGACCGGCTACTCCGCGCCGGAATATGCCTATCTCTCCGGTTCCCAGACGGTCACCCGCAATCCCGGCACCGGCAACATCATCGCGATCTCACAGGGCAACCCCAACCTCAAGGCAGCCCGCGCGCTGAATTTCGACCTGTCTGGCGATTATTACATGGACGCCAACAGCATGATATCGGTGGCCGGCTATTACAAGCAGATCCGCAATTTCATCTTCACCAACGGCGACTATGTCCCCGCCACCAATGAAGTCGGCAGCATCGACATCACCCAGCCGGAGAACGGCAAGAAAGCCCGCCTCTACGGCATCGAATTCAGCGCGTCACGGACATTGCTGGGGCTGATCCCGCATGCGTCCCCGCTCTATTTCCTCGACGGCTTCGGCGTCTCCGGCAACGTCACCTTCCAGCGCAGCAGCGCCAACAGCGGGCAATCGTGGCGCACCAAGGACACGCCCCTCGTTTACGCGCCCAATCTCCTCTACAATATGTCGCTCAATTACCGGAAATACGGCGTCGATGCCCGGCTGTCCCTGTCCTATCGCGGAAAATACCTCGAATCGCTGCGCTCCAACCAGCTCGACAAATGGGTCCAGCACAACAGGAACCTCAGCCTGCATGTCGGCTACAACATCACCCGCAACATCCAGGTCGCCTTCGACGGCAACAATCTGCTGAATGACTGGGCCTATTTCACAACCCGCGGCGAAGCCATCCAGTATCAGAAAGATTATATCGAGTTCGGCCGCACCTTCCTCTGGCACCTCGACTACGCCCTGTAAACGCTGCAATCCCCCGATCGTCTGATACAGTCCCCCCTGTCTGTTGGTGATGTGCGAGGATGTATAGCGGAAGGGAGCCCGTCCCCCCCGAGGGTCTGGAGCCCGTTTGGGAGCATGGGTCCCTTCCGCCTTTGCTCAACCC
>NZ_JABEQN010000006.1 GCF_014174165.1 Gluconacetobacter dulcium | reverse complement strand
CTCCAGAACGTCAATGCCTATGACAGTAGGCTCAAGGACTGGATGCGCCGCTTCAGAGGCGTCGCTACAAAATATCTCGCAACCTATCTCGGATGGCGCCGCATGATCGAGACGCTCCAAAACGCCCTCGCTCCCCCTTCTATCCTTATCGCTTGCACCCAGCCAGCCTGCCTCAACACCTAACGACAACAGAGCCTTTGGAAACCAGTCGTTGGAATGAAACGTCCGGTTGATAAAAAAAGGCCGCACGGCACGCGCCGCGCGGCCCTTTTTATGGTTCCCGGCCGGAGGGAGATCAGTTCGCGGTTTCGGATTCCCGCTCGCTGCCCTCGTCGCCCTCGGTGGCCGTTTCGCTCTTGGCTTCGATATATTCGAAATCCAACGCGCCGTCCTTCAGTGTGATCTTGACCGCGCCGCCCTTGACCAGCCGGCCGAACAGCAATTCCTCGGCCAGCGGCTTCTTGATGTTCTCCTGGATCACCCGGCCCAGCGGGCGGGCACCGTAGAGCCGGTCGTAACCGCGTTCGGCCAGCCACTCCTTGGCCGCCGACGAGATTTCGATCGTGACGTTGCGATCGGCAAGCTGGGCTTCGAGCTGGAAGACGAACTTCTCGACCACCCGGCCCACGATCTCGGGGGTGAGGTTGGCAAAGGGAATGATCGCGTCCAGACGGTTGCGGAATTCGGGGGTGAAGATGCGCTTGATCGCTTCTTCATCCTCGCCCTCGCGCGAATCGCGGCCGAACCCGATGGCTTCCTTGTTCAGATCGGCGGCCCCCGCATTGGTCGTCATGATCAGGACGACATTGCGGAAATCGACGGTCTTGCCGTTATGGTCGGTCAGGCGACCATGGTCCATGACCTGGAGCAGGACGTTATACAGGTCCGGATGCGCCTTCTCGATTTCGTCCAGCAGCAGCACGGCGTGCGGATGCTGGTCGATCGCGTCGGTCAGCAGGCCGCCCTGATCGAAGCCGACATAGCCCGGCGGCGCACCGATCAGGCGCGAGATCGAATGGCGTTCCATATATTCGGACATGTCGAAGCGGACGAGTTCGATCCCCAGCGTCTGGGCAAGCTGCTTCGCCACCTCGGTCTTGCCCACGCCCGTCGGGCCGGAGAACAGGTAATTGCCGATCGGCTTCTCCGGGTCACGCAGGCCGGCGCGCGACAGCTTGATCGCCGCCGCCAGCGCGTCGATCGCCTTGTCCTGACCGTAGACCATGCCCTTCAGGTCGCGCTCCAGGGTCCGCAGCGTCTCCTTGTCGTCCGACGAGACGCTCTTGGGCGGAATGCGGGCGATCTTGGCGACGATGTCCTCGACATCCTTCAGGGTCACGGTCTTGCGGCGCCGGTTCTCGGGCACCAGCATGCGCGAGGCCCCGACCTCGTCGATCACGTCGATCGCCTTGTCCGGCAGCTTGCGGTCATGGATGTATTTCGCCGCCAGTTCCACCGCGCCGCGAATGGCTTCCTCGGTGTAGCGCACCTTGTGGTGGCGCTCGTAATTGACCTTCAGGCCGCGCAGGATCTTGACCGCGTCCTCGACCGAAGGCTCGGCCACGTCGATCTTCTGGAAGCGGCGGACCAGCGCGCGGTCCTTCTCGAAATGCTGGCGATATTCCTTGTAGGTGGTCGAGCCGATGCAGCGCAGCGTGCCGGCGGCGAGCGCGGGCTTGAGCAGGTTGGAGGCATCCATGGCCCCGCCCGAGGTCGCACCGGCACCGATTACGGTATGGATCTCGTCGATGAAGAGAATGCTGCCCGGATTGTTGTCCAGTTCGGTGACGACCGCCTTAAGCCGTTCCTCGAAATCGCCGCGATAGCGGGTGCCGGCCAGCAGCGCACCCATATCCAGCGAATAGATCGTGGATTTCAGCAGCACTTCGGGCACGTCGCCTTCGACGATGCGCTTGGCCAGCCCTTCGGCGATGGCCGTCTTGCCCACGCCCGGATCGCCGACATAGAGCGGGTTGTTCTTCGTGCGGCGGCACAGGATCTGGATCGTGCGCTCGATTTCCGAATCGCGGCCGATCAGCGGGTCGACCTTCCCATCCTCGGCCTTGCGGTTGAGGTTGGTGCAGTAGGCGCTGAGCGCGTCCTGGTTCTTCTGGCTGCTCTTGCCGCGTTCCTCGCGTTCGCTTTCCGGGTTCTCCTGCGCGCTGCCGGTGATCGGGCGGCGCGTCGAACGGTCCGGCGCCTTGGCGATGCCGTGCGAGATGAAATTGACCGCGTCCAGCCGCGTCATGTCCTGCAATTGCAGGAAATAGACGGCGTGGCTTTCGCGTTCGGCGAACAGGGCGACCAGCACGTTCGAGCCCGTGACTTCATCCCGGCCGGTGGACTGCACATGAATGGCGGCGCGCTGGATCACGCGCTGGAACGCGGCCGTGGGCTTGGGATCGACCGTGCGGTCGGACGCCAGGCCGGCCAGATCCTTGTCGAGAAATTCGGTGAGGTCGGAGCGCAGCTTGTCGAGATCGACGCCGCAGGCGCGGAAGACCGTCACCGCGTCGCTGTCGTCGACGAGGGCCAGCAACAGATGTTCCAGGGTCGCATATTCGTGACGCCGATCCCCCGCTAGGGTCAGGGCACGGTGAAGCGTCTGTTCGAGATTGCGTGACAACATCCGTGACGCTCCTTTTCCTGGGCCGGACACGAACCCGCCGGGGCGGGTCGGTCGAACAGGATCATATTTGGTGTGTTTTGGACGGAAAGCCAGTGGAAAGAACGATAAAGTTCCGACGATGCCGCGCGGGCAGGGCAAGGCACCAGGAATCACGCGCGTCGCACGCGCCTGCGCGGGGTGTCCGACATCGGGGAGGGAAGCGCCTGCCCCGAGGCTTCCGGCTCTGCCGGAATGGGCTGAGTTCTGTTGAGTAATATTTAAAAACAATACCTTGGACGGGTCGTCCGGTTTTGCGGCACCCCCGTCGTCAGGCGCGGGCCTAGTCTTTCTCGATCGTGCATTGCAGCGGGTGCTGGTTCTGCCGCGCCAGGTCCATGACCTGCGTCACTTTCGTCTCGGCGACTTCGTAGGTGAAGACGCCGCAGACGCCGACGCCGCGCTTGTGGACATGCAGCATGATGTCCGTCGCTTCCTCGCGCGATTTCTGGAAGAATCGTTCAAGGACATGAACGACGAATTCCATCGGCGTGTAGTCGTCGTTGAGCATCAGGACCTTGTACATCGCGGGCTTGCGCGTCTGCGGGCGGGTCCTGACGACGACGCCGATCGTCGGGGAATCGGGGTTGTCCGGGTCGGAATCCTGTCCGTTGCCATCGCGTCGGGTCGGGTTGTTGCCGCCATGCGCCCACACCGAGCCCGACGCGCCTGTAACGCGCGGGCCGATCATGGGACGGACAGGGAAAAATGCTGCTGTCATGGTCATACCATATTGGATCGGCATCGTGGGTTGAAAGAGCGAAACAAGGGAATTTTAAGCATGGCTGGGCTCGCTTTCGGTGATCGAAGCCACCGAAAGCGGCGCATGGCTACCCGGCTCCACCCGCGGCCGGGGAGAGGTGACGCTGAAAAGACTGTATTTTCTTCCCCTTATCGCGGTTTTCTCTGGACGGGTTCAGAAAAATGGCCATAGAGTTACCAAATGACGCGGATCCTGTGACTGAGGGGACAGGCGGTGGCCGACGGAGCATGGATGGACGAGAAACGGGGATGGCTCGCCCTCCTGTGTCGCGCTGTGGTGTCCCTGGTTTCTGACGGCGGGTGCCGGCAGGCCGGTCGTGGGCGCACCTTGCGGTTGACCGTGGGTCTGGCGGCCGGGTACCTGGCGACGACCGTCATCGCGACGCCCCGCGCCCATGCCCAGTATGTCGGCCAGATCAGTTCCATCGTCATGGACGCCCGTACGGGCGCGGTGCTCTCGCAGAGCAATCCCGACCTTCAGCGTTTTCCCGCCAGCCTTACCAAGCTGATGACGCTCTACATGGCTTTCAAGGCCATGCGGGCGGGACAGATCACGCTCGATCAGGCGGTGCCGGTCTCGGCCCATTCCGCCTCCATGGAGCCGTCGAAGCTGGGGCTGGTGCCCGGCAGCTACCTGACGGTGGAGCAGGCGGTTCTGGGTCTGGTGACCAAATCGGCGAATGATGCCGCCTGCGCGCTCGGCGAATTGCTGGGCGGGGGAGACGAGGCCCGGTTCGCCGATCTCATGACCCGTCAGGCGCGGGCGCTGGGCATGGCCAACACCACGTTCCGCAACGCCTCGGGCCTGCCGAACGAGGAACAGATGACCTCGGCGCGCGACCTCGCGGTGCTGACCCGGCATATCATCACCGAATTCCCGGAATATTATCATTATTTCGCGGTGCCGGCCTTCTATTTCCACGGTCGGCAGGTGCCCAACCATGATCCGATGCTGCGGATCTATCCGGGCGCGGACGGGCTGAAGACGGGCTATACGGCGTTGGCCGGGCGCAATCTGGTCACTTCGGCGGTTCGCGAGAATGTCCGGCTGATCGGTGTGGTGCTGGGGGCGCGGACCAATCCGCAGCGCAGCGCCCTGATGGCCGGCATTCTCGATGACGGCTTCCGTCAGGAAGGCGTGGCCGATGTGCGCCGGCCGCTGGTGCTGGCGCGCGGCAACCGCCGCCGGGCGGCGGTCATGCTGGCCGCCGCGACGCGCGGCAGTGCCGGGCCGGAGCAGGTGGCGGAACTGCCGAGCACGCCCCGGCATCATGTCCTGTCCCGCCATGGCCATGCTCATGCGCCCGTGCATATGGTCGCGGCGGGCCATACCGGCAGTCGTCACGCCGCCGCCCACAAGCGCGGGCGCACCCACGGTTGACGGCCTGATCGGACAGGCGCGTGGAGGGGTAACTTCGCGCGTGTTTCCTGCCCGGCTGTGTGCTCCTCCGTGGTGTGAAAACAGCGGGCGGATGCGGGCTGTGCCCGTTCAGTCGATATCTGCGGTCGGGTTCTCGGACGGGGGTGGGCGGATGCGTCGCCCTTGCCTTGCGGCGCCGTCCCGCGCATTTATCCCCTGAGAGGCTGTCCGCGCATTGTCGGTTCGGCCTTTGGCGTTGAGGGTGCCGTTCTGCGGCGGATGAACAAGCGAGGGGCATCGTTATGGACGGTGATACGGACGCGCGGCGCGTGATCCTGCATACGCAAGAGGATTTTGCCGGCATGCGTGCGGCAGGACAATTGGCCGCGCGTACGCTGGACATGATCGTGCCGCATGTTCGCGCGGGCGTGACGACCGGGGAACTGGACCAGGTGATTCATGAGTTCATGGTCGCCAATGACGCCACGCCGGCGACGCTCGGTTATCGCGGTTATCCGAAATCGAGCTGCATCTCGCTCAATCATGTGGTGTGCCACGGTATTCCCGGTGATCGGCAGTTGCAGGATGGCGATATCCTGAACATCGACGTGACCGTGATCCTCGACGGCTGGTTCGGCGACACCAGCCGCATGTACACGGTCGGCGCGATCCCGCGGAAAGCGGAGAAGCTGATCGAGGCGACATATGAGGCGCTGATGCTGGGCATCGCCCAGGTCCGTCCGGGCAATACGCTGGGCGATATCGGCCACGCGATCCAGGAATTCGCCGAATCGCGGCGTTTTTCGGTAGTGCGCGATTTCTGCGGCCACGGCATCGGCCGGACGTTCCATGCCGCGCCGAACGTGCTGCATTACGGCCGCCCCGGCCAGGGGCTGGTGCTGCGTCCGGGCATGTTCTTCACCATCGAACCGATGCTCAATGGCGGCCGGCCGGACGTGAAGGTGCTTGATGACGGCTGGACAGCGGTGACCCGCGACCGCTCGCTTTCGGCCCAGTTCGAACACATGCTGGGCGTGACCGAAGATGGGTGCGAGGTGTTCACGCTTTCGCCCGCCGGCCTGAATCACCCGCCTTATACAGTCTCGGCCTGAATATAGTCTCGGTCTGGGGCGCGTTGCCGCGCGCCGGCCGGTTGCCCCTGACGAAAATTCCCTTGTCATTGAAAGGTTCGTAATGCGCTTTTCCCCGCTTCGTGTTCGCTGTGCCGCCCTCATGCTGGCGGGGTCGATGCTGGCGGGGCTGGCGACGCCGCTTGGGGCAGTATCGGCGGTGGCGGCCCCGGTTCAGGGGGATGTTCTGACCTTCGGCCAGGCGCAGGGCGCGTTGCCGCCGCTGGCTCCGGCGGAGGGGGCGCATGGCATGGTCGTGTCGGCCCAGCATCTGGCCTCCGAGGTCGGGGCGCATATTCTGGCGCAGGGCGGCAACGCGGCGGATGCGGCCGTGGCGGTGGCCTATGCGCTGGCGGTGGTTTATCCGGCCGCGGGCAATATCGGCGGTGGCGGCTTCATGACGCTGCGGACTCCCGATGGGCATGCCGTCTTCATCGATTTCCGCGAGCACGCGCCGCTGGCGGCGACCCCGACCATGTATCAGGATGCCAAGGGCAGCGTGGTGCCCAATCTGTCGATCACGGGCTGGAAGGCCGTCGCGGTGCCGGGAACGGTGGCGGGTATGGACATGATCCTGAACCGCTGGGGGCATCTGACGCGCCAGCAGGTGATGGCGCCCGCGATTGCCCTGGCACGGGATGGCTTCGTGCTCGCCGAAGGCGACGTGCAGTTGCTCAACACGTCGACCGCCGATTTCGCCCGCGATCCCGAAGCGCGGCGGATCTTCCTGCGGCCGGACGGCACGCCGTTGCAGGTCGGCGACCGTCTGGTGCAGGCCGATCTGGCCGACAGCCTGTCGCTGATCGCGCGGAGCGGGGCGGCCGCGTTCTATCGCGGCCCCATCGCCGATGCGATCGTCCAGGCCAGCAAGGTCGGAGGCGGGATTCTCCAGTCCGACGATTTCCGTCGTTATGCGCCCCGCGTGCTGCCGACGCTGACCTGCTCCTATCGCGGCTATCAGGTCGATACCGCGCCCCCGCCGAGCGGCGGCGGCGTCGCGCTGTGCGAGATGCTGAACATTCTCTCGGGCTATGACATGCACAAGCTCGGCCTGTACACCGCGCCCGCGGTGCAGCGCGAAGTGGAGGCGATGCGGCGTGCCTATGCCGACCGGCAGGATCTGGGCGATCCGGCCTTCGTGCAGAATCCGGTCACGCATCTGGTCGATGTGCGCTATGCGCGGCAGGTGCGCGCGGCGATTCCCACCGACCGCGCTGTGCCCTCGGCCTCGCTGAAGCCCGGCCAGATCGAGCCCGAAAAACACGAAACGACCCAGTTCTCGGTCATTGATGACAAGGGCATGGCGATTTCGGTCACCTATACGCTGAACGGCTGGTTCGGTGCGAAGGTGATCGGCGGCCATACCGGCATCTTCCTCAATGACGAGATGGACGATTTCTCGTCCCGCCCCGGCGTGCCCAACATGTTCGGCATTGTCGGCAGCGCCGCCAACGCGATCGCGCCGGGCAAGACACCGCTTTCCTCGATGTCGCCCACGATCCTGTCGCGCAACGGCAAGCCGGTGATGGTGATCGGGAGCCCTGGCGGATCGCGCATTCCGACCATCGTGCTGGCCACGATCCTGGGCGTGGTGGATTACGGGCTGGATATCCAGCAGGCGGTGGACCTGCCGCGTATCCATGAGCAATGGCAGCCGGAGCCGGTCGAGGTCGAGCAGGGGGCGCTGACCGATGCCGTCGCCGCGACGTTGGAGCAGGAAGGCTACAAGCTGGCCCCGCATGCGCCGTGGGGCGTGGCCGAAGGTATTCTGGTCGGGGCGCCGCGTCTGGGCGTGCGGCATGTCGGGACGGCACGGTATTTCGGCGGCTTCGACCGGCGGCATCCCGGTGGGGCGGCTGTCGGGGAGTAATCCCCGTTCCCTGTTCGTGAGACAAAGGAACGAGGCTTATGCTTCGTTCAGCCAGTCCTCGATCATCCGGCGGGCAATCGTTGTCGGCGCCGGGAGGGTAAAGCCCGCCGGATTGCGCACGTCATCCCGGCTCAGCCACCGTGCCTCGGCGATTTCCTGTGGGTCCAGGCGCAGGGTTTCGTCTTCGGTAAAGGCGGTGAAGCCCAGCATCAGGGCGCTGGGGAAGGGCCAGGGCTGGGCGGAATGGTAGCGGATGGCGTCCACGCGGATGCCGACTTCCTCCCATACCTCGCGCGCCACGGCTTCCTCGGGTGTTTCGCCGGGCTCGACGAAGCCGGCGAGAGCGGAAAACATGCGGCTCTCGGGGCCGAAGCGCGTGCCGCGCGCCAGCAGCACGCGCGCGCCGCGCCGGACCAGCATGATCACGACCGGGTCGGTGCGTGGAAAATGCAGATGCGTCGGGTCGGCGGTGCAGACCAGGCGATGCCCGGCCTGGTCGGGCTGATTCGGCGCGCCGCAGACGCCGCAGAATCGGCTGCGCGTGCGCCAGTGCACCATGCCGCGCGCCTGCGCCAGAATCGCCGCATCGCCGGGCGGCAGCAGTCCGGCGAGGGGGCGCAGTTCGCGGAACGTGCCCCGTGCTTCGGGAAAGAGCGCGTGCGGCTGCTCCAGGCGGTCGAGATCGAGGGCGAAGAGCGGGCGCGCCTCCAGATAGCCCAGGAACGTCCAGTGCGCCGGGTCGCGCCATCCGGGGGGTGGGCGGAGCGTGCGCAATCTCGGGAGTTCGATGCGGGCCGTATCGTCGCGCTCCTGCACGATCAGGTGCAGGCCGCGCCAGCAGGGGACGAGAAGCGTGTCGCCGTCGGTCAGGTAACGGGCGATTCGGTCGGGCTCCGTGCGGTCCTGCGCCGCACGATCAATCGGGCTGCCGGCGTAGAAAATATCGCCGGTCCGGCCGGGATCGGGTGAGGCAGGGGGCATGGTCGGCGTTCCTGTGTGTCCGTCTCTTTGTCCGGGGGAGTGTGGACGCGAAATGGATAATAATAAAATCAATAGTTTAATGGAATTCTGATGGGGGAGGTCCATCTGCGTCGTGGCGAAGCCGGCCCGGCGCCCCATTCGCCCCCTTGTATCCGACACCGGTTTGCGTGCTAAGAAGGCCGTGGGAGACCGGCAACGGACGGGCGCCTTGCCAACCCGGTCAGGTCCGGAAGGAAGCAGCCGCAGTGAGTTTCGCCCGGGTCGTCTGTCCGGTCTCCCACCTCGGGATTGATGTTCTTGAAGACGCCGCTGCCCCGGATGCGGCGCTGTATTCCCTCCGGAAATCGTGATGACCGTGTCTTCGGACCAGGAATTTTCCGGGGACCCGGATCTGCCGCTTCCGCCCGATTCGGGCATGGGCCTGTTCGGAGAGGCTCCGGCCCCCGCCGCCCCCCCGGTAACCGCTCCCGCGCAGGGGCCTTACCGTGTGCTGGCGCGCAAATATCGCCCGACCACGCTCGATGACCTGATCGGCCAGGAATCCACCGTCCGAATCCTGCGCAATGCCTTTGCGCTGGGGCGGGTCGCCCATGCCTTCATGCTGACGGGCGTGCGCGGCGTGGGCAAGACGACCACCGCGCGCATCATCGCCCGGGCGCTCAACTGCATCGGGCCGGACGGCAAGGGTGGTCCCACCGCCGATCCGTGCGGCGTGTGCGCCAATTGCGTGGCGATTCTGGCCGACCGTCATCCTGACGTGCTGGAAATGGACGCGGCCTCGCGCACCGGCGTGGACGATGTGCGCGAGATCATCGAGGCCACGCGCTTCCGCCCGATGCAGGGGCGGATGAAGGTCTTCATCATCGACGAGGTTCACATGCTCTCGCGCAACGCATTCAATGCGTTGCTCAAGACGCTGGAGGAGCCGCCGGCCCAGGTCACGTTCATTTTCGCCACGACCGAACTGCGCAAGGTGCCGGTCACGGTGCTGTCGCGCTGCCAGCGATTCGACCTGCGTCGCGTACCGCAGGCCGAACTGGCGGCCCATTTCGGCCGCATTGCCCAGGCCGAGGGCGCGGAATGCACGCCCGACGCGCTGGCGCTGATCGCCCGTGCCGCCGACGGGTCGGTACGCGACGGGCTCTCGCTGCTCGATCAGGCGATTGCCCAGGGTGGAGCCGAGGCCGGTGGTGGGCCGATCGGTGCCGAACGGGTGGCGGACATGCTGGGGCTGGCCGATCGCGGCCGGGTGTTCGACCTGCTGGAGGCCGTGCTGTCCGGCCAGCCGGACCAGGCGCTGACGATTACCGACGAAGCCCATGCCCGCGGTGCCGATCTGGGCGTCATGCTGGGCGACCTGCTGGAATTGATCCACACCGTCTCGCGCCTCAAGGCCGTGCCGGCATTGCGTCGGGCCGCCGATCTGCCGGAGGCCGAGCGCGAACGGGGCGGTGCGCTGGCCGACCGGCTGTCGGTGCCGGTGCTGGGGCGGACGTGGCAGATGCTGCTGAAGGGCCTCTCTGAGGTCGAGATGGCGGCCGACCGGCGGCAGGCGGCCGAGATGGTGCTGATCCGGCTGTGCTACGTGGCCGATCTGCCGCCGCCGGGCGACCTGGTGCGGCGTCTGACCGAAGGCGGGGCGTCTGTCCCCGCCGGTCCGGCGGTGCGGACCGGGGTATCCGATGGCGGGCCAGGCCCCATGACGGGCGGATCGGCGCAATCCGGCACGATTGCGTCCGGGCGACCGGGCGGCGGGCAGGTGGTGGCCCATGGCGGATTGCGCATGGTGGCCAATGGCGGCGTGCGGATTGCCGATCCGGCCGGGGAGCCGGCAGGCGAATCGGTCGTGGAGATGGCACCGGAGGCTGAGGATGCGCCGGCGCCGGAAGACGATACCCCGCCTGCGCTGACGACATGGCGCGAGGTCGTGGCGTTCGTCTCCGGGCGCGATGCCATGCTGCATGGCCACCTGCGCCATTCCACCCATCTGGTGGCCTTTGCGCCGCCGCGCATCGATATCCGGGTGCAGCGCGCCGGGCTGCCGGGGCTGGCGCGCCGGCTGGAAACCCTGCTGCGCCGCGAAACCGGGCAGGAATGGGAGGTTCGTTCCTCGACCGAGGAAGGGCAGGCGACGCTGGCGGAACAGGGTGCCGAGATCATCCAGTTCCATCGGGCGTCGGCCGAGAGCCACCCGCTGGTCCGCGCGATTTTCGCGCGCTTTCCCGATGCCGTCCTTGGGGCGGTGACGGATCATTCGCTTGACGATTACGGCCTGCCGCCCGAAGAGGCGGCATCCGTCACGCTGGCGCCGGATCTGGAATTCGCCCCGCTCGATGCCGAACTGGTGGACGAGGACGATCTGGACGCGGGCGACGAGAGGTAAGGAGAGACGATCGATGAAGAATCTTGCCGGGTTGATGAAGCAGGCCACCCAGATGCAGGCCCGCATGGAAGAAATGCAGTCCAAGCTGGAAGGCATGACGATCGAAGGCAGCGCCGGAGCCGGTATGGTGCAGGTGACGCTGAACGGCAAAGGCGACATGAAGGCCATCAGGATCGACCCCAAGCTGGCCGATCCGAACGAGATGGAAATGTTGCAGGATCTGGTCATTGCCGCCTGCGCCGACGCGCGCAAGCTGCTGGACGAGCGCGCCTCCGAGGAAATGAAGAAGGTCACTGGCGGCATGAACCTGCCGGCGGGCCTGAAGCTGCCGTTCTAAGAGTCGGCGCGGGTCGGGCGGCCGCATGGGTGGAGCGGACATCGAACGGCTGATCGCGCTGCTGGCGCGCCTGCCGGGATTGGGGCCGCGTTCGGCCCGGCGGGCGGCGCTGGCGCTGCTGCGCCAGCCGCAGACGCGCATGCTCCCGCTGGCCCAGGCGATGGAACAGGCGGCGCGCACCGTGCGCACCTGTTCCACCTGCGGCAATCTGGATACGCATGATCCCTGCGGCATCTGTGCCGATCCGGCGCGCGACCGGGGACTGGTCTGCGTCGTCGAAACAGTGGGCGACCTCTGGGCATTGGAGCGTGCCGGTGTCCATCGGGGCGTCTATCAGGTGTTGGGCGGCACGCTGTCGGCGCTGTCTGGCACCGGCCCCGACGATCTGAACCTCGCACCATTGCTGGCGCGGCTGGAAGAAGGCGGGGTGCGCGAGGTGATCCTGGCGCTGGGGGCTACCGTCGAGGGGGCCGCGACCACGCATTGGTTGCAGGATCGGCTGGCGGGCTTCGACGTGCCGGTCAGCCGCGTCGGGCAGGGCGTGCCGATGGGCGGCGCGCTGGACGTGCTGGATGATGGAACGCTCGCCGCCGCCCTCACCGCGCGAAAAATCTATTCGTGAACGCGCGCTGGTGGCGATCCGACGCGCGCCCGCTGTGTTCCGGCGCTCACGGCCCATAAGGCCGTTCCGCTCCGGTGCTCGCGGACACACGACGGGCGCGGCCCTATGGGCCGCTCTCGCTCACCGGCCCCCGTTTCCGAACAGATTGTTGGAGATTATGGGGAGAGGGGAATGACGATGTGGCCGATATCCGAAGCGATTCCCCGGGTGGCGTTTGTGACGGGTGGAGCCGTGCGGCTGGGGCGGGCGATCGCGCTGGCGCTGGCGGATGCGGGCTTTGCCGTGGCCATCCATTACCGCTCGGGGGAGGACGATGCCCGGCGGACGGTGGAGGACATCGCGGCGCGAGGGCAGCGCGGCTGCATGCTGCGCGCCGATCTCGCCTGCGAGGCAGAGGTGACGCCGCTGATCGACCGGGTGCGGGCGGAACTGGGGCCGGTCGGTGTGCTGGTGAACAATGCCAGCACCTTCGACCGCGACGAATGGAACGATGCGACCCGTGCCAGTTGGGATGCGCATCTGGAGCCCAATCTGCGCGCGCCCTTCGTGCTGACGCAGGCTTTCGCCTGGCAGGTGCCGGAAGGGGCCGAGGGCATGGTGCTGAACATGCTCGACGAGCGCGTCTGGTCGCTGACGCCGCATTTCGTCAGCTATACGGTGTCGAAATCCGCCCTGTGGACGCTGACACGCACTCTGGCGCTGGCGCTGGCGCCCAGGCGCATCCGGGTCAATGCCATCGGGCCGGGCCCGGCACTGCCGAGTCCGCGCCAGAGCAGGGAGCAGTTCGCGCGGCAATGCGCATCGGTGCCGATGGGGCGTGGGACGTGCCCGGACGAAGTCGCACGGGCCGCGTTGTCGTTGCTGTGCCTGCCGTCGGTCACCGGGCAGATGCTGGCGCTGGATGGCGGGCAGCATCTGCAATGGTCCCCGACACCCCAGCCCGGCCAGATGCCGGAAGAGTAACCAGAAGAACCAAGAGGCCGTTCAATGTCGATTTTCGCCGCATGGCCGGTCCAGCCGCCGCTGCGTCGCGTGTTCCTGAAGGATATGGTGCTTCAGGCCAATATCGGGGTCTATCCTCACGAGCAGGGCGTGACCCAGCGCGTCCGCATCAATATCTCGTTCGGCGTGCCGGACGAGCCGGGGCTGACGGTCGGGCGCGACGATCTGAGCCGTACCGTATCGTATGAACGGATCGTGCTGATGGTGCGGCGGATCATCGCCGAGGGCCATGTGCGGCTGGTCGAGACGCTGGCCGAGCGCATAGCCATCGGCGTGCTGGCCGACGAGCGGGTGCAGGTGGTGCGGGTACGGGTGGAAAAGCCCGACATCTTCCACGATCTCGACGCCGTGGGCGTCGAGATCGAGCGCTGGCGCACCGAATGAAAAACCCCCGCCGGAGGCGGGGGCATCTCATCAGTTGTCGTGTTCGTCGGAGTCGGTGCTGACGTCGATGTCGGCGCTGATCTCGTCGTCATCGTCGTCGAGATCCGAGGTGTCTTCCATCACGTCGTCATCGGCCTCGTCGTCGGTATCCAGATCGACGGCGGTATCGATGTCACCATCCTGGGCCTTTTTCGGGCTCTCGGGGACGGCATCCACGGGCGCGCGGCGCAGGCGGGGCACATCCGCCGGCTGCTCGGTGCCGCATTTGGGGCAGACGGCCGGGCTCTTGCCCAGATCGTAGAAACGGGCGCCGCAGGAGACACAGACGCGCTTGGTGCCGAGATTGGGCTGGGCCATGCTTGAAACCTGTCGATCCTGGAATGGGTTGGACGAAAGCCGCGGCGAAGGCTGCTTAGGGCGGAGCCCCATGCCAGCTTGTGCGCCGTATGTCAAACCGCGATCGTTGCATCCATGACATTTTCGCGTTTTTTGGTGCCGTCATGCATGGCGGTAATTGACTTCGTTGCGAACAATCCGGAAGGGATTGGTTCCATGGAAAGCATCACCGCCCCCGCTTCTCGCCCGCTGACTGTCCTTGCGGCGACGACCCCTCTTGCCGGGGCCGTCGCGGTGCCGGGCGACAAGTCGATCAGTCACCGCGCCCTGATGTTCGCGGCGCTGGCGCGCGGCGAAACCGGGATCACCGGCCTGCTGGAGGGTGAGGACGTACTGCGCACCGCCGCCGCCATGCGGGCGCTGGGCGCCACCGTCACCCGTACGGCGCCGGGCGCCTGGCAGGTGACCGGCCGGGGCCTGGGCGCGTTGCAGGAGCCGGACGACGTGCTGGACATGGGCAATTCCGGCACGGCGGCGCGGCTGCTGTCGGGCATCCTGGCCAGCCACGGCATTTTCTCGGTCATGACCGGGGACGGCAGCCTGCGCGGCCGGCCGATGAAGCGCGTGACCGATCCGCTCTCGGCCACGGGCGCACGCTTCACGTCGCGCTCGGGCGGGCGGCTGCCGCTGGCGATCGAGGGCGTGGCCGACCCGGCGCCGCTCTCCTACCGGTTGCCGGTGGCCTCGGCCCAGGTGAAATCCGCCGTGCTGCTGGCCGGGCTGAATGCCGCCGGCACCACGCGCGTCGAGGAACCGGTGGCGACGCGCGACCATACGGAAAACATGCTGCGCCATTTCGGCGCCGAGGTTTCGGTCGCGCCGCTGGGGGCGGGCGGGCGTGTCATTACCCTCACCGGCCGGCCCGATCTGGTGGCGCGCGATGTGGCGGTGCCGGGCGATCCGTCATCGGCGGCGTTCGTGCTGGCGGCGGCGCTGCTGGTGCCGGGATCGTCGGTGACGGTGCGGGGGGTGGGGCTGAACCCGCTGCGCACCGGCCTGTTCACCACCCTGCGCGAGATGGGCGCCGACCTGCGCCTGTCCAACGAGCGGGTGGAGGGCGGCGAGCCCGTGGGCGACCTGACGGCGGTGGCGGGGCCGCTGCATGGCGTGGACGTGCCCGCCGAGCGCGCGCCGTCGATGATCGACGAATATCCGATTCTGGCCGTGGTCGCCGCCCATGCGTCCGGCCCGTCGCGCTTCCGGGGGCTGGAGGAACTGCGCGTGAAGGAAAGCGACCGCCTGTCGGCGACCGTGGCGCTGTTGCAGCGCAACGGCGTCACCGTGGACGTGGTGGGGGACGACATGCTGGTGACCGGCACCGGCGGCGCGGTGCCCGGCGGCGGGCTGGTCGAGACGCGGATGGATCATCGCCTGGCCATGAGCGCCACCGTGCTGGGGCTGGTCGCGGCCGAACCGGTGAAGGTGGACGATACCGCCTTCATCGATACCAGCTTCCCCGGCTTCATCGACCTGATGAACAGCATCGGCGCGGGGCTGACGGTATGAGCCGCGCGCTGGTCATCGCCGTCGACGGCCCGGCGGCGGCCGGCAAGGGCACGTTGGCCCGGCGGCTGGCCGATGCGCTGGGCCTGCCCTATCTGGATACCGGATTGCTCTATCGCGCGGTCGGGCGGCGGATGCTGGATGCGGGGCTGGACCCGGCGGCCCAGCCGGCCGACGAGCAGGCGCGGCGGGTCACGCCGGAGGACCTGAAGCGCGGCGACCTGCGGGTGCCGGAGGTCGATCGCGCGGCCAGCCTCGTCGCCGCCCAGCAGGCGGTGCGGGCGATCCTGGTGGATGTGCAGCGCGATTTCGCCCGTGCTGCTGGCGGCGTGCTGGACGGACGGGATATCGGCACCGTCATTTTCCCCGATGCTCAGGTCAAGCTGTTCATTACCGCGTCGCCCGCCGCGCGGGCGCGCCGACGGTGGGAGCAACTGGCGCGAGACCCCGACGCGCCGGACCGCGAGGCCCAGATCGCGCGGGTGGAGGCGGAACTGGTGGCGCGTGACGCCGCCGATGCCGGCCGCGCCGTGGCGCCGCTGAAGGCCGCCGCCGATGCCGTGGTGATCGACACCGACCAGATGACGGCGGAACAGGTCCTGGCCGAGGCGCTGCGATTGGTGCGGGTGCGGGCGGGCGCTCTCGGCACCGTGTAGGCGGATTCGGCCTTGCGGGGCCGATCTGTGCCGGTTTGTGTTGACAGGCCGGGGTGCGAGGGTGTCTGTGCTTCCCACGCGCGGTCCCGCCCTGGGAGTGCGTGCAAGCATCGGCCGTCAGGCGTGTCGCGACAAGGGTCGTGGACCAAGCCGGGCAAGTCGTTCCGCCGGTGACCGGCGGTGCGCAAGACATCCGGCCCGCCTGTCGTGCCGGAGACGGGATTTACAGGTACCCCATGGCTTCAGCCACCTTACAGTCTGCCACCGACCATTTCGGCGGTGAAGATTTCGCGACCCTGCTGGACGAGACCCTCGGCCGCGACACCGCGTTCGACGGTTCGGTCGTTACCGGCCGCGTCGTGCGCCTGACCGACGAATTCGCCATCGTCGATGTCGGCCTCAAGAGCGAAGGGCGCGTGGCGCTCAAGGAATTCGGCCCGCCGGGCGTGTCGCCCGATGTGAAGCCGGGTGACGTCATCGAACTGTTCGTCGAGCGCTACGAAGACCGCGATGGCTCGATCGTCCTGTCGCGCGAGAAGGCGCGTCGCGAGGAAGCCTGGACGAACCTGGAAAAGGCGTTCGAGAACAACCAGCGCGTCAACGGCACGATCTATGGCCGCGTCAAGGGCGGCTTCACGGTCGATCTCGGCGGCGCCATGGCCTTCCTGCCGGGCAGCCAGGTCGATATCCGCCCCGTGCGCGATGTCACCCCGCTGATGGGCGTGCCGCAGCCGTTCCAGATCCTGAAGATGGACCGGGCGCGTGGCAACATCGTCGTTTCGCGCCGCGCGGTGCTGGAAGAGACGCGCGCCGAGCAGCGCAGCGAGCTGATCCAGGGCCTGAAGGAAGGCATGATCCTCGACGGCGTGGTCAAGAACATCACCGATTACGGTGCGTTCGTCGACCTGGGCGGCGTGGACGGCCTGCTGCATGTCACCGACATCGCCTGGAAGCGCATCAACCACCCGTCCGAGGCGTTGCAGATCGGCCAGCCGGTGCGCGTGCAGGTCATCCGCTTCAACCCGGATACGCAGCGCATCTCGCTGGGCATGAAGCAGCTTGAGGCCGATCCGTGGGAGAACGTGGCGATCAAGTATCCGCCGGGTGCCCGCTATTCCGGTCGCGTCACCAACATCACCGACTACGGCGCGTTCGTCGAGCTGGAGCCGGGCGTCGAAGGTCTGGTGCACGTTTCCGAAATGTCCTGGACGAAGAAGAACGTCCATCCGGGCAAGATCGTCGCGACCTCGCAGGAAGTCGACGTCATGGTCCTGGACGTGGACAGCGGCAAGCGTCGCATCTCGCTGGGTCTGAAGCAGGTGCAGCGCAACCCGTGGGAGCAGTTCGCCGAGGAGCACAAGATCGGCTCCACGGTCGAGGGCGAGATCCGCAACATCACCGAGTTCGGCCTGTTCATCGGCCTGTCCGCGGACATCGACGGCATGGTCCACATGTCCGACCTGTCGTGGGACGAGACCGGCGAAGTCGCCATGACCCACTACGAGAAGGGTCAGGTCGTCCAGGCGAAGGTGCTGGATGTGGACGTCGAGAAGGAGCGCATCTCGCTCGGCATCAAGCAGCTGCATGAAGACCCCGCCGCCGATGCGCTGGGCAAGGTGCAGAAGGGCGCGATCGTCACCTGCATCGTGACCGCCGTGCAGTCGAACGGCATCGAGGTGAAGGTCGACGACGTTCTGACCGGCTTCATTCGCCGCGCCGAACTGGCGCGCGACAAGGCCGAGCAGCGTCCGGAGCGTTTCGCCGTCGGCGAGAAGGTCGATGCGAAGATCGTGTCGGTCGATCGTGCCGCCCGCAAGCTGGCCCTGACCATCCGCGGCCGCGAGGTCGAGGAAGACAAGCAGGCGATCAACGAGTACGGCTCGTCCGACAGCGGCGCCTCGCTGGGTGACATCCTGAGTGCCGCGATCCGTCGTCGTAACGCCGACGCCTGATCGCTCCGTCTCACGGATCGACTACGAAAGGGGCGGTGCCGGAAACGGCACCGCCCTTTTTCTTTGTCCGGCGCCTGGAAGGGGAGGTCGATGGGGTGCTGCAATATTTTGTCGTGTTGCTGTCTATTGTGAAATGTAACCGAATCGGTGCAGATCTCACCTATTGAGAATGATTATCAAACTCGAATGAGGTGGTGGTGAAGATCTCGGCCCGGCGGACGATCCGTTCCGCATTTCTGTTTTCGTCGATATTATCGTCGTTGTTCTGGATTGTACCGTCATGCGCCGCCGCAGCGCCCGACAGGAGCGACCAGGACCCGAAGGGTGTGCAGCGGCAAAAGGCGGCCGGGGATGCGGCAGGCAAGGGGAATGCGAGTCGGGGGAGTGCGGCTCCGGCGGATGTGACCGATGGCCGGGAGAGCGGCGACAAGGGAGCCGAGGGCAGGAAGGCGGCCGCCAAGCATGCGGCTGCGGGCACTTTGCCGCCCAAGCCGGCGGTGACCGGGGAACATATCGAAGTGCGCTCCCGCCGGGCGAAGCGGGGGAGCTATACGGTGTCGGAGGCGAGTGCCTCCACCGGGCTGGCGCTGAGCCTGCGCGAGACGCCGCAGACCGTGACGGTGCTGACGCGCCAGTTGATGGACGACCAGCAGATCAACACGCTGGACGACGTGCTGACCATGACGCCGGGCGTGACGTCCTATGCCAACGACAATGCGGGGCGTACGACGTATCGCGCGCGTGGCTTCGACATCACCAACTACAAGATCGACGGCATGCAGATCGACGGGAGCACGAGCTTTGCCGGTCTCGGTTCGTCGATGAACATGGACCTGTACGAGAACGTGCAGATCGTGCGGGGGGCCAACGGTCTGCTGGGCGGCACGGGCGACCCGTCGGCGACGATCTATCTGCAACGCAAGCGGGCGGGGCGGACCTTCGGGGTGAACGGGTTGCTGCGTCTGGGAAACTGGAACGAGCGCCGCGTGATGGCCGATGTGAACACGCCGCTGAACAGGTCGGGCTCCATCCGCAGCCGCTATGTCTTCAGTTGGGACGATACCGACACGTTCCGCGAGCGCGAGCATGTCAACCGCATCGGCGCGCTGGCCAGTTTCGCCGCCGATCTGTCGTCGCGCGACGTGCTGAATTTCGGCTTCCAGTACGAGCGGACGCGCAATGACGGCGCATCGTGGGGGACGAACGTGCCGATCTGGTTTGCCGACGGCACGCCGGCCCATCTGCCGCGCAAGACCAATCCGGTGGCGGACTGGAGTCAGGCCACCCGCGACATGTATACGGCCTTCATCAACTACGATCATGATTTTTCCGCAGGCTGGCATCTGATGGTCGGCTACATGCGCACGCAGGGCGGATCGCTGAGCGATCTCGGCGTGGCGAAGATCAACAATGCGGCGCGCAATGTCGGCGGGTTCGCCGGGTTCTGGAAGCAGGACGGGACCGGTGGGTATCTGAACGCGCTGCACGCCGATTATGCCGACGCCCGCGACAATGCCGACGTGCATATTTCCGGCCCGCTGCATGTCCTTGGCCGCGAGCATCAACTGATGTTCGGTTTCAACGGCTATAACGATGAACTGACGCAATATACCTTCAGCAAGGCGCTGGGGAATTGTAGCATCGCCGGTGTCGCGCCGTGGTCGGGCTGCCAGTATCGCGCGGCGGGGCTGCCGATCGCCAACTGGCGGACGTGGGATGGTTCTTATCCCGGTTTCTCGACGCATCGCACCCGCGCGCGGGAGGTCGATGTGAGCCGGAATTACGGGGCCTATGTCTCCGGCCGGTTCATCCTTGCGAAGGGGCTGTCGCTGATCCTTGGCGGGCGTATCAGCACATACGAAGCCTATAGCGACCTTTATAACGTGGCCAACCGCTACACCAAGATGGCGGGCGGCGCGCGACAGAACGCGGTGCTGACGCCTTATGCCGGCATGGTCTATGATTTTACGAAGACCATGTCTGTCTATGGCAGCTATACCAATGTCTTTACGCCACAATCGAACCTGCGCGACGCGGACAACCGTCCGCTGGACCCGGTGATGGGCAAGAGTTACGAGACCGGCCTGAAAGGGGCGTTCTTCGGCCGGCGGTTGAATACGTCGCTGGCGTTCTACCTCAACCGGCAGAGCAATGTCGCGCAGGCGACCGGGGCTGTGAACGAGACCACCGGCAATGCGATCTATACCGCCATGAGCGGCGTAAAATCGGAAGGCATCGATTTCGATGCGTCGGGTGAGGTGCTGCCGGGCTGGAGCGTCTTCTTCGGCTACAGCTACCTTCAGACCAAGGGGCTGAGCTATCAGCAGGACCCGCATCATCTGGTGCGGCTGACGACCAGCTACACCTTTCCCGGCGCGCTGCATCGCCTGACCGTGGGGGGCGGGATTTCGAGCCAGACCCATACCGACTGGACGACCAATCCGGGCCGGCCGCTGGGTGGGGGGCGCTATGACAGTTCCAACATCAAGGTCAACGGCTATACGCTCATCAATCTGATGGCGCGCTATCGGTTGACCAACTGGCTGGATATTGCCGGAAACATCACGAACCTGACCGACAAGACCTATGTGCGGCAGGCCGGATTCTATGACGGCCAGATTTTCGGCGAGCCTCGGACGTTCAATTTCACGATCCGCGGCCGATATTGAGGGGGACGGCGGTGGCCTGATCGGCCGTGCACCGCCGTCCGTGCCCGTCAGGGCGTGGGGGCGGGGCCCTTGACGATTTCCGCCATGTCGCGCGGGCGGACCCAGGTGCGGAAGGCGGTCTGCACGGTGGCGGCCGTCATGCCGTAATAGGCGCGGGCCGCTTGGTCGGGGGTGTCGAGCGGCAGGCCCAGCTCGATCAGTTGCAGGTCCAGCGACGCGATCGCGTCGAGGCTGGCGCGGGCCAGCGGCAGGCCGCGCAGCAGGGCGGCCTTGGCCAGCGTCAGTTCGTCGTCGGTCACGGGATGCTCCTGCATGGTTTGCAGGTCGTGCAGGGCGGCGTCGCGCGCGCGGCCGACCTTGTCGGGATCGGCGCCGAAGCTGATGCTGTAGCCGCCGCGATGGCGCGACCACGAGAAGCTGCTGCTGACCGAATAGACGTAGCCCGTGCGCACCCGCAGGTCGCGGTAGAGGCGGGACGAGAAGCCGTTGCCCAGGATCTCGTTGCCGACGGCGAGCGCGAAATGGTCCGGGTGGGCGGCGGTCAGGCCCAGGCTTTCGGCCAGGACCGCGGTATCCTGCACGCTGGTGCGGTCGGGCACCTGCGTGCGCGAGGCGCGGCTGTCGGGGCGGGGGGGCAGGTCCACCGTGGGGGTCGGGCCGGCCGGCCGCGCCCAGGCGCCGAAGGTGCGGCCAATCACGTCCTGTGCCTGCTCGGGAGTCACGTCGCCGACTACGACGATGGTGGTCAGGTCGGGGCGATAGGCGCCGGCATAGAAGGCGCGGACGTCTTCGGCCTTCAGCGCCATGATCCTGCGCGGGTCGGGCTGGCGCAGCGTGGGGTCGCCGGCCGGCGAGACGGCGGCCTTGATCGCCCGGCCGAACAGGTAGTTCGGCGTGGTCAGCAGCCCGGCATAGGATTGGGCCGTCTGCATGCGCACGACCTGGAACGCACGGTCGGGCAGGGCCGGGTGCATTTCGTTATCGGCCAGCAGGCGCGTCGCCTTTTCGAAATCGGGCGTGAGGACCGATACGCTGAAGCCGGGGCCGGCGCTTTCGGTGGCGGCGATGTCGTCCAGCGCCTTCTGGAAGGCCAGCCGGTCGAGCGTCTGCGTGCCGTAGCTGAACAGGTTCTCGGTGATCGCGGCGATGCCGTCCTGGTCTTTCGGCTCCTGCATGTTCGCGTTCTGGCGGATCTGGCCGTAGACCGATACCGTGTGGCTGACATGCGCGGGGTGGACGATCAGTCGCAGCCCGTTGGGGTAGGTGAAGACGCTGGGCAGGCCGACCGGCGGCGGCAGGTTGACGGTCGAGAGGGCCTCGCGCGCCCAGTCGGGCAGGGCCACCGGGTGGTCGGGCGGGGTGGCGAAGGATTCGGAGCCGCCGAAGCCCTTGCCGGCGACGGGGTGGCCGGAATCCTCGGGGGTCAGCAGGGCGGTGACCGCCTGGTGGGGGTCGAGGATCTGTCTGGCCAGCCGGTTGACGTCCGCCACCGTGACGGCCTTGAGCGCGGTGCTCAGGGCGTCGGGCGAGTCGAGGCCCATGACCGCCAGCGCCTGCGACCAGGTTTCGGCCAGGCCGCTGATGCTGTTGGCGGAGAAGCCGAGTTGCGCCAACTCCTTGCGGCGCGCGGCCTCGACCAGATCGGGCGGTACGCCCTTGTCGCGGATGGCGGCGATGATGCCGTTGATTTCCGCCAGCAGGGGGGCCGGGTCCTGGGTGCGGGGATAGGCCGCCACCGCGATGCCGATGCCGGCATTGGCCTTGGGCGCGAATTCGAAGCCGGCGAACAGCGCCTTGCCGGAGGGCACCAGATCATACAGCGCGCCGCGCTGGCTGGTCAGCACATCGGCCAGGATCTGCGCGGTGGCGTACTCTTTCGAGCGCAGGCCGGGCATGCGCCACGCGACCGTGGCCAGCCCGACCGGGTAGTCGGTGGGGAAATGCAGCGTCTGCCCGGTGACCGGGCCGGGCTGGACGGGCGTACGTGCGGGCAGCGTGCGGCTGGGGATGTCGCCGAAGATGGCCTTGACCCGTTCGATCGCGTGGTCCGGGTCCACATCGCCGGCGATGACCAGGATGGCGTTGTTGGGGGCGTACCACGCATCGTAGAAGCGGCGCAGCAGGGCGGCATCGGTCTTGTCGAAGGAGGGGCGGGTGCCCAGGGCATCATGCTCGTAGGGCGTGCCGGCGAACAGGATGGATTGCAGGCGGGTCAGATACTGGTAGCTGGGGCTGGACAGGTCGCGCGCCACCTCCTGCTCGATCGCGCCGCGTTCCTTCTCCCAGTCGGCATCGGCCAGCGTCAGTCCGCGCATGCGCAGCGCCTCGATGCGCAGCATCACGTCCAGATCTTCCGCCGGAGCCGTGTAGAAATACTGGGTGACGTTCTCGGTCGTATCGGCGTTGTAGCTGCCGCCCAGTCGTGCGCCGATGGCGGATAGCTGGTCCTTGTCCAGCCCGGCGCTGCCCCGGAACATCATGTGTTCCAGCGCGTGGGCGGTGCCGGGAAAGCCTTTCGGGGCTTCGCTGGACCCGACCAGATAATTGACCTCGGTCGTGACCACCGGGGCCAGGCGGTCGCGCACCACCACAACGCGCAGTCCGTTCGGCAGGGTGGCGCGAACGGCGGTATCGGCGACGGCCGTGGCTGGTGCCGCCACGGGCCGGGCGCCCGGAACATCGGCCCAGGCATGTGGCATGGCCATAAGGGCCAGGGAGAGGCTTAATGCGGTGGTGGCCAGTCTCGCGGTCATGATTCGCTGGTACTCCTGCTGATGCTGGCAGCGTAGACGCCAGATTTCAGTGTGGAAACCGCGAAGCGGCCATGCAGGAAACGCGACGGAAAAAGGAGGATGCGATGAGCGAAACCATGCCGGTTGCGGGAATGGACGAACGGGTCGGTCAGGTGATGGACGCGGCTGTGGCGCGCGGACGGCTGGTAGGCGCCACGGTGCTGGTGTCGGTGGATGGCAGAACGGTGGTGCGCCGTGCCGCCGGGCTGGCGGATCGCGCGGCGGATGAGCCCATGCGGCCGGATACGCTGGTGCGGCTGGCGTCGCTGACCAAGCCGGTGGTGACGGCCGTGGCCCTGGCGTTGGCCGAACGGGGGGCGCTGTCGCTGGACGATGCGGTGACGCGCTTTCTGCCCGATTTTCGGCCTGCCTGTGCCGACGGATCGGTGCCGACGATCACGCTGCGGCATCTGCTGACGCATACGGCGGGCCTTTCATACAGCTTCGCCTTTCCGCGTGACGACAATCCTTATGCGAAAGCCGGAATCTCCGATGGCATTGCCGAGCCGGGCATGGCGTTGGAGGAGAATCTGGCGCGTCTGGCCTCGGTGCCGCTGCTGTTCGCGCCCGGCGAGGGCTGGGCCTATTCCCTGGCGCTCGATGTGATGGGGGGCGTGCTGGAACGCGCGGGTGATGCCGCGCTGCCGGATCTGGTGCAGCGGCATGTCGGCGCGAAGCTGGGTTGGAGGCATACCGGGTTCGCCGTGCCCGACCCCGCCTTGCTCTGCCCGCCTTATGCCGATGGCCGGCCGGCTCCGGTGGAGATGGGCGCGCGTTATGTGATGCCGCGCCAGTTGGGCGGCGGCAAGGTCAGCGAGATCGTGTTCGCGCCCGGTCGGGTGCTGGACCCTGGCTCCTATCCATCGGGCGGGGCCGGGATGGTCGGCACGGCCGAGGAGTTTCTGTCGTTTGTCGAGGCGCTGCGCGGTGGCGGTGGCCCCATCCTGTCACCGGACAGTGCCGCGCTGTTCGGGCGGAATGCCATCGGCGATCTGTCGATGGGGCCGATGAATGCCGGCATGGGATTCGCGATCGGTGCGGCCGTGGTCGAAGACCCGGCGCGGGCACGGACCCCGGTTTCGCGAGGCGGCTTCACCTGGGGCGGAGTGTACGGCCATCAATGGATTGCGGATCCGGCGCGCGGCGTGTCGATCGTGATGATCAGCAATACCGCGCTGGCGGGGATGGCGGGCGCCTATCCCGATGCGGTGCGGGATGCGGTCTATGGCGCGGGGAGATCGGGCTAGGGGGTGGCCCGATCTTTCCATGCGGTCATGGCTTCCCGATAGTTCCGCGAGTCCCGCAGCCGCCGCATGTAGGTGATGGGACGCCGGCTGGTGAGGGGCAGGGTCTGGTGCATCAGGCTGCCGCGCATGCCGCAATAGGATTTGCAGGTATTTTCGGCGTCTTCGATCAGCAGGTCCGGGCCGCGATGCGACAGGCTTAACGTGCAATGCGGCAGGGTCGGCAGCGGCGGCGGATTGGGGTCGCGATAGACGAGACGCGCCCCTTCGGCCCGACCGACGCCCCAGATATCGCAGCTATGGCCGTTATAGAATTGCAGCGAGACCCGGATATAGGCGGCCTGCGCGCCGACCGGGACGATTTCGACGACATCGTCGCTCCAATACTCCTCGCCGCTGACCAGGCCATTGCGAAAATGCGTGCTGTAGCGTCCCGCGAAGGACTGGACCGTCGTTTCGGGAGGGGGGGGGGCGGCGTGAACCGCCGCGGGAAGGGCGGCGATCAGGCCGACGGTCGCAAGCATGAAGCGGAGGCCAGCGCTGGTCTTCATCGTTCCGTCTCCTGCGTTGGAGGTGACGAGTGTATCGGACGAATGGCCGCCGTCCAGCGTGCGGAGGCAACGGGTAGGCACCATGCGCCGTGAGCGAAGGTGCCATACGTGGACGGGAGATGAGAATGCTATTGCGAACTATTATCAGTCGTGCTTGAAAGGGCGGGCACGGAGATGAGACGTCTGATGTTTGTCTGTTCTTGCAATATGCTGACCGACCAGGATGTGAAACGCGCGGTTGATGACGGGGCCACCCGCCCGCGCGAGATCTATGCCGCACAGGGATGCCGTGCGCAGTGCGGTAATTGCGTTCCGGGTGTGTTGTGCCTGTTGCGCCGGGCGCTTCAGGCGCGCAGCGAAATGGCGGCGTCGGAACCCTTGCCCGCGATGTGAGGGTCTGTCCGGCCCGATTGCGCATTTGCCTGCCGGCCTCCGAAAAGGGGATGCGGCGGTGAGGCGGGCTTGATAAAAGATTGAGCATGTCTTTCGGTGACCGCATCAATCAGTTCGACGTCTGGCTGCTGGACCGCGTGTTCCAGCCATTTGCCGATCGCCTGCCCGAGCGGGTGCCGGCGATGGCGGTCGGGATGAGCTTTCAGCTTGGCGCCATCATGCTGTCGGCGGCGTCGATCATCGCGATGATCGTGATCGGGCACATGGCGCTCAGTGACGCGATGTTCAATGTGCTCGTCTGGTGCCTCGGTCTGGCCTTCTATGTGGGCATCAACCGGGTGCGGCCGATGGTCAGGCCAGGCCATATGAACCCGTTGCGGGTGATGCTGGCGGGCATGCGGCCGCTCTCGATCCCGTTTGCGATCTATGCGCTCTATCAGGGGGCGACGGCGCCGCCGCATTTCGAGATCGCGCTGTGGTTCAATTCGCTGGCCAATATCATCTTCGTCGCCGGGATCTACCTGATCTCCTGCGAGGTCCGGCCGCCGGGACACCGCCAGACCAGCCGCGTACGCTTCGGCCGCATGCAGGAACAGGGCAGCCTGTAGGCTCGCACACGGTCTATTGTTGTGCGTACAGCCGGTATGCGCTGGTGGAGAACGATTATGTCCGCGCCGGGCGAATGGTGCTGAAGGATGCCAGCCCCGTTGCCGCGAGGGCATCGGACGGCACGGCATTGTTCGCGGCCACGCCGACCCCGGATGGTTCGCTGAATGCCGAAGCCAGTCAGTGGGCCTGCGGCGCGGCGAAAGATGCGCTGTTCTGAACGGACCTAGAAGTCGATGCAGCGGCCTTTGACGGTCCAGTCGCCATAGCGCGTCGGCTGCTTTTCCTTGGGGCCGCCATATTCCTTGGCGTCAGACGTGGTCGCCGCCGCGTCATCGGCCGGCGTGGCGGGCGAGGGGGTTTCGTTGTCGGTATCGGTGCTGGTCATGGCGCCAGCTTGGCCCGACTTTCGGCCGGCGGCAAGAAACGGGCGTGTGATCGGTCAGGGTTTGTCGGGCGGCTTCATCCAGCGATCGCCGGCATGGCGGGAATGGGCGATGAAAAAGCCGATCAACCCGCCGATCGCCGCCGCCAGGGCCGCCAGTTGCAGCCCGGCGCCGATCAGCAGCATGAAGACGGGGCCGGCCGTCACTCCGACGGCGAAGGTCAGCAGGCTCTCGCGCAAGGTCGGGCCGAAGCGCCGTTCCGCGCCGCAATGAGGGCAGATTTCCGCCGTGCCGCGAATGGTCTTGTGGCAGAACGGACATTGCTCGACGGTGCCGGCGATGGGTTCGATCATAAAGGGGCCTTCAGGTCGCCGGTGTGTCTATTGATGCTCGGACTCGGCGATCCGCTGCTGGGCGGCCATGCGCCATGGCGCGTCGGCCGGTGCGGCATCGAGCGCGCGGCGGAACAGGGCGGCGCTTTCCGGCGTCACCCGGCCGTCGGCCAGGGTCTGGGCCTCGGCGGCGCGCGCGGCGATTTCGGGGATGAACTGGATCGCGGTGGCCTGGCGCCAGGCTTCGGCCGCGGCCGCGTAATGGTTGCGCGCGGCCTCGGCCTGGCCCAGCAGCAGGAAGCCCCGGAAGCGATTGGGATCGTCGGGCGACATGCGGCCCAGTCCGGCGCGCAATTCCGCCAGCAGCCCGTCATCGCGCTTGTCCTGCGCCTTCTGCGCCAGCAGGCGCGGGGCGAGGGGCTGCGCGGGCAGGGAGGGGTGGCCACACAGCAGATACAGGCCCGTCGCGCTGACGGGCAGCAGCAGCAGGCACGCCAGCACGATCGGGGTGGTGGCGGCGCGGCCGAGACCCCGCGTCGGCGCGGCGTCGGACGCCAGCAGCCGGCGCTGGATTTCCAGGCGCGCGCCTTCATGTTCGCTGTCGGCGATCAGGCCGGATTCCCGGTCGCGGTCCAGTTCGGCGAGTTGCGCACGCAACAGGACGAGGGCTGCTTCGCGTTCGTCCCGCAGGCGGGTGGTGCGGCGGAAGGCCAGGAAAGAAGGCAGCAGCACAACGGCGCTGAGCAGGAAAATGCCAATCCAGATCATCATTATCTCAGCGCGGTCAGGTCAGGTCGGTCAGGCGCGTGCGTTCGTCGTCGCTCAGCGGCGCGGGGCCGGAGCCGCGCGCTCGGCGGAAGGACAGGAAGGCGACAAGACCGCCGACCAGCAGGGCAAGGACCGGCATCACCCACAGCAGCACCGTACCGGCGGTCAGCGGCGGGCTCAGGCGGATGAAATTGCCGTAGCGGCCGACCATCCAGTCCATGATCTGGCGGTCGGATTCGCCTTTGGCGACGTGCTCGCGCACCACATGGCGCAGGTCGCGCGCCAGTCCGGCGCTGCTGTCCTCGATCGATTCGTTCTGGCAGACCAGGCAGCGCAATTGCGACCCGATGGCCTGGGCGCGGGCTTCCTGGCGGGCGTCGGGCAGCATTTCCGACGGATCGTCCACCGCGACGGCGGCCAGTGGCGAGAGGCCGATTGCCACCGTCAGCACGGTCGCCAGCACGAAGGCCAGCCGACGCATCGCAGCCTTCATGTCCGCAGGCTCGCGGCCAGAGGCAACAGGATATCGTGCATCGTGGCCTCGTCCAGCGCAGCGGCGGAATGCCACCTGATGACGCCGCCCGGCCCGATCAGGAACGATTCCGGCACCCCGGACACGCCCCAGTCGATTGCGGTCATGCCCGACAGGTCGCTGGCGATGCGGGCATAGGGATTGCCCGCGCGGTGCACGAAACCCTGCGCGTCGGTTGGCTTATCCTTGTAGGCGATGCCCCAGATCGGTAGCCGGTCCTTCAGCGCGTTGAGCTGCGGCATCTCGGCGACGCAGGGAATGCACCAGGAGGCGAAGAAATTGACCAGCACCGGCACCTTCAGTGTCCGCAGATCGGCGGCACCGAAGCCCTGGCCGGGCGACTGGTCGGGCAGGGTGAAGTCCGGCACCGGCCTGTTCAGCGCCGGGGCCTTGATGTCATGCGGGTCGAACGAGCCTTGGCGCATACCCGACAGCATCTGCCAGAACGCGACCCCGGCGCCGCCCGCAACCACCAGCGGCGCCGCCATCAGCAGGCGCCGGCGCGTGAGGCCCGGCTGGGCTGTCTTGTCGCTCATGACGTTGCCACCAGCCCGGCCGTCGCGGCCCGGCGCGGCGCGCCCACGCGCATGCGCCGGTCGGACAGCGAGAGCACGCCGCCCAGCGCCATGATCAACCCGCCCAGCCACATCCATGGCGCCAGCGGATTGTAATGCAGGCGCAGCACGTAGGTCGTCTCCCCGCCATTCTCGTGCCGGTCGCCCAGCACGCCGTACAGGTCGGACATCAGGTTGGTATGAATGGCCACCTCCGTCGTCGTCTGGTTCTGGCTGGCGAAGGTGCGCTTGGCCGGGTGCAGCACCGTGACCAGCCGCCCGTCATGCCGGACCTCGATCGTGGCGATCAGCGCCGTGTAGTTCGGGCCGGGCGCCGCGCGCACGTCGGTCAGCGTCCACGCATCGCCGGCCAGCATTTCGGTCTGGCCGACATGGACCTCCACGATCCGGTGCTGGGCCTGCGACATCGCGGCCAGCCCCAGCACGCTGACACCGACGCCGGCATGGGCCAGCGCCGCCCCCAATGCCGCGCGCGGCAGCATGCGGGCACGCTGCCAGCTTGCCCCGACGGGAATGCGGAACAGGCGGATGCGCTCGGCGATATCGGCGATGCTGCCGGCGATGACCCAGACGGCGCATGTGGCGGCCAGAAGCGGCAGCAGGTCACGCACCCGCCATGCCATGAGGGCGAAAGCCAGCATCGTCAGGGCGCCGGACCACCACAGCCGACGCAGCACCGGCCAGAGTTGCGCGCGCTTCCACGGCATCATCGGCCCCAGCCCCATGAAGACCATCAGCGGGATCGCCATCGGTGCCGCCGTGGCATCGAAGAACGGTTTGCCGACCGAAATCGTCTTGCCGAACAGCAGCGACATGAAGGGCGGATACATCGTGCCCGTCAGCACCACCGCGCAGATCGAGCACAGCAGGATGTTGTTCAGCACCAGCAGCCCCTCGCGCGATACCGGGGCGAACACGCCGCCGGCCGTGAGCGAAGGCGCGCGGATGGCGAACAGCAGCAGCGATCCGCCGATCACCAGCCCCAGCAGGCCCAGGATGAAGATGCCGCGCGCCGGGTCGTTGGCGAAGGCATGGACGGAATTGAGAATGCCCGAGCGCACCAGGAAGGTGCCGGAGAGCGAGAAGGAAAAGGTGCCGATGGCCAGCAGCACGGTCCAGATCTTCAGCGCCTCGCGCTTTTCCACGACGATGGCGGAATGCACCAGAGCGGTGCCCGTCAGCCACGGAATCAGCGAGGCATTTTCCACCGGGTCCCAGAACCAGTAGCCGCCCCAGCCCAGCACGTAATACGACCACCACGACCCCAGCGCGATGCCGCAGGTCAGGAAGCACCAGGCGGCGACCGCCCACGGGCGCACCCAGCGGCCCCAGGAGGCATCGACCCGGCCTTCGATCAGCGCCGCGACGGCAAAGGCGAAGGGCACGGCAAAGCCGACATAGCCGGTGTAGAGAATGGGCGGATGGAAGGCGAGGCCGGGGTCCTGCAACAGCGGGTTCATGCCCTGACCGTCCATCGGCGCCGGCCACACCCGGTCGAACGGGTTGGAGGTGGTGAGGCAGAAAAGCTGGAAACCCGCCGACACCCCGCCCAGCACCGCGATGACGCGCGCGCGCAGGGCCGAGGGCAGGTCGCGGCCGAACAGCGCCACCGCGCCGCCGCACAGGCCCAGGATCAGCGCCCACAGCAGCACCGACCCCTCGTGATTGCCCCAGACGCCGGTGATCTTATACAGCAGCGGCTTGGCCACCGAGCTGTTGGCCGCGACGTTCTGGACCGAGAAATCGTCCTGGATGGCCGAATGGACCAGGCAGGCGAAGGAATAGAGCAGCGCCAGAAGCTGCCCGATGGCCAGGGCGGGGGCGAGCGCCATCAGGCGCGGGTCGCGCCGCTGTGCGCCGACCATCGGCAGCACCGCCTGCCCGGCGGCCAGGCAGCAGGCCAGCGCGAGGGCGAAATTTCCCAGTTCCGGGGTCATGTTCAGTCAGCTTCCATGCTGCGGGGCCGCTTTATCCTGGCTCGTGGCGGTCTTGGTCATGCTGTTCCAACTCGCGGCGTCGGGCGGCTTGCCGTAGCGCGGGTCCCATTTGCCGCTGCGGCGCAGGGCCTCGGCGACTTCCTTGGGCATGTAGGTTTCGTCATGCTTGGCCAGCACCTCGCTGGCGCGGAACGACCCGTCGGCCTGCACGCTGCCGATGGCCACCACGCTCTGCCCCTCGCGGAACAGGTCGGGCAGGATGCCTTCGTAATGCACCGTCACGGCGTCTTGGCCGTCCGTCACGTCGAACTGGTTGGTCGGCGTGTCGCCGTGCTTCTGCTGGCGCACCGACCCGGCCACCACCATGCCGCCCAGCCGGATGGTGCGGTCGGCGGACGGCGGATGGGCATGGACCTGCGACGGCGCCATGAAGAAGACGATGTTGGACGAAAACGCGCTCAGCGTCAGCGCGGTGGCGGTGCCCAGCCCGATCAGGCACCCCCCCACCAGCCACAGGCGGCGACTCTTGCGGGTCATGGCGCGGATACTCCGCCGGCGCGTTCGGCGCGGGATGGGCGCTCGATCGCGGCCAGCCGCGCGCGGGCCCGGCGCAGGCGCAGCGCGGCGCCGGTGCCGAGGATAACGGCCAGCCCGATGGTCATGCCGTAGGCGGCGACGATATAGGGCAGGTGGGTCATGCGACGGCTCCGCTCAGGTCGGGGCCGGAATCCTGGGCATCGCCCGGGGCCTCCGTGCGGCCCCGGCGCATGGCCAGCGCCGTGCGGACCCGGCTTTCCATCACGGCGGCGCGCAGGCGTGCAACGAGAATGGCGGCGAAGCCAAAGGTGAAGCCGATGGTGCAGACCAGCAGCGGCCACAGCATGTCGGTCGACATGGTGGGGGCCGCGGTCAGCGTGATGCTGTCGGGCTGGTGCAGGGTGTTCCACCACTGAACGCTGAACTTGATGATCGGCAGATCCACCGCCCCGGCCAGTCCCAGGATCGCGGCGGCGCGATAGCCGCGCTGCGGTTCGTCGAAGGCGCGGATCAGCGCGATATGGCCCAGATAGAGGAAGAACAGCACCAGCACCGATGTCAGCCGTGCGTCCCACACCCACCAGGTGCCCCACATCGGCTTGCCCCACAGCGAACCGGTGGCGAGGCAGATCGCGGTGACCGAGGCCCCGACCGGCCCGATTTCCACCGCCGCCAGATCGGCCAGCGGATGGCGCCACACCAGCGACAGCAGCGAACAGACCGCCAGCCCCATATAGCCGGACGATGCCAGCCATGCGGCCGGCACATGGACATACATGATCCGCACGCTGTCTCCCTGCTGCCAGTCGGCGGGCGAGAGGAACAGGCCCCAGACGATGCCGGCGACCGACAGCACGATGGCGGGCCACGTCAGCCAGGGTTGCAGGCGCGCGCCCAAGCGGAGAAACCGCCCCGGATTGGCGTAGCGGTGGAAGAAGGTGCCCGTGCGCGCGGCAAGGCTCGGTGTGGCGTTCAAGACGGTCTCGTACTCCCCACGCGCGGGGGGCTCCTGTCTGTCTGTGCGTCCGTCTGGCGACGGCGGGGCGTTTCGCTTTCCGTTCCTACACGAACATGCGAAGAAAGGCACGGCCCACGCCGGAACCATGGAGCGTTGTTCACATCCCGGCCGGGTCCGCGATTTCCGGAGGGAGATGTTCCATGCTGTTCGCCATCATCTGCACCGACAAGCCGGGGGCGCTGGAAACGCGCCTCGCCACGCGACCGCAGCATCTGGCCTATCTCCAGGCGTATCAGGACCGGATCGTTCAGGGCGGTCCGCTGATGGGCGCCGACGGGCGGCCCTGCGGCAGCATGCTGCTGATCGACGTGGCGGATCGCGCGACGGCCGAAGGCTTCGCCGCCAGCGACCCCTATGCCAAGGCCGACGTGTTCGAAAGCGTGGTGATCCGCCCCTTCCGCCCGGTCTTCCGCGACGGCGCGCTGGTGGAATAGCGGATGGCATACTGGCTTGTGAAATCCGAACCCGACGCCTTTTCGTGGGACCAGCAGGTGGCCAACGGCGTCGAGCCGTGGACGGGCGTGCGCAATCATCAGGCCAAGCGCAACCTGATGGCGATGGCGAAGGGCGACCGCGCCTTCTTCTATCATTCGAATATTGGCCGCGAGATCGTGGGCGTGGTCGAGATCGTGCGCGAAGCCTACCCCGACCCCTCGGCCAGCGACGGTGGCTGGGTCTGCGTCGATGTGCGCGCTATCGGGCCGATGCCGCACCCGGTCACCCTGGCGGCGATCAAGGCCGATCCGGACCTCGCCGATCTGGCGCTGGTCCGTCAGTCGCGCCTCTCGGTCGTGCCGGTGTCCGACACGCATTGGGCGCATCTCTGCCGCATGGGGGGCTGGGCAGGGGATTAAGTCTGCCTTCCGGGCTTTTCTACGTTCTCGGCTGGTTGGCGGGCCGTCATGGCTCGCCGGCCGCGCCCTCCGCGCCGATGGCCTCGATGCCGCGTCCCGGCTGGCCCGCATAGGTCGAATAGGTAAAGGATGCGTTATAGGCCGGCTGCACCGGGGCGTTGAACTTCACCGGCACGTCGAAGACGCTGAAATGCGAGGGCACGTCGTTGGAATCGCGTGGAGTCTGACGGGCCTCGATCGAAGGCAGGCCGGGTCCGTGGAGGGCTGCGATCTCCGGGCTGAAGGTCCGGGCGGTCACGTCTTCGTCCTCCACCACCTGATAGCCGTCGGGCGGTGGCGGGGCCGGAGGATTGTCCGGATCGACAGTCGGATCGTGGCGGGCATCGACCGGCTCCAGCGACGCGGCAACCGGCGCATTCAGGCTGCCGGTCGCGGCCGCCGACCTGGCGCGGTGCGGTGCGGCCTCGGCGCCTGGTGTCGTTGCCAGCACGCTCCAGCCCGCCACGAGGGCCATGCCGGTGCGGGAAAGCAGGCTGAGGCGCATTGGCCACATGGCGGCCCGTCTGGCCTTCTTCGCATCCATAAGGGTTCTCCTTGCGTTCGGACTGTACCTGGGCTGTGACCGGTTCGTCCTCTCCCGGCATGGACATGGCGGCCCTGCGTCACGAACCATATACGGCGTGACGGCGGATTTGCGAGAGGGGTAATATGCTTGATAAAGCGACGCCCGCCGTTACCGGTGGGGCATCATCTATTGGCCGTCGCTCCGCCCATCCGGGCGGGCGGGGGCGCATGATCGGCAGGAGGGTTGGGGAATGACCATTCAAACCGGGGGCGAGATCGCGCCAATGGTCCTGGACGCCCCGGCGATCGCCGAATTGCAGCGGGCGCTGGAAAAGGTCGAATCGGGCCGCGGCGTGCTGGTGCGGCTGGCGGACCTGATGGGCGGAGCCGTGGGCCAGGCGGCAATGCTGGGCATGCGCGGCCTGGGCATGGCGCCCACCATGCAGGCCAAGCTGAAGGGAATCGCCGAGACCGCTATTTCACGCGCTTTTGATGTCGCAATCGTCGGCATGACGCCTCTCAAGGGTGAGCAGGTGGTCTCCGACTCGTCTTCGCCGGCGTCTGCCGCTCTTTCTTCTTCGGCGCCCGTTGCCTCGGCGCCTCTCGCCACGCCGGCTTGGCGGGGGCCGGCCTTGCAGGCCGCGGTGACGGTCTCGGGTGCTGTCGGCGGCTTTGCCGGCCTGGCCGGCCTGCTGCCCGATATCACCTTCACCACCATGGCCATCATGCGCGAGATCGCACGCATCGCCCGCGAGGAAGGCGAGGATCTTTCCTCCCAGGATGCCAGGCGCGCCTGTCTGGAGGTGTTCGCGCTGCGCGCCTTCCCGGTTGGGGCCTCGGACGACGAGAGCGAACTGGGCTATTTCTCGGCGCGGGCCATGCTGCGCGGGCGGCCGGTGGTGATGCTGGTATCCGAGGTGGCGTCCCATTACGGGCTGGGCCTGTCGCGCAAGCTGGCGGTGCAGATGATGCCGGTCGCGGGCGCCCTGTGCGGGGCGTCGCTCAACGTGGCGTTCCTGGCGCATTATCGCGCCCTGGCCCGCGCCCATTTCACCATCCGGCGCCTGGAGCGGGAGCATGGGCCGGAAGTGCGGCGCACCGCCGAATCTCTGCGCGCCACCATGACGGGCGCCAGCCAGCCATTCTGACCGGCCGGCGCTTGGTGGACCCGGTCGGCGTCAGGCCAGCGCTTCGCCCTTCGCGGGCGAGCGCATCAGCAGGCCGATCAGCACGGCACTGACGACCGTGCCGGTCAGCAGCGCCACCACATAGGCGCCCAGATGCGTGACGGCGCCAGGAATGGGCAGCACGAAGACGCCGCCATGCGGCACCTTCAGTTCCACGCCCGAGACCATGGTGATCGCGCCGGCGGTGGCCGATCCCGCCATCAGGGCGGGGATTATCCGCAGCGGGTCGCGGGCGGCGAAGGGAATGGCGCCTTCGGTGATGAAGGCCAGCCCGAGCACCGCCGCCGTGGCGCCGGCCTCGCGTTCCTCGGCCGTGAAGCGCGCGCGGAACAGCCGCGTCGCCAGCGCCGCCGCCAGCGGGGGAACCATCCCGGCCACCATCGTCGCCGCCATCGGCGTATAGACCGCGCTGGCAATCAGTCCGACCGAAAAGGCATAGCCGGCCTTGTTCACCGGGCCGCCCATGTCGAAGGCCGACATCGCCCCCAGGATCAACCCCAGCAGCAGTGCGCTGGAGCCCTGCATGCCGCGCAGCCAGTCGGTGAGAAAGGCCATCAGCGCGGCGACCGGGCCGCCGATCGCATAGACCGTCAGCAGGCCGGTGATCAGCGTGCCCAGCAGCGGCAGGATCAGGATAGGCTTCAACCCTTGCAGCGTACGCGGCAGGCGGATCAGCCGGTTGAGTCCCTCCACCGCGTAACCCGCGATGAATCCGGCCGCGATGCCGCCGAGAAAACCGGCATCGACATTGGCGGCGAGCAGGCCGCCGATCATGCCCGGCGCCAGCCCCGGCCGATCGGCCACCGAAAAGGCGATGTAGCCCGCCAGCGCCGGCACCATCAGCATGAAGGCGGCTTTGGAGCCGATGGTGAACAGGGTATGGGCCAGCGTTCCGGCCGAGGCCGCATCGCTGGCATGGATACCGCCCAGTGCGAAGGCAAGCGCGATCAGCAGGCCGCCGGACACGACGAAGGGCAGCATGAACGACACGCCGGTCATCAGGTGCTTGTAGGGGCCGGCCCGTTCACCCTTGCCGGCCGGCCGGGATGCGGACGATCCACCATCGGCCACAGGCTGCACCGTCGCCTCGGCCAGAGCCTTGCTGATGACGGCGGCACCGCCGGTAATGGCCGGCTTGGCCCCGGTGACGTAGACGCGCTTGCCGCCGAAGCGGCTGCGATCCACCTCCCGGTCGGCTGCGATCAGCACCAGATCGGCCTCGGCGATTTCCGCGTCGGTCAACGGGTTGCCCGCTCCGACCGAGCCCTGGGTTTCGACGCGCAGCGTGTAGCCCAACTGGCGCGCCGCCTCCTGCAAGCCCTCGGCCGCCATGAACGTATGGGCGATGCCGGTCGGGCAGGATGTCACGGCGACGATGCGCGGCGCGCGGGTATCCGACGGCGCGGCGCCGCGCGTATCGTCCAGCGCCGCAAGGGCCCGGCCCGGATCGGCCAGCACGGCTTCCAGCGTCAGGTGACGGTCGGCCCGCGCGGCCAGCGCGTCATCGGTCGGGGCATTCGCGCCGACCAGCAGCAGCACGTCTTCCTTGCGCGGTGCGCCGTCGGGCAGGGGATTGAGGATTCCCTGCGTGGTGCGGATCTCGATATCCAGCGTGCGCCCGGTTTCGCGCCCCGCGCGACGCAGCGCCTCGCCGGCGAGAACGCCCGTCACGCTCTCTTCGCCGGCCTGGATCACCGCCAGGATGTGTTTCATGTCGTCTCTCCCGCCTCGCCGGCTTCTGTTCGTCCGGCTGATGCGATCGTCACCTGTTCCATCAGGGCCAGGATCGTTTCCCGATCCGGAAGATTCGGGCCGGCGAGGCCCAGCTTGCCGACCGCGAAGGCGGTGGACCGGCGTGCGATCTCTTCCAGCCCCACTGCGTCGGACAGGGCGGCGACCAGGCCCGCAACCATGGCGTCGCCCGCGCCGACCGTGCTGGTCACGCCCTCGGCCCGTAACCGGGCGGTCAGGGCAACCGAGTGGAACAGGAACAGCGCGCCCTCTGCCCCCATCGAGACCACGATCAGTTCCACGCCTTTCGCGGCCAGCCGGGTCGCGATGCGTAGCGCATCCTCGGCCGTTTCCACGGGTTCGCCCGCCCACTCCGCCAGTTCCCGCAGGTTCGGCTTGATGATGTTGGGCGGGGTATCGCCCTGGAGCGCCAGCAGCAGCGGCAGGCCGCTGGTGTCCAGCAGCACGCGCGCGCCCCTGCCGCGCAGCCGGGCGATCAGTTCGGCATAGAGGCCGGGCGGGCACCCCGGCGGCAGGCTGCCCGAGAGCACGATCAGGCTGTCGCTGCCGGCGAATGCCTCCACCTGCGCGATCTGTTTTTCCAGCGCAGGCGCATCGACGGCGGCCCCCCCCATATTGATGTCGGTGGTGTCCCGGTCATCCACGATCTTGAGATTGACGCGGGTGGCGCCGGGAATGCGCAGGAAACGGTCGGCGATCGTCTTTTCCGCGCACAGTGTCTCGAACAGCGCGGCATTCTCGCGGCCCAGCAGCCCGAACGCGGTGACCGGGATGCCCCAGTCGGCCAGGCAACTGGCGACGTTCACGCCCTTGCCGCCCGCATTCTGCCGCACGGCACGCGCGCGATGCACTTCGCCGGGAATCAGGTGATCGACCGTGATGGTCTGGTCGATCGCCGGGTTGAAGGTGACGGTGGCTACGCGCATCACACGGTCTTTCCATCGGGCGCGCCATCCAGCGCGCGCACTGCATCGGGTGTTCCGGCTTCCAGTGCCCGCGCGGCGAGGGCGCGCAGGGTGGCGAGGTCGGTACCGCGAATCCGCGCCTTCACGGCGGGAATGTCGCGCGGCGTCATCGACAGTTCATCGACGCCCAGCCCGGTCAGCAGGGCGGCGCCGAACGGATCGCCCGCCAGCCCGCCGCACACGCCCACCCAGCGGCCATGGCGCCGCGCGCCCGCCACCGTCTGTGCGATCAGGTTCAGCACGGCGGGGTGGAGGCTGTCGGCCTCGCTGGCCAGTTCCGGATTCTGCCGGTCGATGGCCAGCGTGTATTGCGTCAGGTCGTTGGTGCCGATCGAGAAGAAATCGGCATGTTCGGCCAGGATATGGGCCTGCACCGCCGCCGCCGGGACTTCGACCATGATGCCGACCGGCACGACCGGCGCGCCCAGTTCCACACGGATGGCCTCGCACCGCTGCCGCAGCGCGAGCAATTCGGGCACCGACGTGATCATCGGGAACATGATCAGCAATTCCCCGCCCGCCTTCGCCGCCCGATAGAGCGCGCGCAATTGCGGGTCCAGCAAATCCGGCCGGCGCAGCAGCAGCCGCGCGCCGCGCACGCCCAGGAACGGATTGTCCTCGTGGGGCAGGTCGAGATGCGGCACCTGCTTGTCGCCGCCGATATCGAGCGTGCGCACGATCAGCGGGCGATCGCCCAGTGCCGCGATCATCTCGCGGTAGACGGTGTATTGCTCGTCCTCGCTCGGGGTCTCGCCGCGTTCGAGGAACAGGAACTCGGTCCGCATCAGGCCCACGCCCTCGGCCCCCTGCGACAGGCAGAACGCGACCTGGTCGGGCCGGTTGACGTTGGCGCCGATCGCCACGCGATGGCCGTCCGTCGTCTCGGCCGGGTTGGCGCGCTTTTCTTCCTCCGCCGCGCGCAGGCGGGCACGGTCGGCCAGCCATGCGCGGGCCGAATCCAGGTCGGCCGCCGTCGGGTCCAGCCAGACGCGCCCGGTATCGCCATCGACGATCGCCGTGGCGCCGGGGGGCAGGGCCAGCAATCCGGGTCCGCCGGCCACCACCGAGGGCAGGCCGAGCGTGCGCGCCAGGATCGCACTGTGCGATGTCGGGCCGCCCAGCGCGGTCGCAATCCCGGCCACGCGGCCGATGTCCAGCGTCGCGGTGTCGGAGGGCGACAGGTCGCCGGCCACCAGAATGCAGGGTTCCTCCGGCAGGTCGTCAAGCGTGCCGGTGCCCAGATCGGGGTCGATCTGCGCCAGCACCCGGCGCCCGACATCGCGCAGGTCCGCCGCCCGCGCGGCCAGCACCGGGTTGCCGAGCGAAGACAGCTTCGCCGCCATCTGTTCCACGGCCTGATGCCAGGACCATGCGACGCCATGCCCTTCGACCATGATCTGGCAGGTCAGCGTGATCAGGTCGGTATCGTCCAGCAGTCCCGCCTGCGCGATGAAGATGGCCGCGTCTCCGGCCCCCAGGCGGCGCGTCGTGTCGTCGATCAGCCCCGCCATCTGCGCGCGCGTGCGCACCAGCGCGCCGTTGAGCAGTGCGCCGCCGGTCACGAGGTCCACGGGTTCGTCCGGAACGTCCGCTTCGGCGGCGGCAAGGATATGGATCTTGCCGATGGCCAGGCCAGGGCTGGCCGCGACGCCGGAGATCAGGCGTGGGGTGCCGGCCGGCGTCCAGCCTTTCAGCGGCCCCTTGCGGGCTGCCGCCTCGGCCTTTTCGGCGGCGCGTGCGGCGTCGGCCTTTTCCTGCACCGTCAGGCGCGTGACGACACCATGGAACCGTTCCAGCGCCGCGCGCGCATTGGCGCCGGCGGCCGAGATCACGATGCTATCCCCGGCCTTCAGGCCCAGTTGCAGCAGGGCGACCAGACTGCGCGGATCGGCGGCTTCCCCGCCATGCCGTACGCGCAGCGGGCTGCCGGCGCTCTTCGCGGTTTCGGACCATGTGGACGCCGGGCGCGCGTGCAGACCGGCCGGATAATCGACAATCCATTCGATGCGCTCGGGATAATCCTCCGCCGCGCCGGATGCGGCGGGGGGCGGTGCTTCGTCGCGCAGGGCGGCGGCAATCACCTCCGGGTCGCGCGTGGCGATCAGTTCGCGCAGGCGGGTCTCGTTCTGGATCAGGCGCGTCAGGCGGCGCAGGATCGCAATATGGCTGTCGGACCCGGCGGCGATGCCGACCACCAGATGCGCGACCTGTCCGGGATTCCATTCGATGCCATCGACGAATTGCAGCACCACGATGCCGTCGCCGCGCACCAGCCCCTTGTCCTCGCCGGTGCCGTGCGGGATGGCGACGCCGGAGCCGAGATAGGTGTTGGCCACCTGTTCGCGCCGGATCATGCTGTCTTCGTAACCGGGGACCACGCAGCCGGCGGCGACGAGCAATTGCCCGGCCTGCCGAATGGCATCCTCCTTGTCCGCCGCGCGGGCGTCGATCCGGATCAGGGTTTCGACCGTGGGGCCGATCGGGGTGGGGAGCATGCGATGCGCCTCTCCATTCTTGTTTTTCGGGTAGAGAAAACGTTCTCTCAGCCTATTGTCAATAGACAGGTATGGGAGAAGGATGCCATTGGCAGAGCATCTTCCCGTGTAGGCCATTTTTACATGGCGTGTGGAGAGAGAACGATTTCTCGATGAGCGTCGGAATCAAGGATGTTGCGCGCGTGGCGGCGGTCTCGCCGGCCACGGTTTCGCGCGTGCTGGCCGGTCGCGCCGTCGATCCGGCGATGCGCGACCGGGTGGTCGCGGCGGTGCGCGAGACGGGCTACCGGCCCAATCTCGCGGCCCGGCGCCTGCGTTCGCGCCACTCCAACACCATCGGCCTGATCGTCGCCGATATCCGCAACCCGTTCTTCACCGCCGTCGCCCGGATGGTCGAAGGCATCGCCTATGAGCACGGCCTGCGCGTCATCTTCAGCAATACCGACGAGGACGCGGCGAAGGAGGCGATGTATCTGCAATTGATGCAGGAGGAGCGCGTCACTGGCGTCATCCTCGCCCCCACACGCCATGGCGTGGACAACATCGCCCAGTACCAGAGCGATTTTCCGATCGTCCTCATCGACCGGGCGGCGTCGGACGGCGCATGCGACAGTGTGGTGCTCGATAACGGCGCCATGGCGGCACGGCTCGTCGCCCATCTTCACGCATGCGGGCACCGTCGCATTACCGGCCTGTTCGGCACCGCCACCGTCACCGGCAACGAGCGCTGCGCCGGCTACGAGCGCGCCATGGCCGATTTCGGCCTGTCGGCGCATGCCGTGCGGGTGCCGCATGAGCGTGCGGAGGCCGAGCGAATCGTCACCGATCTGCTCGCCGATGAATCGCGGCGGCCGGGTGCGCTGATCGTCAGCAACGGGGTGATGCTGCTGAGCGTGCTGCGCGCCATCAATGCGCTGGGGCTGACGATTCCCAGGGATATCGCGATTACGAGCTTCGACAACGAGCCCTGGATGGAGTTCGTCGGCGGCGGGTTGAGCGTGATCGAGCAGCCGGTCGAGGAAATCGGGCGCGTCGCGGTGACGATGCTGCTCGACCGGCTGGACCACGCCGATCAGGTCACGCGCCGGGTCGTGCTGGCTGGGCGATTCATCGCCAGGGGATCGGCCGGATGACGCAACTCCCCCCCCAAAAAAAATAAGGAGAAGATGGACATGAAACCGCCGATTGGTCGCGATACGAAACTGTGCATGTCGCTGTCGGGCCGGCCCGGCAATGCGGGGTCGCGGTTGCATAACCGGCTCTATGAACTGCTGGACCTCGATTATATCTACAAATCGTTCAGCACCACCGACCTGCCGGCGGCGATCGGCGGCGTTCGCGCGCTCGGCATCCGGGGCTGCGCGATTTCCATGCCGTTCAAGGAAGCCGTGATCCCGCTGATCGACCGGCTGGAGCCGTCGGCCCAGGCGATCGAGAGCGTCAACACCATCGTCAACGAAGGCGGCGTGCTGGTCGGGCATAATACCGATTACATCGCGGCGCGGAGCCTGCTGGCCCGGCGGGAGATCGACCCGGCGACCCCCTTCCTGCTGCGCGGCAGCGGCGGCATGGCCCGCGCGGTGGTGGCGGCCCTGCGGGATAGCGGTTTTACCGACGGCACGATCGTGGCCCGCAATGAAGAGGCAGGCCGGATTCTGGCCGACGAATACGGCTATCGCTGGCGCCCGGACATGCCCGACCAGGGGGGGCTCCTGCTGGTCAACGTCACGCCGCTGGGGATGGAAGGGCCGGACAGCACGGCGCTGGCCTTCCCCGAAACGCTGATCGGGGCCTGCGCCATCGCGTTCGATGTCGTCGCCCAGCCACCGGAGACGCCATTTCTGCGTGCGGCCCGCGCGTCCGGAAAAACCGTCATTTCCGGTGCCGAAGTCATCGTGCTTCAGGCTATCGAGCAGTTCGTGCTCTACACCGGCATTCGTCCGTCGCCGGCGCAGATCCGCGAGGCGGTCCTGTTCGCCCACGGCACCACCACGGCCGATGCCCTGGCCCTGTCAGCGGACTGAAGCCGGGGCGCGGGAGAGATTCAGGTCCGGACAGCCATTTTTGTCGCCGTCATCACGGCGCCCAGAAGATAGAAGCCGATGAGGGTGTGGGCCATGCCGGCGTAATGCGGCATGGCCAGTTCCAGGACGATGGCCGCGGCGCAACCCGCGAGGCAGGAGAGGAAGAAAGTCTGGCCAGCCTGCATGGTCATCATCCCGTGACGGGGGTCAGGGCCGGGCGGCCGGCAAGGACCGCATCGACATTATCCAGCGCCAACATGCACATGTCGGTGCGGGTCTCCACCGTGGCACTGCCCACATGCGGCGTCAGGAACAGGTTGGGCAGGGCCAGCAGGCGCGGGTCGGGGTTCGGTTCGTTGCGGCAGACATCCAGCCCGGCACCGGCGAGTTGCCCGTCCTTCAGGGCGGCAATCAGCGCGTCTTCATCCACCAGGCTGCCGCGTGCGGCGTTGACGAAGATGGCGCCGCGCGGCAGCAGGCCGAACAATTCGGCCGTCATCATCGGCCTGCCGTCCTTGCTGCCCGGCATATGCAGGCTCAACACGTCGCAATGCGGCAGCATCTCGCGCGGATCGGCAAAATAGGTGGCACCCTCTTCCTGGTCCGGTGCCAGACGGCGGCGGTTGGAATAGAGAACCTTCATCTCGAAGCCCCGCGCCCGGCGGGCGAGTGCCCGGCCGATGCGCCCCATGCCGATAATGCCCAGCGTCTTGCCGGTCACGCGGGTGCCCAGCATTTCGTCCAGCCCCAGGGACCGGCCCCAGCCCGACTCGACCAGCGCGAGATATTCCTTCGCCCGGCGTGACGCGGCCAGGATCAGCAGCATCGCCATGTCGGCATTGCAGTCGGTCAGCACATCGGGCGTGTTGGTCAGGGCGATGCCGCGCGCGAGAATCGCGGGAATGTCCAGATGGTCGGTGCCGACGCTGATGGTGGCGATTACGCGCACGCTGTCGGGCAGGGCGGCGACGGTGGCGGCGGAGACCGGCGTGCTGCTGGTCACCACCACGGCATCGGGGCGGAATGCCTGGGCCTGGGCAACCAGTTCGTCTTCCGTCAGCTTGTGGTCCGGGGCGGGGGGCGTGTCATAGTCCCGCGCGATGCGGGCGTCCGCGGCGGCCAGCAGGTGCTGGGAAACGATCAGGCGGGGGCGTATCCGGGACATGGGTCGACCTCTTTTTCGTGGGTGCCGCGCAGCCGGCGTCGGTTACAATTTCGACCGATTGCCGGTGTGTGTCCAGCCGCTTGGCACGGCACGAGGGAAAATGCGATGGGCGAGGGCATGGACATCACTCCCGAAATCATGATCCAGGCTTATTCGATCGGCCTGTTTCCAATGGCGCCCGATGCCCGGTCGGCGCGGCTGGAATGGTACGATCCGGAATTGCGGGGCATTCTGCCGCTCGACGGCTTCCATGCGCCGCGTCGCCTGTTGCGCACCGTGCTGTCCGACCGGTTCGAGATCGTCTCCGACCGCGATTTCGAGGCAACGATCCGCGCCTGCGCCGCCCCCGCGCCGGGGCGGGAGGACACATGGATCAACGAGCGGATCGTCCGACTATTTTGCGACCTGCACGCGCAGGGCCACGCCCACAGCGTGGAAAGCTGGTGTGACGGGCACCTGGTGGGCGGTCTCTACGGGGTTGCGATCGGTGGTGCGTTCTTCGGCGAGAGCATGTTCAGCCGTGCCCGCGATGCGTCCAAGGCGGCACTGGTCTCGCTGGTCGCGCGGCTGCGGTGCGGGGGCTTCATATTGCTCGACACCCAGTTCGGCACCGAGCATTTGGCGCAGTTCGGCGGGATCGAAATTCCCTCGTGGCGATACAAGAAGGACCTGGCGGCCGCATTGCGCCTGCCGGCCCGTTGGCCGGATGACGCATCGCCTCCGGAGCGCGATGCGATCCGTCATGAAATTATCGCCATGCGGGGCGGAAGCGACGCAGGCGCAATTTCGTCCGGCGACGGAAGCGGATAGGGTCGTCGGACATGATCGAAATAAGCAGGAAGGAATTCAGGACCATGATCCATCCGACAGGGGCGCGCGCGGGCCTGGCTGGCGCGCTGGCGGTGAGCCTGATGACGGCCATCGCGGTTCAGCCCGCGCGGGCGCAGAGCGATGCGGACCATCCGCCGCTGGCCCCCGCGCGCGACGTGCAGGTGCAATATGCCGTGCAGCCCGACGGCGCGCCGGCCCCCAAGACGATCGAGGCGTGGTTCACCGCCAATGGCGGCATGATGCGCATCGACAGCCCCGAGGCCATGGGCTCGACCATCCTCAACCGCACTACGCGGCAGGTGACGATCGTGCTGAACAAGCAGAAGGTCTACACGCAGTTCGACGCCCATAACGGCATCCGCAACCCGTTCCTGCTCGATCTGTCCATGCAATTCACCCGCAAGGGCAAGGCGCAGGTCGCGGGCGTATCCTGCACCGAATGGGGCGTGGTGTCGGGGCGCGGCACGGCGACCGCCTGCGTCACCGATGACGGCGTGATCCTGCGCGAGGACGGGGTGGATGGCGACGGCATGAAGGGCCGGCTGGAAGCGACGCGCGTCACCTATGGCCCTCTTCCGGCCAGCACGTTCCAGCCGCCCGAGGGCTATCAGATGGTCACGCGCCATCGGGTCGCGCCCTCGCACGCGGTGGGCAGCGGCCAGCCCGTCACCGGTGGGGTGGCGCAGTCCGGCCAATGAGGGGCGACGTGCGCCGTCTGGCGTTGGCTGGCCTGGTCCTCGTTCTGGCCCAGCCTGCCGGATCGGCGGCGCGCGCGGCCGAAGATGCGCCGTTCGTCACGCCGCAGCAGGATGTCGATATACGGTACGCCCTGGCGTCGCCCGACCCGTCGATTCCGTTGCAGCACCAGCGCATGCGCTGGTCGGCGGCCACCCGTCGGCAGCGCGTCGATCCCGAAGGGTCGGCCACATACATGATCACCGATTATCGGGCGGGCAGCCTGACGGTGATCGATCAGGCCCGTGGTGCCCGCACGGTCATTCCCGCCCCCGGTGCGGCCTTGTCGGAGCCGGGGCAGCGGGCAGCGGGCAACTGGGCGCGCGGCGAGACCATGCTGGTGGCCGGCGAGAGCTGCACCGTCTGGCATACGCATGACAGCGACGGCCGGGTCAGCGATGTCTGCTACAGCGAAGGTGGCGACATGTTGCAGGTCATGCAGGGCGACCAGATCGTGGTGCGCGCCGAGCAGGTTACCCATGACGCCCAGCCGGACACGGTCTTTGCCGTGCCGGAGGGACTGAAGGTCATCCAGGCCGCCCACCCCTGAAACGGCGGTTTCCGTCTCCTTCACTTCATGACGGAAATGGGGCGAAACCTGCCCGTAAATCGCCATGAGGGCATGGTGTGTTTCCTTTCATGCAGGATGGTTCGGTTCCTGCGCGCAAAGAAAGGGTACGGCCATGCATAAACTGGCTCGGCTTCTGCTGGTGGTTCCGGTGATGGCGGCGGGACTTGCCGCCGCTGCTCCTGCGGCCCACGCGCAATGGCGCGGTCCCGGATATGGCGGTCCCGGTCCCGGCCCCGGCTGGCACGGCGGCTGGCATGGGGGAGGCTGGCACGATGGCGGCTGGCGCAGGGGCTATTATGGTCGTGGTCCCGGCTGGGGTGGCCGGGGCTATTACGGTCGCGGCCCCGGCGTGGGCGGGGCTTTTGTCGGCGGCCTCATCGGCGGGGCGCTGATCGGCGCGGCCGGAACGGTGATCGCCGAACAGGCCTATGCGCCGCCCCCTCCGCCGCCCCCTCCGCCACCGCCGCCTCCGCCGGTCTATGTGCAGCCCTACGGGTACGCCTATCCGATCTATTGATCGGCATCAGAGTTCGGACGCCGCCTTCATCACCTCGGCGACATGGCCGGGCACCTTGACGTTCCGCCACACGCGGGCGACCCGGCCCGAGCCGTCGATCAGGAAGGTGGCGCGTTCGATGCCCATATATTTGCGGCCATACAGCGTCTTTTCGACCCACACGCCATAGGCTTCGGTTACCGTGCCGGTGGCGTCGGAGGCCAGCGGAAAGGCGAGGTTCTGCTTGGCGGCGAAATTGTCGATCGCCTTCATGGAGTCCCGCGATACGCCGATGACGGGGATGCCGGTGCTGCCCAGCGCGCCCAGCGCCTCCTGGAAGCCGCATGCCTCGGTGGTGCAGCCCGGCGTGCTGGCCTTGGGGTAGAAATACAGGATGAACGGCTTGCCCCGCATCGCCATCAGACTGACATGCCGCCCCTTGCTGGCCTGCATGTCGAAATCCGGCACCGGGGCGCCGATGGCGGGAAAAATCGGGGTCTCGGTCATGGATGGATCTCCGTTCGGCCCCGTTCGGGGCGATCAGCCGTGGGCGGGCATTCTATTTTGATGGGTTTGCCGGTGTCCGCAAGCGTTCCGCCGGGTCCTCGACCGGGCCGACCAGAGTCACGAACAGGGCGCGCACCGATCGGGCGAGGTCGTCCATCAGGCCCAGCGCCTCGTCCATCGACGCCACGCCGATTTCGCGCAGCAGGATATCGCTGGTGGCGGCGGGTATGGTGGCGGGGTCGGTCGGGGGGCGGGTGCCGAACAGGATGCGCAGCATGCTCTGTACCGATCGCCACAGCCGGTCCGCCCGCAGCAGCGTGCTTTCCGCAGCGGGGGGCAGCTCGCCATGGCGTGCCAGCAGACGCAGCGCCTCCCGCGTGCAGGGCGCGCGCGCCTCGGCGGTGCCGGCGACCAGTTGCAGCGTCTGCGCGATGAATTCCACATCCATCAGCCCGCCCGGCCGGCGCCGGATATCCCACGGTCCTTCGGGCGGCAATTCGCGCGCGATCCGCGCACGCATCGCGCTGGCATCGTCCAGAATCGCCTGGCGCGCGGCGGGGGAGCGGGTGCCATCCAGCGCGGTGCCGATCGCGGCGCGCATGGCGCGGACCAGCGGCGGCGCGCCGGCGACCACCCGCGCGCGGGTCAGGGCCATGCGCTCCCACGTCCAGGCGCTTTCCGCATGGTAGCGGCGGAAGGAGTCCAGCGACAGCGCCACCGGCCCCTTGGAGCCGGACGGGCGCAGGCGCATGTCCACCTCGTAGAGCGGGCCTTCCGGCCCCGGCGCGGTCAGCGCGGCAATGAAGGCATGGGCCAGCCGGACGAAATACTGCCCCACGGGCAGCGGGCGCGGCGGCAACCCGCCGCCCTCGGCGGTGCCCCGCGACGGGATCACGCTTTCGGTCACGTCCGCCGGATGGTCATAGATCAGCATCAGGTCCAGGTCCGAGCCGGGCATCATCTCGCGCGACCCGGCCTTGCCCAGCGCCACCACCACCATCGCCCCGCCGGGGATGCGCCCATAGCGTTCGCGATGCTCGGCTGTGACGGTGCGCAGCAGGCCACGGATCACCGCATCGGCCATGTCGGTGCGCGCCCGGCTGGCGCTGTCCACATCCATGCGATGCTCCAGCCGGGCGCTCGAGAGGCGGAATTCCTCGCCACGCACCAGTGTGCGCAGCACCGGAAGAAGCTGTTCGGTGGAGGTCGCCGCCGCCACATGCTGGCGCACGAGCTGGGCGGGCGGCAGGTCGGCGATGCGTGCGTCGGTCTCGTCGTCGCCGATGCCGCCCAGCAGCCCTTCCAGCGCCGCCGGGGTTTCCGCCAGATGGTCGGCCAGGAAGGCCGAGCCGTCGAGGATGGTGGCAATGCGCCCGATCAGCGCCGGATTGCGTTCCAGCAGCGAGAGAAACTGCACCCCGGCCCATTGGCGGGAGAGCATGGCGTCGAACCGGCGCAGGCAGGTCAACGGCTCGCGGCGCTGACCGAAGCTGGAGAGAAGGGCCGGCATCAGGCGGCGCAGCAGGCTGCGCGCGCGGTCCGAGCGCAAGGCCCGCAGGCGGTTGCCGCTCCATCGGCCCAGCAGGGCCAGCGCATCGGGAATGTCGGCCTCCGCGAAGCCGGCGCCGCGCAGATGCTCCGCCATGTCCTCGGCCTCGGGGTCGATCGAGGCTTCGGCGCCTTCGGGCTCGGCGAACTGGCGTTCGAAGATCCGGCGCGATTCCTGCATGATCGGCAGCATCATGGCCGCCAGGGCGCGGCCGCTCTCCTCCTGCATGAAGATCGCGTAGATATTGAAGGTCTCGCGCGTCGCGGGCAGGCTGTGGGTCTGGTGGTCGGCCTGCATCTGCAACCGGTGTTCGGCGCGGCGCAGCATGCGATAGGTGCGGGCCAGGCTTTCGCCCTGCGGGCGGGGCAGGATGCCGGCGCGCACCAGCCGCCGCAACGCGCCCAGCGTCGTGGGGTCGCGCAGTTCGGGTTCCCGCCCGCCCCAGACCAGTTGCAGGGCCTGGGCGACGAACTCCACCTCGCGGATGCCGCCCTGGCCCAGTTTCAGGTTGTGGCCCAGCAGCCAGTCGCGGGCCAGTCCGGGGTCATGCACCGTGCGGTCGGTCAGGCGCGACAGGCCGGAATGGCCGGCATTGCGGTGGCGGTCGATGCGCGCCTTCATGTCGTGCAGGTCGTCGATCACCGCGAAATCGAGGTGCCGGCGCCACACGAAGGGGTGGATCGCGCGCAGGAAGCGGCGGCCGGCACCGATGTCGCCGGCGACCGGGCGGGCCTTGGTCATCGCCGCCCGTTCCCAGGTCTGGCCCATGCTTTCGTAATAGGCGATGGCGGCGGGAAACGAGATCGCCGGCGGCGTCGCCGAGGGGTCGGGGCGCAGGCGCAGGTCTGTGCGGAAGACGTAGCCATCGGCATCGCGCGCTTCCATCAGGCTTACAAGATCGCTAGTCATGCGGATGAAGATCCGGCGCAAATCCTCGTGGCCCGGATGGCAATCGGGATCGTACAGCACGATCAGGTCGATATCCGAGGAGTAGTTCAGTTCCCGCGCACCCAGCTTCCCCATCGCCAGCACGACGAATCCGCTGCCCCGGCTCGGGGCGGTCGGGTCCGGCAGAATCAGTTGCCCGGTATCATGCGCCGTTTGCAGCAGATGTCTGACCGCAGCTTCCAATGCGCCTTCGGCCAGTCGGCTGAGGGCGAGCGTGACCTGCTCCAGAGTCCACAGGTTGCCGATATCGGCCAGTGCGATGGCCAGCGCGGCCTGACGCTTGGCGGCGCGCAGGGTGGCGGCGATCGTGGCGTGGCTGTCGCGCGGGGTCAGCGCCGCCATGCTGTCCAGTGCCGCCGCCATGCCCGCATCCGGCCCTTCGGCCAGCAGACGGGCGAACGGCACGGCATCGCGCCGGATCAGCCCGGCCAGATAGGGGCTGTTGCCGCCGACCGCCGCCAGCATCGCCGCCACGCCTTCGGCGCGCAGCAGGTCCGGGTCCAGCGCGTGTTCCTGCCACAGTTCGTCCAGATCCTCGCGCAGCAGGCCAGCACCGCGCGGATCGGCCGGGGCGGGCCAGGCGCGGTTGGTCCAGGCGGCCGGGCCGCAGGCGGGCGGCGCCGGCGTGGCGCGGGCGGTGCGAGGTCGGGGCATGGATCGTCCTGGTCCGGCCCCCGCGCCGTGGCGCGCCGGGGTCGCGGCGCACCCTGGACGGCGGCATGACGCAAGGTCAAGACCCTCAACCGCCCCGGCCCCGCCGGTGGGTGCGCATGCTGTGGGTGCTCGTGGCGGCCTGCCTCGCGGCGCCGGCGCTGTTGGTCCTGGGGCTGCTGACGTGGCTTTCGTGGCGGCCGGTCGATGTCACGCCGCTGGCACGGCTGGTCCTGGCGCGCGCCCTGCCGGCTGATGCACCGGGGCGGCAGCCCAACCGTCTGGATCTCGGGCGGATGCGCATCGGCTGGGACTGGCTGCATCGCGGTCTGGCCGCACCGCTGGAGGTCGCGGCTGACGACCTGCGCCTGCACCGGCCCGACGGCAGCGTGGCGGCCAGCGTGGGCGCGGTGCGGCTGGTGGTGGCCAGCGGTCCGCTTCTGCATGGGCGCTTCGCCGCGCCGGAACTGGCGCTTTCCGGCGCGCGGGTGGCGCTGCGGCGGAGCCGTGACGGCGCGGTCGGCCTCGATATCGGGCCGGCGCCCGTCCGTGGTGGCGGTGAGGGCCTTCCGTTCGACCCTCGGATGACGGAGCGTCTGGCGCTGGAGGATGTGGCGGTCACGCTGCGCGACGTGCCCACCGGCCAGACCTGGCACGCCGACGGCGTGAATGCCGACCTGCATGCCGTGCATCATGCCGCCCTGTTCGGGCTCGTCGGCCATGCGGGCCTGACCCTGGCGGGGCCAGGTGTGCGCACGTCGCTGCGGGCCGACGGTCAGGCTGACGGTGCCGCCGGGCTGGTCTGGCATCTGTCCACGACGCCGGTGACACCCAGCGCATTGGCCCCCTTGGCGCCGGGTCTGGCGCATGCCGATCTGCCCGTCTGGCTGGACGGTACGGTGCATCTTGCAGCCGGCCGGGACGGGCTGATGGCGCGCCCCGTTTCTGCGGCGCTGCGCGTGCAAACCGGTGCCGGCCGGATCGTGACGGGGCCAGGTGGCCTGATTCGCGTGGCCGATGCGCGGGCCGACCTCATCGCCGGTTTCACGCCCGATGCCGGTGGCGGCATGCTGCCCGGCGGGGCGAAGATCCGGCTGGACGCGCTGACGGCGAATCTGCTGCCGTCCGACCGTCCCGCCGGCACGCCCGCCGACACGGTCACGCTGACGGCCCATGCGGCGCTGAATATCGCCCGCCTCGACGGTCCCGGCCCGATCGACGGGTCGGCGGATGCCACCATTCCCGCGCTCGATTTCGCGACGCTCGGCGCCTACTGGCCGGCAGGGGCGATGAAGGGCGCGCGCGCATGGGTCACGCGGAACATCACGCGCGGCGCGGCGCGCGACCTGCATGTCGCGGTTGGGTTAGGCAGCCCGGCGGGGTGGAGCGGCATCACCATGCGGTCGATGACCGGCGGCGTCAGCGGCTCGGACCTGGAATTGCACTGGCTGCGCCCGATCCCGCCGATCGAGGGGATCAATGCCGTCCTGACCTTCGAGGGGCCAGATGCGCTGTCGATCGCTTTCAGCGACGGCATCCAGACCATGGAGCGCGCCGGCCGGAATGTCGGCGTCACTGGCACCGGCCATCTGGCGGTGGGCGACGGGCATATGCGCATCACCGGCCTGATGGGAAAGGACCAGATCGGCGACATCACCACCACCCTGCGCGGCAATCTGCGCGATGTGCTGGCCCTGTTGGCCGAACCGCGCCTGCACCTGCTCTCGCGCCATCCGGTCGCGTTCGAACGGCCCAGCGGCAATGCGCGGGTGCTGCTGCATCTGGTCCTGCCGCTGGACGACAAGGTGTCGGTCGATCAGATCCATCTGAACGGCCATGCCGACGTGGACCATCTGCATCTGGGCAACGTGGTGCAGGGGCGGGATCTGGATGACGGACGGGTGGCGCTGGATGCCACCACCGAAGGGTTGAACCTGCATGGCACGGCGTTGCTGGGCGGCATGCAGTCGGTCCTGACCTACGCCATGGATTTCCGGGGCACGCCCGATGTTCGCACCACCGAGACCGCGCATGTGCGCGCCCATGTCACGCCCGAGAGCGCGGCGCGCGCCGGTTTCGATGTCGGCCAGCGCTTTCATGGCAGCGCGGACCTGGACGTCGATTACGATCATTTCCCCGGCGGCGCCGGGCAGGTGGGCCTGAAGCTGGATCTGGCCGATGCCGCGCTGACCATCCCGGTATGGAGCAAGCAGCGGGGACAGCCGGGGGAGGCTTCTGCACGGCTGGGCCTGGATGACGGGCGCCTGGTTTCGGTCGAGGCCATTCACGCGACTGGCCCCGACCTGCTGATCGACGGGCGCGCCACCATGGGCCGCGATGGCGGGCGCACCCTGATCATGCGCGGCTTCCGCGTCGGCCGGTCGCGCGGCGATGCGACGGTGGGTGTCTCGCCCCGTCCGGCCGATCCGCTCCATGTGGCCGTCCATGCGTCGGTGCTGGATCTCTCGCCGCTGCTGGCCCCCCCGCCGGACCCGGCGGCCCCTCCGAAAACGCCCGCCAAAGCGGCCTATCACATGCCCGAGGCCGCGTCGGGCCGAGTGCATGGGCCACCCGGACGAAGCTGGCTGATCGATGCCGATGTCCGAACCCTGTTCTACGCCCGAGAATCGGCCCTGACCGGCGTGCATGCGCATCTGGAGGATAATGGCGTCCGCCTCACGCGGATGCGGTTTTCCATGGCAGGCCCGTCGCCGGCCAGCGCGACGCTGACGCCGGAGCATGACGGGCGGCATCTATGGGCCAGTGTCGAGGATCTGGGCCTGATGCTGCGCACACTGGGCGTGAGCACGAAGTTCGACGGCGGCCGAACCGTGATCCGGGGCGTGTTCGATGATGCCCAGCCCACCGCGCCCTTCGCCGGGGTGCTGACGGTCGATCCGATCACGGTGCGCGAGGTGCCCCGGGCGGTGCGCCTGGCCAACAATGCGTCGCTGTATGGCTGGATGCAGGCCGCACCGGCACCGGGTTTCTCGATCGCGCGCATCTCGCTTCCCTTTACCTTCCGCGACGGGATTCTGGCGGTGCATGACGGCGTGGCCAGCAATGCCTCGCTGGGCGTGACGGTCGAGGGGCCGGTCGACCTGGACCGGGGAAAGCTGGACCTGAAAGGGACGATCGTGCCGGCTTTCGCCGTCAACACCATCCCCGGCCACATGCCGGGCGTGGGGCGGCTGATGAGCCCAGAAAAGGAGGGTGGCCTGCTGGCGGCTACCTTCGCGGTCAGCGGCGCGCTGGATTCGCCGGCTCTGCGGGTCAATCCGTTCTCGCTCTTCCTGCCGGGCGTAATGCGGCGGCTGGTGGAATAGGCTGTTTTTGGAAGGAGAGGCGATGTCCGACGGTCTGGGCACCGGCATATGGGGGCTCGTGGCCCTGGCGGCGATCGCGATCGTGGCCGTTCTGGTGCTGATGGCCCGGCGCGGCGGCGGGCGCGGAACGGAGAGCGGCGATCTGCTGGCGCGTGTCTATGTCATGATGGAGCGCGATTCCTCGGCGCGCCAGGCCGATGCCGAGGCCCAGCGCACCCGGCTGGACCAGTTGCGTGGCGAGACCGCCGACCGGCTGGCGCTGATGGCGCAATCCCTGACCCGCGACCTGGCCGAGGCACGCGTGCGCCAGAGCGAGGCGCTGCGCGAGATGGCCGAGAGTTCGGCGCGCCAGCTCGAAGCCATCCGTGCCACGGTGGACGAACGTCTGCACGAAGCAGTGGAACGTCAGATGCAGACTTCGTTCCAGCGGGTGCTGGAGCAGTTCACGGCCATGCAGAAGGCGATGGGCGAAGTCTCGGCGATGACGGCGCAGATCGGCGACCTCAAGCGCCTGTTCTCCAACGTCAAGACGCGCGGCGGCTGGGGGGAGGCGCAATTGCGTGCCATCCTGGACGACGTGCTGCCTCCCGGCGCCTACGAGGCCAATTGCCGCCTGCGCGAGGGCAGTGCGGAGGTGGTGGAGTTTGCCGTACGCATGCCGGTACGGGCCACCACGCCGCCGCTGCTGGCGATCGACTCGAAATTCCCGACCGAAGCCTACGAGCGCCTGCTGGATGCCGTGGACCGGGTGGACGCCGACGCCGAACGCGCTGCCCGTCGCGCGCTGGAAACGACGCTGAAGATTGAAGCCCGCAAGATCGCGTCCAAATATATCGTTCCGCCGGTCACGGTGGAATTCGCGGTCCTGTATCTGCCCACCGACGGGCTCTATGCCGAAATCGCGCGGATTCCGGGGCTGGTGGACGAGATCGGGCGTACCTGCCGGGTGATGATCATGGGGCCGGGCCTGCTGCCGGCCATGCTGCGGACGATCCATCTGGGATACGTCACCATGGCGCTGGAGGAACGGACCGACGGCATCGCCCGCCTGCTGGGGGCCACCCGGCAGGAGATGCTGCGGATGGACGGGGTGCTGGAACGGCTGGCCCGCAATGCCTCGGCCATGTCGTCGTCGATCGACGAGGCGCGGCGGCGGACGCGGGTGGTGGCGAAGCAGTTGCGCGGGCTGGACGGGATCGACGCGGCGGCCGCGCCGGCAGTGGACGAGGGTGCGACAGAGCGTGGTGAAACCGAATTTAATGGTGCTTGAGGCGGGGTGCGATCATGCCTGACCGGACCATGAATGCGACATCGACCACAGAACCGTTTCCCTCGCCAGGGGAGGCCGGGCCAGGCCGCGAAGCCAGGCCACGGGTGCTGCTGGTGGAAGATGACGGCAAGATCGCCCAGGAAGTCGCCGAGGAGCTGGAAAGCCGGGGCTTCGCCGTCCGCCATGCGGAAACCGGGCCGGCCGGACTGGCTGCGGCGCTGGCCGAGACGTTCGACGTCATGGTCGTGGACCGGATGCTGCCCGAGATGGACGGGCTGACACTGATCGAGACCCTGCGCGGCCGTCAGGTCTCCAGCCCGGTGCTGGTGCTCTCCGCGCTGTCGGCGGTCGATGACCGTGTCAGCGGCCTGAAGGCCGGCGGCGACGATTACCTGACCAAACCCTTCGCGATGGAGGAGCTGGCCGCCCGGTTGGAGGCGCTGATGCGCCGCCCCAACAACACGCGCGAGACCATGCTGCATGTTGGCCCGTTGAGCATGGACCTGATCGAGCGTACGGTCACGCGCGACGGCCAGCCGATCGAGCTGCTGCCGCGCGAATTCCGGCTGCTGGAATATCTGATGCGCCGGCCTAATCAGGTACTCACCCGCACGATGCTGCTGGAAGATGTGTGGAACTACCGTTTCATTCCGCAGACCAACCTGGTGGATGTCCATATCGGCAAGCTGCGGCGCAAGATCGACGATCCCGCCGGCGTGCCGTTGATCCACAGCATCCGGGGTACCGGCTTCATGCTGCGCGTGCCTGAATAGGCGATGCAACTGGGCGAGGTGCTGCGCACCGCGACGTTCCGGCTGACGCTCGCGGTAGTGGTGGCGATGATCGGCACGGCGGCGCTGCAATTTTCGGTGGGATATAGCCAGACCAAGGCGTTCGAGTTCCGCCGCACGGATGCCCTGCTGCATCGTGAGGCCGCCCTGCTGGCGCAGGAAACACCGCAGGATCTGGCGCACAAGGTCAGCGAGCGCGCGACCGACGATCTGCGCGTCGTGATTAACCAGGCCGCCCTGTTCGACTCCGCCCATCATTATGTCGCGGGCGATCTGCGCGCATGGCCCGAGGGGCTCGCGGTCGACGGCCGCGTCCACGAACTGACGGTGCGACCGAACGAGGACGAGCCCTATGTGCTGCGTGTCCTGGCCGTGCCGGTCGCGGGCGGCCGGGTGCTGGTGCTGGGGCGCGGGCTGCACATGCTGGCGGAATGGCGGCTGATGATGCGCCATTCGCTGCTGGTCTCGATCGTGCCCACGGTGCTGTTCGCGCTGCTGTGCGGCATCATATTGAGCCATCGTGCGCTGGGGCGCGTGGGCAGGATGCACGAGGCGATCGACCGGATCATGGATGGCGACCTGCACGAGCGCCTGCCCGCCGGGCGTCAGCGCGACGAGATGCAGCGCCTGGCCGGCAGCGTGAACCGCATGCTGGACCGGCTGGAGCATCTGATGGGCGAGATCCGCGATGTCGGGAACGATATCGCCCATGACCTGCGCACACCCCTGGCCCGCGTGCGCGCCCGTCTGGACCGCGCGCAGGCCGGCACATTGTCGGCCGACGACCTGCGCACCGTGATCGCCCGGGCGATCGACGATCTGGACCAGTGCTTTTCCATCATCACCGCGCTTCTGCGGATCGGCGAGATCGAGAACGCCCGTCGGCGGGTCGGATTCTCGCTGGTGGACCTGAACGAGATCGCGGCCGACATTGTCGATCTGTACGAGCCGATCGCGGAGACGAGGCAGATCCGGCTGGAACTTCTCGCGGCGTCGGGGCCTGTGCCTGTGCATGGAGACCGCGACCTGCTGATCGAGGTGCTGGCGAACCTGATTGATAACGCGCTGAAATTTACCGATGAAGGCGGCGATGTCACCCTGGCGGCCTTCGCTGACGGCCAGGGTTCGGCGCGGCTGGAAATCGCCGATACCGGCATCGGCATCATGCCCCAGGAGCGTCAGGCGGTGCTGAACCGCTTCTACCGTTCGGACAAGAGCCGCCATGTGCCAGGCAGCGGGCTGGGGCTCAGCCTGGTCTCGGCCATCCTGCGCCTGCATAATGCGCAACTGACGATTTCCAACGCCCGCCAGCATGAAGAGCGCCCCGGCGCGCTGTTCGGGGTCACATTTCCCCCGCCTGCGCAGGCCATTTTTTAAATGGGAATTTCATTGGCGTGATCGAATGGCGTGCTAACGAGGCGCCGAACGATCGGGAGTGACGACGATGCACGCTTGCGGGCCAGATCGCAGGAGCGTGGCGGACAGGCAGGATAGATGCGCGGTCCAACGCGCATGGGGGGCGCGCCGCGCATGAATTCGATTGTCGTTACCGCGCTCAAGCGGCCTTATACGTTCGTCGTCCTGTCGATTCTTATCGTCGTGTTCGGTGTCCGGTCGATGGTCCAGACCCCGACCGATGTCTTCCCCAGCATCAAGATCCCCGTCGTCGCGATCGTCTGGGGGTATACCGGCCTGATGCCGGAGGATATGTCCGGCCGCGTCATCTATTATTACGAGCGCGCGCTGACCGCGACCGTCAATAATATCGAGCATATCGAAAGCCAGTCCTATTACGGACGCGGCATCGTCAAGGTGTTCTTCCAGCCGGGCACCGATACCGCGGTCGCCCAGACCCAGATCACCTCCGTCTCGCAAACCGTGATCAAGCAGATGCCGACGGGCATGACGCCGCCGCTGGTGCTGACCTACAATGCGTCCTCGGTGCCGGTGCTGACGCTCCAGGTGTCGTCGGACTCCATGACGGCCTCGCAGATCTACGACATGTCGTCGAACCTGATCCGCCCCGCATTGGTGGCGGTGGCGGGGGCGGCGATCCCGAACCCTTATGGTGGCCAGCCGGGCAATATCATGGTCGATCTGGACCAGGCGAAGCTGCTGGCGCACGGCCTGTCGGCCACCGACGTGGGCAACGCGCTGGGCAAGCAGAATATCGTGCTGCCGGCGGGCGACCAGAGGATCGGGGCGCTGGACTACATGGTCCAGACCAATGCGACACCGCGCGCGATCGACGAATTCAACGCGATTCCGATCAAGCAGGTCGGCAATGCGGTCGTCTATGTGCGTGACGTGGCGTGGGTACATCAGGGTGGGCCGCCGCAGACCAACATGGTGCTGGTCAAGGGCCATCAGGCGGTCCTGATCGTGATCATGAAGAGCGGCGATGCCTCGACGCTGGACGTGGTCAGCGGCGTGAAGGCCCTGCTCCCCGGTGTCACCGCCACCCTGCCGCCCGGTGTGCAGATCAAGGTGCTGAATGACGCCTCGACCTTCGTGAAGGAGGCGGTGCGCGACGTGGTGCAGGAAATGGGCACGGCGGCGCTGCTGACCAGCCTGGTGGTGCTGCTGTTCCTGGGCTCGTGGCGTTCGACGGTCATCATCGCCACCTCGATCCCGCTGGCCATGCTGTGCGCCATCATCGGGCTGGGCTGGGCCGGTCAGACCATCAATGTCATGACATTGGGCGGTCTGGCCCTGGCGGTCGGCATCCTGGTCGATGATGCGACCGTCATGATCGAGAACATCGACGCGCACCTGGAAATGGGCAAGGACCTGGAAACCGCGATCATCGACGCGGCGAACCAGATCGTGATCCCGACCTTCGTGTCCACCTTGTGCATCTGTATCGTCTGGATGCCGCTGTTCCAGTTGACCGGCGTTGCCGGCTGGCTGTTCATGCCCATGGCCGAGGCCATCATTTTCGCGATGATCGCCTCCTTCATCCTCTCGCGAACCCTTGTCCCGACCATGGCCAAATACATGCTGGCGGCCCAGGTCGCGGCGCATGATGCCGCTGCGCACGGCCATGCACCGCCGAAGGGGTTCTTCGGACGCTTCCAGCAGGGGTTCGAGGCCAAATTCACGCGCTTCCGCCATGCCTACCGCGACGTGCTGACGGCGCTGGTGGCCGCGCGCCTGCGCTTTATCGGCACGTTCCTGGGGGTGGCCGTCGGCTCGGTGGGGCTGTTGATGTTTGTCGGCCAGGATTTTTTTCCCGAAATCAACTCGAACGCGCTGGCCATGCATATGCGCGCGCCGCTGGGCACCAAGCTGACCGAAGCGGGCAAGATCTCGATGCTGGTCAGCAACGAGATCCATCGCCTGCTGCCGGGCGAGGTCGATGACATCGTGGCCAATTGCGGCCTTCCGTTCAGCGGCCTGAATCAGGCCTTCATCCCGACTCCCACCGTCGGCACGCAGGATTGCGACCTGACCATCACCCTGCGCGACGAGGAAGCGCCGGTGGCAGCCTACCGCGATATCCTCCGCAAGGGGCTGGGCGACCGCTTCCCCGGTACCGAAATGACCTTCATGCCCGCCGATCTGACGGCCAAGATCCTCAATTTCGGCCTTCCGGCACCGCTGGATGTGCAGATCAGCGGCCGCAACCTGACCGAGAACTTCACCTTCGCCCAGCATCTGGCCGAACGGCTGCGCCATGTGACGGGCGTGACAGACGTCTCGGTGCAGGAACCGATGACGACGCCCACGCTGCGGGTGAATGCCAGGCGCTCCTACGCGTTAGGGACCGGCCTCACGGAAGCCGATATCGCCAACAACGCGCTGGCGACCCTTTCGGGTAGCGGTCAGGTCTCGCCGACCTACTGGCTGGACCCGAAGACCGGAGTGTCGCATCTGGTCGATATCCAGACGCCGCTGCAATTCCTGCAGAAGCTGAACGATCTGGAAACGATCCCGATCGACCGGGGCGATGGCAATCCGCTGAGCAAGGCGCCGCAGATCCTGGGTGGCCTGAGCCAGATCGTCCAGACCGGCACGCCCGGCGAGGTCTCGCACTATAATATCATGCCGGTGTTCAACATTTACGCCACGAATAACGGGCTCGATCTGGGTGCGGTCTCGCGCGAGGTCAACCGGGTGGTGGAGGCATCGCGCCACGACCTGCCGCGCGGCTCCAGCCTGACGGTGCGTGGCCAGGCGGTGACGATGAATAGTGCCTACCGCCAGCTTGGCATCGGATTGGCGATGTCGATCCTGCTGGTGTACCTGATCATCGTCGTCAACTTCCAGTCGTGGCTGGACCCGTTCATCATCATCACGGCGCTGCCCGGCGCGCTGGCGGGTATCGCGTGGAGCCTGTTCCTGACGCATACCACCCTGTCGGTGCCGGCGCTGACGGGTGCCATCATGTGTATGGGCACCGCCACCGCCAACTCGATCCTGGTCGTGTCCTTCGCCCGCGAACGGCTGGAGGTGCATGGCGATGCGATCAAGGCGGCGATCGAGGCCGGGTTCGAACGTATCCGGCCGGTGCTGATGACAGCATCGGCCATGATCATCGGCATGTTGCCGATGTCCCTGAGCAATTCGCAGAACGCGCCGCTGGGCCGGGCGGTGATGGGGGGGCTGATGGTTGCGACGGTAGCGACGCTGCTGTTCGTGCCCTCCGTCTTCGCCCTGCTGCATGGTCGCCGAGCCGAGAGACACCGTAGCACCGAAGGAGAGCGCGCATGAGCGCCGTGGAACAGACCCGCGGATCAAAACCGTCGGGGCGCGGCAAGCTTCTTGCCGGCGTTGGCGTCATCCTTGCGGTGGTGGTGGTTGGCGGCGGAATCATCCAGCGGCAGATGCATGTCAGCGCGCTGCACGAGCAGACGGAAGATGCCGCGATCCCGAGGGTGCAACTGATTTCGCCCGCCAGGGGGCCGAGCATCCGCACGCTGGATCTGCCGGGCAATATCTCGGCGTGGTACCTGGCGCCGATCTATGCCCAGGTCTCGGGCTATGTGCGCATGTGGTACAAGGATTTCGGTGCCGAGGTGAAGGCGGGCGACGTGCTGGCCACCATCGACACGCCGGGTCTGGACGCGCAGTACGCGGCCTCGAAGGCGAATTTCGACGTGGCGATGGCGCGCTACAAACTGGCGCAGATCACGGCGAAGCGCTGGAAGGCATTGCAGGGCACGCAGGCCGTGTCGCAGCAGGAAGTCGACGTGCAGGTCGCGAACGCCGAGGCCGAGCAGGCGCAGGTCGAGGCGGCGCGGCACGAGGTGTCGCGGTACGCCGCGCTGATCGGCTTCAAGCAGATCGTCGCGCCGTTCGATGGCGTCGTGACCTCGCGTCTGGCCGATGTCGGCGATTATGTGAATGCGGGTGGGGGTGACGTCAGTTCTCGTGGAACGGCGACCGAACTGTTCAGCGTGGCCGATGTGCACCGCATGCGCGTGTTCGTGTCGGTGCCGCAGGATTACGCCGACATCATCAGCCCCAAGCTGACGGCCGAGGTGACCGTGCCGCAGCATCCGGGGCGGGTGTACAAGGCCACGTTCCTGGCGACCGCCGGTGCGTTCAATTCCACGACCCGCACAGTTACCACCGAACTGACGCTGGATAACAGCGACCGCACCCTATGGCCGGATTCCTATGCCACCGTTCATTTCCGTGCGCCGGGCGATCCGGACATTCTGGTGATTCCGGAAGGCGCGCTGATCTTCCGTGCGGAAGGCATGCAGGTGGCTCTGGTCGACGAGCATAACCGCATCCGGCTGCATAATGTGACGGTCGGGACCAACCTGGGCACCACAGTGCAGATCCGGGGCGGACTGAAGGTGACCGACCGGCTGGTCAACAACCCCTCGGCCGGCCTGCTGGACGGGCAGGAAGTCCGCGTGGTGGATGCGACGCCGGGTTACAACGCGCAGCGGCCCACGGGCAGCGAACCTGTCCGCTCCGACGATGTCCGTGCCATGCCGAACGATCGGGCGGGCACGGAGGAGGCGGGAGCCCGTCAATGACCCTGTCTTCTCCTGCGCGGCGAGCGCGGCTCCGTTCCGCCCGTCGATTGTGGCGTGCAGCCCGGCTGGCCGGCGGCCTGGGGGTGCTCGTCGGCGTCGCCGGGTGCGACATGGCGCCGGCGTATCATCCCGATCATTTCGTCTTTCCGGACAATTGGAAGGGTGAGGGGACGGTGCGGTATGCCGCGCCGAACGAAGCGGCCTTGCGAGGAGACTGGTGGACGCTGCTGGGCGACCCGATCCTGAACCGGCTGGAAGAGCAGGCCAATCGGGTCAATCCCGACCTGCAAGTGGCGGCGGAGACCTTTACCCAGGCGCGCGACATGGCGGCCGAGGCGCAGGCGGGGCTGTATCCGCAAGTCTCGGCCAACGCGGGCATGGGAAAATACAAGGGGTCCCAGCATCGCCTGTGGCGCGGTCATGGCGCGACGGGTCCGACCTACATGTCGTCGGAGCAATATAGCGGGACCGCGACCTGGGAGCCGGATTTCTGGTCGGCGATCCGCAACCGCAAGCGCATGCGCACCCAGCAGGCGCAGGAGCGCGCGGCCGATTATGCGGTGATGCGGCTGAGTACCGATGCCGAACTGGCATCGGACTATATCGCGATTCGTGGGCTGGACGCGCAGGATGCGGTCTATCGCGACTCGATTCGGACCTACAAGTTGGCGGTTCAGATCACGCAAATGCGGCAGGCCGGGGCGATCGCCGCCGGGCTGGACGTCTCGCGCGCGGAAAACCAGCTTTATGCGACCCAGGCGCAGGAAACGGACCTGCTGGCGCGTCGGGCGGTACTGGAGCATGCCATCGCGGCCTTCGTCGGCGTGGCGCCCGCGGCGTTCCATCTGGAGCCTGAGAACCAGATGCGCTTCCCCGATGTCGCGGTTCCGATGCTTCTGCCCTCGGCATTGCTGGAGCGGCGGCCGGACGTGGCCGCGGCGGAGCGCGAGATGGCGCAGGCCAATCGCGCCATCGGCGTCTCGCGGGCCGCGTTCTATCCGAACGTGTCGGTCAATGCGATGACCGGCTTCATGGATAACGGCTTCACGCTCGCCGACCTGTCGAACAGCATGTATTCCTATGCCGTACAGGCCGCGATGCCGCTATTCCAGGGGGGCCTGCGTCGTGCCGAACTGCAACGCACCTGGTCGCAATACCGCCAGGCGGAAGACAATTATCGCGGGACCGTGCTCCAGGCGTTCCAGGATGTCGAGGACGGGCTGACCATGACCGGTCAGTTGCGGGCCGAACTGGCGCAGCAGCATCGCTCGGTCCAGGCCGCGATGCGGACCCAGGGCATGACCATGGCGCTCTATACAGGTGGGCTGACCAATTACCTGGACGTGGTGGTGGCCCAGATTGCGGCCCTGACGGCGCGGATCGCGGAAGTGCAGGTCGAGACGCGGCGCCATCAGGCGACGGTGGCGCTGATCCGCGCGCTGGGCGGCGGCTGGACGCGGGCGCAGTTGCCCTCCGACAAGTCGATCATGCCGTTCGCGCCGCTGCAATATGACGGGCTGCGCGTGCCGAAGGAGGCTGGCGGCATCGCGACGGGCAGTGGGCCGGAGAAGCTGAACCTGACGGGTCCCGGCCTGGCGGGGGTGGGGTTGACAACCCCGGCCCAATAAGGTTAGGGACCCGCCTCTTACGGAACGCGGGAGGTCGCGTCCGCTGCCTTGCGCGGCGGGGCGACCGCAGGAACCGCGGTCCGGGTGAAACAGTCAGGAGCCCCGGATATGGCCAAAAAGATCGTTGGCTACATCAAGCTACAAATTCCCGCCGGCAAGGCGAATCCGTCCCCGCCGGTCGGCCCGGCGCTGGGTCAGCGCGGCCTGAACATCATGCAGTTCTGCAAGGAGTTCAACGCCAAGACGCAGGGCCTTGAGCCCGGCATGCCGATCCCGGTCGTCATCACCGCGTTCGCCGACCGCACCTTCACCTTCATCACGAAGACGCCGCCGAACACCTATTTCCTGATGAAGGCCGCGAACATCAAGAAGGGCAGCTCGACGGTCGGCAAGTCGGCGGCCGTCGGCAGCGTGACGATGACGCAGTTGCGCGAGATCGCCGAGCAGAAGAAGCAGGACATGAATGCCAACGACATCGACGGGGCTGTGCGGATGCTGATCGGCTCCGCCCGTTCGATGGGCCTTACGGTGGTGGAGGGCTGATCCAATGGCCAAGAACAAGCGTCTGACGGCCGGCCAGGCCTCTGTTGACCGTAACAAGGCCTATGGCCTGGACGAGGCGATCGGTCTGGTGAAGCAGACCGCGACCGCCAAGTTCGACGAGACGATCGAGATCTCGCTGAATCTGGGCATCGACCCGCGTCACGCCGACCAGATGGTCCGCGGCCTGCTGTCGCTGCCGAACGGCACCGGCAAGACCCTGCGCGTGGGCGTGTTCGCCCGTGGCGCGAAGGCCGAGGAGGCCCTGGCCGCCGGTGCCGACGTGGTCGGCGCCGAGGATCTGGCCGAGAAGGTGCAGGCTGGCGAAATCGCGTTCGATCGCTGCATCGCGACGCCGGACATGATGGCCCTCGTCGGCCGCCTGGGTAAGATCCTGGGTCCGCGCGGCCTGATGCCGAACCCGAAGCTGGGTACGGTGACCATGGACGTGAAGGGCGCCGTCACGGCGGCCAAGTCCGGTCAGGTCGAATATCGCGCCGAAAAGGCCGGTATCATTCATGCCGGTATCGGCAAGGCGTCTTTCGGCAGCGACAAGCTGGCCGAAAACATCCGCGCCTTCGTCGATGCGGTGCAGAAGGCCAAGCCGACGGGCGCCAAGGGCACCTATCTGCGCAAGGCCGCTCTGTCGTCCACGATGGGCCCCGGCGTGCGCGTCGACGTGTCCTCGTTCTCGGCGGCCTGAGCATCAGGAGATGACGTGATGCCCGCAAGGGCATCGCGGACAGGAGACGGGGCGCTTCGGGTCCCGTTCTTCCGAACCTGTCCATGACCGGATGTGGCTTATGCCTTGATGGGCCTTCGGGTCCGCAACCGGAAGACGGGGATTGCCGGATAGGGGTGGTTTCGCCGCCCGCACTGGTTGTTCCGTTGTTCACAGGACAGGCGAACCGGAGGATGGGCCGCAAGGCTCTGTCCTCCTAGGGCAAACCCGGCCTGTTGGGGCATCCCCGGCAGGTCACGACGGAGACGGGAATTGGACCGTACGGAGAAGCGGGAGTTTGTTGCCTCCCTCGCGGCCGTGTTCGCCGAGACGTCCATGGTTGTCGTAACCCGCAATGACGGGCTGACGGTGGCTGATGCGACGATCCTTCGGCAGCGCGTGCGTGCGGCTGGAGCGACTTACAAGGTCGCGAAGAACCGGCTGGCCAACCTCGCCCTGGCAGGGACCCGATTCGAAGGCATTTCGCCGCTGCTGAAGGGGCCGACCGCGATTTCGTGGTCTGCCGATCCGGTGGCCGTGGCGAAGGTGCTTGTCGAGTTCGCCAAGACCAACGAAAAGCTCGTTCTGCTCGGTGGAGCGCTCGGCACCCAGACATTGAATGTCGATGGTGTTAAGGCGCTGGCCGAACTGCCGTCCCTGGATACGCTCCGGGCGCAGCTGGTGGGGATGATCTCCACGCCGGCCACGCGCATCGCGGGTGTTCTCCAGGCGCCGGCTGGACAGCTTGCGCGGGTTTTCGGCGCCTACGCCAAGAAGGACGAGGCTGCCTGAGCCATCTGCGCCCCGCGTGCGCGGGGTGATGAAATTTACACACTCTCGTGAAATCGGGATTGTGTTGCGCCAATCAGTGTATAAATTAGGAAGACCAAATCATGGCCGATCTGACCAAACTCGTTGACGAGCTGTCCGCCCTCACGGTTCTCGAGGCCGCTGAGCTCTCGAAGCTGCTGGAAGAGAAGTGGGGCGTTTCCGCCGCTGCTCCGGTTGCCGTTGCCGCTGCGCCGGCCGCCGCCGCTGCCGCTCCGGTTGAAGAGCAGACCGAGTTCACTGTTATCCTGGCCAAGGCCGGCGACAAGAAGATCAACGTCATCAAGGAAATCCGTGGCATCACCGGCCTGGGCCTGAAGGAAGCCAAGGACCTGGTCGAGGGTGCGCCGAAGACCGTGAAGGAAGGCGTGAACAAGGACGAAGCCGAGAAGATCAAGAAGGTTCTTGAAGAGAACGGCGCGACCGTCGAAGTGAAGTAATCTGCCGGATGCAGGCGGCCTCCGGGCTGCTTCTCCTGCTTGATGCCAGGTGAGGGCGGGAAACCGAAAGGTGCCCGCCCCCTTGGCCGTTCTGGCGCCCTGACCGCAAGGTCTCGGGCGCCTTCGGCGGTAGAAGGCCCATCTTTCGGGGTGGGCGGGGGCGCCGGTTTCGGCGCCCAGGCATGGATGGTTTGTGATGATCCGCTTTCGGTCGCCGTGGCTCCGGGTTCCGGGCGCGGAAAGGTCCGGGTCGTCGGGGATGGGGGCAGGATAGACGATGAACGCCATTACGAAATCGTTCACGGGACGCAAGCGCATCCGCAAGAGCTTCGGGCGGATACCCGAAATCGCTCCGATGCCCAATCTGATCGACGTGCAGCGCGCCAGTTACGAGGCGTTCCTGCAGATGAACGTGTCGCCCGACAGCCGGACGCAGACCGGCCTGCAGGAAGTGTTCCGTTCGGTTTTTCCGATCAATGATTTCGCCGGGCGCGGCCGCCTGGAGTTCGTGCATTACGAACTCGAAGAGCCGAAATACGATGTCGAGGAATGCATCCAGCGCGGCCTGACCTTCGCGGCGCCGCTGAAGGTGGTCCTGCGCCTGATCGTGTGGGATGTCGACGAGGATACCGGTTCGCGCTCGATCCGCGACATCAAGGAACAGCCCGTCTATATGGGCGACATGCCGCTGATGACGGATAACGGCACCTTCATCATCAACGGCACCGAGCGCGTCATCGTCAGCCAGATGCACCGCAGCCCCGGCGTGTTCTTCGATCACGACAAGGGCAAGACCCATTCCTCGGGCAAGTTCCTGTTCGCCGCCCGCGTCATCCCCTATCGCGGCTCGTGGCTCGATTTTGAATTCGACAGCAAGGACCTGATCTACGTCCGCATCGACCGCAAGCGGAAGCTGCCGGTCACGACGCTGCTGTACGCCCTGGAAGGCGAGGCTTCGGCCGCCGCCCGTGCCGCGAAGACCGCCGAGGGCGGCGACGTGGACGCGTTGGAGATCCGCGGCATGGATGCCGACGAGATCCTGGGCTATTTCTACAACAAGGTCGTCTTCACCAAAGGCCCCAAGGGCTGGGCCCGTCCGTTCGACGCCGAGTCGTTCCGCGGCATGAAGCTGCTGGAGCCGCTGGTGGACGCGCAGAGCGGCGAAGTGGTGGCCGAGGCCGACGCCAAGCTGACCGCCCGCATGGTGCGCAAGATCGCCGAGACGACCAAGGAAGTGCTGGTCGGCGCCGCCGGTCTGGTCGGTCGTTACGTGGCGCATGATCTGGTCAATCCCGAGACCGGCGAGATCTATGCCGAGGCTGGCGAGGAACTGACCGAGGCGCGTCTCGAGGCCCTGGAAGAGGCGGGCGTCGACTGCCTGCCGACGCTGGCGGTCGATGCCGCGAACGGCCCGTGGATCCGCAACACGCTGGCGGTTGACAAGAACGGCTCGCGCGACGATGCGCTGACCGACATCTATCGCGTGATGCGCCCCGGTGAGCCGCCGACCCCGGAAACCGCCGAAGCGATGTTCTCGGGTCTGTTCTTCGACGCGGACCGCTACGACCTCTCGGCGGTCGGCCGCGTGAAGATGAACATGCGCCTGGGCCTGGACGCACCGGATACCATGCGCGTGCTGCGCAAGGAAGACATCCTGCGCACCGTCAAGATCATGTGCGAGCTGAAGGACGGCCGCGGCGCGATCGACGACATCGACAATCTAGGCAACCGTCGCGTCCGCTCGGTCGGCGAGCTGATGGAAAACCAGTATCGCGTCGGCCTGCTGCGCATGGAGCGTGCGATCCGCGAGCGCATGGGCTCGGTCGATATCGACACCGTGATGCCGCATGATCTGATCAACGCCAAGCCGGCGGCGGCGGCGGTGCGCGAGTTCTTCGGCTCGTCGCAGCTCAGCCAGTTCATGGACCAGACCAACCCGCTGTCGGAAGTGACGCATAAGCGCCGCCTCTCGGCGCTTGGCCCGGGCGGTCTGACCCGTGAGCGTGCCGGCTTCGAGGTGCGCGACGTTCATCCGACCCATTATGGCCGCATCTGCCCGATCGAGACGCCGGAAGGGCCGAACATCGGTCTGATCAACTCGCTGGCGACCTACGCCAAGGTGAACAAGTACGGCTTCATCGAAACTCCGTATCGCCTGGTGCGTGACGGCGTGCTGCAGGACGGCTGGAAATACCTCTCCGCCATGGAAGAGGAAAAGCTGATCGTCGCCCAGGCCGATGCGAAGCAGGATCAGGATGGCCGTCTGACCGACGAACTGGTTTCGGTGCGTCGTGGCGGGGATTTCCGTCTGGTGAAGCCGGAAGAGGTGACCGCCTGTGACGTGTCGCCCAAGCAGCTTGTCTCGGTCGCGGCCGCGCTGATCCCGTTCCTGGAGAACGATGACGCGAACCGCGCGCTGATGGGCTCGAACATGCAGCGTCAGGCGGTGCCGCTGGTCCGCTCCGATGCGCCGCTGGTCGGCACGGGCATGGAAGCGGCCGTGGCGCACGATTCGGGTGCGACGATCGTGGCCCGACGCAGCGGCGTGATCGACCAGATCGACGGCGCGCGCATCGTCGTCCGTGCCACCGACGCGGCCGGGGCGACCCAGGGCGTCGATATCTACCGTCTGCGCAAATATATGCGCTCGAACCAGTCCACCTGCATCAACCAGCGTCCGCTGGTGCGCGTGGGCGACCAGGTGCTGGCCGGCGACATCATCGCCGACGGCCCCTCGACCGAACTGGGCGAACTGGCGCTGGGCCGGAACGTGCTGGTCGCGTTCATGCCGTGGAACGGGTACAATTTCGAAGATTCGATCCTGATCTCCGAGCGGATCGCTCGCGATGACGTCTTCACCTCGATCCATATCGAGGAATTCGAGGTCATGGCCCGCGATACCAAGCTGGGTCAGGAGGAAATCACCCGCGACATTCCCAATGTCGGCGAGGAAGCCCTGCGCAATCTCGACGAGGCGGGCATCGTCTATGTCGGCGCCGAGGTGAATCCGGGCGACATCCTGGTCGGCAAGGTGACGCCGAAGGGCGAAAGCCCGATGACGCCGGAAGAGAAGCTGCTGCGCGCCATCTTCGGCGAAAAGGCATCGGATGTCCGCGATACGTCGCTGAAGCTGCCGCCCGGCACCACCGGCACGATCGTCGATGTGCGGGTCTTCTCGCGTCGCGGCGTCGACAAGGACGAGCGCGCGATGGCGATCGAGCGCGCCGAGATCGAGCGTCTGGCCAAGGACCGCGACGACGAGCGCGCGATCCAGGAGCGGTCGTTCTACAACCGGCTGCGCGAGCGTCTGGTGGGGCAGGTATCCGGCACGGGCTTCAAGGGCATCCGTTCGGGCACCGAGATCACCGAGGAAGTGCTGGCCGAGCATCCGCGCGGTGCATGGCGCAACATCACCGTCGCCGCCGATCCGGTGATGGTCGAGCTGGAAGTGCTGCGGCGCGAGTTCGATGCCGCCGTGGCCCGCATCCAGGCGCGCTTCGAAAGCAAGGTCGAGAAGCTGCAGCGCGGCGACGAGTTGCCGCCCGGCGTGATGAAGATGGTCAAGGTGTTCGTCGCGGTGAAGCGCAAGCTGCAGCCCGGCGACAAGATGGCCGGCCGCCACGGCAACAAGGGTGTGGTGTCGCGCGTCGTGCCGGTGGAAGACATGCCGTTCCTCGAGGACGGCACGCCGGTCGATCTGGTGCTGAACCCGCTGGGCGTGCCCTCGCGCATGAATGTCGGGCAGATCCTGGAGACCCATCTGGGCTGGGCCTGCGCCAATATCGGCAAAGGGATCGGCGGACTGGTGGATGAATACCAGCGCACCGGCGAGAAGAAGCAGGAACTGCTGGACCGACTGAAGGCCGTCTATGGCGACAAGGTGTATGACGATTCCATCGTCACCTTGCCCAACGAGCAACTGGTCGAACTGGCCAACAACCTGCGCAAGGGCGTGCCGATCGCGACCCCGGTGTTCGACGGCGCGTCGATCCCCGATATTGAGGCGATGCTGGCGGATGCCGGCGTCAACAAGTCGGGCCAGTCGCAGCTGATCGACGGGCGCACGGGCGAGAAGTTCGAGCGTGTGACCACGGTGGGCTACATCTACATGCTCAAGCTGCATCACCTGGTCGACGACAAGATCCATGCTCGGTCGATCGGTCCGTATTCGCTGGTCACGCAGCAGCCTCTGGGCGGCAAGGCCCAGTTCGGCGGCCAGCGTTTCGGCGAAATGGAGGTCTGGGCGCTGGAAGCCTACGGCGCGGCCTACACGCTGCAGGAAATGCTCACGGTGAAGTCGGACGACGTGTCCGGCCGCACCAAGGTCTACGAAGCGATCGTGCGCGAGCAGGACGATTTCGAGGCCGGTATCCCCGAGAGCTTCAACGTTCTGATCAAGGAACTGAAGTCGCTCGGCCTGAACGTGGATCTGGAGCAGAGTGGCGACTGACGCCGCCGTCAGTCACACCACTTCGTCTCTATCTGTTCTTTTTTCATGGATGGTTGCGGCCCGGCGGGTCGCAGCCATTCATTTCCCCCAGGGGGTTTGCGGCGCATGAACGAACTCATGAAGATCCTGGGCCAGACTGGCCAGACCACGGTCTTCGATCAGATCAAGATCCAGCTCGCTTCGTCCGAGCAGATCCGGTCCTGGTCGTACGGCGAGATCAAGAAGCCCGAGACCATCAACTACCGGACCTTCAAGCCCGAGCGCGACGGCCTGTTCTGCGCGCGGATCTTCGGGCCGATCAAGGACTACGAGTGCCTGTGCGGCAAGTACAAGCGCATGAAGTTCCGCGGCATCATCTGCGAAAAGTGCGGCGTTGAGGTCACGCTGGCCAAGGTCCGCCGCGAGCGGATGGGCCATATCGAGCTTGCCAGCCCGGTCGCGCATATCTGGTTCCTGAAGTCGCTGCCCAGCCGCATCGGCCTGATGGTCGACATGACGCTGAAGGATCTGGAAAAGATCCTGTATTTCGAAAGCTACGTGGTGCTGGAGCCCGGCACCTCGCCGCTCAAGCAGTACAGCCTGCTGAACGAAGACCAGTATCTCGACGTCATGGACGAGCATGGCGAAGAAGGGATCGAGGTCGGAATCGGCGCCGAGGCCATCAAGAAGGTCCTGGAGCGGATCGACTGCAAGGCCGACAAGGAGCGTCTGCGCCAGGAGTTGAAGGACACGACGTCCGAGGCCAAGCGCAAGAAGCTGGTCAAGCGCCTGAAGCTGATCGAGGCGTTCGCCGAGAGCGAATCGCGCCCCGAGTGGATGATCATGGACCTCATCCCGGTGATCCCGCCGGAGCTGCGTCCGCTCGTCCCGCTCGATGGCGGCCGTTTCGCGACCTCCGACCTGAACGACCTGTATCGCCGCGTCATCAACCGTAACAACCGCTTGAAGCGGCTGATCGAGCTGCGCGCGCCGGACATCATCGTCCGCAACGAAAAGCGCATGTTGCAGGAATCGGTCGATGCGCTGTTCGATAACGGCCGTCGCGGCCGGGCGATCACGGGCGCCAACAAGCGGCCGCTGAAGTCGCTGTCCGACATGCTCAAGGGCAAGCAGGGTCGCTTCCGTCAGAACCTGCTGGGCAAGCGCGTCGATTATTCGGGCCGTTCGGTGATCGTGGTCGGGCCGGAACTGAAGCTGCACCAGTGCGGTCTGCCTAAGAAGATGGCGCTGGAGCTGTTCAAGCCGTTCATCTACTCGAAGCTCGAGAAATACGGTCACGCCACCACCATCAAGGCCGCGAAGCGGATGGTGGAGAAGGAGCGTCCCGAGGTGTGGGACATCCTCGAAGAGGTCATCCGCGAGCATCCGGTGATGCTGAACCGCGCGCCGACGCTGCACCGCCTGGGCATCCAGGCGTTCGAGCCGGTGCTGATCGAAGGCAAGGCGATCCAGCTTCACCCGCTGGTCTGCACTGCCTTCAACGCGGATTTCGACGGCGACCAGATGGCCGTGCACGTCCCGCTGAGCCTCGAGGCCCAGTTGGAAGCGCGCGTGCTGATGATGTCGACCAACAACATCCTCAGCCCCGCCAACGGCAAGCCGATCATCGTGCCGTCGCAGGACATCGTGCTGGGGCTGTATTATCTCAGCCTCGAGACCCCCGAGTTCCGCGTCACGCCCGACCGTAACGAGTACGACGCCGAGGGCCGGATCACGGTGCAGGGCGCCTCGTCCTTCGCCACGGTCGGCGAGGTCGAGTACGCCCTGTCGGCCGGCGCCATCAAGCTGCATGACAAGATCGTCGCGCGGTACGAGACGGTGGATGCCGACGGCAAGCCCGTGCGCCAGACCGTCATCACCACGCCGGGCCGTATGCTGATCGCGCAGATCCTGCCGCGTCATGCGGCGATTCCCTTCGCGCTGATCAACAAGCAGCTGACGAAGAAGAACGTGTCGGACGTGATCGACGCGGTCTATCGTCACTGCGGTCAGAAGGAAGCGGTGATCTTCTGCGACCGCATGATGGGGCTGGGCTTCCGTCACGCGGCCAAGGCCGGCATTTCGTTCGGCAAGGATGACATGATCATCCCGACCGAGAAGAAGGGCCTGGTCGATCGCACCGCCACCGAGGTGAAGGAGTTCGAACAGCAGTATCAGGACGGTCTGATCACCGCTGGCGAGCGCTACAACAAGGTGGTCGATGCCTGGTCGCGCTGCACCGACGAGGTGCAGGCCGCGATGATGAAGGAGATCTCGCGCCAGGAGGTCGGCAAGGTCACGAACTCGGTGTGGATGATGAGCCATTCCGGTGCCCGTGGGTCGCCGGCGCAGATGAAGCAGCTGGCCGGCATGCGCGGCCTGATGGCCAAGCCGTCGGGCGAGATCATCGAGCAGCCGATCATCGCCAACTTCAAGGAAGGCCTGTCGGTTCTCGATTACTTCACCTCGACCCACGGCGCCCGCAAGGGGCTGGCGGACACCGCGCTGAAGACCGCGAACTCGGGTTACCTGACCCGCCGTCTGGTCGACGTGGCGCAGGACTGCATCATCGTCGAGGAAGATTGCGGTTCCGAGCGCGGCCTGACGGTTCGTGCCGTGATGGATGGCGGCGAAGTCGTCTCCTCGCTGTCCGAGCGGATTCTGGGCCGCACGGTCGCCGCCGATGTGCTGGACCCGGCGACGGGCGACGTGCTGGTGAAGCGCGACCTGCTGATCGACGAGGCCCTGGCCGAGAAGATCGAGAAGGCCGGCGTGGAAAGCATGCTGATCCGTTCGGTCCTGACTTGCGAGAGCCGGGTCGGCGTCTGCGGCCTGTGCTACGGGCGCGATCTGGCGCGCGGCACGCCGGTCAATATCGGCGAGGCTGTCGGCGTGATCGCGGCCCAGTCGATCGGCGAGCCGGGCACCCAGCTCACCATGCGTACCTTCCATATCGGCGGTGCGGCGCAGCGTGGCGCCGAGCAGTCGATGGTCGAGGCGTCGCGTGACGGACAGGTGACGATCAACAACCGCAACGTCGTTCATAACAGCCAGAACGTGCCGATCGTGATGTCGCGTAACTGCGAGATCGTGCTGACGGACGAGAAGGGGGTCGAGCGTGCGCGCTTCCGCGTGCCTTACGGCGCGCGCCTGCTGGTGGAAGAAGGGGCCACGGTCACACGCGCCCAGAAGCTGGCCGAGTGGGATCCGTACACCCTGCCGATCATCACCGAGCAGTCGGGAACGGTCGAGTATCTGGACCTGATCGACTCCATCACGCTCGTCGAGCGGATGGACGAAGTGACGGGCCTGACCTCGAAGGTGGTCGTCGACTACAAGCAGGCGGCCAAGGGTGTGGACCTGCGTCCGCGTCTGCAGCTCAAGGACGCGAACGGCAACGTCATCAAGCTGTCCAACGGCAACGACGCCCGCTACTTCCTCTCGCCCGATTCGCTGCTGTCGGTCGAGAACGGGGCGCAGGTCAGTGCCGGTGATGTGCTGGCCCGTATCCCGCGTGAAGGCTCGAAGACCCGTGACATCACGGGTGGTCTGCCCCGCGTCGCCGAACTGTTCGAGGCACGGCGTCCGAAGGACCATGCGATCATTTCCGAGACCGACGGCCGCGTCGAGTTCGGCAAGGATTACAAGGCCAAGCGCCGGGTCATCGTGAAGAACGACGAGACGGGCGAAGAGACCGACTACCTGATCCCCAAGGGCAAGCACGTCTCGGTCCAGGAAGGCGATTTCGTCCGCGTGGGCGATCCGCTGGTCGACGGTCCGCGCGTGCCGCATGACATCCTGAAGGTTCTGGGTGTCGAGGCGCTGTCGGACTACCTGGTGAACGAGATCCAGGACGTCTATCGACTCCAGGGCGTGAAGATCAACGACAAGCACATCGAGGTGATCGTTCGCCAGATGCTGCAGAAGGTCGAGATCCTCGAACCCGGCGACACGACCTATCTGGTCGGCGAGACGGTGGACCGGATCGAGTACGAGACCGAGAACACGAAGCGCCTGAACATGGGCGAGCGCCCGGCCGCGGCCATGCCTGTGCTCCAGGGCATCACCAAGGCCTCGCTGCAGACCCAGTCCTTCATCTCGGCGGCGTCGTTCCAGGAGACGACTCGTGTCCTGACCGAGGCCGCCACGGCCGGCAAGCGCGACACGCTGAACGGCCTGAAGGAAAACGTGATCGTCGGGCGTCTGATCCCGGCGGGCACGGGCAGTGTGATGAACAAGCTGCGGGCGATCGCGGCAGGGCAGGACCGCCAGCGCCTCGCGCAGGGCCGTCCCGTGGTCACCAAGGCCGGCTGAGCGCGTCTCGGCGGTGTTTGCCGCCCCTTGTGAAGGGGCGGGTTGTGGAAGGGGCCGGGTGGCAACACCCGGCCCCTTTCCTATGGGGCCGAGGTCCTGTATCTGATGGCCGACCGGATCGCGCCGAATCGGATGATTGGCACGGTCGGGATGCGCGACGATCGCGCGACGGCGGGCCTGCCGTGACTGCATGCCCGCCATCGCCTGCCTGCCGAGATAATTCGGCGGGAATCGGCCGCGAATCCCGAGGTAACACTTGACTCAAGGGCAGGGGCTTCGTAGGTTCCGCGCCCTCGGCTAGCCCCGTCTCGTATGACGTCGTTGGCCGTCGAATGCAGCATGCAGGCATGCGGTGCCGTGGTCCGAAAGGGCCGCCAAGGCCGGATGTAAATATGATGCCCAGGCGAATGATCCTCATTCGGTGGGATTTTGTTGTGAACGACAGTCGGCAACCTGAGACGCGGTTGGCCGGCCGAAATTTGTAAGGATCGGGAAAGGCGTATGCCGACCATCAACCAGCTGATCGCCAAAGGCCGCGAGCCCGCAGCCAAGCGCAATAAGGTGCCTGCTCTGCAGGGTTGCCCGCAGAAGCGCGGTGTCTGCACCCGCGTCTACACAACCACACCGAAGAAGCCGAACTCGGCTCTGCGTAAGGTTGCGAAGGTGCGTCTGACGAACGGCTATGAGGTCGTCAGCTACATCCCCGGTGAAGGCCACAACCTGCAGGAGCACAGTGTGGTCCTGATCCGCGGTGGCCGCGTCAAGGATCTTCCGGGCGTTCGTTACCACATCCTGCGTGGCGTTCTGGATACCCAGGGTATCGCCAAGCGTCGTCAGCGTCGCTCGCTCTATGGCGCGAAGCGTCCGAAGTAAAAGGAATAACCAGGCATGAGTCGCCGTCATCGCGCCGTGAAGCGCGAGATTCTTCCCGATCCGAAATTTGGTGATGTCGTCATCACGCGCTTCATGAATGCGCTCATGTATGACGGCAAGAAATCCACCGCCGAAGGCATCGTCTATGGTGCGCTTGAGGTGTTGCGTCGCCGTGGTGGTGCAGCAGCCGATCCGGTTGTGATGTTCCACAGCGCGCTGGACAACGTGAAGCCGGCCGTCGAGGTCCGTTCGCGTCGCGTCGGTGGTGCCACCTATCAGGTGCCCGTCGAAGTGCGCACGGAGCGTCGTCAGGCGCTGGCGATCCGCTGGCTGATCGACGCCTCGCGCAAGCGCGGCGAGAACACCATGCAGGAACGTCTGTCCAACGAGCTTCTGGACGCGGTCAACAATCGTGGGTCCGCCGTGAAGAAGCGTGAAGACACGCATCGCATGGCCGAGGCCAACAAGGCGTTCAGTCATTATCGCTGGTAAGGGGCGTTTGTCCGGTCTAAAGACCGGCACGCTTCCGGTTAGGAACATTTCAACCCGACTCCCGGCCTGTGGGCCGAGGTAACGGAGATAGACGATGGCAAAGGCTAAATTCGAGCGGACGAAGCCGCACTGCAATATCGGCACGATCGGTCACGTCGATCACGGCAAGACGTCGCTGACCGCCGCGATCACCAAGACGCTGGCGAAGACCGGTGGCGCCACCTTCAAGGCGTACGACCAGATCGACGCGGCGCCGGAAGAGCGCGCTCGTGGCATCACGATCTCGACCGCCCACGTCGAGTACGAGACCGCCGCGCGCCACTACGCGCACGTCGACTGCCCCGGTCACGCCGACTACGTGAAGAACATGATCACCGGTGCGGCGCAGATGGACGGCGCCATCCTGGTGGTTTCCGCCGCCGACGGCCCGATGCCGCAGACCCGCGAGCACATCCTGCTGGCGCGTCAGGTCGGCGTTCCGGCGCTGGTCGTGTTCCTGAACAAGGTTGACCAGGTCGACGATCCGGAGCTGCTGGAGCTGGTCGAGATGGAAGTGCGCGAGCTTCTGTCCGCTTACCAGTTCCCGGGCGACGATATCCCCATCATCAAGGGCTCGGCCCTGGTGACGCTGGAAGAAGGCGATCCGGAAGTTGGCGAGAACCGCGTGCGCGACCTGATGGACGCCGTGGATGCCTACATTCCGCAGCCGGAGCGTCCGGTTGACCGTCCGTTCCTGATGCCGATCGAAGACGTGTTCTCGATCTCTGGTCGTGGCACCGTGGTGACCGGTCGTGTCGAGCGTGGCGTCGTGAACGTCGGTGACGAAATCGAAATCGTCGGTCTGCGCGCGACGCAGAAGACGACGGTGACGGGTGTCGAAATGTTCCGCAAGCTGCTGGATCGCGGCGAGGCCGGTGACAACATCGGTGCGCTGGTCCGCGGCACGAAGCGTGAAGACGTCGAGCGTGGCCAGGTTCTGGCCAAGCCGGGTTCGATCACCCCGCACACGAAGTTCAAGGCCGAGGCGTACATCCTCACGAAGGAAGAGGGTGGCCGTCACACGCCGTTCTTTACCAACTACCGCCCGCAGTTCTATTTCCGCACCACCGACGTGACGGGTGTCGTTCACCTGCCGGAAGGCACGGAAATGGTCATGCCGGGCGATAACGTTGCGATGGACGTCGAGCTGATCGCGCCGATCGCGATGGACGAAGGTCTGCGTTTCGCCATTCGTGAAGGTGGCCGCACCGTCGGCGCCGGCGTGGTGGCCTCGATCACGGCCTGATCGGGTTCGTAACCAGAACTGGCGACCCCGGCCGGAGCAATCCGGCCGGGGTCTCCTTTGGCGGCTCGGGTTCCCCCGAACCATTGAAGTTGGACTGAATAGACGATGGACAACCAGAACATCCGCATTCGCCTGAAGGCGTACGATCATCGGGTGCTCGATAACAGCACCAAAGAGATCGTCAACACGGCGAAGCGTACGGGTGCGCGGGTTCGGGGTCCTATCCCGCTGCCGACGCATATCGAACGGTTCACCGTGAACCGCTCTCCCCACGTGGACAAGAAAAGCCGCGAGCAGTTCGAAATTCGGACTCATCGCCGGCTGCTCGACATTGTCGAGCCGACCCCGCAGACCGTGGACGCTCTCATGAAGCTCGACCTCGCCGCTGGCGTGGACGTCGAGATTAAACTTTAAGGTCCAGACGATGCGCACCGGATTGATCGCAAAGAAGCTGGGCATGACCCGGCTGTTTAAGGAAGACGGCACCCATGTGCCTGTCACCGTCCTGCATATCGACAACGTGCAGGTGGTGGATGTCCGTACCCAGGAGCGTGATGGCTATACGGCCGTGCAGCTCGGGCTCGGCAACGCCAAGGTGAAGAACGTCTCCAAGCCGAACCGCGGCCATTTTGCCCGCGTGAAGGTCGAACCCAAGAAGAAGCTGGTTGAATTCCGCGTTGCGGAAGATGCCGTGCTGGAAGCAGGCGCCACTCTCTCTGCCGCCCATTTCGTGGTGGGGCAGAAGATCGACGTGACGGCCACCAGCAAGGGCAAGGGCTTCGCCGGCGCCATGAAGCGCTGGAACTTCGCGGGTCTCGAAGCTTCGCACGGCGTGTCCATCAGCCATCGTTCGCATGGTTCGACGGGTAACCGCCAGGATCCGGGCAAGACCTTCAAGAACAAGAAGATGGCCGGGCACCTGGGCTCTGAGCGCGTGACCACCCTCAATCTCGAGGTGGCGGCGGTGGATGCCGAAAAGAACCTGCTCCTGGTCCGTGGCTCCGTGCCCGGCGCCAAGAACGAGCTGGTGCTGGTTCGTGATGCGATCAAGAAAGCCCGTCATGCCGAGGCGCCGTATCCGGCGGCCCTGGTTGAGGCTGCGGGCTGAGGATAGAGGGCAATGGATTACGAAATCAAAACCCTCGACAACGGGAGCGCCGGCACGGCCGTCCTTCCGGACGAGATTTTCGGGGTGACGCCGCGGGCCGATATCATGGCGCGTGTGGTGCACTGGCAGCTGGCCAAGCGCCGCGCCGGCACGCACAAGGTCAAGGGGATGGGCGAAGTCTCCGGCACGACCAAGAAGCCGTACCGCCAGAAGGGCACGGGTAGCGCCCGTCAGGGCTCGCTGCGTGCGCCGCAGTACCGCACCGGTGGTGCCGTGCATGGGCCGGTCGTTCGCGATCATGGCTACGACCTGCCGAAGAAGGTGCGTCGTCTGGGCCTGATCTCCGCGCTGTCGCAGAAGGCTGCCGAAGGCAAGCTGGTGGTGCTGGACGCCGCCACGTCGTCGGGCCGCACTGCCGAGCTGGCCGCGAAGGTCCAGGCGCTGGGCTGGAAGTCCGCCCTGATCGTCGATGCGACGGTCGAGGAGAATTTCGGTCGCGCCACCCGCAACCTGCCGAAGATCGACGTGCTGCCCACCATCGGCGCGAACGTCTACGACATCCTCAACCACGACGTGCTCGCGATCACCCGCGCCGGCGTCGAAGGCCTGAAGGAGCGCCTGGCATGACCAACGTGCTCGCAATCCGCAAGAAGGCGGAGCGCATGTCGCGTGAGACGATGTATGACATCGTTCGCGCGCCGCTGATCACCGAGAAGGCGACGGCGCTGTCCGAGAAGAACCAGGTGGTCTTCAAGGTCGCGATCGACGCCACGAAGCCGGAGATCAAGGTCGCGGTCGAAGGTCTGTTCGGCGTGAAGGTCCTGGGCGTGAACACGCTTGTCCAGAAGGGCAAGACGAAGCGCTTCAAGGGCCGCCCGGGCCAGCGTTCCGATGTGAAGAAGGCGTTTGTGCAGCTTGCCGAGGGTCAGTCCATCGACCTGACCGCGAAGCTGGTCTGACGCGGGGTAGCAAGACATGGCACTGAAGCACTTTAATCCGGTCACCCCCAGCCTGCGCAATACGGTCCTGATCGACCGTAAGGAGCTGTGGAAGGGTAAGCCTGTAAAGGCTCTGACCGAAGGCAAGAACAAGTCCGGCGGACGCAACAACCATGGGCGCATCACCTCGCGCTTCATCGGTGGCGGCCACAAGCAGTCCTATCGCTTCGTCGATTTCAAGCGGCGCAAGTTCGATGTGGCCGGCACGGTCGAGCGTCTGGAATATGACCCGAACCGCACCGCCTTCATCGCGCTGGTGAAGTATGAGGACGGCGAGCTCGCCTACATCCTGGCGCCGCAGCGCCTGAAGGTGGGTGACCAGGTGGTGGCCGGCGCGCGCGTCGACATCAAGCCGGGCAACGCGATGCCGCTGTCGGCCATTCCGGTCGGCACCATCGTGCATAATATCGAGCTGAAGCCGGGCGCCGGCGGCAAGATTGCCCGCTCGGCCGGCACGTACTGCCAGCTGGTCGGCAAGGATGCCGGCTATGCGCAGATCAAGCTGCAGTCGGGCGAGCTGCGCGTCGTGCGCGGCGAGTGCATGGCGACGGTTGGCGCGGTGTCGAACCCGGACAACATGAACCAGCATATGGGCAAGGCCGGTCGCGGTCGCTGGCTGGGTCGTCGTCCGCATAACCGCGGCGTCGTGATGAACCCGGTCGACCATCCGCATGGTGGTGGCGAAGGCCGCACCTCGGGCGGCCGTCATCCGGTCACGCCGTGGGGCAAGCCGACCAAGGGTTACAAGACCAGGGTTAACAAGCGTACGGACAGTCTGATTATCCGTCGCCGGAAAACCGGTAAGTAAGGGGCAAAGAAGATGGCACGTTCCGTCTGGAAGGGCCCGTTCGTGGACGGGTATCTGCTGAACAAAGCCGATGCGTCGCGCGCGTCGGGCCGTAACGAAGTGATCAAGATCTGGTCGCGTCGCTCGACAATCCTGCCGCAGTTCGTCGGTCTGACGTTCGGCGTCTATAACGGGCACAAATTCCTGCCCGTTCAGGTGTCGGAGAACATGGTGGGGCACAAGTTCGGCGAGTTCTCGCCGACGCGTACCTTCACGGGGCATTCGTCGGACAAGAAGGCGAAGCGGGGCTGATATGAGCAAGCCGAAGCATCCGCGCACGCTCGCGGAAACCGAGGCGCAGGCCGTCACGCGGAATATCCGCGTGAGCCCGCGCAAGCTGAATCTGGTCGCGGCGCTGATTCGCAACAAGCCGGCGGCCCAGGCCGTGGCGACACTGACGTTCTCGAAGCGTCGCATCGCGCAGGACGTCAAGAAGACCCTGCAAAGCGCGATCGCGAACGCAGAGAACAATCATCAGCTGGATGTCGACCAGCTGGTGGTGGTGCGCGCCGAGGTTGGCAAGTCGATCGTCATGCGTCGTTTCCATGCGCGTGGTCGTGGTCGTTCGTCCCGCATCGAGAAGTTCTTCAGCCATCTGAAGATCGTCGTGGCCGAGCGTTCGGCCGAGGCGGAGACAACCGAGCAGAAGGCGGCCTGATCCATGGGACACAAAGTCAATCCGATCGGGCTGCGGCTCGGTATCAACCGCACCTGGGACAGCCGTTGGTACGCTGGCCCCGACTATTCGCGCCTGCTGCATGACGACCTGAAGCTGCGTTCGCACCTGCGCCGCAAGCTGTCGGGTGCTGGCGTGTCCCGCGTGGTGATCGAGCGTCCGGCGAAGAAGCCCCGCGTGACGATCTACGCCGCCCGTCCGGGCGTCGTGATCGGCAAGAAGGGTCAGGACATCGACGTTCTGCGCAAGGATCTGACCCGTATGGCGAAGACCGACGTTGCGCTGAACATCGTCGAGATCCGCAAGCCGGAAATCGACGCGACGCTGGTGGCCGAGAACATCGCTCAGCAGCTGGAGCGCCGCGTGGCCTTCCGTCGCGCCATGAAGCGCGCCGTGCAGTCGGCGATGCGTCTGGGCGCGCAGGGCATCCGGATCAACTGCGGTGGCCGTCTGGGCGGCGCCGAGATCGCGCGTGTCGAGTGGTATCGCGAGGGCCGGGTGCCGCTGCACACGCTGCGCGCGGACATCGATTATGGCGTGGCCACGGCGAAGACCACCTATGGCACCTGCGGTGTGAAGGTCTGGATCTTCAAGGGTGAGATCCTCGCCCAGGACCCGCTGGCGCAGGATCGGCGCGCCGCCGAGCAGGCTCCGCAGCGCTAAGCTGCGGAACCTAAGGATCTAGAACGGCGCCAGGCGGCGCGTGAGGATTTAGAACAATGCTTTCTCCCAAGCGGACAAAGTACCGCAAGGCCCACAAGGGCCGCATTCATGGGCTGGCGAAGGGCGGAACGACGCTGAATTTCGGTGCGTTCGGCCTCAAGGCCCTGGAGCCGGAGCGGGTGACCGCCCGGCAGATCGAGGCCTCCCGCCGGGCCATTACCCGTGCGATGAAGCGTGCCGGTCGCGTCTGGATTCGGATCTTCCCCGATCTTCCGGTCTCGACAAAGCCCGCCGAAGTGCGTATGGGCTCCGGCAAGGGATCGCCGGAATACTGGGTGGCCCGTGTGAAACCGGGTCGTATCCTGTTCGAGATCGAAGGCGTTTCGCCGGAACTGGCGCGCGAAGCGCTGGCGCTGGGCGCTGCGAAGCTGCCGATCAAGACCAAGTTCGTGACCCGTATCGGAGAGGCGTGAGATATGGCAAAGGCAACCAAGCCGGCCGATCTGCGTGCCAAGACCGCGGAAGAACTGGAGGCGCTTCTCATTGACCTGAAGCGCGAGCAGTTCAACCTGCGGTTCCAGCGCGCGACCGGCCAGAATGAAGGACAGGCGCGTGTTCGTACGGTGCGTCGTGAGATCGCCCGTCTGAAGACGATCGCGTCCGAGGCGTTGAAGAAGAGTGCAGCCGGCGCGGAAGCGTCGGCCGCGAAGTCCTGAAGGGAGACGGGCGATGCCGAGGCGCGTCCTGAGCGGACGGGTGACCAGCGACAAGATGGACAAGACGGTGACCGTTCTTGTCGATCGTCGCGTCATGCATCCGCTGTATAAGAAGTTCATCCGCCGCTCGAAGAAATATGCGGCGCATGATGAGCAGAACGAATGCAAGGTTGGTGACACGGTGCGCATCGAAGAGTGCAAGCCGATCTCCAAGCGCAAGACCTGGACCGTGATCGTCCGTAACGGCGCCCAGCTGGGCACCGCCGGCGTCGAGTCCGGCGCGCAGGCGTAAGAAGGGCATAGGTTATGATCCATCCCGAGACCAACCTGGACGTCGCCGATAATTCGGGCGCGCGTCAGGTGCAGTGCATCAAGGTGCTGGGCGGTTCCAAGCGGAAGACTGCCTCGGTCGGCGACGTGATCGTCGTGTCCGTCAAGGAAGCGATCCCGCGCGGCAAGGTCAAGAAGGGCGACGTTCACCAGGCGGTGATCGTGCGTACCTCGTACCCCGTGCGTCGTCCCGATGGCAGCGCCATCCGCTTCGACCGGAATGCGGCCGTCCTGATCAACAAGCAGCAGGAGCCGATCGGCACCCGCATCTTTGGGCCGGTTGTGCGTGAACTGCGTGCGCGCAAGTTCATGAAGATCATCTCGCTGGCGCCGGAGGTGCTGTAATGGCCGCGCGTATCAGGAAAGGCGACCAGGTCGTCGTTACCACCGGGTCGTCCAGGGGCGTCCGGGGCGAGGTGCTTTCGGTCCTGCCCGGTGACAACAAGGCCGTGGTGCGCGGTGCGGCAGTGGCCAAGCGCCACACACGCCCGAACCGCATGGGTGAGCAGGGAGGCATCATCGAGAAGGAGATGCCGATCCACCTGTCGAACCTGAAGCTGGTCGATCCCAAGAGCGGCAAGCCGACGCGTGTCGGTTTCCGTGTTCTGGAAGATGGCCGCAAGGTCCGCGTCGCCAAGGCGACCGGCGAAGTCATCGAAGGCTGAGGAGGCGCGGATGTCTGAAGTACAAGCCACCCGCTCGGTGCCGCGTCTGCAGAAGCGTTATCAGGACGAGCTGCGTGCGAAGCTGCGCGAAGAGTTCGGCTACAAGAACGTGATGCAGGTTCCGCATCTCGAGAAGATCGTCATCAACATGGGTGTTGGCGAGGCCGCGGGCGACCAGAAGAAGCTGGACGCCGCCGTTGCCGAACTGACGCTGATCGCCGGACAGAAGCCGGTCAAGACGATCGCCAAGAAGGCGATCGCCGGCTTCAAGATCCGCGCCGGTCTGCCGATCGGCTGCAAGGTCACCCTGCGCCGCGCCCAGATGTACGAATTCCTCGACCGTCTCGTGACCATCACGTTGCCCCGCGTGCGCGATTTCCGCGGCCTGCCCGGCAACAAGGGTTTCGACGGCCATGGCAACTTCGCCATGGGCATGAAGGAACAGATCGTGTTCCCGGAAATCGAGTACGACAAGGTCGACGATATCCGTGGCATGGACATCATCTTCGTCACCAGCGCGAAGACGGATGCGGAAGCGAAGGCTCTTCTGAAGGCGTTTGATCTGCCCTTCGCTGCGTAATTGCGGCGATTGGGGCTTCCGCCCAGAGGTCAGAAGACCTATTAGACACGTTGTTTGGAAAACCGTCGGGATGGCCCGACAGGTTCCGGAGGGTAGAACAAGGCATGGCCAAGATCTCCGCCGTTAACCGGAATGCCAAGCGTCAGCGCATGGCAACCCGGGACAAGGCTAAGCGGATTGCGCTCAAGAACATTGTCATGGATCGGACGCTTCCGGTCGAAGACAGGTTCGAGGCAACTCTGAAACTCGCAGAGCTTCCCCGCAATGGTTCGCGCGTTCGCGTGCGTCTGCGGTGCAAGCTGACGGGGCGTTCACGCGCCAATTACAGGAAGTTCGAACTCTGCCGTATCGCGCTGCGCGATCTGGCTTCCAGTGGCCAGATTCCTGGCATGGTCAAGTCGAGCTGGTAAGGGCAGGGAACGATGTCGCTTTCTGATCCGTTGGGTGATATGCTCACCCGGATCCGCAACGCGCAGCGCGCGCGTCATGCGGCCTGTGTCTCGCCGGCGTCGAAGCTGCGCGCGAATGTTCTCGAGGCCCTGCGCCGCGAGGGCTACATTCGTGGCTACGCCCAGGAAGAGGTGCGCAAGGGCATTGCCCAGCTGCGCATCGAGCTGAAATACCTGGATGGCGAGCCGGTCATCAAGGAGATCCACCGCGTGTCCAAGCCGGGCCGCCGGGTCTACTCGAAGATCAAGGAATTGCCGCGGGTCTATGCCGGCCTGGGCGTTTCGATCCTGTCGACGCCGCGTGGCGTCCTGTCCGATGCGGAAGCCCGCGCTGCCAATGTTGGCGGCGAGGTCCTCTGCCGCGTGTTCTGAGGAGGGATACATGTCGCGTGTAGGCAAATATCCCGTCGAAGTTCCGTCGGGCGTCCAGGTCTCGATCGTCGATGGCGTGTTCGTGGCCAAGGGCAAGTTGGGCGAGCTGAAGCTGCCGCTGTCCTCGCATGTCGAAACCGAAATCACCGACAACAAGGTTGCGGTTCGTCCGGTCGGCACCCAGGCGCAGGCCCGGATGATGTGGGGCACCACGCGCGCGCTGGTGGCCAGCATGGTCAAGGGCGTGTCCGTGGGCTTCTCCAAGACCCTGGAAGTGACCGGCACCGGCTATCGCGCCGCCGTGCAGGGTAGCAACCTGGTCATGAACCTCGGCTATTCGCATGACATCGTCTATGCGATTCCGCCGGGCATCAAGATCTCGACGCCGCGTCCGACCGCCATCGTGGTCGAAGGCGTGGACAAGCAGCGGGTTGGTCAGGTTGCGCTGGATATCCGCAGCTTCCGCAAGCCCGAGCCTTACAAGGGCAAGGGCGTCCGCTACGACACCGAGACCATCCGTCGCAAGGAAGGCAAGAAGAAGTAATGAGCACGCAGCAGGATCTGCGGGAGCGTCGGCGTCAGCGTCTGCGCTTCCAGCTTCGCCGCAAGGGCGGCGGGCGTCCGCGCCTGTCGGTGTTCCGGTCAGGCAAGAACATCTACGCCCAGGTCATCGACGATGCCGCCGGACGTACGCTTGCCGCCGCTTCGAGCCTGGACAAGGCGCTGCGCGAGCAGCTGAAGACCGGTGCCGATTCCGACGCGGCGACGGCGGTTGGCAAGCTGGTTGCCGAGCGCGCGGTCGCGGCCGGCGTGACGCAGGTGGTCTTCGACCGCGGTTCGTATCTGTATCATGGGCGTATCAAAGCCCTGGCGGAGGCTGCCCGCGAGGGTGGTCTCGCCTTCTAAGGAAAGGGGCACGCAATGGCACGTGAACCGAGAGAAGGCGGCCGGGGTGGCCGCGAGCGTGAGCGCGAAGGCGACGATCTGGTCGACAAGCTCGTCACGATCAACCGCGTTGCGAAGGTCGTAAAAGGCGGCCGTCGTTTTGCTTTTGCCGCGCTGGTCGTGGTGGGTGACCAGAAGGGTCGTGTCGGCTACGGCGCCGGCAAGGCCCGCGAGGTGCCCGAAGCGATCCGCAAGGCGACCGAGCGCGCCAAGCGCACGATGATCCGCGTTCCGATGAAGGAGGGTCGTACTCTCCATCATGACGTCGCCGGTCATTTCGGCGCTGGTAAGGTGGTGCTTCGTTCGGCTGACGCCGGCACGGGTATCATCGCCGGTGGCCCGATGCGCGCTGTGTTCGAGAGCCTGGGCATCAATGACGTGGTGGCCAAGTCGCTCGGCACCCGGAACCCGCATAACATGGTCAAGGCGACCTTCGATGCGCTGGAGCGTTGCGCCAGCCCGCGTTCGGTAGCTAACCGCCGCGGCAAGAAGGTGTCCGACATCCTGGGGCGCCGCGAGGTGGCTGGTGCGGCGGAGGTGAACGCCGATGTCTGAGGGCAAAACCGTTCGCGTCACGCAGGTGGCGTCGGGTAACGGCCGCAAGCCGGGCCAGCAGGCAACGCTGGTCGGACTCGGCCTCAACAAGATCGGCCGCACGCGGGAACTGGAGGATACACCTTCGGTTCGCGGCATGATCACCAAGGTGGCCCACCTCGTGAAGGTGGAGGATTGAGATGAACCTCAACGAACTGCGCGATAACGAGGGCTCTCGTTATCGCAAGAAGCGTCTGGGTCGCGGCATTGGGTCCGGCAAGGGCAAGACGTCGGGTAAGGGCGTGAAGGGCCAGAAGGCGCGTGAGGGCGTGTCTCTCAACGGCTTCGAGGGCGGTCAGCTTCCGCTGTATCGCCGTCTGCCGAAGCGCGGCTTCAAGAACATCTTCCGCAAGGTCTACGCTCCGGTGAACCTGGGTGCGCTGGACCAGGCAATCGAAGCTGGCAAGATTGATGCCGGTGCGACGGTGACCGAGGATGTGCTGCGCGCGGCCGGCCTGGTCGGCTCGGGCAAGTTTGCCGGCGTCCGCCTGCTGGCGAAGGGCGAGCTGGCCCGTGCCGTGACCATCGAGGTCGCTGGTGCGTCGGCTACCGCGATCGCGGCAGTCGAGAAGGCCGGTGGAACCGTTCGGGTTGCCAAAGCGGCGCAGGACGAGGCCACGGCTTCGGCTTGAGCCGGATTCCGGGACGGCATGCCCGTCAAGCCGTCCCGGATCGGCCCCGGCGTTGTCTCTTGCGTTGGTGCAAGACGACGCCTTACACTCTTTGCTGAAGTGTCATGACAGCGTCCCGTTTCGTGCGGTGACGCTGTTGTTGTTGAAAGGGACGGGCGCATGGCCTCCGCGGCCGAGCAGCTGGCTGCCAATCTGAATTTCAGCTCCTTCGCCAATGCGACGGAGTTGAAGAAACGAATCTGGTTCACCCTCGGGGCGTTGATCGTCTACCGTCTGGGTACCTATATTCCGGTTCCCGGCGTCGACGCGACGGTCATGGGCCAGCTTCTGGCGCAGCACCAGGGCGGTATCCTGGGAATGTTCGACATGTTCACCGGCGGTGCGCTCGGTCGTATGACCGTCTTCGCCCTGAATATCATGCCGTATATCAGCGCCTCGATCATTGTGCAGCTGATGTCCTCGGCGATTCCCGCGCTTGAAAACCTGAAGAAGGAAGGCGAGCAGGGGCGGCGCAAGCTGAACGAATATACCCGCTACCTGACTGTGCTGATCGCGCTGTTCCAGGCCTATGGCATCGCCGTAGGACTCGAGAACATGCACAGCGCAGCAGGGTCGGCGGTGATCGCGCCCGGCATGTTTTTCATCGTGTCGTGCGTGGTGACGCTACTGGGCGGCACGATGTTCCTGATGTGGCTTGGTGAGCAGATCACATCCCGCGGTGTGGGCAATGGCATTTCGCTGATCATCTTCGCCGGTATCGTGGCTAACTTGCCGCATGCGTTGGCCAGCCTGTTCCAGCTTGGCTATACGGGCGCCCTGTCGCCCTTCTTCGTGCTGGTCTTCCTGGTGCTGGCGGCGATAACCATCGCCTTCATCGTCTTCATGGAGCAGGCGCAGCGCCGGGTGGTGATCCAGTATCCCAAGCGGCAGGTCGGTCAGCGCATCTACGGCGGCGACTCCACCCATATGCCGCTGAAGGTGAATACTGCCGGTGTGATTCCGCCGATTTTCGCCTCATCGGTGCTGCTGATTCCGGTGACGATCGCTGGTTTTATGAACAGTGCGTCGATGCCCGGATGGCTTTCGTTCCTCGGGCAGGAACTGGGGCAAGGGCAACCGCTTTATATGCTGTTCTATGCGGCCATGATCGTCTTCTTCTCGTATTTTTATGCGGCGGTGACGTTCAATCCGCAGGAAACGGCCGATAATCTGCGTAAGCAGGGTGGCTTCATTCCGGGCATCAGGCCGGGTGCGAACACGGCGGCTTATTTTGATCGGATTCTGACGCGATTGACGACGATCGGTGCCGCCTACCTGGTGGCGGTGTGTCTGCTGCCGCAGATTCTGATCAGTCATTATAACGTGCCGTTCTATTTCGGCGGGACCAGCTTGATCATCATCGTATCAGTGACCATCGACACCGTGACGCAGATCCAGTCCCACCTGGTGGCTCACCAGTACCAGGGGCTGATGCGGCGGGCGCGTGGGAAAGGCAGGGGTCGGTGAACGTCATATTTCTTGGGCCTCCTGGGGCCGGCAAGGGAACCCAGTCCAAGCGACTGGAAGCGCGCTACGGTATCGCGCAGATCTCGACGGGGGACATGCTGCGCGCCGAGGTGGCAGCAGGAACTCCGATCGGCCAGGAAGCAAAGGCACTGATGGATTCGGGGCAACTCGTCCCCGATGACGTGATCATCGCGATGCTCGAATCGCGCATCGCGCAGCCTGATTGCGCCAAGGGATTCATTCTCGATGGATTCCCCCGGACAGCGGGCCAGGCTGAGGCATTGGATTCGATGCTGAAGCGGCGCGGGGCGCGAATCGACGTCGTGCTGTTTCTTGAGGTCGATGAAAATGCGCTGGCGGACCGGATCGCCGGCCGCTTCACCTGCGGTACCTGCGGGACAGGGTATAACGACCTGTTCAAGAAGCCGAAGGTCGAGGGCACATGTGATGTCTGTGGCGGGCATTATTTTGTCCGCCGCGAGGACGACCGGCGTGAGACCGTTGCCGCCCGTCTGGCCGCCTACCGCGAGCAGACGGCGCCTATCCTGCCGTATTACGAGGCCGAAGGGCGCCTGTACCCGGTGGACGGCATGGCCGATATCGACACGGTGACTGAGCAGGTCTTCAAAATCATGGATGGCATCACGAAAAAGTGATCGTTATTCATTGACTCAAAAGGGCGCGCGGGTATATTGCGCGCCCTCAAGGTATCGGCTCCCGTGCCCGACTGGCGCGGAGAGCAGAGATCACGAATCCGATTGATGATGGGGTTGACCGGCGGTGCCGGCACGTTCACGACGCTCCGGCTTGCCGGTGGTGTGGAAAAGCCCCGGCGACGATCTTAAGGGCCCGAGTAACGCGGGCGGACGAGGAGTAAGTGGCGTGGCGCGTATTGCCGGCGTGAACATCCCAACCAACAAGCGGGTGACGATTGGCCTGCGTTATATTTATGGCATTGGTCCGACCAAGGCCGAGCAGATCTGCCAGCAGCTCGAGATTCCGGCCGAGCGCCGGGTGAACGAGCTGTCGGACGACGAGATCCTGAAGATCCGTGAGCTGATTGACAGCGAATACCGGGTCGAAGGCGATCTTCGTCGCGAAGTGGCGATGAACATCAAGCGCCTGATGGACCTGGGTTGCTACCGTGGCCTGCGTCACCGTCGCGGTCTTCCGGTCCGTGGCCAGCGGACGCACACCAATGCCCGTACCCGCAAGGGTAAGGCGGTGGCGATCGCCGGTAAGAAGAAGGCTACCCGCTAAGCGGCTCCAGCCGCATTCGCGGCCAGCACCGGGTGTCCCTGGTTACAATCTCCAGGGGTATCCGACGCGGCTCGCGTTGATGAACAGACAGGACCAGGAAGACTATGGCGAAGGCTGCAGCTCCGCGTATTCGGAAGAAAGAGCGGAAGAACATTATCTCGGGGGTGGCGCATGTGCTCTCCACCTTCAACAACACGATGATCACGATCTCCGATGCCCAGGGCAACGCGATCGCGTGGTCTTCCGCTGGTGCTCAGGGCTTCAAGGGCTCGCGCAAATCCACCCCGTACGCGGCGCAGGTCGCCGCCGAGGATGCTGGCCGCAAGGCGCGTGAGCACGGCATGGAGACGCTGGAGATCGAAGTGTCGGGTCCGGGTTCGGGGCGTGAGAGCGCATTGCGCGCGTTGCAGGCGGTCGGGTTCTCGATCACCTCGATCCGCGACATGACGCCGGTGCCGCATAACGGTTGCCGTCCGCGCAAGCGTCGTCGCGTCTGATCGTCAGGCTCGGATTCGTTTTCTGCCGGCCTCGTGCTGGCGGGGTTGAGTGTCATCAGGCACCCGGTCGCACGGGTGCCGTCTGCCTTGGTGCAGATCAGTTTTGAAAGGCCATCAACTTGGTCCTCCAGAAAAACTGGCAATCTCTGATCAAGCCGGAGAAGCTGGAAGTCGAGCCGGGCGGCCAGCCGTTGCGCACAGCGACTGTGGTGGCGGAACCGCTCGAGCGTGGCTTCGGCATGACGCTCGGCAATGCTATCCGGCGCGTGCTGCTGTCCTCCCTTCAGGGGGCTGCGGTAACGGCGATCCAGATCGACGGCGTGTTGCATGAGTTCTCGTCGGTGGCCGGCGTCCGCGAGGACGTGACGGACATCGTCCTGAACATCAAGCAGCTTGCCTTGCGGATGCATGGCGAAGGCCCGAAGCGCATGGTGCTGACGGCCACCGGACCGGGAGAAGTGCGCGCGGGCCAGATCCAGACCGGCCACGATATCGAGGTGATGAACCCTGATCTCGTGATCTGCACCCTCGATGAGGGCGTGAAGTTCGGGATGGAGTTCACGGTGAATCTGGGCAAGGGCTACGTTCCCGCGGCGGCCAACCGCCCCGAGGATGCGCCGATTGGCCTGATTCCGGTGGACGCGATCTATTCGCCGGTGCAGCGCGTGTCCTACAAGGTCGAGCCGACCCGCGTGGGGCAGGTGACCGACTATGACCGGCTTCTGCTGACGGTCGAGACGAACGGTGCGGTGACGCCCGAGGATGCGGTGGCTCTGGCCGCCCGGATCCTGCAGGACCAGCTCCAGCTGTTCATCAATTTCGACGAACCGCGCCCGGTCCGGACCGAAGAGCCGCAGGACGACCTGCCGTTCAATCGGAACCTGCTGCGCAAGGTCGACGAACTGGAACTGTCGGTTCGCAGTGCCAACTGCCTGAAGAACGACAATATCGTCTATATCGGCGATCTGGTGCAGAAGACCGAGCAGGAGATGCTGCGGACGCCGAATTTCGGCCGCAAGTCTCTGAACGAGATCAAGGAAGTCCTGACGTCGATGGGGCTCTCCCTTGGTATGAACGTCCCGGCCTGGCCGCCGGAAAATATCGAAGACCTGGCCAAGAGGCTCGACGAGCCCTTCTGACCGGAAAGACAGGAAGACTTTATCATGCGTCACGGTGTTGCCGGCCGGAAGCTCGGCGTTACCTCCACCCATCGCGCCGCCATGTTCCGCAACATGGCTGTCGCGCTGATCAAGCACGAGCAGATCACCACGACTCTGCCCAAGGCGAAGGAGCTTCGTCCTGTGGTCGAGAAGCTGATCACGCTCGGCAAGCGCGGCGACCTGCACGCCCGCCGTCAGGCCTATGCGCAGCTCCGTGACGACGTGATCGTCTCCAAGCTGTTCGCGGCCGTGGCTGATCGCTACAAGGCCCGTAACGGTGGTTATATCCGCGTCCTGCGCGCGGGTATCCGTCACGGCGACGCTGCCGACATGGCGGTGATCGAACTGGTGGATCGCGATGTGTCCGCCAAGGGCCAAGATAGCGGCCCGCGTCCGGAAGTCGTTTCCGACGAGGGGCTGGCAGCGTAAGTTTTACGCTCTGGCTTTATGAAAAGACCCGGCCTTTTGGCCGGGTTTTTTTATCTCTGAACGGCGGGGAGGGGTAGGCGGTTCCACCTCCGGCATGGGGAAAATCTGCTTCGGAGACGATAGAAGCTTCAGTTCATAGCTCCCTGTCGTCTCCGGCACGAAAATAAATTGTTTCAGATAAGATAAAAAGTCGCGCCGTGGCGTTGCCCTCGCATGGCAGGAAAGCACGCAGCATGATGGCCCTGATACGCCAAAGGCTGGCGGAGAGAGGGGGATGGCTTCGACTGGCAGCGACGTGCGCGGTGCCCGGTCTGCTCGCGTTGGCCTTCGTCCTGGCGGCAGGGTGGCTGACGCCGGGCCGGCTTACTTCCGGCACGTTCATGCGGACCTTCCAAATGGTGGATGGGCCGCATCCAGGCTTTCGGCGTAACCATGCCAAGGGCATCTGCGTGACGGGATGGTTCGATGGAAGCGGGGAGGCGGCACAGCTTTCCCGTGCCGCGCTGTTTACCCGGGAACGGTCTCCGGTCGTCGGCCGATTCGCGCTGGCTGGGGGGATGCCATTTCAGGACGACACACCTGAGAAGGTCCGCAGCCTCGCGCTCAGGATCATGCCGACGCATAGCGGCGAATGGCGTATGGGACTCAACAATATTCCCGTCTTTCCCGTGCGGAATGCTGCCGATTTCAACGACTTTCTGCTGGCATCGCGCCCCGATCCACAGACGCACCGGCCTGATGTGGCCCGCATCACGGCCTTTGTGGCACGGCATCCGGAAACGCAGCGCGCACTGGCATTGCTGAAGGCGCGCAAGCTGACTTCGGGTTTCGCGAACGATACTTATAACAGCCTGGACAGTTTCACTTTCGTGAATGCGCGGGGAACATCCATCCCTGTGCGTTGGGCAATGATTCCCGAGCAGCAGGCGTTTCCCGCAGCCGCGCAAGGGGCAGGGCGCGATTATCTGTTTGATGACCTGATCGACGTATTGGCGCGCATGCCGTTGCGTTGGCATCTGGTCGTGACCGTCGGCGGCGCCGGAGATGTCACGGCCGACCCGACGGTGCCGTGGCCGGCCGGTCGGCGACAGGTCGATGCGGGAACGCTGACGCTGGTTCGGGCAGAGAGTGAGGATGGCGGCCCCTGCAAAGGCATCACATACGATCCGTTGATTCTGCCCGGGGGCATCGCCCCGTCAGACGATCCGATCCCTGCGGCACGATCAGTCGTCTATGCCCGTTCCTTCGTCCTGCGTTCAGGTGAGCCGGAAACCACGAGCGCCATCAGCAGGGCCGCTATCCGATCGGGAGACCAGTGATGCGTCCGATCGAGCATTTCCCGCTTTTCGCCCGAATTCTGCATTGGCTGATGGCCGCGATGATCCTGGTAATGCTCTTCATCGGCATCATCATGGTGTCGACGGTGGAGCCAGCCTATCATCGGCTGATTGATCTGCATCGCCCGCTCGGGATATGCATCCTGCTACTGGCTGTGGTCCGGCTGGTCAATCGACTGCTGATGCGCATTCCGCCCCTGCCGGAGACATTGCCGCCGGCCCTGCGCTTGGCTGCGCGAACGTCGCATATCGTACTCTATGCCCTGATGATCGCCATGCCGCTTGTGGGATGGGGCATGCTGTCGGCCGAGGCATATCCGGTGGTGATGTGGTCGGACTTCGCGCTGCCGCCCATCCTGCCGCATGACCCGACCCTGTTTGCGATTTTGCGCGGCCTGCACACATGGCTGGCGCTTACCCTGTTCGGTGCCGTCCTGGTCCATCTCGCGGCGGCGCTGATGCACGGGTTGCTGCTGCGCGACGATGTTCTGCCCAGTATGACGGGCGGTCGGCGCCACAGGGCGGTGGACGACCCAGCCTCCTAGCCCGGCTTGACGGGTGTATAATGTGCGCCGGGCGCGATCGCGGTGACGTAGGGGCCGGTCCAGTCCCGTGTGAAGATCCGGTTCAGGGTCGCGGCCGGGTTGTGACCATGGACGAAGATCGAGGCATCGACTGTGGTGTTGAAATAGCTCCATTCCCAGTTGCCGGTGCCGATGAAGATGGCATCGTCGTCGGCAACGGCATATTTGCAATGCTCGACACGGGCGAAGGGAATGAATCCGCTACTGGCTTGGGGAACAGTGCTGAATTTCACTTCGATATTCGGCATGGCGGCCAGGCTCTTCAGATAGGACTGCATCGGCTCGTTCAGCGCCCAGTTCGACACGATGATCTGCACCGATACGCCACGGGCCGCTGCATCGCGCAGTGCCGTATCCAGTGCAGGCCAATATCCTTTTGGGCCGTAATGTTTCAGAGCATTCAGCGTCAGGACCTGAAGCCGGAAGACATGCCGGGCCGCATGGATCATCGTCACCAGCGACGGTTCTTCCGCCGTCAGCGTGGTCGGCATCATCATCGGCGGGCTGAAGGCGGGGAAGGCGATCACACTTTCCCCGCCTGGCTCGCGCAGCATGGCCGGGGCGAAACCGGTCGCGATCGGCCGCTCGGCCGGCGGCTGCATGCGCATCTGGGGCAGGGTTCGGCCGCCGCCCAATGCCCACAGTGTGTCGAACGCGCTTTCGAAACTGCCGGCGATGGCAGTGTCCTCGATCGCAGCACCGATCTCGTGGATTTCCTCCAGTGCCCGCCAGTCCCAGTTCTGGCTGCCGACGAATACCTGCCGCCCATCGATGATCATGAATTTGGCGTGCAGTACACCGCCCGTCAGGCGCTGGGTCGGCAGGGTTTCGATCTGGATGTTATGGATGGGCTTCAGCCGTTCCAGAACTGGCGCCGTCTCTTTCAGGAAACTGTCATCCACCACCAGGCGAACCTGGATACCGGCGTCGGCGCGTTCGATCAGCGCCTCGATAACGGCGGACATCGCGCGGCCGGGTTTATCGGCAATATAGAACTGCGCCACGTCGATCGTGTGGCGGGCATGACGGATCATGTCCAGCCAGACTGGCTGGGTGCGCGGAACGCCGGGTTCTCCATAGATGCTTTCTTCCGGCACGCTTTCGACGATTCGGAAGGTCGGGGCCGCACTCTCGGCCCATGCTGCGTGGACCGAAAGAGAGAAGGACGCGAGAAGGGCGAGAAGGCCGACCCCATTCCGAAACCGGAAGGTAGAAGATGTCTCGGCCATATCCTGCTCCAATCATGTTCCGGGCAGGGGCGTCACGTCGCGCCGTCTCGCCAGTGGCTGGCATTCTGATCATGGGCGGCCAACCCGGCAAGTCGGGTCGTTACCCGCTCGTATGGAAAATCTGCGGAAAGTCTGGTGATATTGGCTGCTTGCTGATAAAATGCCTAACCCACGCCCGTTCAGTACCGAAACTTGATGACGATCCGGACCTCGCACCTCCGGGACAGGGCTTCATCGCGACAGGGTGTTCGTCACCCTGACATTCGGTACCGAGGGAGCCGTCATGACGGTCGATCTGCTGATCAGGGATGCTTTTCTTTATATTGATCGCGACTGGGAAGTGGCGAATGGCTGGCTGGCGATCAAGGACGGTCGCGTCCATGGTATCGGCGACCGGGTTGAGGACGCGCCGGCTGCACGATCGGTCATTTCGGCGCACGGGCGGTTGGTCACGCCCGGACTCGTCAATGCGCATCACCATATGTATCAGAACCTGACCCGGGCCTACGCCCCGGTGACGAACGGCACGCTGTTCGAATGGCTCAAAGGCCTCTATCCGCTTTGGGCCGATCTGGATGAAGAGTCGGTCTATCTCTCGACCTGCGTGGCTATGGTCGAACTGCTGATGGGCGGCTGTACGACCTCCATGGACCATATGTATGTCCATCCCCGGCCGTTCCTGATCGATGCGCAGTTTCGCGCGGCGCGCGACATCGGGTTTCGCTTCCACGCCACGCGCGGGTCGATGACGCGATCGGTCGAGGATGGCGGGCTACCGCCGGCCTCGGTGGTGCAGGATGAAGATACGATCCTGGCCGACAGCGAACGGCTGGTGGGGGCCTTCCACGATCCGGCACCGGGTGCGATGGGCCGGGTGGCGCTGGCCCCCTGTTCGCTGTTCAGCGTATCGGAACGGATCATGACGGAATCAGCGCGTCTGGCCGAAAAGCACGATCTGCGCCTGCATACCCACTTGGCGGAAGATCCCGATGAAGACGCCTATTGTGCCGAAATCTACGGCTGCACGCCGACCGAATATTTCGAGCGTGTCGGCTGGGCCAGCCCACGTTCGTGGGTAGCGCATTATATCTACCCCACGGGTGACGAGATCGACCGTCTGGCCCATGCCGGCGTCTGTACGGCGCAATGTCCCTGTTCAAACATGATGATCGGCGGCGGCACGGCCGATGCGATGGACATGCGGCGACGTGGCATGCGCGTCGGTCTGGGGTGTGACGGGTCGGCGTCGACCGATCATGCGTCGATGTGGCTGGAAACCCGCATGGCGATGCTGCTGGGTCGGTTCCGGCATGGTCCGCACGCCATGTCTGCGCGCGATGCGCTGGACATGGCGACGCGCGGCGGCGCCGCCTGTCTGGGCTGGGAGGACGAGATCGGGCATCTGCGGCCCGGTGCCTGCGCCGATCTGGTTATCTGGTCGATATCCGAGGTCGCGGCTGCCGGTGCGTTAAGCGATCCGGTCGAGGCGTGGCTGCGCTGTGCGCCGGCCGTGGCGGGCACCACCATCGTCAATGGAAAGGTACTGGTGTCCGATGGCGTACCTGTGCTGGCCAATCTGGGCGACATCCTGCGCGATCATGCGCGGGAGGCGAGGCGGATACAGCGGCTCGGGACGTGAGCAGGGTATCTTCTTTTTTCTGAAGAAAAAGAAGCAAAAAAGCTTCGCCATTCGGGGCCATCGTCTGTTCCCCGGCCGAAGGCTCCAGGGCAGATCAGAACAAACGCCCATGCGTCTGTTAACATCTTACGGTCTCTTGTTCGTTTCGCCCCCGATGGTACCGTGCCCCCAGATAGTGAGGTGACAGATGAACGGAAAAGGACACGGTCCAAAGGTTCTTGCCGCAGTCGGGATGCTGGCGGCGGCCTTGTGGTCCGGTAGCGGGGCGCGCGCCGATACGGTGCCGGTAATGGTCATTCACGGTGGTGCGGGAGTGATCAAGGCCGACATGTCGATCGAGCGTCAGCAGATCGTGAAGGCAGCGCTGGGACGCGCCTTGCAGGCAGGGTATGCGGTCCTGAAGGCCGGTCAACCGGCGAAAGACGCCGTGGTCGCCGCGATCCAGGTGCTGGAGGACGACCCGAACTTCAATGCCGGCAAGGGTGCCGTCTTTACGCATGATGGGCATAACGAGATGGATGCCGCGATCATGGACGGGGCAACGCTGCAGGCCGGCGCGGTTGCCGGCGTGTCGCACGTGCGCAACCCGATCACGCTGGCCCGCGCCGTCATGGAGCAATCGAAGCATGTGCTGCTGATCGGTGCGGGGGCGGAGGCATTCGCCCAAGCCCGGAAGATCCCGCTGGTGGATCCTTCTTATTTCTGGACCCAGTATCGGTGGAACCAGTTGCAGAAGGCGCTGAAGGAAGACGCGGCGCACACCCAGCATGCCGACGAGACGACCGACCGCCATTTCGGTACGGTCGGCGCGGTGGCGCTGGATCACGCGGGACATCTGGCGGCTGGAACGTCGACTGGCGGCATGACCGACAAATTGTGGGGCCGGGTGGGCGATTCGCCGCTGATCGGGGCCGGGACCTATGCCAATGCCGGCTGCGCGATGTCCGGTACCGGATGGGGCGAGTTCTATATCCGCACCGTCGCGGCGCACGAGATCTGCATGCGCGTGACCGCGATGCATGAAACTCTGAATCATGCGGCACAGGATGTCATCAACCGCGAAATTCCGGCGCTGGGCGGCGATGGCGGCGCAATCCTGGTCGATGCGCAGGGAAATATCGCGATGCCGTTCAATACCAGCGGCATGTATCGGGCCTGGGTGGGGCGCGACGGCGTGTCGCATGTCGAGATTTTCGGCAACGGCAAGACGTAGGGGGCGTGCCGGTCATTAAGGCCGGCACGCCCATGGCCGACGCTGCTTACGGTGCCGCGTTGGCCGCGAACAGGGCGGATATGGCGGTCGTCGCCTCGCCCTGAACGCGATGCAGATGGTCCTCGCTGACGAAGCTTTCGGCGTAGATCTTGTAGACTTCCTCGGTGCCCGAGGGACGGGCGGCGAACCAGCCATTCTCCGCCACCACCTTCAGCCCGCCGATTTCGGCGTTGTTGCCGGGCGCGCGGGTCAGGGTGGCGCGGATTGGCTCGCCACCCAGTTCGTGCAGCCCGACCTGCTCGGGCGTCAGCGATTTCAGCAGCGCCTTCTGTGGTGCCGTGGCCGGGGCGTCGATCCGCGCGTAATAGGGCGTGCCGAGTTCGGCGGTCAGCTTGCGATAGGCGACACCGGGATGGTGGCCGGTGCGGGCGGTGATTTCGGCGGCAAGCAGGCCGAGGATGATGCCGTCCTTGTCGGTGGTCCACGCGGTGCCGTCCTTGCGCAGAAACGACGCGCCGGCGCTTTCCTCACCTGCGAAGCCGAAGCCGCCGTCGATCAGTCCCGCGACGAACCATTTGAAGCCCACGGGAACTTCGACCAGCCGACGGCCCAGCCGGGCGGTGACGCGATCGATCAGGCTGCTGCTGACCACCGTCTTGCCCACCGCCGCCTGGGTGCTCCAGCCGGGGCGGTTGGCGAACAGATAGTCGATGGCGGTGGCCAGATAGTGGTTCGGGTTCATCAGCCCGTCGGTGCCAGCGACGATGCCGTGCCGGTCGGCATCGGTATCGTTGGCGAAAGCCACGTCAAAGCGGCTGCCCAGTTCGATCAGGCGCGCCATGGCGTAGGGCGAAGAGCAGTCCATGCGGATCTGCCCGTCCCAGTCGGCCGTCATGAAAGAGAATGTGGGGTCGACCACGGTGCTCACCACCGTGGCGTTGAGGCGATAGCGCTCGATGATCGGCTGCCAATAGGCCACGGCGGCCCCGCCCAGCGGGTCGATTCCGATCGCGACATCGGCGGCGCGGATGGCTTCCATGTCCAGCACCGCCCCCAGATCCTCGATATAGGGGGTCATATAGTCGTGCCGATGCACGCAGGCAGCCCGCAATGCCTGTTCATGCGGAATGCGGCGCACGCCCGCGAGGCCGGCCGCAAGGTAATCGTTGGCCGCGCGTTCGACGATTTTGGTGATATCGGTATCGGCCGGGCCGCCATGGGGCGGGTTGTATTTATAGCCGCCATCTTCCGGCGGATTGTGGGACGGCGTCACGACCACGCCATCGGCCAGACCACTGGTGCGTCCCCGGTTGTAGGTCAGGATGGCGTGAGAGATCACCGGAGTCGGGGTATAGCCACCCTGGGCGTCGATGAAGGTTTCCACCCCGTTGGCGGCGAAGACTTCCAGCGCCGATTCCAGCGCAGGCTTCGAGACCGCATGGGTGTCGATGCCGATGAAAAGCGGCCCGTTGATACCGGCGGAGGCGCGATAGTCGCACACGGCCTGGCTGACGGCGAGGATATGGGCTTCGTTGAAGCTGGTATGGAATGGCGAGCCCCGATGCCCAGAGGTGCCGAACGCGACGCGCTGGGCAGGGATGGCCGGGTCGGGTTTCAGATCGTAGTAGGCCGCAGTCAGTTTCGCGACGTCGATCAGGCGCGCGGGCGGAACCGGTTTGCCGGCCAATGGGCTGATCGTCACCATTCCTGTGTGTCCTTCCTGTATACGAAACCGTTCCGAACGCACCGCTTCCGGGCCAGACGGCCCGAAGGGTTTCCGTTGGGCGCATTCCTGCACGCCGACGAACAGGCTCCAGGGCCTGAACATAGGCGAGCGGACGATGCGCACAGGGCCGGGATGGAAGCGCTGTTTCTGAAACCGTCTCTAAGTGTCGTGCCTCCGTCGCATACTGGCGTGGCATCATTATGGAGCACGATCAAAACGCCTGCCGAAGCGTCGGGATGCGGTGCGTTACGGCAGGCGCTGGAAAAAAACGTGCGATCAGTGGCCGGCGGGGGCGCCGGGCGCGCTGGACGTGCCCGTGCCTTCATGCACGGTAGTCGACGGCGTGATCACGCGGTTCAGCACTTCGAACGACACGGCATCCATCGTCGTCACGTCGACGGTGTCGCCGACCTTCAAGGTGGGCAGCAGGGCCTGCATCGCCTTGGTGTGGACCGTGATCGTCTGGGTTGCGTTGTCGGGGCCGACGGTGGTGACGACGTGATGCGCCGCGTCGACCGCCGCGATCCGCACCCGCTTGCGGCGGAAGGAGACCATCATGCCGTGGGGATGGCGATTGGTCACACCATGCGCCGAGGTCACGGTCGATTCCGGCTGCGGGCTGTCGGCGGGCACGACATCGGCGCCGATGGTCTGGAAGAAGCGGATCTTGATCCGGTCGCCCGGCTGAATATGGGGCAGGTTATGGACGGTGCGGGGGATATCGACCGTGATCAGGCTGCCATCGCCGTCGCGCAGCAGTACTTCGCCCGAAGTGGGATCGATCGTCTCCACCGTCGCCTGGGTCACCTGGTTTCCGGTGATCACCGAAGCCTGGGCGTGGGCGCGCAGCGGCATGGCCAGTGCCAGGGCGACGACGGGCAGCAGCCGTGCCGACCGCGACAGGCGGTTGAGGAGGTGACGTGTGTTTGCGGGTGCCATCATGTCTGTTCCTGCTCTGTCATCCGATTTGGCGCGGCTTTGAAACTGATATTAAGAGACTGTTTTCAAAGTGTCGATGCCGGGCAGCAACCCGGCTCGGTTGCAGCGGGATGAAGAGGGAGGCGACATGGCGCGCTCGGTCACGATTTACGGCATCAAGGCCTGCGATACGATGAAGAAGGCGCGTGCGTGGCTGGACGCGCACGGCGTGGCCTACACGTTTCATGACTATAAGGCTGGCGGCATCGCGCGCCCGGTGCTGGAGGGCTGGGTCCGGCAGGCAGGATGGGAAATCCTGCTGAACCGTTCAGGCACCACGTTTCGCAAGCTGCCCGATTCCGACAAGGCCGACCTGAACGAGGCGCGGGCCGTCGATCTCATGCTGGCCCAGCCTTCGATGATCAAGCGCCCGGTACTGGATGTGGACGGCGCATTGACTGTAGGGTTCAAGCCCGAAATCTACGCCGCCATATTCGCGTGACTGGAACGGCGCGCCGGAGAAAGTCGGACGTGCCATTCCAGTCAGAGGAGCAGGTTAAAGTGTCGCGGCAACCGTCAGGCCGCGATTTCGAACCCGGCATCCTCGATAGCCATGCGCAGGGCGGCGGGCGAGGTGAAGGCGGGGTCGTAGCTGACCGTGGCCCGGCCAGGCTCCAGCGTGACCTCGGCGGCGGAAACGCCGTCGGTCTGCTCCAGCGCTTTCTTGACCGAGTTGACGCAGCCATTGCAGGTCATGCCCGTGACGTTCAGCGAGAGCGTTTCCATCGTTCTGTCTCCTTGAAGGGGTGATGTCGCCACCCTCTTTCAGCTATGCGCTGACTCGGGCTCGCGCAAGGATGGTTTTCTGTGATCGAGCCCAGCGTTCAAGAGGACCGCGACCGAATGGGCGCGACTCGCAACAGAACGTCCTTGGCATGTCGTCGGTCGCCTGTTCGCAAACCTCTCATTCGGCCGGGGCCGTGCGAGACTCGTCCACGAAGGTCTCGGTCGCGTCGTCGATGGCCCGGCTGCGGCGTCCGGCGGGTGTGTGGACATATAGCGCCTTGCGGTCGATCCGGTCCTCGGCTTCGGGCTGCATGGGCATTTCGTAGCGCGGCTTGCGGCGATGATCGGCCAGTTGCAGCTTGGGGTTGAAGACCGAATTGAACTTCCAGATCATGGTCAGGAAGTTGGTCTGCCCGCGCAGCGCCAGACGCAGGGCGAGGCCCAGCGTATCCTTGATCGCGTTCCAGCCCAGATGTTTCTGGTTGAGCACCTGCTGGGTTTTGACCAGTTCTTCGTAGAATTCCTCCAGCGGCAGGGTGGTGGGCAGCACCGCGTGCTGGATGTCGAACAGGCGATAATCCCGCGTCGTCAGGCGCCGGGCCTCGCGGTGCCAGATTTCCGTGCCCGGATAAGGCGTGGTGACCGAGATATTCACGATATCCGGAATCTCCAGGCACCATTGCCGGATGACTTCGAACCGCTGCCGGTCCCATGACGGATCGGCGATGAGGTTGATCGCGACGATCAGACCCAGAGAGCGGGCGAATTCAAGGGCTTCGAAATTCCGGTCCAGCGACACTCGCTTGCGGAAATGCTTCAGCCCTTCTTCGTCGACTGCCTCCATGCCGATGAAGATGTAGCTCAGGCCCAGTTCCTTCCAGAACTGGAAGACCTCCTTGTTCCGCAGCAGCACGTCGGCGCGGGTTTCCAGGTAATATTCCTTGCGGATACCGCGCCGCTTGATCTCCTCGCCGATTGCCATGCCATGTTCGGCGTGGACGAAAGCCACGTCGTCGACGATGAAGATGCCCGGTTCGCGGATCGCCTCCAGTTCGTCGGCGATCACGGCCGGGCTGGCGGTGCGGTAGGAGCGCCCGTAGAAGGTCCACGCGCTACAGAATGTGCAGTCCCACGGGCAGCCGCGCGCGAATTCAATCGACGCCGCCGGGTCGAGCGTGCCGATGAAGTATTTGCGGCGATGGCGCAGCAGGTCGCGTGCCGGGCGGATCGTGTCCAGCGACGGCACAAAGATCGGCGGCGGCCCTTCGCCCGTCAACGTCACCACGCCCGGTACGGTGGTGATGTCACCGCCCTCCTGGCGGGTGTCGAGCAACCGCCCCACAGTGGCGTCGCCTTCACCCTTCAGGACGCAGTCGATCGCCCCCTCGGCCAGTTCCAGGATGTCACGGGCGATGAACGAAACCGAGTGGCCGCCGACGAACAGGAACACGGTGGGCATCCGCGCGCGGGTCTCACGGCACAGATCGACGATCTCCGGCACGTTGGCCAGGTAGTTTCCGGAAAAACAGACGGCGTGGGGGCGGAAATTCTCGATCATGCGCCAGTAGTCGCGGTGAGTTTCCACCTGCAGGTCGATGATCTTCACGTCATGTCCGGCCTGGCGGGCCGCACCCGCAACCAGTTCCAGCCCCAGCGGCTCCAGCCGCAGGAAGACCTTGGTGTACATCAGGGCGCTGGGATGGACGGCGGGTATTCTCATTCTGACACCTCGTTTTTCGCCACCGAAGCGTGACGGAATGAAGTGATGGCCATATCGAAAGGATATGGCGGTGCGCAGGATCGGTTGTTTGTCGTGAACCGGAATATTTTTTTCCGATGGATCGCGTTTCGTCACCCTGATTGTGGGTGATGACACCTATGCATGAGAGGAATGAAGCCCTAATCAGAGCCGGTCCGTCTTTGATTATTGTCGTATTCGCTCAGGAGAACGGTTGTATATTATTGCGTTATCAATGGATCATCGGCGAATTCATGAGGGCGTGAACGAAGCATGCCGTTCTGTCATGCGCCCGGCGCCCTATCGCGGGCGGACGATCCATGGCAAGCTTATTTGGAACGAGGTGTCCCGATATGCGGTCCAGTCAGGCCGTGACGGACGCGACTCACGGTTATGGACGGTTCCGAAAGGAACAGCGGCGGTCGGAATGAAGCATAAGAACGGAACAGGTCTTGGTTGGGTTGCCGGTGCCGCGATCCTGCTGGCAGGATGTTCGTCGGAAATCGGGCGCCGCCCGATGGATTCCGATATCTCCTGCCTGCGGGCCCAGATGGGTGCCGAACTGAAGCTGAGTTTCCCGCTGGCGGCGAATACCTGCCAACGCATGACGGACCATAATTTCGTCATCGGCACGAAGAATCCCAAGCCGATCCCGCTGAACTTGCACGGTGCCCCGGACCTTCAGACCCTGGCAGACCAGTACGGCTATAGCTACACCCGCTGACGGCCGGCAACTCCGGCGCTCCTGCGCAGATTGAGAGAGCGGCAGGACATTCAGCTACCCGGTGAGGTTGCCGGTTGGAGTGCGACATCTGCCGGCAGAAGCGCCGGCGTGGCGTGGCGCAGCCGGTCGATCATCCCGCGGGCAATTTCACGCTCTCCCATAATGACGGTGTCGGCACCCAGCCGCGCAAGATGTTCGACTTCCGCGTCGGAGTGGGCACGTCCGACGATCAGGATCGACGGATTCAGCGCCCGGGCCTGTTCCACGACCTGCCCGGCTTCGAACGCTCCCGGAATGGCGACGACAATGCTCCGGGCTTGCGGGAGATTCGCAAGGCCAAGCACGTCGGGCGACGCGGCATTGCCGACGATAACCTCAATTCCCTGGGCCTCCAGTTGCGCAATACTCTGGTCTGCGTCCTCGATGACCAAAAAGGGCGTGCGCGATGCCAGCAGCGCGGAGACGACGATCCCGCCCACCCGCCCGTATCCTACTACCACCACATGACCCGTCAGGGCGGTCGGCAAGACGTCGCCTTCCCTAAGCGATCCCGTCTTCTCTGGTTCGAAGAGCGCTGTTTCGACAGGGAGAACTGATGCGGGCGAGAGCGGCCCGGTCGCGGCCCGAATGAGTCGGGCTTCAAACGCAGGTTTGAGGATACGCTCGCAGAAAGCAAAGCTCAGCGGGTTCAGGATGATGGAAATGATGGCGGCCGCCAGCACCAGGCTACGCCCCTCTTCCGGCAGTAGCTTCAGCGTGACACCCATGTCGGTGAGGATAAAGGAAAACTCCCCGATCTGTGCCAGGCTGGCCGATATGGTAAGCGCGATCAGCACTCCGCGTCGAAAGGCGATGACGATCAGAAACGCGGTGATCGATTTTGCGACCAGAATGATCGTAAGCGTCCCCAGCAGGGGCAGCGGGCTTTCGATGAGTGCCCTTGGGTCGAACAGCATGCCGACCGATACGAAGAACAGGACAGAGAACGCATCGCGCAGCGGCAGGCTCTCCTCCGCCGCACGCTGGCTGAGTTCGCTCTCCGACAGGATCGTGCCGGCGAAAAAGGCACCGAGCGCCAGCGAGACCCCGAACACTTTCGCCGCGCCGTAAGCCGTGCCGAGCGCGATGGCCAACACGCCGAGACGAAACAACTCGCGGGATCCGGTATACGCAATCCGATGCAGCAACCATGGAATAAACCGGCGGCCGATCAGCAGCATCACTGCCACGAAAGCCCCCAGTTTCAGCACCGTCAATGCGAGCACGCCGCCCAGTCCGGGATCGAAGCCCAGAAGACGCTCCATGAGCAGCACCAGCGGATCACGGACGACGCCCCCATGCCCGGCGGTGCTTGCAAGGGCAGGGATCAGCACCAGAGCAAGGACCGTCACCAAGTCCTCGACGATCAACCAGCCGACGGCAATCTGACCCCGTTCCGTGTCGATCAGGCGCCGCTCCTGTAGCGCCTTCAACAGTACGACGGTGGAAGCGACCGAGATGGCCAGCCCGAAGACGATGCCGCCAGCGGTCGACCACCCCATGGCAATGCCCAGCACCCAGCCGAGCACCGTGGCAACACCGATCTGCGCCAGCGCGCCCGGAATGGCGATAAAACGCACCGCCAGCAATTCTCTCATGGAGAAATGCAGGCCGACACCGAACATCAGCAGGATCACGCCGAGTTCAGCCAGTTCCGGCGCCAGGGATTGATTGGCCACGAAACCGGGCGTATGCGGCCCGACCAGAACCCCCGCGACCAGATAGCCGACAAGCGGCGGCATGCGCAGGCGGTTGGCGATAGCACCGAAAATGAATGCAAGAACGAGCCCCGCCACGATCGTGGAAATCAGGGGGGTGTCGTGCGGCATGGCTGATTTCTCCTGACGGGTGTCGGAACAACGGCCCGCCCCCTACCGGGGGTCGGGAAGAGAGAGTTTTTATTTTGAATGATTACTGCCGCGGTCAGAGCCGGCAGGCGGCCACGGTCATGACGCGCTGGAAGGCGCAATCGGTACGGCGCAGGAAGGTGGCTCTGCCGGGCAGAGGAGGCGCCGCGCCGTGAAACCGTCGCGCACTGGCAGGTTTGTCTCGGCCGGAACTGGCCCGTGGGCGAAGAAGACCCGGAACCTGTGATGTCAGGCCGGTGACCAGAATCGTGATCAGGGGGCTGACATGCGGCATGGGCCGGGAACTCCTCTTTCAAGGCGTGACAATGGCTTGTCCGCGCGTCGGGAGCACTCAATTTTTTAAGATGTTTTCGAGATGTTCGGTCTCCTGCTCGGGCGGTATCTGTCGGACGAACTGCCAAAAATATCAAATTGTTACAATGCGTTGCCTTACGGATGATATGCGAAAGACACAAAAACGGGCGTGCCGCACACGATGCGACACGCCGGTAGCGGCGAATGGGACGAAGAAAAGAAAAACGACGTTACAATAATAATCTTCAAAAACCGATTTTGGAATCGCGCTCATCGACACAATGATGCCCTTACGGGAAAGAGCGCGACCCACAGCCCGGCCGCGCATGGTCGCGGCAGCCGTCGTTTCAAAACATGTCAACGGCCACGGGATTTTCAGGTTTATCCGGCCATGTCAAAAAGTACTTTCGAGGCGTGTCGCCGGTCGATGGATGTCGTGAACGCCTCGTCGAATGCCGACAGCCCGAACCGATGGGTCACCAGCCCCTCCGCGATCCAGGGGGCGGTCGCCAGCAGGGTGAGCGCGGTGCCGAATTCCGCGTCGAAGCGAAATGACCCGCGATAATCCAGTTCCCGCGCGATGATCTGGCCGAGCGGGATGCCGACATCGCCGGGCGGAAACATACCGACCTGTACCAGAATGCCGCCCTTGGCGGTGCAGGCGATCGCCGTCGGCAACGCGCTGGCGGCTCCGGAGGCTTCGAACACAATGTCATGATCCGCCCGATAGGGCGTCGCAGCGGTATTGATGACGGATGTGGCGCCCATCCGGCGGGCGATCGACAGCGGAAAATCCTGAAGATCGGTGGCGACGATCGTCTCCGCGCCGGCGATCTTCAGCCCGGCCACGATCAGGGCTCCGATGGGGCCGGCGCCCTGAACCAGTATGGTCCTGCCACGGACCTCTCCCGCACGGGCAATGGCATGCAGCGCAACCGACAGTGGCTCGGCGAGGCAGGCGCTGCGAACGTCCAGGCCCGGCGGCAGCGGGTAGACCTGACTGGCCGCCACGGTCATCAGGCGCCGGAAGCCGCCATCCGTGTGGGGCAACATGGCGGCGCTGCCCAGAAAGCGCGTATCGCCGCACAGATGCCGCAGGCCACGCCGGCATTCGGGGCAGTCTCCACAGGGGCGGGCCGGATGAATTGCAACCGGCGCGCCCTGCACCAAGCCGCTTACGCCCGGACCCGTCCGTTCGACGAAGCCCGAGATTTCGTGGCCGAGAATCATGGGCTCGCGCAAAACGGAGGCACCTACTCCGCCATGTTTGAGATAATGCATGTCGGAGCCGCAGATCCCACCCCATGCGACCCGCACCGTCACCTCGCCGGTTCCAGGCGCGGTGACGGCTACCCTGTCCAGCCGCAGATCCTCCTTGGCATGGATCACCAGTGCTTCAGTTGTATATGCAGTGTCGGACATCGCGGCTGTACCCTGTTGTAAGAAAGGATTGCATCCCTGTGCAGGAATGAGAAGGGTCGGGAAGTTCGAGGCAGGTCGGCCGGATCGGGTGAATGATTTGCGGCCGATCCGCCTGATTGCTAACGCCCGAACGGCTTGCCGGATGCCATGCATCGGACCCCGCCTGGTCGTCCATGCGGAGGCGCGGGTGAAGCAGACCGTTCTGCCGGACAGCCCCGCGATCTGCCGCGTCTGCATCGTCGGTGGCGCGGCGGCATCGAAGGTCGTGAGAGAGTGCCTGTGCGAAATACGCAGGGGGTTGATCCGAAAGGTGTTTCCGGACGGACACAGAGCGGCAGATTCGCCTCCGGGTCGCGACGTGGTGACGCGCGGGGCGTTCATTTCGTCATAAATAGGCGCTTCGTGCGAATCTGCCGGGAAGCAGGGAAGGGGATAGGATTGTCGTCGAGGTTCGTTGTCTTTCTGTTCATGGCCGCTACGGCGCTTTCTACCGGTGAGGCCTCGCGCGCCTGGGCCCAGGCGGCGATAGGGCAGGCCCAGCCTGCGACCCACCCGGTGGCGGCAGCTTCACGTCCAAAGACGGAGAGCATTACCGTCACCGGCAGCAACCCGGTGGAAAGCGCCGATGGCGTGACAGGCCGGGCACCGGGCGGCGGGATGATGAGCGAGCAGACCGAAGCCAAGGCGATCACAACCGTGGGCCGTGACTTCATCGCCAAGCTGGCACCGATCACCTCGGCTGCGCAGATGATCCAGTTCGCGCCGGGCACCAATATCGCTTCGTCGGACCCGTTCGGCCTGTCGGACCAGACGTCGATCAATGTTCGCGGCATGAACCAGTCGGAACTCGGCTATCTGTATGACGGTGCGCCGATCGCCGACATCTCGGCTTACGACCCCTATACGTCGCAATGGGGCGATACCGAGAATTACCAGGAAGTGCAGCTCTCGCAGGGAACGTCGGACATCAACGCGCCACTGGTCAGCGCCACCGGCGGCCAGATGAATATCAGGACGGTCGATCCGTCGCATTCATTCGGCGGTCTGGTCGATTATTCCTACGGATCGCACAAGACCAATCGTGGCTTCATCCGTGTGAACACGGGCGATATCCTCAATACCGGCGTGCGCGGCTATATCTCGTATTCCAATGCGACCTTTGGCACCTGGCGCGGCCCCGGACGGGGGCAGCGGCGGCATATTGATTCCAAATTCATGAAGGAATGGGGGCAGGGAAACTCGATTTCTTTTGTCGAGGCTTATAACGAGAACAACCAGCCGACCTACGCCCCCGTCACCGCCCAGCAATGGCGGCAATCGGGCAACAGTTTCAATTACGCGGCAAATCCGTTCGAAACGAACGAGGCCGGCAGCTATTGGCCGACCGAACTGGGTGCTTGGCGCAGCCTGATCCTGGTCGCGCCGATGCATTTCACGCTGACGCGCGACCTGTCGCTGCACATCACGCCTTATCTGTATTGGGGCAGTGGCGGCAGCGGCATGGGCCAATGGGACATGCCGGTCAATCAATATAATCCTTCGACCGGCCAGAATGAGACTCTGGTCCTGCCCTATCCCGGTCTCGCCTATGACAATTCGGGCACACAATCTTTCCATGGCGATGGTTATTACCTGATGCGGGAATATCATCCCGGCATCACCGGCCATCTGGACTACAAGGCAGGTCGGCATGAGACGATCAGCCTCGGGGCATTCTACGATTATTATGACGATGCCGAAGTCACCAATATCAGCCAGTTGGGGCCGAATGGCGATCCGCCCAACATATGGGGTTCCTACGGGCTGAAATTTCCCAACGGGTATGAATATAACCTGCTCCTGAACTACCACATGATCACGCAATCCATCGGATTATATGTCAGCGATTCCACGTCGTGGCTGAACGACCGGCTGAAGCTGAACGCGGGCTTCAAATATGTCATGATGAATCGCGCGGGTACCAATAATTACGACAACGCGGTGCCTTATGCCGTGGGTACGAACTACGCCACGCCGCTGCCGCGCCTTTCGGGCAGTTATCGGATCGACGATCATAATCAGGTCTTTTTCGACGTCGCGACGAATTTTCGCATGCCGACGACCAATTCCTATTTTTCGGGCGTTCCGGGGAACAGTATGGGCATCGGCGGGTCGGTCAAGCCGGAATTCGCGATTTCCGAGGAACTCGGCTACCGGCATTTGGGTCTGTACAATCTGACGATCAATCTGTTCAACTACAATTTCACCAATCGCAACATCACCACCAATACGATCGTCAACGGCAGTTCTTTCAGCGGGGTTTCGATGAATGCCGGCGGCCAGACGGTGCGGGGCGCCGATCTCGAGTTCGGCCTGCGCCCGTGGCATCATTTCAGCCCTTATGTGTCGGGCGAATATCTCTATGCCCGCACCGACAACAACCTGCCGGCGATGGCGGATAACGGTGCGCTCGATTATCTGCCCTCCGCCGGCAAGCGGGCGCCGATGGCCCCTGAATGGACGACCAGCGCCGCCCTGAGCTATGATGACAGCCATATCTTCGGCAATTTCATGTATCGGTGGATCGGCCGTCAATATTCCGACTTCATGGATCAGGAAACGCTCCCTGCCCATGGCCAGATCGACATGACGCTGGGCTATCGCCTGCCGGACATGTGGCATCTGAAGCACCCGCAGATCCAGCTTAACATGTATAACCTGGCGAGCTGGCATTACCGTTCTGGTATTCAGAGCCTGTCGAACAATACCAACCCGACCGTGGGCGTGCGTGGCAACATGATCGATTCCTCCGGCGCCCCAGCCTATCTGATCGCCAGCACGTTCGCGATGATGGTAACGGCCACGACCGGATTTTAGGAAAGCGGGACATACGCGCCGGATTGCCACCGCGCGCATGTCCTCGTCGCTTCTCAGAATCCTGCGATGGGATGCGGGATATAGGGTTCCTCCAACGCTGCGATCTCACCATGATCCAGTATCAGGTCCAGCGCCGCGAGCGCGTCGTCCAGATGGCCGGGCTTCGAGGCTCCGACGATAGGGGCGGTGATGCCGGGCTTTTGCAACAGCCATGCCAGCGCCACCTGGGCACGCGGCACGCCGCGCGCCTGCGCGATGCGGCCGACCGCATCAATTACCGAGCGGTCGGCGGACTGTGTCTGGTCATACAGATTATGCAGTACGTTGTCGGTTTCCTGCCTGGTGGTGTGCTCGCGCCAGTCGCGGGCCAGCAGGCCGCGCGCCAGCGGGCTCCAGGGCAGGATGCCGATCCCCTGGTCGTGGCAGAAAGGCAGCATTTCGCGCTCTTCCTCGCGGTTGAGCAGATTCAGGTGGTCCTGCATGCTCACGAATTCGGTCCAGCCATGCTGGCGGGCGGTGTAGATCGCCTTGGCGAACTGCCAGGCGAACATCGACGATGCGCCGATATAGCGTGCTTTTCCGGCCTTCACGATGTCATGCAGGGCTTCCAGCGTTTCCTCGATGGGCGTGTGCGGGTCCCAGCGATGGATCTGGTACAGATCGACGTAATCGGTGCCCAGGCGGCGTAGGCTGTTGTCGATCTCGGCCAGGATGGCGCGGCGCGAGAGGCCCGAGCCGTTCGGCCCCGGACGGGTGCGGAAAAACACCTTGGTCGCCAGAACCACATCTTCGCGGCGTGAAAAATCGCGGATCGCGCGGCCGACGATTTCCTCGGACGAGCCGTCGGAATAGATGTTGGCGGTGTCGAGGAAATTGATCCCGGCTTCCAGCGCCTGCCGGATCAGGGGGCGGCTGTGCTCCTCGTCCAGGGTCCAGGAATGGTTGCCGCGATCGGGCTGGCCGTAGGTCATGCAGCCCAGACAGAGGCGCGAGACCTGGAGGCCGGTGCGGCCCAGTCGGATATAGTCCATGGAATGATCTCTTTCTGTCAGGCGGCCGAAAGGTCCTGTGCAGCGTCCAGCAGGGTGCGGGTAAAGGGATGGCGGGGGGCAGTCAGAATCTCCGCCGCTGGACCGGCCTCGACGATCCGGCCGGACTGCATCACCAGAACATCGTCACACATCCGCCGGATGACGCCCAGATCGTGCGAGATGAACAGATAGGCCATGTTCAGTTCGCGCTGCAATTCCTCCAGCAGGTCCAGCACCTGGGCCTGCACGGAAACATCCAGCGCCGAAACCGGTTCGTCGCACACGATCAGCGCCGGCCGGACCGCGACCGCGCGCGCGATCGCCACCCGCTGCCGCTGGCCGCCTGAGAGACTGGCCGGTCGTCGCGCGGCGATCGACGCAGGCAGGCGCACGCGGTCCAGCAGGGTGGCGATGGCGTGGTCGCGATTACCGGCGGCCGACAGTGCGTCCGCCAGAATGTCCCGCACCGTCCAGCGCGGATCGAATGAGCCCAGGGGGTCCTGGTAGATCATCGCCATTGCCCTGCGCCGCGGGCGGCGATCCCCTTCCGGCACTCCCTGCCGCCCGCCTCGCACCCATCGTTCGCCCAGGAAGGTTACCTCGCCTGTATCGGGCTGCGTCAGGCCCATGACGATGCGCGCGGTGGTGGTCTTTCCCGAGCCCGATTCCCCGATCAGGCCGAGCGTGCGGCCGGGATGGAGGCTGAATCCGACATCGGACAGGATGGGCCGGGCGACCCCGTCGGGGCCGCGCCGGTCGAGCGACAGGCCGTCGGCGGTCAGCAGCGGAGCCGTTTCGGTGCCATGGTGCGCGGTGGCGCGTGGCGGGTGGCGCACCGGGTCGGCGTCGCGCAGCGTCCGTGTATAGGCATGGACGGGCCGGCCGAGAACCTGCGCGGTCGCGCCCTGTTCCACCACCGCGCCGTGATGCAGGACGATCACATGGTCTGCCAGGCGGGCAACGAAGCCGAGATCGTGGCTGATCAGCAGCAGGCCGGTGCCATTGTCGCGCAGCCGCCCCAGCAGGCGCAGGATCTGGGCCTGCACAGAGGGGTCCAGCGCCGTGGTCGGCTCGTCCGCGATCAACAGCGGGGGAGACAGCGCGATGGCGCTGGCGATCAGCGCGCGCTGGCGCAGGCCGCCGGAGAGTTCGTCGGGACGCTGGCGGGCGCGGAGGGCCGGGTCGGGAATACCGACCTGTTCCAGCAGGTTATGCACGCGCTCGTTTCGCTCGGCCCGCGTGCCCCATTTGTGGGCGGACAGGGATTCGGCGATTTCCCGCCCTACGGGGCGCAGCGGGTCCAATGCCACGAGGGCATCCTGCAGGACCATGCCGATGTCGCGCCCGCGCAGCGCGCGCCAGTCGCGCGGCGACAGGGTGCGGAGATCCTGCCCGCCCAGTGAGAGGCGGCGGGCGGAGACGCGGGCCTGTGCCCCTGCGAGGCCGATCAGGCTGCGGGCGGTAACGCTCTTGCCCGATCCGGATTCCCCGACCAGCGCCACCACCCGGCCCGGTTGCAGGGTGAAGGACAGGTCATGGACAGCCACATGCTCGCCCGTCGGCGTGGGGAAGGAAACCGAGAGATTTTCAACCTCCAGAATCATGATCCACGTCCCTCGATCGCACGTTGCAGGGCGCGGCCGGCGATCGTGGTGGACAGCATGGTCACGACGATGGCGAGGCCGGGGAAGAAGGTCATCCACCATGCCTCGGCGATGAAATCGCGGCCCATCGACAGCATCGTGCCCCATTCCGCCGCCGGTGGCGGGGCGCCCAGGCCGAGGAAAGAGAGCGCGGCCGACCATACGACGGTCTGCCCCACGCCCATGGTGGCGGTGACGACCAGCGGCCGGAAGGCATTGGGCAGGATGTGCCGGACGACGATGCGCGCCGGGCTGTGACCGAGAGCCCGCGCGGCCTCGACATAGCCCGCGCCACGCACCGACAGCACCTGGCCGAACACCATGCGGGTATAGCCGGCGGCGCTGCTGACCCCGATCGCGACGATCAGCGGGCCGATGCCGCTTCCGAGTGTCGCGGTGCATAGCAGCGCCAGCACCAGCACGGGAAAGGCGAACAGGATGTCGATCAGCCACCGCACGCCCTGTTCGGCGATGCGGCCGCCCAGACCGCCGATCAGCGCCAGAATGGTGGCGATGCTCAGCGACAGCGTGATGGCGCCGCAGCCCAGCGCCAGTGATTGCCGGGCGCCGTAGATGACCCGTGCCAGGATGTCGCGGCCGGATTGGTCGGTGCCGAACGGATGGGCCATCGACGGGGCGTGGAAGGCCTCACGCGGGGCGATGGCCAGCGGGTCGGTGTGGATGAGCAGGTGCGGGGCCAGTGCGGCGATGCTCAGCAGGGCCAGGAACAGGACTGCCGCCGCTGGGCCGAGATGGCCTGGGCGCGGCAGGCGGCGCCGGGAGGGCAGGCGGCCCACGGAGGGGGCGAGGGACAGGCTGGTCATGGGCGCGTTCCCTTCAGTCTGGGATCGACGAGGACGATGAGTGTGTCGGCGGCGAGGCCGGCCAGGATGTAGGTCAGCGCGATGAACAGGACGATGCCGGAGACCAGCGGCATGTCATGCGTGGCGACGGACAGGAACAGTTCGCGCCCCAGCCCCTGTCGCGAGAAGATGATTTCGATGGCCACCGCATTGCCGACCAGCGCGCCGACCGCCCATGTCGAGAGGCCGATGCAGGGCAGGAGCGCGTGTCGCAGGGCATGGCGCAGCCGGACCGCGCCATCGCTCAGGCCGCGTGCGCGGGCGGTGAGGATAAAGGGCTGGTCCAGCGCCAGATCGAAGGATTCGCGCATCACCTGGGCGATGAAGCCGGCCAGTGGAATGGCCAGCGACAGGGTGGGCAGCACCAGGGCCTGCAGGCCGTGATTGCCGGCCGGTGGCAGCAGGCGCCATTCAAACGCCAGGCCCCACAGCAGCAGGATGCCGAGCCAGAATTGCGGCAGCCCGGCACTGATCGTCTCCAGCGTTGAGGCAATGGCTCCGGCCATGCCGCGCCGGGCGGTCGGGACGACTGAGAGCAATGCCAGCAGCCATGCCACCGCCAGAGATGCGGCCATCAACGCCAGCGTCGGCGGGGCCTGCGCGCGCAGCACCGCGATGACCGGCATGTGCTGCGAGAAGGACTGGCCGAGATCGCCGCGTGCGATGCGGGCGATATAGAGGCCGTATTGCACCGCAAGCGGGCGATCGAGCCCGTATTCGTGGCGGGCGGCGGCGATGGCCTCTGGCGTGGGGTTGGCCGCGGCACCGCCGAGAATGGCGGTGACCGGATCGCCCGGTGTGAGGTGCAGGGCGGCGAAGGTGAGGCTGGCGGCTGCCAGCAGCACCAGCAGGCCACCCAGCAGGCGCCATGCGGCGCGGTGGAGAAGGTGGGTCATCGCGTTACCCATGCATCGTAGAGGCTGGTGACGTTCAGCGAGGGTTCGAGCCGCACGTCATGCACCGCGCGCGACAGGGCGAGGCGGGTGCTCTGCGGATAGGTCGTGATTTGCAGGAAGTTCCGCGCCGCAATCGTCTGGGCTTGCAGATACAGCGCGCGCCGTTTGTCCGGGTCGGTGGTCAGCAGGGCGTCGTTTACGATCTGGTCGAAGGTGGGATCGCTGAAACCCGCCTCGTTCTGGTGGTGGCCGCCGACGCCGGCGGCGCCGAGAAAGGCGGAGGAAAAGACGATGCGCAGCACGTCGGCGGTGTTGGTGTTCCAGTAGCCGATGCGGACATCGTAATCCCAATGGCCCTCACGTTCGAGGATCGACGTGTCGTCACCATTTTCCAGCCGAACGTCGAAACCGGTGGCGCGCGCGGTGGCCTGAACCTGTTCCCACAGCGTGCGTTCGGCGGCGGAAAGGGAGGCCTTGAGCGGGATGTGGACAATCAGTGCGTGCCCGTTGCGGGTGCGGATGCCGTCCTCCGTGCGGCCGGTCCAGCCGGCCTGGTCCAGCAGGGCGCGTGCCCGGTCGGGGTCGTAATCGGCGTGGTGTTCGAAGGTTGGGCTATAGAATGGGGTGGTTGGGCTGAGCGGGCCGCCGGCGCGGCGGTAGTGGTGGAAAAAGACGCTGGCCAGCGCGCCGTCGATGTCGGCGGAGCGGATGAAAGCCTCGCGCACCCGGATATCGTCGAAGGGCGCGCGCTTGATGTTCAGCGTGCCGTTCGTGGGGTTGCCGGGACGGTCGGCCATCAGCAGCCATAGGTCGGGATTGCGCCGGGCCGGGGTTTCGGCCTCGGGCGGCAGGGAGTCGATGGCATCGACCTCGCCGGCTTGCAGGGCCGCGAAGCGTACCGATGCCTCGGGGATGATGCGCCATTCTATGCGGTCCAGGTAGGCCGGGCCGGTGTGGTGCGCCGTGGGCGAGCCCCAGCGATAGGCCGGATTGCGCTCCAGGACGATCTGGCTCTGGTGGTCCCAGCGCACGATGCGGAACGGGCCTGATCCGACCGGATTCTGGCAGTTTTCGTCGCGCGGGCGGGCCAGGGCGCGGGGGGATTCGATGCCGAGGAAGCCCTGGGCCAGCACTTCGAGGAAGGCGGCATAGGGCGTTTTGAGATGAACGGCGGCCGTGTAGGCGTCGATGATGTCGGTGCCGGCATATTGCTTGATGTAGCCGCCGGCGGTGCTGGATTGGGTGTGGGGATCGACCATGTGATCCAGGTTCGCCCGCACGGCCTCGGCGGTGAATGGCGTGCCGTCGGTGAAGGTGACGTCGTGGCGCAGGTGGAAGATGTAGGTCCGTCCGTCTTCCGAGACCGTCCAGTCGGTGGCCAGCCAGGGCAGGATGCGGCCCGAACTGTCCATCGCCACCAGCGAATCGAGATATTGCTCGGCCAGGAAGACCTGCGGCATGTCGCCCTGCACATGCGGGTCCAGGCAGATCGGTTCGCGGTCGGTCGCGTAGATCAGGGTGCCGCCCTGGACCGGTTCGTGCGCCGTGGCGTGGGAATCGTGGCGGCGGCACCCCGTCGTGGCCAGTAGCAGCGCGGCCGCGCCCAGCCATAACGCCTGGCTGGAGGTGCGGTGGAGGGGAGGAGGCATCGACATGCTTTCGGGAATGAACCGCTAAAAAAAATCGTTAATTTCGGCCGGGATGTGACGATCGTTAGCGTGTTATTTTTCAATATCAAGGAAAAATATATCATTTGGTGTTGTGCAATGTTCGGGTGCGGTCCTCCTGCGGGTTGGGAGTCGTATCCGGCGATGGGGGCGTGTGTGGCGCCGCCGCGCATGCGTCGGGCGGATGCGGCGTGGTGCTGGGGTTGGTCAGAAAGGAGGCTAAAAATTTTTTATATATAATTCAATATGTTGAAAGGATTTTCACGCCTGAATTTTGTAGATTTAGTGATATCTGCATTGACTCAATTCGAATCGTTTATAATGCTCTGGATAACGGAGATTAAGTACGTTTATTTTTGTTGTTTATGGCGGAGGCATCGGAAGACGATGGACGCATTGACGCAGGATGCGCCGGCCCCAGCCCCTCTGACGGAGGGAGGTCTGCGAGGGGTGTTCGAGCGGATCGCCGAGGGTGCGGTGGCGCGCGAACAGGGGCGGACCCTGCCCTATGAGGCGGTATCGTGGTTGCGTGAGGTGGGGTTCGGGAGGTTGCGCGTGCCGCGCGAGGCCGGGGGCGCGGGCGTGGGGCTGGTGGAGACGTTCCGCCTGCTGACCGAACTGGCCGCCGCGGATTCCAACCTGCCGCAGATCGTGCGCGCGCATTTTGCCTTCATCGAAGGACGGCGGCGGGACACCGACCGGGCGCGGTCGGCTGTCTGGTATGCCCGCATCGTGGATGGCGCGCTGTTTGGCGCGGCGATGGCCGAACTGACCGACAGCACCGGTACCAGCACCACGCTGACGCGGCAGGGCGACGGCTGGCGGCTGGACGGGACCAAATATTATTCGACCGGCACGCTCTATGCCGACTGGATCATCGTCGTGGCCGACGCGAACGGCGAGCGTGTGCATCTGGCGGTGCCGGCGGCCGCGCCCGGCGTGACCCGGCAGGACGATTGGGACGGGTTCGGCCAACGGCTGACCGGCAGCGGGACGACGCGCTTTGACGGCGTGGCGGTTGCGGAAGAGCAGATTCTGGCGCGGTCGTCCTTCGACCATGTGCCGAGCAGCAGTTTTCTGACCGCCTATTATCAATTGTTCCATCTGGCGACGCTGGCGGGGATTACGCGTGCCGCCCTGCGCGATGCGGTGGCGTTCGTGCGGCCGCGTACCCGGACCTTCGGCGTGCCGGGCAAGGTGAGCCAGCGCCATGATCCGCTGGTGCAGCAGGTGGTGGGGCGGCTGTCGGCGCTGGCTTATTCGACATCCGCGCTGGTCGACGATGTGGCGCGGGCGCTGGAGCGTGCATCCGAGGCATGGGATGCGGGCGTGCTGGAACATCCGCTTTATGACGAGGCCGAGCGTATTGCCTTCCAGGCCCAGCAGATTGTGCTGGAGCAGGCGCTGGAGGCGACGACGCGGCTGTTCGAGGTCGGCGGGGCTTCGGCCACGTCGTCCGCGCTGGGGCTGGACCGGCACTGGCGCAATGCGCGTGTGCTGGCCTCGCACAATCCGGCGGTGCAGCGGGCGCGGGCGCTGGGGGACCAGGAGTTGAACGGTACGGCGCTGGATGCGATCTGGCGGTCTGCCGCCGCCGCCGCCACGCCGGGTAAGGAGCCTTCGGCATGAGCAGCTACGAGACCGCGCCGCGACAGTTGCACGTCAATCTGTTCGAGATGGCGTGCGTGGGCCACATCGTGCATGGCATGTGGCGGGCACCCGGCAATAACCGTCATCGGTTTTCCGAACTGTCCTACTGGACGGAGGTGGCGCAGCTTGCCGAGCGCGGGCTGTTCGATGCCGTGTTCCTGGCCGATGTCGTGGGGACCTATGACCGGTTTGGCGACGGCACGGCGGCGGCGTTGCGGCAGGCGGTGCAGATTCCGAATCTGGACCCGCTGATGCTGGTGCCAGCGATGGCGGCAGTGACGAAACATGTCGGTTTCGGCGTGACCTTTTCGACCACCTACGAGCCGCCCTTTGCCTTCGCGCGGCGCATGGCGACGCTGGATGTGCTGACGAACGGTCGGGTGGGATGGAATGTCGTGACCTCGTACCTGCAATCCGCCGCGCGGAATTTCGGGCTGGAAGACGAGATTCCGCATGACGAACGCTATGTGATCGCCGATGAATATATCGATGTTCTCTACAAGCTCTGGGAAGGAAGCTGGGACGACGACGCGATTGTCGCCGATCGGGCGGCGGGTATCTTTACCGATCCGGCGCGGGTGCGGGCCATCGACCATCACGGCGCGCATTTCAAGGTTGCCGGGCCGCATCTGGTGCAGCCGACGCGGCAGCGCACGCCGGTGCTCTTTCAGGCGACCGGGTCGGCGGCGGGGCTGGAATATGCGGCCCGCCATGCCGAAGTGGTGTTTATCGGCGGGCAGACGACCGAGGACGTGCGCCGCAATATCGCCGCGACCCGCCGCCGGGCACAGGCTTTCGGCCGTCGGCCTGACGATATCCGCTTTATTGTCCAGGCGGGCATCATCACCGGGCCGACCGAGCAGGCGGCGCAGGAAAAGCTGAAGGCTTACCGCGCATTTTATAGTCTGGAAGGCGCGCTGATCCATGCGCAGTCGGAAGTGGATCTGCGCCGCTACGACCCGAACGATACGATCGCCAGCGTGCTGAAGCGTGAAGGTGCGCGCTTTGGCAATATGGGGCGGCGGTTCCGGCCCGAGCAGACGGTGGGCAGCGCGTTGGAGCAGATCGGCCGTTTCGACGAAGGACGCTATTTCATCGCCGGTGCGCCGGGGCGGGTGGCCGATGCGATCGAAGCGTGGCTGGATGTGGATGGCATCGACGGCATCAATCTGCGCCAATACCATTCCTTTGATACCGCGCGGGACTTCATCGACCTGATCGTGCCGGAGTTGCAGGCGCGGGGGCGGTATCGCACCGCCTATGCGCCGGATGAAACCCTGCGCGAGCGGCTGTTCGGCGCCGGCCATGCCCGGCTGCCCGACCGGCATGCCGCCGCGCGCTATCGCGACCCGGCGGCGCTGGCCACGCCGACGCCGCCGCTTTTTCCTGACCTGATCCAGAACAAGGCGTCCTGACATGCGTGTCGCGATCCCCGAGAAAATCAATGTGCTGTGGTTTCTGCCGACCCATGGCGATTCCCGTTACCTGGGCACGCAGAAAGGCGGTCGGCCGGTCGATCTGCCGTATTTGCAGCAGGTGGCGCGGGCGGCGGATGCTCTGGGCTATTACGGGGTACTGATCCCGACCGGGCGGAGCTGCGAGGATAGCTGGGTGGTGGCGTCGGCGCTGGCGCCGAGCACGGAGCGGCTGAAATTCCTGATCGCGGTGCGGCCGGGCCTGCAATCGCCCACGCTCTCCGCACGGATGACGGCGACGCTGGACCGGATTTCGCACGGGCGGCTGCTGATCAATATCGTGACCGGCGGCGACCCGAAGGAGAATGCCGGCGACGGGTTCTTTGCCGACCATGCCGAGCGTTATGCGATAACCGATGAATTCCTGGAGATCTATCGCGCCCTGCTGCGTGGCGAGACCGTGAACCATGAGGGGCCGCATTTCCGCATTGAGGACGGACGCCTGCTGTTCCCGACTTTTCAGGAAAACGGGCCGCCGCTCTATTTTGGCGGGTCGTCGCCGGCTGCGGTGGATGTCGCGGCTACGCATATCGATAAATATCTGACCTGGGGCGAGCCGCCGGCCCAGGTGGCCGAGAAGATCGCCAATGTGCGGCGCAAGGCCGAGGCACAGGGGCGCGAGGTGTCGTTCGGTATCCGTCTGCATGTGATCGTGCGCGAGACCAACGAGGCGGCGTGGGCGGAGGCGGACCGGCTGATCTCGTATCTGGACGATTCGACCATTGCCGAGGCGCAGAAGGTGTTTGCGCGGATGGATTCCGTGGGGCAGGCGCGGATGAGCGCGCTGCATGGCGGGCGGCGCGACAAGCTGGAAATCAGCCCCAATCTGTGGGCCGGTGTCGGGCTGGTGCGTGGCGGCGCGGGCACCGCGCTGGTGGGCGACCCGGCGACCGTGGCCGAGCGGATCGACGAATATCGCAGGTTGGGGATCGATAGTTTCATTTTCTCCGGCTATCCGCATCTGGAGGAAGCCTATCAGTTCGGTGAACTGGTGCTGCCGCTGCTGCCGACGGCGCATCCGGTGCGTGGGGCGGCCTCGATCAGCAATATGGGGCCGTTCGGCGAGACGATTGCGGGCGACCATCGGCCCGGTGCGTCCGGCCATCGTGCCGCCTGATAAACGACCGGAAGGATCGGCCGACATGAATGTTTCCGTAAAAGCCCCTGTGCCCGACGCGCTTGCAGCCGAAGCCGGGCAGCGTTTTCGCGATGGCATGGCCCTGCTGGCGGGTGCCGTGACCATCGTGACCACCGATGGCGAGAAGGGCCGGCACGGCTTTACCGCGACCGCCGTGTGCAGCGTGTCCGATACGCCGCCGACCCTGCTGGTCTGCATCAATCGGACCACCAGCGCGCATCCGCATGTTCTCGATCATGGGGTGTTGGCGGTGAATGTGCTTGGGGGGGCGCAGCAGGGGTTGTCCTCGGCTTTCGGTAGCCGGTCGAAGACGATGGAGGAGCGTTTCGCGGGGGCGCGCTGGCGGCGGGGCGTGACCGGGGCGCCGCTGCTGGATGGGGCGCTGGCGACCTTCGAATGCCGGGTCGAGCGCGTTGTGGAGGCCGGCACCCATACGGTGGTGTTCGCGCAGGTGCTGGATGTGCATCTGGCCGGGGCGCAGACGGACGGGCTGGTGTGGTTCGCGCGGCGCTACGCTGTGGTGCCGACATCCTGTTGACGGGAGCGAAGGCACGTCTTTGGTGTGCCGGTAATTCACGATAAAAATTGCAAATATAAAATGAAACAAAGCGGGATTGTGCTTTCTGCTGCGCGGGGAATAACGACGACCTGAATTGCTGAAATTGGATCGTCGCTGCTTGTTTCATCAGAATCTGGAAATCGTGTGTCATGCCCCGTTCTTTTTCGCGTCGTCTTGCCCTGCCCAGGCGGGTGGGGTCGTTTTCGCAATCCGCCCGGCTGCTTCTTGGTCCGTCGGCGCTGGCCCTGATGCAGGCGGGGCCGTTGGCGGCCAATGCCTGGGCCGATGATGCGGCCGTGCGCCGGCCTGCCGAACATGTGGCCCATGCGGCATCCGCGCCGAAGAAGCCTTCCGCCGTGGCGGCGCCGCGTGTGAAGGGCGAGGATATCGTGGTGGCGACCCATCGGCTGTCGCCGGCCGATCTGGCCCGCGCGCAACTGGACAGCCTGCCGGGGGCGGCGACGGTGATCGACGCCAGGCAGGTATTGCGCGGGCGTAACCTGACCAATGCCGATGCGCTGGCGTTTCAGCCTGGTGTGTTTGCGCAATCCTCTGGTGGGGGGGACGGGTTGCGGCTGTCGATCCGTGGGTCGGGGATTCAGGTCGGGACCAATTATTTCCGCTCCGGCATCCTGATGATGTTCGACGGGTTGCCGGTGACGACGCCGGCCGGGACGCCCTATGAATTGTTCGAGCCGCTGGGGCTGCGCTACACGGAAGTTCTGCGGGGCGCGAATGCCTTCGATTATGGCGGGCTGCAACTGGGCGGCGGCATCAATTACGTGACCCAGACCGGCTATGATGCCCAGACCTATCAGGCGCGCGTGGAAGCCGGCAGCTTCGGCTACACCAAGGAGCAGCTCAGTTCGGGCAAGGTGATCGGCAAGGCGGATTACTATCTCAGCGTGACCAACTCCTATCGCGGCGGCTACCAGACCGAGACGCAGGCGAACAGTTTCGGCGTGAATGGAAATTTCGGCTATCGCTTCAATGACCGGGTTTCGACGCGCTTCTTCTTCCGCTATCGCCAGACGCGCAACGGGTATCCGGGGTATCTGACCCGGGACCAGATTCTGACGAACCCGAAGCAGGCGCAGTCGCCCTATCGGGCGTGGCATTCCGTGCGCATCCAGCCGGGTACGAAGTTTTACGGGAACACGACGTCGATCCGGATCGACGACCAGTCGAAGCTGGATCTGGGGTTCGATTACCAGGATGCGCCGATCGATATCCAGAACACCAGTTTCAGCCAGATCTGGGGCTACAAGACGGTTGCCGCGACGCTGAACTATACGCGCCATGACGTGTTGGCCGGGCACAAGAGTGACACCCAGTTCGGCTTCATGGATACGTCGGACCTTGAAGCGTGGCAGACCAACCGGGTGCGGGTGCGGACCGGGCATCTGGCCGGGTTGCCGATGGGGCAGATCCTGCGCCATGTGACCTATGGCGGGACGGAAAATTATTTCCATCTTCGGAATAATACCGAACTGTTCCATGATTTCTGGCTGACGACGGCGGCGGCGGTGGCGTTTATCCAGAAATCGTCCGGCGTGCCGTATCCGTACACGGCGGCCGGGGCGAACTTCAAACAGTCTTCGGTCAATTTCGTGCCGCGCGGCGGATTTCGCTATGTCGTCAGCCCGCATGTGGAACTGTATGGCAATGTGAGCCGCAGCATCCAGCCGCCCAACGACTGGAACCTGAATTATGCCGGACCTTATTTTACCGGCAATATTCCGCAATCGGGCATGAATTCTGGCGCGGGGAGGCTGCGCAACCAGACGGCGACCACATATGAAATCGGCACCACCGGGCAGGCGTGGCGGAACAAGTGGAGCCTGACCTATTATTATTCCAACGTACGGAACGAATTGCTGTCGGTGATGACGCCGCAATCGCAGGCGGTCGGGGCCTCGATCTATGGCAATGCGTCGCCGACCACGCATCAGGGCGTGGAAGCGTCGCTGGAGACCACGCTGTATGAATGGGCGGGGAACCGGCTGTCGCTACGGCAGGCCTATACCTGGCAGAATTTCCGCTTTCGCCATGATGCGGTGTTCGGCGGCAACCGGCTGCCGGGGATTCCGGAGCATTTCTATCAGGGCGAGATTCATCTGGACACCAAGGCCGGGTTCTATGCCGGGTTCAATGCCCAGGTGTCGTCGAAGGTCGGGGCCGCGTATGACGAAACCTATTTCGCGCCGTCCTATCACATCTATAATCTGAATGTCGGTTATGAATGGCCGGGCAAGCATCGGCAGGTGTTCCTGAGCGTCAATAATCTGGCCAACACGCATTATGCCGCCATCGTGGTGCCGGGTTATATCGCGGCGGGCAAGCAACTGGCGGTGATGCAGCCGGGCGATGGGCTGGGCGTGTTCGCCGGCGTGTCGCTGGGCTTCAACTGAGGGGCCGGGCGATGTCCGAGATCCGGCTGAATGCCTTTGACATGAATTGCGTGTCGCATCAGGCCAGCGGCCTGTGGCGGCATCCGCGCGACCGGTCGGGGACTTACAACACCATCCGCTACTGGACCGATCTGGCGCGGTTGCTGGAGCGTGGCCTGTTCGACGGGCTGTTCCTGGCCGATGTGCTGGGCGTGTATGACGTGTATGGCGGCAATGCGGATGCCGCCCTGCGCAATGCGTCGCAGGTGCCTGTCAACGATCCGGCGATGCTGATTTCGGCCATGGCGGCGGTGACGGAGAATCTGGGATTTGGCCTGACCTCCACTTTGTCTTTCGAGCCGCCCTATCCGTTCGCGCGGCGGATGTCGACGCTGGATCATCTGACGGGCGGGCGGATCGGCTGGAATATCGTGACCGGTTATCTGGACAGCGCGGCGCGGGGTACCGGGCACGCGCGACAGGTGGCGCATGACACGCGCTACGACATTGCCGACGAGTATCTGCATCTGGTCTATCGGCTGTGGGAAGAAAGCTGGCAGGACGATGCGGTTCTGCGCGATGCGGCGCGGGGGATCTTTACCGACCCTGGGAAGGTGCGGCGGATCGTGCATGAGGGTGCATATTTCAAGCTGGATGCGATCCATCTCTGCGAGCCTTCGGCGCAGCGGACGCCGGTTCTCTATCAGGCCGGGGCGTCTTCCCGTGGGCGGGCGTTCGCCGCGCGGCATGCGGAGTGTGTGTTCGTGGCCGGGCCATCGGCGGCGGTGGTGGCGAACGCGGTCGCGGACCTGCGGGCGCGGGCGCGGCAGGAAGGGCGGCACGCGGGAGATCCGCTGATCTTCTCGCTGCTGACCATCATGACCGGAGCGGATGACGAGGCCGCGCAGGCGAAATGGCAGGAATATCGGCGGTATGTGAGCCTGGAGGGGGCGCTGACGCTGCTGTCGGGGTGGACGGGGATTGATTTTTCGCGGTACGCGCCGGACGATCCGGTGCGGCATATCCGCAATGACGCGATCCATTCCGCTGTCGATGCGCTGACGGTGGAGGACCCTGGCCGGGTGTGGACGGTGCGGGAACTGGCGGAACATGCCGCGATCGGCGGCATGGGCACCACTCTTGTCGGCGGGCCGGAGCGGGTTGCCGACCTGTTGGAGGAATGGGTGGTGCGGACCGGTGTGGACGGGTTCAATCTGGCATATGCCGTGACGCCGGAAAGCTTTGCCGATGTAGTGGCGTATGTGGTGCCGGAGCTACAACGGCGTGGCATCTACAAGCGGGAGTATCGGCCCGGTACCCTGCGTGAGAAATTGTTCGGGCGCGGAGACCGGCTGGGTGCGGACCATCCGGCCAGCCGCGTGCGCCATACGGAGACGGCATGACGGATTCAGTGCCCAGGATTGCCATTATCGGCGGCGGTTTCAGCGGGGCCGCGATTGCGTGGCATCTGACGAACGGGGACGCTTTGCTGCCGCCCGTGACGGTGTTCGAGCCGCGTGAGGCTTTGGGGCAGGGGGTGGCGTATGGGGCGCGCGATCCGCGCCACCGGATCAATGTGCCGGCGGCGCGGATGAGCCTGACCACGGCGGCGCTGGACGATTTCGACCGTTGGTTGCGGGCGGATGGTGCGCTGGAGGCTGACCCCGAGGCCGTGTTGCCCAACGGGGCGGCCTATCCCGCGCGGTCGGTGTTCGGGCGGTATGTGGCGGCGCGGCTGGCGCCGCGTCTGGCCAGCGGGCAGGTGGTGCATCGGCGCGCGCGCGTGACGGAGGTGACGCCCCGGCCGGGAGGTGGGTGGTGGATCGCGACCGATGACGGCGAACGGACTGAGGCCGGGATCGTGGTGATTGCGACCTCGCACCCCGCCCCGGCACCGCCGGCGGCGCTGGCCGGGCTGGCTGGGGACGGGGGGCGGCTGGTTGTCGACCCGTGGGCTGTCGGGGCGCTGGAGGCGATCGGGCCGGAGGATCGGGTGCTGGTCGTGGGCACCGGGTTGAGCATGGCGGATGTGGTGGCGTCGCTGGACGCTGGCGGGCATCGGGGGGAGATCGTGGCGCTGTCGCGGCGGGGGCAGGTGTCGCAGGCGGATCTGAGCGACGTGACCGAGGCGTGGGGGGATTTTTCCACCGATCCGGCCGTGACGGCGCGCGGCGTGCTGCGGCGTGTGCGGCGGGCGTTGCGCGCGGACCCGGAGCGACCGTGGCAGACCGTTTTCAACGCCGTGCGGCGGCAGGCCGGGGCGATCTGGGCGGCGTTGCCGGTGGTGGAGCGGCGGCGGCTGGTGCGGCATGTGCGGCCGTTCTGGGATACGCGGCGCTTTCGCATCGCGCCGCAGGTGGAGCGGGTGCTGCGGCGACGGATCGCGGAGGGCACGCTGCATGTGCTGGCCGGGCGGATCGACGATGCTGCGCGGCAGGGGGATGGGTTTGCCGTGACGCTGCGCCGGCGGGGTGGCGAGCGGGAGGTTGCCTCGTTCGATGCGGTGGTGACGACGACCGGGCCGGATCATGCGCGTATCCTGTCTTCCCAGCCCTTTCTGGCCGGGCTGGCTCGGCAGGGGTTGCTACGGGCCGACCCGGTGGGGCTGGGAGTGGAGACCGACCGGGAGGGCCATGCGCTGTCGGTGGACGGTGTGGCCGAGGCGAGCCTGTTCGTCGCCGGGCCGCTGTCGCGCGGGACGTTTGGCGAGTTGATGGGGCTGCCGGAAGTGACGGCGAATGCGGAGAGGGTTGCCGGGACCATTCTGCGCGGGGTGGGTATCGGCGGTTCTGCAAGTCACTGATACATCGTCGTTGAAGCATGTTTCTTGTTCTGGATGCCGTGGTAAGACGGGCGACCGAATGGTGCGCTCTTTTGGGAGAGCTGGAGCGCGAGACGATCGATACGACGACGCTGCGCCTGATGTATCATCGGATGAAGGATCTAGGGATACAGAATCTCGGGCCGAAGCTGACCAAGGAAGGCGAGTCCGGTCAGCCGCAGACAAGCTTCAACTCGCGCAGATTATCGAGGCGATCAACGATCTGTACGATGGGAGCGCATAAGAAGACGAGCAAACGGATGCTCAACGACAGCGGCATGCTCCGTGCCGGGTTGACGGCTCGCTGTCGGTGAATCGCGCCTGTTCGTCGCGGCGTTGCCTTCGCGCGCGGCGTTCGGCGAATTGACGGCGTTGCCGGACGTGACGGCGAATGCGAAGACTGGACCCCGGCGTGGTCCCTGAGTGGGGGCAGGGTGGCGAGGGCCTCCGCACGCGGTCATGCCACGACGAAAGGGTCGCGGGCGTGGAGTCAGCGGCTGTTCTGTTTCTGCTGCGTCGTCTGCATCTTCAGCTTCTTTTCCCATGCCGCGCGGACCTGTGCGGCTGATGTGCTGGTAGCGGGGTGGGTTGCCTTGCTCCGGCTGGCCTCGGTGCGGCCGGCTTTGGCTGCGGGGGAGGGGTGGGGGCCGGTGGTGGCGCCGGGCGCGATGCCGGCGGCGGGGTTGGCGTTGGCCTGTTCGACCGCCTGTTCGCAGGCCGAGCCCTTGCCGACGCCGAACTGGATGGTGGGGATGATGGCGGCGGGGGGGAATACCGCCGCCAGCGCGCCCGTCGCGGCCAGGCGGCCGGCGATTTCCGCGCCCGGCAGGATGGTCGGGCTGCGTAGCGGGCCGGTGATGTGGACCGCGCCGGGGAACGAGGCGATGGTGAAGTGGATGGCGCGGGTGGTGATGGCGTAATTCAGCGTGTTGGTGCGGAAGTTTATCGTGCCGTCGCCTGTCGTGCGGGTGTCGCCGGTCTGGAGCAGGAAGGCGTTTGTGGACAGGATGCCGTCCTTGAGCGGCATGTCGGCGATGAAGCATCGGAGCGGCGTCCGGTCGGGGAGGCCCAGCGCCGAGAGGAGGGCGTTGCCCAGTTGCAGCCCCAGCAGGTCCGGCAGGATGGCGGACAGGTGACCGCCCTGATCGAGCACGAGCGTGATGCCGCCTGTGCCGTTGGCGACCAGGTTGGCGACCGAATGGCCGGTGGAGGACAGTGTGACATGGCCGCCGATGGTGCCCTGGCCTTCGAGGGAGCCGGCGCCCTTCATCAGACGTGCCACGGGGACGCGCGAGACATCCAGCTTGAAGCGCGTGCTGAAATCGTTGTTCGCGGCGGGGTTGAGGGTGGCGGTGGAGGCGAGGGTGCCGGTGCCGACGGCGAAGTTCAGCTTGCGGACGTTGATCGCGCCGTCCTGGACCGTGGCGTCGACGTCGATATTGTCCAGCGGGATGCGTTTGTTATCGATATGATCGCCATGATACACGATATGGGCGTTGACGGCGTTCAGCTTGGGCACATTGATGCGCTGGTCGGGCAGGACGTTGGTGTCGGCCGTATCGGCGGTCGTGTCGTGGCCCGGTTCGGCGCCGACGAAGCCGGCGAGGTCGGCCAGGTCCACCCGGTGGGAGCGCAGGGTGGCCTCGACGAACGGGACCTTGCGGTGCGGATCGACGATGATGTCGCCGCCGATATCCGAGCCGCCAAGGTGGCCGTCGAAACCGGTGAAGCGGATCTTTGCTTCTGTGTAGTCGAGTTTTCCCGCGATGGAATAACGCGGCGTCTGCGGGATGGGGATGCCGATCAGCGGGTAGAGCAGCGACATGTCCGGGCCGGCGAGCTTGAGGTTGAGCTGCGCCCCGGCGAAATGGAGCGGGTCGTCGACCGTGCCGCGCAGGGTGACCGATGTGGGGCCGTTGGCGATGGATAGATCGACCGGGTAGGGGTTCTGCGCATTGGCCAGCGTCAGGAGCGCGCCGCCGACGAAATGGCCGGTGATCGGCTGGGCGGCGTAGCGGCCCTTGGCATCGGCGACGATGGTGCCCGGTTTGCCCTCCGCCGGGGGCGTGGTGTGGACCGCCAGGCGGAAATCGCTGCGCAGCCGCGCCAGCGCGATACGGATATCGCCGTCGGTGATGCGCAGTTCGCCGATATCGGGCAGGGTGGTGGGCGATCCGTCGTCCGGGGCCGGCTTGCCGTCTGCCGTGAAGGTGTAGTTGTTGCGGCCGTCCTTCAGGGCCACGATGTCGCCGCGTGGGCTGTCGAGAGCGACCAGCGGGAGCGTGAGGCCGTGGCCGACGAGAGAGGGCCATGGCTTGATCGCGATGGTCAGGGATTTTGCGCTGGCGAATTCTTCCTTCTCCGCCGTGAAGCCTTCGGGCTGGGCGATATGCAGATCGTCCAGCGTGATCGTGGTCGTCCAGCCGAGGCGGACATGCAGGTGGGCGACCGTGACCGGACGATGCAGGGACGCCGAGGCCCGGCGGTTGAGCATGGGTACGAACCAGTCCCAGTTCCACAGCGCGATCAGCAGGATGATGGTCAGCGCGAACACGCCGGCCAGGATGGCCAGGGTTCTGCGGATCGGGGAGGGGCGAGGGGGTGTGCCGGGCTGTGGGGTCAAGAAGGGATCTCCGTGCTGGGCCGTGGCGGGCGGGTGGAGAGCCGGAAGCGGGAAACCGGCCGTAACGTGATGATGTTCCATCTTTTACGGTTGACGGCGGGTGGGGTTCCCCCCGGTCGGGTCTGCCGGGGCGGCGGGGGGCGGCTGTGCATTGTGATTGCGTGGGGCCGGCCCGCCATGGGAGAGGACGGGAAGGGCGCGGATGGTGCGCGCCTGCCGGAGGTGCATGATGGCAGACCAGGTTCCGCTTCATTTCGTGACCCTGCTGGGGAGCCTGCGCAGGGCTTCGCTCAATGCCGCCGTGGCCAAGGCGCTGCCCGCGCTGGCGCCCGAGGGGGTGAGCATCGGCGCGCTGGGCTCGGTCGGGGCGTTTCCGCTCTATGATGCCGACGTGCAGGAGCAGGGATTTCCGGCGCCCGTTCTGCTGATGGCGGAGCAGATCCGTGCGGCCGATGGGGTGATTATCGTGACGCCCGAATATAATTACTCGGTGCCCGGTGTGCTGAAGAATGCCATCGACTGGCTCTCACGCGTGACGCCGCAGCCGCTGGCGGGAAAGCCGGTGGCGATCCAGACGGCTTCGCCGGGTATGATCGGCGGGGCGCGGGCGCAGTATCATCTGCGTCAGAGCCTGGTCTTTCTCGATGCCATGGTGCTCAACCGGCCTGAGGCGATGATCGGGCAGGCCGGGCAGAAGATCGATGCCGAGGCGCAGGAACTGACCGATGGCGCGACACGCGATTTTCTGGCGCGGCAATTGGTGGCGCTGGCGGCGCTGGCACGGAAGCTGAAGGCGTAAGAGCCTGACCAGGGCGGTTGTGCCCTGGTCGGGTGTGACCGGTGGCGTGGTGGCGTGGTGGCGTGGTGGCGTCAGGCGGCGGGCAGGGTGCTGGTGGCGCCGTAGCGGACCTGTTTCTGCTTCAGCCAGCGGCGGTAGGTGACCGAGAGGGAATCCGCGCGGGTCGGGATTTCGGCGCGGGCGTCCAGCGGCAGCAGGCGGGGGCGCTGGTTTTCGAGAATGATCCGGTCCTGGAGGAAAATCTTCTGCTGGAACTGGATCAGGTCGGCCTGGGTCGAGAAATCGTCGATCAGGAACATGACCGGGTGGGCGCGGCAGCGCTCGGGTTCGGTCGGCTGGACGAACAGGGCGATGACGTCGGGGCGCAGCGCGTCGTTGGGGCAGGTCTTGTACAGCAGGGTCACGAAGGGCGAGGCGACGCGGTAGATATAGCCCGTGTCCTGCCCGCCCACCGCCGACAGCGCGGCCTGCGGCTGGTGGAAACGGCAGTCGGTGGCCCAGATTTCATCGACGTCGCGCCGCCATTCGGTGTGGTAGCGCAGGACTTCTGTCTGGGGTTCGGCGCCCAGGATGTTGGTGTGGACGAAGGGGAAATGCGCCATGTCGAGGAAGTTCTCGACCACGCGCAGGCCCGAGGCGTGGACGTCGATCGAGCCGCAGCAGACCAGGCGGCGGTCGGGCTCGTCGGCTTCGGGGATCGCGAGCGGGGTCGCGGGTGGCGTGCCGAGGCTGGTCCAGAGGCAGCCATAGCGTTCGGCGACCGGCAGGGGGGTGTCGTGTCCCTGGGCGTGGACGGTTATCGCGGCGTCCGCGTCGCGCTGGATGGTCAGGTCGACGCCCAGCAGGCGGGTCGTGGCGGGGGCTGTGCCCAGTGTTTCGAGAAAGCCGACCGCGTGCCAGGAATCCAGCACGGCGCGGTCGTTCTGGTCTGCGCGATGGGTCATGGGATTCTCCTTACCGGACGTCGCGGTGATAGGGGACGCCGAGTGCCGCCGGGGCGGCCATGATGCGGCGCATGCGGTGCCAGACGACCACCGGCACGATGATGAACGCGATCGTGCCCAGATAGGGTAGCATGTTCAGGAAAGCGGGGGCGATCGGCCAGTTGCGGGCCTGCCCGACGAAGGAAAGCGCGGTGATGAGCCCGAACAGCAGGCCCGACAGCGTGGCGCCGAAGGGCCGGTAGCCGGCGAAGATGACCAGGGCCAGCGCGATCCAGCCCCGGCCCGCCACCAGCCCCTCCGACCAGACGGGGACGTAGGTGAGGGTGAGGTAGCCGCCGGCGGCTCCGGCGAGGCCGGCGCCCAGCGTGACGTACCAGAAGCGCAGGGCGGTGACCGGCAGGCCGGCGGCGTCGGCCGCCGCCGGATTTTCGCCGACCGCGCGCATCGCCAGACCGTGGCGGGTGTGGAACATCACCCAGTGCGCCAGGGCGGGCAGCAGCAGATAGATGAGGTAGATCGGCAGGTTCTGCCCGAAGAAGGCGGGGCCGATGATCGGCAGGGAGGACAGGCCGGGGACGGGCACGCGGCCGAACGTGGCGGGCGAGGGCACGCCCGCGTAATCGTGGCCGATGCTGGCCGACAGGCCGAGGCCGAGAAAGGTGATGGCCAGGCCGCACAGTACCTGATTGGCGCGGACGATGACGGTGGCGAAGGCGAAGACCATGCCGCCGGCCGCCCCCGCCATGGTCGCGGCCAGCAGGCCCAGCCAGGGGTTGGGGGTGGCGACCACGGTGATGATGGCGATGACGGCACCCAGCGACATCAGCCCCTCGACGCCGAGATTGGTGACGCCCACGCGCTCGGCCAGGACTTCGCCCAGGGCGGCCAGGGCCAGGACGCCGCCGGCGAGGACGGCGGTGGAGAGCATGCCGGTCAGGAGTGCGATCATGGCCGGGCCTCCTTGCCGACGGTAACGGGGGCGACGGTAGCGGGGCGGACCGTCACGGGTTGGTAGTGCGCCAGTTCGTCGGCGATGGCGATCATGAACAGCACCAGTCCGGTGATGGCCAGCACGGCCGAGCCGGTCAGTTGTTGGGTTTGCAGGACGATGCCGGCATTGAGGATGAAGGCCATCAGCAGGGCGGCGGGTAGCACGTTGAGGCAGGACCCGCGTGCCAGAACCGCGACCACGATGCCGAAATAGCCGAAATTGTTGGCCAGTCCGCCTTGCAGCCGGTGCACGGTGCCGGCGACTTCGAACACGCCCGCCAGGGCGGCCAGCCCGCCGGACAGCAGCATGACGCCCAGGATGCGGGCGCGCACCGGGATGCCGGCGTAGCGGGCGGCCTGTTCGTTCGCGCCGCCGATGGTGATCTGGTAGCCCCAGCGTGTGCGGGTGGTCAGCCAGGCCAGAGCGAGCACGATGACCAGCGCGATCGGGAAACCCCAATGGACCACGCCCCAGATTTCGGGAATGCGTACCGGCAGGCGGCCGGTCGAGGCCAGTGCGCCGGTGACGCGGTCGTGCCATGGGCCGACCGCCAGGTAGGTGGTGAGCAGGCCCGCGACGAAATTGAGCAGCAGGGTGGTGATGATCTCGTTGACGCCGGCATAGGCGCGGGCCAGGGCGGGGACCAGAATCCAGCCCATGCCGCAGGCGATGCCGCTGGCCGCCATCAGCGGCAGCACCAGCCACGCGGGGCCGGGCAGGAACAGGCCGATGGCCGTGGCGCCGATGGCGCCGGCGTAGAACTGGCCCTCGGCGCCGATATTCCATACGCCGATCCGCCCGGTGACGGTGACGGCCGCGCCGGTCAGCAGCAGGGGGGTGAGGAACAGGGCTAGGTCTTCCAGCCCGAAGCGCGAGCCCACGGTGGAACGGACCACCAGGTCGGCCAGCAGGCGGGGGTCGCGGCCCGACAGCGCGAGGAACAGGGTGGTGATCGCCAGCGCGGTGACGACGGCACCCGCGCGCCACGCCAGCCTGCGGGCCGGTGTGACGGTGGGTTGGCGTTGCAGCGAGCCGGCCATCAGGCTTGTCCTCCGTCCTGTGTCGGGCCGTCCGGTATCGAGCCGCCATGTGGGGTGCCGTTATGGGCCGAGCGGCCGCCCATCAGCAGGCCGATCGTTTCCATGTCCGCCGTCGCGGCGTCGATCGTGGCCATCAGCCGGCCGTGGAACAGTACGCCGATGCGGTCGGCGACGTTCAGGAGTTCCTCCAGGTCCTCTGAGACCAGGACCACTGCGACGCCCTGGTCGCGCAGTTCGGTCAGGTAGCGCAGGACGGTGGCGATGGCGCCGATATCGAGCCCACGGCTGGGGTAGGCGGCGACCAGCACCCGGCTGGCGATGCGGATCTCGCGCCTTGCCACCAGCCTTTGCTGGTTGCCGCCGGACAGGTTGCGAATGGGGGTGGCGAGGTCGGGCACCCTGACCTCGGCGGCTTCGACGATGGTCTGGGCCAGGTGGTTGGCGGCGGTACGGTCGTAGAGGCCGTGGCGGCCGATCGGCGGGCGGTCATATTCGCGCAGCGCCATGTTGTCGGTGATGTCCAGCGCGGGGGCCAGGCCGCTGCGCAGGCGGTCTTCGGGGATGTGGCCGATGCCGGCGCGGGCGAAGGCGGCGGGGTCGGCCAGTGGGGCCGGGGTGCCGTCGAGCAGGATTTCGCCCGCCGACAGGGGCATCATGCCGGTGAGGACCTGCGTGAGTTCGCGCTGGCCGTTGCCGGCGACGCCGGCGATGCCGAGGATTTCGCCGCCATGCAGGTCGAGCGTGACGTCGCGCAGGGTTTCCACGCCGCGCGGGTCGCGGCAGGTGGCGCCGCGCAGGCTGAGGACCGGGGTGGGGGCGATGGGGGTGGCGCCGGGGGCGCGGGCGCGCAGGTCGCGGCGGACGATCTCGCGCCCGACCATGGTGGTGGCGAGGCCGGCGGCGGTGCAGTCCGCCGTGCGGTAGGTGCCGACATTGCGGCCGGCGCGCAGGATGCTGATGCGGTCGGAGATGTCGATGACCTCGTCCAGCTTGTGGCTGATCAGGATCACCGCGTTGCCCTGGGCGCGGAAGGCGCGCAGGGCGCGGAACAGGTCGCGCGTTTCGGCCGGGGTGAGCACGGCCGTCGGCTCGTCGAGGATCAGCAGGCGGGCCTGCCGGGCGAGGACGCGGAGGATTTCCACCCGCTGCTGCTCGCCGGCCGACAGGTCGGCCACGATGGCGTCGGGGCGGACGGAGAAGCCGAACCGCTCCGACAGCGCACGGGTGCGGGCTTCCAGCACCTTCGACGAGGCCAGGAAAGGGGTGTCGCGCCAGCCCAGATGGATGTTCTCGGCCACCGTGAAGGCCGGGACCAGCTTGAAGTGCTGGTGGACCATGCCGATGCCGGCGCGGATGGCATCCTGCGGAGCCGCGAAAACCTGGCCGTAGCCATCGAGGATGATCTCGCCGCCGTCGGGCTGGTAGATGCCGGTCACCACGTTCATCAGCGTGGACTTGCCGGCGCCGTTTTCGCCCAGCAGGGCGTGGATCTCGCCCGGTGCGATGTCCAGGCTGACATCCTGGTTGGCGATCACGCCGGGGAAGTATTTGCAGATGCCCTGCAATTGCAGGATCGGGGGGGTGCCGGGGGGGATCGGCGGCGGGACGTCGTTTCGGGCGTGCGGCAGGTCAGTCAAGGCCGGTGACTCCTTCGACCGCCCAATCCCATTGATAGATCCGGGCGTCCTCCATGACTTCGCCCGCCGGAACGCGCAGGCGGCCGGCGGCGTCGCGGATCGGGCCGCGAAACGGGTTGTAGCCGGCCATGATCCGCGTGCGCATCGCATCGGCCTGGGCTGCGACCTCCGGCGGCACGGTGCGGCCCCACGGATCGCGGTCCACGCCGTGGCCCAATGTGAGGAAGTGGCCCTGGGGTTGCCAGGTGCCGGCCAGGCGGGCGCGGACCTGCGAGACGTAATAATCGCGGAAATCGAGCGTGACGGAGCTGACATAGGCCTCGGGGCCGTACTGGCGCATGTCGGTGTTCCACATCGCGGCCTTGATGCCGCGCTGTTCGGCCACGCGCAGGTAGGCCGGTTCGTCCATGATGCCGCACAGGAAGTCGCAGCCGTTTTCGGCCAGCGCGGTGCCGGCCTGGGTGGCGGCCTGCGGGTCGAACCACGCGTTGATCGAAATCGCCTGCATCGTGACCGCCGGGTTGACCGAACGCGCGCCCAGCAGCACCGCGTTGGTGCCGGCATAGACCGACGGGATGGGGAACGAGCCGATGAAGCCGATCTTGTTGGTGCGCGTCATCAGTCCGGCGGCGATGCCGATGATGTAGCTGGCATACCAGTGGGTGATGTAATACCAGCCCAGATTGCCGCTGACGGCGTGGCCGTCGCATTCCGTGAAGGCGACGTCGGGCGCGCGGTCGGAGACGTCGCGGATGAAATCGCCGTAGTTGGAGGTGGCGATGACCATCTGTGCGCCCTCGGCCACGAACTGGCGGAAGATGCGCGTGGCGTCGGCCGAGTAGGGCACGCTTTCGACATAGATCGTGCGCAGGTTGGGGAAGGCCCGGCGCACGGCCTCGACGCCCTGATTGTGCATCATCGTCCAGCCGCCGTCCGTGATCGGGCTGGTATGGCCGAAGGCGACCAGTGCGTCGGCCTCGGCGATCGGGGGCAGGAGGCGGGGGTGTGCCCGCAGGCCGGGGGGACGCAGGAGTCCGCTGCTGGCCGCTCCGGCGGCCAGGCCCAGCATATGTCGTCGGGATGTCAGAAGCCGTCTGTTCGGCGCGTGCGTGGTCATACCTGACCCGGAATGGTCATGGTTCCGCTTTCCCCTCTCGATGCTCGCCCGCACCGGTCCCACCCGATGCCGGCGTTTCCCCCCGGAAACGGGTCGCCTCCTGTTCTACAGGCCGGCGAGTTCGCTGGCGTGGGCGCGGGTGATGCCGTGCCGGGCCAGGTCCTGCCATGTCGCCTGCGGATCGGAGCCGACCGCGCGGCATGCATCTTCGACCACGATCGTCTCGAAACCAAGGGCCTTTGCGTCGATGGCGGTGAAGCGCACGCAATAATCCAGGGCCAGTCCGGCGATGAAGACGCGGTTTATGCCCAGTCCCGTCAGCCACGAATCCAGGCCGGTGCGGGTGGCGCGGTCGTTGTCCATGAAGGCCGAATAGCTGTCGATATCCGGGTCGCGGCCCTTGCGGATCACCATGCCGATTCGCGACTGGTGCAGGGCGGCCGCCAGTGCCGCGCCGTGGGTGCCTGCCACGCAATGGTCGGGCCAGTGATCGGTCGTGGCTTTCCGCCCATGGGTGCTGGCGAAGGAGACGTGGCCGTGCGGATGCCAGTCCTGACTGGCGGCCTGCTGGCCGAAGGGCAGGAGGGTCAGGTGATTGATGACCGGGATGACCGCGTCGCCCTGCTGGACCGCCAGCGCGCCGCCGGGCAGGAAATCGTTCTGGAGGTCGATGACCAGCAGCGCATCGTGGGATGTGACATGGATCATGGCGGCTCTCCGTTCGGTACGGTTTCGGAACAGGGATGGCACGTTTCGGGCGGTCGGGCTATCGGGGATTCGGGGACGGAACGGGGGTGGCATGAGCCGGTGGGAGCGGATGCGCCTGGAACTGGATGGATGCGCCGCGGTGGCGGCCATCGTGGGCTTTGCCCATGAGCGCGCGGCGCTGATGGCGCTGGCGTGCGTGGTGGTGGAGACCGGGCCGGCGCGGGTGGTGTTCGACGTGGCGGGGCCGGAGCCGCTGGTCGGCGCTTTCGAGATGGCGTGCCGTCTGGGGCCGGCGGAGTGCCTGGTGCCGGTGGTGCGCTGCCTGCCGGTGGCGGGGGATGATGGGGTTCAGGGGGGAGACGGAGTATGAGCGTGACGGGTGAGGGCGGATGGTATCCGCTGATGTTGTCGGCGGATCTGGCGCCCGACACGACGGCCGGCAGCACCATGCTGGGGCGCGACCTGGCGGTGTGGCGCGACGGGCAGGGGCAGGCGCATGTGTGGGACGATCGGTGCCCGCATCGGGGGATGCGGTTGAGCCTGGGGTTCGTGCGTGAGGGGGCGCTCGCCTGCCTGTATCATGGCTGGCGCTTCGGGGCGGATGGGCGTTGCGTGCATATTCCGGCGCATCCCGACCTGTCGCCTCCGGGGACGATCCGGGCGGCGCCGCTGCGGGTTGCGGAGCGTTGGGGGCTGATCTGGGCCGCCGCTGCTGATGAAGGCGGGGCGTTGCCGGAGGATGATCCGGCGCTGGCTGCCGTGTCCTGGGTGCCGGTGCGGTCGCTGCGGATCGAGGCGCCGTGGCAGGGTGTGGCAGGTGCGATCGGGCTGCCGGAGGGAGAACTGGCTGCCGTGCTGGACCGTGATGTGGACGGCCGGGTGCTGGCGGCGCTGCTGCCGGTTGGCGAGGGCGCGTGCATGCTGCACCTGTTGGCGGCGGAACTGGCGGAGGTGGCGCGTCTGCATGATCTGGCCGATTGGGGGCAGGATGTGCGGGCGCGGGCGGAGGAGCGGGCCGGGCAGGTCTTTCTGGCGGGAGCCGTGGCATGAGCGCGCTGGTGCTGTACGACGACGAACTGGACGAGGATTGCTATCGGGTCCGGCTGTTTCTGTCCCTGCTGGGGGTGGAGGCGCGCCGAGTGGTGGTCGATGTCGTGCCCGGTGGCGAGCAGGACAGCGCGGCTTTTCGCGCGGTTTCGCCGGCCGGGGTGTTGCCGGTGCTGCGCATGGACGGGCAGGCGGTCTGTGGTGCGCAGGCCGTGTTGCTGGCGCTGGCGCATGGACGGGCGGAATGGTTGCCTGAGGGGGCCGCGGATTTTGCGCGGGTTGTCCACTGGGTGCAGTTTGCCGGTGGGCCGTTGCGCGCGGCGTTGCTGATGCGGCGGGCCAGTCTGTTCGCAGGGGTGGGAGACGAACAGTCCGCCCGGCGGCGGGCGGCGGTGGCGGCGTTGCGGATCGTGGAAGACCATCTGGCCCATCGGTGGCTGGATGGGGGACAGTGGGTGGTGGGTGAGGGGCCGACGGTGGCCGATATCGCATTGTTCCCCACCGTTGCGCTGTGTCGCGACTGGGGGGAGGAGCATTCCGCCTATCCGGCGCTGCGGCGCTGGGTGCGGGCGGTGCGGGCGCTGCCGGGTTTCGTGACCATGCCCGGTATTCCCGATTACGGCTGATCGGTTTCCGGGCGGCGGGGGCGGCGCGTGACCAGGAGCTGGTTGATGCGGAAGCCTTCGACGTCCACGACCTCGAACAGGAAATTGGCGGCTTCGACCTTGTCGGCCTTGCGCGCCATGCGGCGGAGGCGGTGCATGACGAAGCCGCCGATCGTATCGAAATTGTGGCTGTCGGGCAGGTCGGGGACGCCGAGTTCGCGGATCACGTCGCCGATCGGGGCGGCGCCGTCGATCAGCCAGGAATTCTCGTCGCGGCGGACGATGGCCTGTTCCTCGAACGGGTTGGCCAGGCCGTCCATCAGCGCGCCCATGATGTCCTTGAAGGTGATCAGGCCGACGACCAGGCCGTATTCGTTGACGATCAGGGCGAAGCCGGCGCCGTGGGTGTCGAACTGGGCCAGCGTATCCCACAGGTTGAGCGTGTCGGGGAGCGAGAGCACGTCGCGCCGCATGCGGGTGATCTGCTTGGCCACCGGCAGGATCGTCGCCGTGGGGTCCACGTCCTCGGGCTTTTCCACCACGGCGGCCAGCACGTCCTCGGCGCGGATCGAGCCGATGACGTTGTCCAACCCGCCATTGCAGAGCGGGTAGCGGGAATAGGGCTTGGCCCGCACCTTGTCGCGCTGGCTTTCCGCACTTTCCTGCATGTCGAGGAACACGATCTCGTCGCGCGGGGTCATGGCCGAGGTGACCGAACGGTCCTGCAGGCCGAGGACGTTCTGGATCATCTGGTGTTCCTGCTCCAGCAGGACGCCCGAGGCGGTGCCGGCGGCGAGGATGGCGCGCAAATCTTCCGGTGTGACCGGCTCGACGGCCGAGGCGGCGGGGATTTTGAGTGCGCGTAGGATGACATCCGACATCTTGGAGAAGATCCAGACGAACGGGTACAGCACCTTCAGCGCGATGGCGGGGAACCAGCCGATGCTGAGCGCCACGCGGTCGGGCGCGTTCATGGCGATGCGCTTGGGCAGCAGGTCGGCGAACAGCACGAACAGGCCCGTGATCAGCACGAACGACAGGGTGGAGGCGACATGGCCGGCGACAGCCTCTTCCAGCCCGGCATGGCGCAGGATGTCGGCCAGCGGCGGGGTGACCATGTCGCTGCTGATCACGCCGCCCAGCACGCCGACGGCGTTGAGGCAGATCTGGAGCACCGTGACCACCTGGCCGCTGTTGCGGCGCAGGCGGAGGAAATTGACCGCCCGGCTGTCGCCGGCCTCGGCCCGCGTGCGCAGCCGCACTTCGCGCGCCGCCGCGAACGAGATCTCGGACAGGGCGATCAGGATGCTGAACCCGATCAGGATGACGACCGCGACCAGTCCGGCCAGCAGCATCATGGCCGTGCCTCCGTCCGCGCGGCGAGGGCGGGGCAGGGTGCGGGGAGGGCTGCGGGACGGCGGATGGGGGCCGTGTGGCCCTGGGCGGGATGGGTCATGAGGTGGGTAATCTAGCGCAGCCGCGCCCCTTTCGGCCAGTCGGATGAATATTGGGGGGTATTTGCGGGGTGAAGATCACGAATTTGACAAGTCGGCGTTCACTGCGATGCTGTCGCGCTTCCTCAACTTGGAGTGTCGATGTTGATGACGCGGGTGGTGGCGGTTCGGATTGTTCGGGTCTGTTCGGCGGTGATCGGCCTGATGGCCTGCGGTGTGGCGGGGGCCGCCTGGGCCGGGGCGCCCGATGCCGTGTCTTCGATCGAGGTCGATGCGTCCGCGGGCGGAACGCCGTTCCGCCATAGCTGGGAGCAGGCGTTCGGTTCGGATCGTGCCGACATGGCGCTGACGGAGAGCTATCTGCGGAATGCGGACCGGACGCGGGAGGCGACCGGCTTTCGGTATGTGCGGTTCCACGGCATCTTCGACGACACGATGGCCATCATGGCACCGGACGGTGCGGGCCATATGCATTACAATTTCCGCAAGGTCGATGCCGTGTATGACGGCCTGCTGGCGCATCATATCCGGCCGCTGGTCGAGCTTTCGTTCATGCCCAGCGCCATCGGCAGCGACGTGCTGCGTCGCGACGGGGGGCTGGAGCCGCTGGTGACGGGGAAGGCGGGCGATCCGGCGAAACCCATTACGGACTATAGCGGCGGGACGCTGTGGTATCGGGCCAATGTGACGCCTCCGGCGCATATGGCGGACTGGAACGCGCTGATCCGCGCCTTCGTGGAGCATCTGGAACAGCGTTACGGGGCGGAGGAAGTTCGGCAATGGCCTTTCGAAGTCTGGAACGAGCCCGATCAGGCAACCTGGGTGGGGCAGCCCCGGATGGCGAGCTATTTCGCGCTTTATGACAATACCGCCCGGACCATCAAGGCGGTCGATCCGGCGTTGCGGGTCGGTGGGCCTGCGACGGGGGCCATTCACTGGGTCGGGGATTTCGTCGAGCATGTGATGCGCGAACATGTGCCGGTCGATTTCGTCTCGACGCATATCTATGCCAACGATCCGCCCGATCTGCTCCGGTTGCCGAAATCGCCGGACAATACGGGGAACATTGTCTGCGACGCGACGCGGACGGCGCGGCAGGTGATCGATCGGTCGGGGCGTCGGGACCTGCCGCTGTATATCACCGAATTCGGGGCGGATTGGGATATTCATAATGGCAGTGCGGACCGTCCATGGATCGCGCCGTGGATTGCGCAGACGGTGCATGATTGCGACGGGCTGGCGCCGATCATGTCCTACTGGACGTTCTCGGACGATTTCGAGGAACAGGGGGTGATCGCCAACGAGTTGCCGGGTGCATATGGCCTGTTGACGACCCATGGCATTGCCAAGCCGGCGTTCAATGCCTTTGCGCTGCTGCATCGTCTGGGAGCGCGGCGGTTGCCGACCGGGTCGGGGAGTGACGATATTCTTGCGACGCGCCGGGAGGACGGGGCGATTGCTGTCGCGCTGTGGAACGGCGATCGGGAGCGAGGGCGGGAGCGGCACCTGGCCTTCAAGGGTGTGGGGTCGGTCAAAGGGGCGACGGTGGTCGTGATCGATCGCAGCCATGGTACGCCTGCCGCGTTGTTCGCAGCCATGGGGCGGCCGGTTTCGCCTACGCGCCAGCAGGCCGCGGCGTTGATTGCCGCCGCCCGACTGCCCGCGCCGCAGCCGGCGGTTTGTGCGCGGGCGAACCGGTGTGACATCAGGCTGCCGCCTGAAAGTCTGGCTTTGTTGGTGGTGCCGGGTTCGCCCTGATGACATGGTGCTGGTGCCGTGAGACAGGATGGTGTCGATGCGTTCTTTTCTTTTTCCGCTTTTCCTGAGCGTTCCCGTGGCCGCATTGGGGGCACCGCCTCCGGTGGCGGTGATTGCCGATCCGCCGGCTGACAGGCTGCATCCGGCGGCGATGGCGGCGTTTGTGATCCCCGCGCAGGATGGCGCGCTGAATGCCGTGATGTATCGCGCGGCCGGGGTGGGGCCGCATCCGACGCTTCTGCTGCTTCATGGTTTTCCGGGGAACGAGCAGAATCTCGATCTGGCGCAGGCGGCGCGGCGGGCGGGGTGGAATGTGCTGACATTCCATTATCGTGGTTCGTGGGGAAGCCCGGGCCGTTTTTCGTTCGCCAATTGCTTGCAGGATGGGGCGACTGCGCTGGCTTATCTGCGCCGGCCGGACGTGGTGGCCCGGTTCGGGATCGATCCGTCCCGTATCGCGGTGGCCGGACATAGCATGGGCGGCATGGTGGCGGCGCGGGTCGGTGCGGATGATGCGGGTGTGATCGGGGTCTTTCTGATCGATCCGGCGGATTTTGCCGCCATCGGGCGCGGGTTTGTCGATCCGAAGAAGCGGGCGGCGTTTCTGCTGGACGAGGTGCGCGGCGACATGCCGCCGCTGGCCGGGACCAGCGAGGAGGCGATCATGACCGAGACGGCGCATGCCGGCCGGTCGCTGGACCTGGTCGCCGCCATGCCGGCGCTGGCGGGGCGGCCGCTGGCGTTGATCGGGACGACACGGGGGTTCGGGACGATGGCCGAGGCGGCCGCGCGGCGGGCACGGGAGGCCGGTGCCCGGCACCTGGATGCCGAGACGTTCGAGACCGACCATGTTTTTTCCGATGCGCGGATTGCTCTGGCCGGCAGGTTGGTGACGTGGCTGGCGCAGTTCGGGCGGTGATCTGATGCCGGGAGGCGGTTGTGGTGATTTACGCGCATTCGCTCGATGACCGGGGCGAAGACGATTGGGAACGATTGGCGTGTCATCTGAAGAATGTGGGCGCACGGGCCGCGATCCATGCGGCCCCTTTCGGGGCGGCGCAACTCGCCCTGGCGATGGGGTTGCTGCACGATATCGGAAAATGCTCGGTCTCTTATCAGGAATATATTCGTCGTCCGGTTGATGGAAAGGGAACGAAGGGGCCGGATCACAGCACGGCCGGCGCGCAAAGGGCTGTGGAGATTTATGGGCGGCTGGTCGGCCGATTATTGAGTTTCGGCATTGCCGGGCATCATGGCGGATTGATGAATGGCGACGGCCATGAGGGCGGTAGCCTGACATCCCGCCTGGGCAAGACCGTGGAGCAGCATGACGGATGGCAGACCTGTACCGGGGGGGTGCCGAAAGACCTCCAGCAAAGCATGAGGCCGCCCCGCCGCAATGATATCGATGCGGCATTTTCGTTGCCTTTTCTGGCGCGAATGCTGTTTTCGTGCCTGGTCGATGCCGATTTTCTGGAAACGGAGGCGTTCTACAGCGCAGCGGAAGGGGGCGATCCGCCTGAGCGCGGTGGTCGGCTCTTGCCGGATCATGTTCAAACAACGCGTGCGTTCCTGGCGCGGCATCGCCGTGACGATACGGATGTCAACCGCCTGCGTTCGCGCATTCTCGACCATGCGAATGCCAGGGCGGGGCTGGAGCCGGGTCTGTTTACGCTGACGGTGCCGACCGGTGGGGGCAAGACGCTGACCTCGCTCAGCTTTGCCATGGAACATGCCGCCGTCCATGGCCTGCGGCGGATTGTCTATGTCATTCCTTTTACCTCGATTATCGAACAGACGGCTTCGGTGTTTCGGGATGATGTGGGGTTGGGCGATGCCGTGCTGGAACATCATGCCAGTTTCGACTGGGACCAGCGGCGGCCGGCGAGCGATGACAGCGAGCATGAAGGGGCGAGCGGGCTGGAAAAGTTGCGCCGTTCGGCCGAGAACTGGGATGCTCCCGTGGTCGTCACTACGGCGGTCCAGTTTTTTGAAAGTCTGTTCGCCGCGCGGACCGGCAGGGCACGCAAGCTGCATAACCTTGCGAAAAGCGTTATCGTCCTTGACGAGGCGCAGTCGATTCCGGTGCATCTTCTACGCCCCTGCCTTGCGGCGATCGAGGAACTGGCGAAAAATTACGGTGCCAGCGTGATTCTCTGCACGGCGACGCAGCCTGCCTTGCGGCGGGACGATGCGGCGATGTTCAAGGGGGTGGACAAGACGCCGGACGGGCTGGTGATTCCTGAAGACCGCGAACTGGCGCCCGACCCCGCGCGATTATACGAACGCTTGCGGCGGGTGACGGTGGAGTGGCGACGCGATGCCGTCACGGATGCCGAGCTTGTCACGCATTTTGCGAAACGCGAACAGATGCTGTGCATCGTCAATAGTCGTAACCATGCGCGGCTGTTGTTCTCGCGCCTGCGCGAGGAAGGACAGGACGGCGCGGTGCATCTGACGACATTGATGTGCGCCCGTCATCGCCAGGACGTTCTGGAAAAGATACGTGGGGATCTGGCGCACGGAAGGGGCGTGCGGCTGGTTGCGACCAGCCTGATCGAGGCCGGAGTCGATATCAGCTTTCCCGAGGTGTGGCGTGCGGCGGCCGGGTTGCCAAGTCTGGCGCAGGCGGCGGGGCGCTGCAACAGAAGTGGCGAGTTGGGGCCGTTGGGAGAGGCATTCGGCCGGGTGGTGTTGTTCGAGTCTGCGGAGCATCCGATTCCCGATGCCATCAATGCATTTTATGGCCCGGCCCGCACGGTGTTGCGGCAGGAGAGGGCCGACCCGCTGGGGTTGGATGCGGTGCGGGAATATTATCGCGAACTCTATTGGCGGAAGGGAGAGGCGGCGCTGGACGCGGCCACCCTGGAAGGGCGCGATTACCCCATATTGAAGGCGTTGGCCGATACCCTGAGGGGGCTGGCGTGGCCTTTTGCCGATATCGCGCGTGCCTTTCGCATGATCGATCAGGCCATGGACCCGGTGATCGTGCCGTTCGATGACGAGGCCGCTGAGGCCATAGCGGTTCTGCGCGGGGCACCGTTTCCTCCGCGGGCAGTGGTACGCCGGTTGCAGCGTTATGTCGTGCCGGTCCCTTCCCGCGTGCGTCTTGCCATGATCGGGGCACGGGCGGTGCAGTGCATCCGTCCGGATGTTTATGGCGATCGGTTTGCCGTTCTGGAAAATCGCTCGCTTTATGACGAACAGTCGGGATTGCGCTTGGACGACCCCTCATGGCGGGCTGGAGAGGATAATATTTTCCAGTAACGGAGACGTGGTCGGTGGGACGATTGTCAATGTTCTTGGGCGTGATTGCGCCTGGACATAATAAATGCTCATCATTGTATCGAACGGATACCATGCTGGATGCGCGTGGTGTCGGACCCGTTCAGGTTGAGGAGCAGTATGAGCATCCGATTGCATGTCTGGGGGGAGAGGGCCTGTTTTACACGGCCGGAACTCAAGGTCGAACGTGTCAGTTATGATGTGATAACCCCTTCGGCGGCACGCGGTATCCTGGAAGCCATTCATTGGAAGCCGGCGATATGTTGGCATATCGACCGGATCCATGTGCTGAAGCCGATCCGTTTTCAGTCGATACGCCGCAACGAAGTCGGAGCAAAGGCCAGTGCCGCGAATGCGGCCAGCGCCATGAAGCGTGGCACGACCCAGGGGGTGGGCATCGTCGTGGACGAAAACCGCCAGCAGCGTGCCACGCTGGCGCTGGTGGATGTGGGCTATGTGATCGAGGCGCATTTTACCCTGACCGCGAAAGCGGGGCCGGAGGACAGTGCGGCCAAACATGCTTCGATGTTCAACCGCCGGGCCGCGCAGGGGCAGTGTTTCCATCGTCCTTGCCTTGGCACGCGGGAGTTCGATGCGGAATTCGCGCTGGTGACGGATGATGAAGCGTTTCCGGTATGCGAACTGGCGGCGGACAAGCGCACGGTCGATTTCGGCTGGATGCTGCACGATATCGATTTTGCCCATGACAGGGCATCGCGCTTCTATCGTGCGGTGATGGAAGATGGCGTGATCGACGTGAATGCCTGCCTGGCGCGCGGGGCGGCGCGATGACGATCCTTCAGGCGCTGGAAGGGTATTATCATCGTCTGGCCGAGCGCGGCGCGGTTGCATCGCCGGGATGGAGTTCGGAAAAATTTGGCTGGTGCATTGAGATCGGTGCCGACGGCGGACTGGTCGATGTCATCGATCTGCACGATACGCGCGGCAGGAAGCCGAAGGCCGTGCTTTATCAGGTGCCGGCGGCCGTCAAGCGGACCGTGGGAATCGCGCCGAATTTCCTGTGGGACAAGACGGCCTATGTTCTGGGGCGGACGGCGGGGGCGGGAAAACGCACGGCCGAAGAGCACGCCAGATTCGTCGCATTCCACCGGCTGCGCCTGACGGGGCAGACGGACGAAGGGCTGCTGGCGCTATTGCGGTTTCTGGAACGCTGGCGACCCGAGCATTTTGATGACGAGACGCGATTCAGGCCCGAAATGCTGGATGCGAACGTCATGTTCCGGTTGGCGGGCGAACGGCTCTTTATTCATCAGCGGCCTGCGGCGCGTGCGTTGGTCGAGAAGGGCGAAGCAGATGGTGGGGGTGAGACGGCTTTCTGCCTGATTACCGGCGAGCAGGCGCCGATTGCGCGCCTGCATCCGAGCATCAAGGGCGTGGAAGGTGCCCAGACGGCAGGTGCGGCGCTGGTTTCGTTCAATCTCGATGCCTTTACTTCGCTGGGCAAGGAGCAGGGGGCGAATGCGCCGACCAGTGAGGTGGCGGCCTTTCGGTATGGGGCGGCGCTGAACCATCTGCTGGCCCGCGACGGGCCTAATCGGGTTCGCCGGCCGATCGGGGATGCGACGGTGGTGTTCTGGGCCGATGCCAGCGATGCGGAGGGAAGCCATGCCGAGGCGGCCGACGCGGCGGAAAGCTGGTTTGCCGGGGTGAACGACCCGCCAACCGACGCTGAAGAAGAGGTGAAGATCGGGCGTGACATGGACGCCATCGCGCAGGGACGGCCGCTTGCGGACCTGCGCCCCGACATTCTGCCGGGCACGCGCTTTTTCGTGCTGGGACTGTCGCCCAATGCGGCGCGGCTGTCGGTGCGCTTCTGGCTGACGGGAGCGTTCAGCGAATTCGCCGGGAATCTGGCCGCGCATTACCAGGATTTGCATATCGAACCACGGCCCTTCCATTGGGGTGGCGCGCCCTCGGTGTTTCGCCTGCTGGTCCGGACCACGGCCCTGCTTCAGGACGCGAAGAATATTCCGCCTCAGTTGGCGGGTGAGGTGATGCGGGCGGTGCTGACCGGTGGGCGCTATCCGCAAAGCCTGCTGGCGGCGGTGATGATCCGCCTGCGTGCCGGGGACGACCCGCTTTCCGGCTGGCATGTCGCCGTCATTCGCGCCGTGTTGAGACGCGACCATCGCAAAGACCGCAAAAAGGAGGATGTGCCCGTGAGCCTGGCACCGGACGAGCCTAACAGGGCCTATCAATTGGGGCGGCTGTTCGCGGTGCTGGAAGCCGCGCAGCGCATGGCCCTGGGCAAGGTCAACGCCACGATCAGGGATCGCTATTTCGGTGCGGCCTCGGCCACGCCGGCGACCGTCTTTCCGCTGCTGCTGCGCGGGGTGCAGAACCATCTGGCCCGTTTGCGCAAGGACGGCAAAGGCGATTGGGTGGAGCGCGACATAGCCGACATTCTGGACCGGTTGCCGCCGGACCTGCCGCGATCACTGCCGCTGATCGAACAGGGGCGTTTTGTCGTGGGGTATTACCACCAGCGCAAAGAGCAGTTCAAAGGCCGGCCCGACGTGGCCGCTACGATTGAGGACGACGAGGGAAGCGATCAATGAGCACGCCTGTTACCAACCGTCATGAATTCGTCCTGTTCTTCGACGTGACCGATGGCAACCCCAACGGCGACCCTGACGCGGGCAACATGCCGCGTCTCGACCCCGAAACCAATCAGGGGCTGGTGTCGGACGTGGCGTTGAAGCGCAAGGTGCGCAATTTCGTTGCCCTGGCTTCGGATCATAAAATTTATATGTCCGAGGGCGCGACGCTGAACAAAGAGCATGCCGAAGCCTGGAAGGCGATCATGCCCGATGTCACCAAGGCCGACGAGATGAAGAAGCTGCCGAAGGACGAGGCCAAGGCGCGGGCACTGACCGCGTGGATGTGCGCGAATTTCTGGGACATCCGGACGTTCGGGGCCGTGATGACGACCGGTGTGAATGCCGGGCAGGTCCGGGGGCCGGTGCAGTTCTCGTTCGCCCGTTCGGTGGAACCGATCCTGCCGCTGGAGATTTCCATTACCCGTATGGCGGCGACGACCGAGGAGCAAGGCGGGCGTACCATGGGGCGCAAGCATATCGTGCCCTACGGGTTGTATCGGGTGCATGGCTTCGTTTCGGCGCCGCTGGCATCGCACCCTGTGAAGGGTACCGGCTTTTCGGAAGACGATCTGGCATTGCTGTGGCGGGCGCTGGAGCAGATGTTCGACCATGACCGGTCCGCCGCGCGGGGCGAGATGGCGACGCGCACGCTGATCCTGTTCCGCCATGCCAGCGCGTTGGGGAATGCTCGGGCGCAAAGCCTGTTCGACCGGGTGAGCGTGCAGCGGGTGCATCAGGGTTCGGTGCAGCCGGTCGGCAGCCCGGCGACCGACAATTGGCCGGCGGCGCGGCAATGGGCGGATTATCAGGTGTCGATCGATCGCGAAAACCTGCCTGCGGGCGTGGAGATTATCGAACGATAGGAAAAAGGCGGGTCTCGGTTGGCGCGAGACTGGCACGAAGCGGTCGGTGGCCATCGGGGGAAATGAGATGGTAGGGGGCCGTCCGCCCGACCCCGCTGCTGAGGATGCGCTCGTGCCTTTGTCGGCGTTGCAGCATTATCTTTTCTGCCCTCGGCAATGTGCGTTGATCCATGTGGAGCGGGTCTGGGCTGAAGATGGTGCGACGGCTGAGGGGCGGCTGATGCATGAGCGGGTGGATTCCGGGCGGCCGGATCGGCGGGCCGGAGTGCGGACCGTGCGGGGGATGGTGATCCGTTCGCTGGCGCTGGGCGTGGCGGGCAAGGCGGTGCTGGTGGCGTGGCAGGAGCGCAAAAAGGAGGAACTGCGCCACCCTTTTCTGGGTGAAAGCCTGTCTTTCGGTCTTGTCGTCCATGTGCAAGCGCAATTGCTTGCGCGCCATCTGCGCGGCGACCTGGATGGCTATCCCGCTTTTGTCTGGAAGTGAGCGATGCTGGTGTTGATAACCTATGATGTGAATACGCAGGATACGGCCGGGCGAGGCCGGCTTCGTCGGATCGCGAAGGCTTGCCTGGATTTTGGACAGCGCGTGCAGAACTCGGTGTTCGAGTGTGAAGTTGATCCGGCACGTTGGGCCATGCTGAAAGCGAGCCTGGTCGCGGAAATCGATCCGAGCAAGGATAGTTTGCGTTTTTACCAGTTGGGTGCATCGGGGAAGCGCCGGGTGGAGCATATCGGGGCAAAGCCCGTGCTCAATCTGGATGGCCCGCTTTTATTTTGATTCCCGCGAACCGATAGCTGTTGATAAAATGACGGTTGGTTCGCGATGTGTCTAACATATTGATTTTTTGTGCTTTAATCTTCCAAGGGGGAATGCTTTCGCCGGTGGTGGCACTGGGAGAGCCTGCATTCGCGCTGATCGCCCATTTTCATGTTTTTTATCATGATGTAACGCTGCGCGGGGTCGCCCTCACGCGGGGGCGTGGATCGAAACCAGGCATTGAGGAGCGGCAGGATGGTGTTCGGACGTCGCCCCTTACGCGGGGGCGTGGATCGAAACGTCGGGGCCGTCAACGTCTACAACCAGGTGCCGGCGTCGCCCCTCACGCGGGGGCGTGGATCGAAACCAGATCGGCATCCAGCAGTTGGGCAAGAATGCCGGGTCGCCCCTCACGCGGGGGCGTGGATCGAAACGTGATCTGGTGCGTGCCCGGCTCCCGGCCTGAAAGGGAGCGGGCTGAAGCGTCAGGGCTGGTTCTTGACGGTGTGATCATGCAGCCCGCTGCTGAGGGCCAGGATGACTTCCGTCAGGTGCAGGGAGACCCGTCCTGAGAACAGGGGAGGGTGGCCTGACCGGATGCCCTCCGCCTGGGCCTGGATGCCGCGTGCGAAGTCGATCTTGGAAGGGTAGGACGGAACCCGCATGGCCTGTTTGCCCTTGGGGTAACCGATGCTGTGTCCGCGATAGAAGCGGATCGGCAGTTTGCGGCCCAGCCGGCTTTCCAGCCCGTCGGTCAGAGTGTCCAGCAGGGAGCGGCGATAGTTGCGTTGCAGGTTGATGGCCGAGCGGTTGTCCCACAGATCGCGCACGATCAGGCTGCCCTGTTCCCCGAGGATTGTCAGGGAGCGATCCCGCGGGGCGGCCAGGCCACTTGTGAGGCGCGCGACCACGCCCGAGCGGAAAGTCAGGCAGCCGACGGAAAAATCCGGCCCCAGCGGGTGCTCGCCCACGCCCTTGTCACGGAAAGTCAGGGCGGATGATGCCGCGACATGCGTGATCGGGCCGAAAAGCCCATACAGCCAGCTTAGCGCGTAGCCCGCATGTTCGAGCGTGCATCCGACCTCGAATTCATGCAGGCCGGGCCATGGTGCGCCCGACCGGTTGCGCCACCGCCGCCAGTCGTCGCGAAAGACCGGGCCATCGTCCATTTCCGCATAGACCAGGTTGGGACGCCCGATCTCTCCCTTTTCCATCAGGTCGCGGACCAGCATGAAGGCGTCGCTCAGGCCGTTGGCGGGAGCCCCGCAAAGGAGGCGGTTTTTCTGTTCGGCCAGGAGGGCCAATGTTTCAGCCTCTTCCACGGACATGGCCATGGGTTTTTCGCAGTAGACATGCTTGCCGGCGTTCAGCGCGGCCATGTTGACGGCGAAATGACTTTCGGGCGTCGTCAGGTTGACGACGATATCGATCGTCTCGTCACCCAGCAGCGCGTCCAGTCCCGCGTAGGGCGCGACCGTGTAGAAGGTGCAGAACTGGCGTAACCTTTGCGGGTCATGGTCCCATGCGCCTTTCAGGCAGAGTTCGGGATAGTTCTGCAAGGTGGCCATGTAATAGTCGGCGACGTACCCTGTCCCGACGAAAGCGATGTTGGTCATGATGTTCCCGTTCGGCTTGCTGGGGTTCCGGCGGCCCGGTCTGTTCGGGAGCAGCGTGCCAGCCCGTTGGAAGAGGCGCTATCTGAAACAGGCGACGCCTTCCGTGCGGTCGAACTGCAACGCGCCGTATCGGAAGGCCCCGAACGTGATGGCCGGCGGCATGGACCAGTCGCCCAGTTCGTATTTGACATCCGCCTCGTGCGAAACCGCCCCGATGCGGAGGGTTTGCGGCCGGATGGCGATATGCTGCACAAAGCGGCCCTGCATGGTCTCGACCTCCTCGGACTGGAGGTGCCCCGTCAGTGCCGCCGGGAAGCTGCGCAGGCGCACGGTCAGGACTTCCAGCGTATTGTCGCCCGTATCGACCAGCGCATGTCCCTCCGTCCCGTCATGGGAGACCGGGAGCAGGAGCGACATGGTCATGCCGTTTCGCATGGATCGCAGCGTCATTCTGTCGGTGCAGGCGAGTGGTGTGCCGCGCCCGAAATGCAGTGCATGTTCCGAGAACACGACGTGACGGAGTTGCGACAATTGCTGCATGCCGACAATGACGGTGCTGGCCTGGCTGATCGTCATCATCTGGTTGGTGAGCGTCGTTCGTCCGATTGTCAGGGCGGGGACGAGGACGATCTCCGCCGTGCGGGTGCGGGTCGATCCGTCACTCTGCTGCCCGATATGGCCGACGACCGTGAAATGCTGCTGGCGGGCCATGGCGGCGGGGATGGACCCAAGGAACGACCCGGTATCGAAGATGGCCTGGGTCCGGATGTCGCCGAGTGTGATCGGACCCTGTGCGAGGGGGAGGCTGCGGCCGCCGATGCGGACATGGGACGCTTCGAAATCCACATGTTCGCTTTCGGGGCCGGAAACCGATGGTTGCGGGATCGTGTCGGCCGGGACCGATAGGGTGAGGGGGTCGATATTGCGGAATTCGAGGTCCGGCAGACGGTAGAACTGGCGGATCGGCGCGAAATAGACCTGCACGAGCCGGTCGTGCGCCCGCGCCCAGTCCTGGGTGCGGCCTTCGAGCATCAGGTTGCCGACACGCACCGTCTCGAACAGCAGATCCAGGGGATTGATGCTGCGGGCCGGATCGCCCAATGGCCCGGCCGCTTTCCTGGCTCGGTCGAGGAAAGCGTCGGAGCCCGTCAGGTCGCCCTGCACCCGTGCGAGGGCGGCATCGCACAATCCTGCCATGACGACATACGAGGCGGATGCGGCCGGGATGCGCTTGCCGAGCCCGTCATGGATGGCATGGAGTTGCGCGGGGTCGCCATGTTCCATGGCCGTGAGGATGCCGTAACTGTCGCGAATGGAAATATAGGCTTTGCCATTGGGATCGTGCTGGATCAGGTCGGGGTCGAACGCCTGCACGGGAGCCTGGCTGGCGGAGGTCGCCATCGCACAGGGGGCCATGGCCATCAGCGCGCAAAACGCGGCCGCACCTGAAAGCTTATCGCGCGAAAGATGCATCTTGAGCCGGACCCTCGTCATGGTGCGGCGATGGCGGCGAACATGCCTTCATCGCACGGAGATTTTCAGGCCGGCGGCAACCCCGCCAGTTCGCGCCAGCCGGGTTCGTCGAGCGTATCAAGGCCGAGTTCGGCGGCTTTGCGGGCCTTGGAGCCGGCGTCGGTACCCAGGACGACGAGGTCGGTCTTCTTCGAGACGCTGTCGGTGACGCGGGCGCCGAGGCGTTCGGCGATGGCCTTGGCCTCCGGGCGGGTCATGGTCGTCAGCGTGCCGGTGAAGACGATGGTCTTGCCCGACAGGGTGCCTTCGCTCTGCGGCTCCTCGTCCTCGATCGTCGTGAGCATGGCCGTGAGATCGTCGAGGGTGGCGAGGTTGTGGGATTCCAGGAAGAACGATGCGAGTTCGTCGGCGATCGCGCCGCCGATGCCGGTGATCGAGCCCAGCGCGAGGCGGGCGTCGGAGCCGATGGTGGTGGCGGCCAGCATCTGCGCGCGCCAGTTGGCATAAGAGCCGTAATGGCGGGCCAGCAGGCGGGCGTTGCTGGAACCGATGCGGCGGATGCCCAGCGCGTAGATGAAGCGGGCCAGCGGGATGGTCTGGCGGGCGCGGATCGCGGCCGTGAGGTTGCGGGCGGACAGCGCGCCCCAGCCTTCGCGCCGGGCGATATCTTCCTCGTGGTTCGGAAGACGGAAGATGTCGGCGGGGGTTTTCAGAAGGCCGTCCGCGTGGAATTCGGTGATCGTGCGTTCGCCCAGGCCGTCGATGTCGAAGGCGTCGCGGGAGACGAAATGGATCAGCCGTTCCACCACCTGCGCCGGGCAGGTGAGGCCGCCGGTGCAGCGCCACACGACCTCGCCGGGCGGGCGCTCGGCATGGGCGTGGCAGATGGGGCAGGTGTGGGGGAAGGCGAAGGGGGCGCCGCGCGGCGGGTCGCCTTCCTTGCGCGGGACCACGCCGAGGATCTGCGGGATGACGTCGCCCGCGCGCTGGATCTGCACCAGGTCGCCCGCGCGGACATCCTTGCGCTCGATTTCGTCTTCGTTATGCAGCGTCGCGCGGGTGACGATGACGCCGCCGACATTCACCGGCTCCAGGATCGCGACCGGGGTGAGGGCGCCGGTGCGGCCTACCTGGATGTCGATATGGGTGAGGCGGGTGATGGCCTGTTCGGCGGGGAATTTCCACGCGATGGCCCAGCGGGGGGCGCGGCCGACGAAGCCCAGGCGATCCTGCAAGGCGAGATCGTCGATTTTATAGACCACGCCGTCGATGTCGTATTCCAGGCCCGAGCGTTCGCGGGCGATGTCGTCCATGAAGGCTTCGGCCTCGGTGGCGCTTTCGACGATCTTCGACAGCGGGTTGACCGTGAAGCCCCAGTCGCGGAGCCGGTCGAGATACCGGGCGTGCGTATCGGCCACGCGCTCCGACGAGAAGCCCTGGGCGTAGGCGAACAGCGAGAGCGGGCGGCGGGCGGTGATGGTGGGGTCGAGCTGGCGCAGCGAGCCGGCTGCCGCGTTGCGCGGGTTGGCGAACAGTTTCTGGCCCGCGCTGGCCTGGGCCTCGTTGATCGCCAGGAAGGCGGGTTTGGAGAGGAAGACTTCGCCCCGGATTTCGATCAGGGCGGGGGCCGGGCCCTTGAGGGTGTGGGGCAGATCCTTCAGCGTGCGCAGGTTGGCGGTCACGTCCTCGCCCTCGGTGCCGTCGCCGCGTGTGGCGCCGCGCACGAAGCGGCCATGTTCGTAGGTGAGGCTGATCGACAGGCCGTCGATCTTGGGCTCGGCGACGAAGCGCAGGGCGCGCGTCCTGTCCTCGTCCAGGCCGAGGAAACGGGCTGCGCGGGTCACGAAGGATTCGAATTCCTCGCGGTCGAACGCATTGTCCAGCGACAGCATCGGCACCAGGTGGCGGTGCCGGCTGAAGGTGGGGGCGGGGGTGACGCCGACATGCAGCGAGGGGCTGTCGGGGCGGCGCAGTCTGGGGAAGCGTTCTTCGATCGCGAGGTTGCGGCGGCGCAGCGCATCATATTCGGCGTCGGTGACCGCCGGGGCGTCGTGTTCGTAATAGGCGCGGTCGAGCCTGGGGAGCAGGTGGGCCAGGCGTTCCAGTTCGGCGGCGGCCTGGGCTGCTGTCAGGTCCTTGGGGTCGAGTGCCGCAGAATCGGGCGTGGCGGAATCGGGCGTGGCGGGATCGGGGGTGTCGGCGCCGGGAGCGGGGGACATGGGGGCAATTACCCTTGCAGGAGGCTGTCGGCCGCCGCCCGCGCGGCCTCGGTGATGGTGTCGCCGGCCAGCATGCGGGCGATTTCCTCGCGGCGTTGCTCGGTCGATAACGGTTCGGCCCTTGTTTCGGTTCGGCCCTTGGCGACCGATTTGCTGATGCGCAGATGGGCGTTGCCGCGCGCCGCGACCTGCGGGCTGTGGGTGACGACCAGCACCTGGACATCCTGCCCCACACGCGACAGGCGCTCGCCAATGGCCGACGCGGTGGCGCCGCCGACGCCGGAATCGACTTCGTCGAAGACAAGCGTGGGGACGGCGGAGCGGCCGGCCAGTACGACTTTCAGGGCCAGCATCAGGCGCGACAGTTCGCCGCCTGATGCGACCTTGGCCAACGGGCCGGGGGGCTGGCCGGGGTTGGCGGCGATCTGGAAGGCGGCCTGTTCGCGTCCGCGCGCGTTCCAGGCTTCGGGTGGCAGGGCGGGGAGGGTGACGAAGAAGCGGGCGCGTTCCAGCCGCAGGGGTTTGAGTTCGGCGGTGACGGCGGATTCCAGCCGGCGGGCGGTCTTTTCGCGCGCTGCCGAGAGCAGGCCGGCGGCGTCCTCGAAGCGGGCGCGGCGTTCGCGGACCAGTTGTTCCAGCGCGCCGATGCGGACATTGCCGGAATCCAGCGCCGCCAGCCGGTCGCCCAGCGCCGTGAGTAGGCCCGGCAGTTCGGGCACCGAGACGCCGTGCTTGCGGGCGGCCGCGCGCAGGGCGAACAGGCGTTCCTCGGTCTGTTCCAGCAGGCGGGGGTCGGAATCGGCCTCGGCGGCGAGGCGGGAGAGCAGGGTTTCGGCCTCGCCCAGGGCTTCCTCTGCGCGTTCGAGCGCGGCCAGGGCCTCGTGCGCCAGGCGGTCGGCGCCGTCGGGCGCGCTGGTGTCGCCGGGGGCGGGGAGCAGGCGTTGCAGGGTGCGGCTGGCGCCGCGCAATGCGGCGGCGGGGCCGGAGGAGCGGCGGTCGCGCGGCGAGAGTTCGGACAGGGCGGCGGCGATGGCCTCGCCGCGCCGTTCGCCCTGTTGCAGGCTCTGGCGCATGCCGGCCAGCTGGGTTTCCTCGTCCTCCTGCGGGGCGAGGGTGGAGAGGTCTTCGACCGACTGGCGCAGCCATTCTTCTTCGCGCGCGGCACTTTCCATCGTGGCGCGGGCGGCGGCGAGTTCGGCCGTGGCGGCCATCCACGCGCGGTAGGCCGTGGCGGTGTCGGCCCGCAGGGCGGCGGGGACGCCGAAGGAATCGAGCAGGTCGAGGTGAGTGCCCTGGTCGGCCAGGCCCATCTGTTCGTGCTGGCCCTGGATTTCGACCAGCAGGGAGGCCGCGCGGCGCAGCAGGCTCACGCCCACCGGCTGGTCGTTGATATAGGCGCGCGACCGGCCGTCCACGGTGACGATGCGGCGGACGACCAGCGGTTCGCGCGGGTCGTCGATGACGATTCCCTGTTCGGCCAGTTGGGCGGGGAGCGGGTGGTCGGCCGCCAGTTCGAAACAGGCGGTGACGCTGGCCTGCTCGGCGCCGGCCCGCACCAGCCCGGCGCTGGCGCGTTCGCCCAGCGTCAGGCCCAGGCTGTCGAGCAGGATCGACTTGCCGGCCCCGGTCTCGCCCGTCAGCACGGTGAGGCCGGGGGCGAACGGCAGGTCCAGCCGTTCGATCAGTACGACATCGCGGATCGAGAGATGGGTCAGCATCGGGTTGCCCCGTATGGTGCGAGGAAGGCCCCCACGCCCGTCAGAAGACGGAGTGCCATACGCGCGAGAAGAAGCCGCGCCGGGCACGGACCTCGGATGGCGGCGGCGGCGCCTTGGCCAGCGGCCGGGCACCGTCGGCATCGGCATCGGCCGATTTTGCCGAGACCTTGTCGGGGCCGGCATGCGGCGCCGGGGTGTCGGCGGAGAGCAGGTGCTTGCTGCGCAGTGTATCGTAGGCGTAGCGGTACCATTTGCTGCCCGGATAATTGTAGGACAGCACGGCGGCGGTGCGGTGTGCCTGGTCGGTCAGGCCCAGGTCGAGATAGACCTCGACCAGCCGTTCCAGCGCTTCGGGCACATGGTTGGTCGTCTGGAAATCCTGCACCACGCGCTGGTAGCGGTTGACCGCCGAGTGATAGGACCGCTGCTGCTCGTAATAGCGGCCGACCAGCATTTCCTTGCCGGCGAGATGGTCGCGGCAGAGATCGACCTTGAGCTGGGCATCACGCGCGTAGGGGGATTGCGGGAAGCGGGTGATGACTTCTTCCAGCGCGTTCATCGCCTCGATCGTGCCTTGCTGGTCGCGCTGCACCTCGGCCACCTGCTCGTAATAGCAGAGGGCGCGCAGGTAGAAGGCGTAGGCGGCATCGGGGCTGGTGGGGTGCAGTTCGAGGAAGCGGTCGAGCTGCTGCACGGCCTCGGGATACTTGTCTTGCAGGTAGTAGGCGTAGCCGCCCATCAACTGCGCGTTCGCGACGTAGGCGGAATAGGGGTAGTTCTGTTGCAGCACGTCGAATTCGGCCGCCGACAGGGCGTAGCGCTGGTCGCGCAGGGCGTCGATGCCGTTATTGTAGAGCGTCTCGACCGGAGGGACGTGCGATTCCAGGTCGTTGATCGTCTTCTTGTCGCCGCCACATGCCGCGAGCGACAGGATGACGGCGATCGAGGCGTATCGGGCGGCGTGACGGCCGGCCGAACGGTCAACGGAATGGTTTCGAATGCTGCGCAGGGACATGCCGGCTCTTCCAGTTCGGTCTGCCTTATATCATGCGGCGGGCCGGGGTGAAGGCCACGGCGGCGTTTTCAATGCGATCCGGGCTGAATTTGGTCGATTGAGGGGAGGCCGCGACCGTGATGGCCGCATGCGCGAAGGCATGGAAAACGCGCGCCGAATCGCCGCCGGCGCGCGTTGTCCGGCAGGGGTGGGGGATCAGGCCGCGGCGCGGAGGGGCTGGGGACGGAGCGTGCGCGTCTGAAACCGCCAGTTGCCGGCCTCGGCGAACAGGGTCCGGAGCAGCCGGTTGTTCAGCGCGTGGCCGGATTTGTGCCCGGTGAAGACGCCGTTGAGGGTGGCGCCGGCCAGATAGAGGTCTCCGACCGCATCGACCATCTTGTGGCGCACGAACTCGTCGGGGCGGCGCAGGCCGGAGGGGTTGAGGATCGCGGCGCCATCGACGACGACGGCATTGTCCAGCGAGCCGCCGCGCGCCAGGCCGGCCGCGTGCAGGGCCTCGATTTCCTGCCGCAGGGTGAACGTGCGGCAATTCGCGATCTCGTCGCGGAAGCTCCGGCGGTCGAGCCGGGCGGTGAAGCTCTGTTCGCCGATGGCGGCGGCGGGGAAGGCGATGGACATGGCCAGCGCCAGTCCGGGTTCGCGCGCGGGCCGCAACTCGGCGAACGCGTCGCCGTCGGTGACGCGGACGGGGCGCAGCACGTCGATCGCCGCGCGGGGGGCGGCCTGCTCGGCCAGCCCGGCGCAATCGAGCAGGAAGACGAAATCGGCCGCCGAACCGTCGAGCACCGGCAGTTCCGGCCCGTCAACGTCGATCAGCACATTGTCGATGCCGGTGGCCGACAACGCGGCCATCAGGTGCTCGATGGTGGCGACGCGCAGGGCGGGGTTCGCCGGATCGCCGATGACGGTGGACAGTCGCGTGTCGATGACATGATCGAAGCGGCCGGGAATGGTGCGGCCGTCGAGATCGACGCGGCGGAAGAGGATTCCGCTGTTTTCGGCCGCCGGGTGGAGGGCCAGCCTGATCCGCAGGCCAGTATGCAGGCCGATGCCGACGCAGGAAATGCTCTGGCGGAGCGTGTGCTGGCGGGCGGAGCGGGTGGGGAGGGGACGTGCGGAAACGGTTTCGCCCATCGGTGACGATTCCTGTTCCGACATCATCAGCATTCCGTCCATTCCAGTCCCCTGCCGTTATTCCCGCTGCTTCTGGCCTGGCTGTTACAGAACCGACAGCATGAACAGCATGATCTGTAATCGTAGGAAAGCGGGAGTGCGAGTCACTGTTTATTGCCGACTATTACGGCTTAACGAGCTGAAACAAAAAGAAAAAATAAAGTCACAAAATTGACGTGGTGGGAACCGGGAAGGGGGATTTGAGTTATTGCCGGCCGGTTCGGAAGTTTGGGCCTGGATGGGGGATGCCTGGCCGGAAATGTGGGCTGGTGAGCGAGAGCGGCCCTTCAGGGATGCGGCCGGCGTGTATTTTCGGGCATCGCGGTGGAGCGGCTTTGATGGCCGTGGGCAGCGCCGCGCGGAGAGGGCGGGTCCGGAGGGGACCGTGGCCGGAAATGTGGGCTGGTGAGCGAGAGCGGCCCTTCAGGGATGCGGCCGGCGTGTGTTTTCGGGCATCGCGGCGGAGCGGCTTTGATGGCCGTGGGCAGCGCCGCGCGGAGAGGGCGGGTCCGGAGGGGACCGTGGCCGGAAATGTGGGCTGGTGAGCGGGCGTTGTCCGTGAGGGTGGTGCCCTGCGTGTATTTTCGGGCGTCGTCGCGGAGCGGCCTTGATGGCCGTGGGCAGCGCCGCGCGGAGAGGGCGGGTCCGGAGGGGACCATGGCGGGAAATGTGGGCTGTTGAGCGGGCGTTGTCCGTGAGGGTCGTGCCCGGCGTGTGTTTTCGGGCATCGCGGCGGAGTGGCCTTGATGGCTGTGGGCAGCGACGCGCGGAGAGGGCGGGTCCGGAGAGGACCATGGCCGGAAATGTGGGCTGGTGAGCGAGAGCGGCCCTTCAGGGCCGCGGCCGGCGTGTATTTTCGAGCATCGCAGCGCAGCGGCCTTGATGGCCGTGAGCAGCGAAGCGCAGAAAATGCGCGTCGGATCGCCACCAGCGCGCATTTACGGCCATGGTCAGGGTTGGCGGCGTAGGAAGGCGGGAATATCCAGCCCGACTTCCTCGCCCGTGGCCGGGCGGACCGTGGCGGCGGGTTCCTGTTCCGGGAGGGCCGGTTCGGCGCGCTGGGCGTCGGGTGCCGAGGCGGGACGCCCGCCGCGCAGGACGCCGGTGACGATGTTGAACAGGCTGCCGCGCGGGGCCGCCGGCTGGGGCTCGGGCGCGCGGGGCTGTTCGGAGAACAGGGACGAGCGCGGGGACGGGCGAGCGCCCTGATGCAGTGTCTGCTGCGGCGTCGAATGAGGCGAGGGCGCCGCGACCGGCGGGGTGTTCATGAAATTCGGCGCCGGGTGACGGGCGGCGGCTTCGGCCTGGGATTGCGCGTGGGCCTGGGCATGGGCCTGGGCTTCGGCGGCGGTGGGCTGGGCGGCGGCCGGGGCGGCGACCTCGGCGGGCTGCGGGGGGGCGGCTTCGGCGGGCAGCGGCTCGGCCGTGCGCGGCGGGGGGCTGTCGATGCCCGTGGCGACGACCGAGACGCGGATGCGGCCGTTGAGCGATTCGTCGATCGCCGAGCCGAAGATGATGTTCGCGTCGTCGGCCACTTCCTCGCGGATGCGGTTGGCGGCCTGATCGACCTCGTACAGCGTCATGTCGTCGCCGCCGGTGATGTTGATCAGCAGGCCGCGCGCGCCGGCCATGGAGGTGTCTTCCAGCAGCGGGTTGGAGATCGCGTCCTCGGCGGCGGCAATGGCGCGGTTGTCGCCCTCGGCCTCGCCGGTACCCATCATCGCCTTGCCCATTTCGGCCATGACGGTGCGGATATCGGCGAAATCGAGATTGACCAGGCCGGGGGCCATCATGAGGTCGGTGACGCCGCGCACGCCCATATACAGGACGTTGTCGGCCATCTTGAACGCGTCCTTCCAGCTTGTTCGCTCGGTGGCGAGGCGGAACAGGTTCTGGTTGGGAATGACGATCAGCGTATCGACATATTGCTGAAGCTCGGCGATGCCGGCATCGGCCGATTTGGTGCGGCGACCGCCTTCGAAGGTGAAGGGCTTGGTGACGACGCCCACGGTGAGGATGCCGCGCTCGCGCGCCATGCGCGCGATGACCGGCGCCGCGCCCGTGCCCGTGCCGCCGCCCATCCCGGCGGTGATGAACACCATGTGCGCGCCTTCGAGATGGCGCGCCAGTTCGTCGGCGGCTTCCTCGGCGGCGGCGCGGCCGATTTCCGGCTTGGCGCCGGCGCCCAGGCCCTGGGTGAGGTGCGGGCCGAGCTGGACGCGGCGATCGGCCTTGCTGTGGGACAATTGCTGCGCGTCGGTGTTGGCGACGACGAATTCCACCCCCTGGAGTTGCAGATGGATCATGTTGTCGACAGCGTTGGTCCCGCCGCCGCCGACGCCGATCACGGTAATCCGCGGCGTGAAATCGGAGTGGCTCTGCTGCGGAATGCTGAGATTCAGGGTCATGGACGTCTCCCAGGACGAGTCGTTAGTGTCTCGATGCCGATTCGCGTGTAACATTTCAGGGGATATTCTGAATCATCTTCTTATACCCTGTCTCGTATGAATTCCACGACGCGGCGAACGAAACCGCGTGGCCGGGGCTCGGAAAAATCCATGTCGCCCAGTGCGCCGCCGCCGCCCGCCGCCCAGGCCAGCAGGCCGGCCGACGTTGCGAAGGAGGGCCAGGCCGCCGGGTCCTCGGGCAGCCCGCGAATGCCGTTCGGTCGGCCTAGCCGCACCTGGCGGTTGAGGATGCGCGCGGCCATGTTGCCCACGCCGTCGAGCAGCGACGCGCCGCCCGTGAGCACCACGCGCCCGTCGGTGGCGCGGCCGACGCCCGCCGATTCCAGCCGGTCGCGGACCATCTCCAGCGTTTCCTCGATTCGTGGCCGGATGATGGAGACCACCTTGGAGCGGGAAATCGTGACGAATTGATGTTCGTTGTCGCCGATGAGCTGCACCGGCAGGAGATCCATGTCGTCGTCGGCCGAGAGTTCCGCCGAGCTATACATGGTCTTCAGCCATTCCGCGCTGTCGATCGAGGTGGACAGCACATGGGCGATGTCGCGCGTGACGTGCATGCCGCCGACCGGCAGGCAGGCGGTGTGCAGCAGGTGGCCCTCGCCGAAAATGCCGATCGAGGTGGTGCCGCCGCCCATGTCGACCACGGTGACGCCCAGTTCGCGCTCGTCTTCGTCCAGCACCGCCAGGCCCGAGGCGAGGGGGGCGGAGACCAGTTCCTCGATCTTGAGTTCGGCCCGTGAAAGCACGGTTTCCAGATTGCGCAGGGCGGTGGTCGAGGCGTCGATGACGTGTAGCCGCGAGGTGAGCTGGTCGCACAGATGGCCGCGCGGATCGGGGACGCCGGCGGTTTCGTCCACCGAGAAATCCAGCGGGATGGTGTGGATGGTCGAACGGCCCTCGGACATGGCCCGCATCTGGCCTTCGGTGACCACGCGCCGGACATCCGACGCCGTGATCTCGCGCCCGCCGACCGGCCAGCGGACATTGAAGAGCCGGCTTTCCGGGTGGCCGCAGGACAGGTTGACATAGACGCGGTCCAGCCGGCGCTCGGCGGCGTCCTCGGCCTGGCCGACGGCGGCGCGGATCGCGGCCTCGGCCTCGTGCAGGTTGACGATGCCGCCGCTGCGCACGCCGTGCGAGCGGCGCCAGCCATGGCCCAGCACGCGCAGCGAGCCGTCGGCCTCGCCGCGCCCGATCAGGCACATGATCTTGGTCGAGCCGATATCCAGCACCCCGAACGTGCCCTGCCGCCAGGCGCGCGGCGGCGTGGGGTCGTCGGGTGGCGGCAGGGCCACGCTGCGGCCGGAGTGGGTGGGCGGCACCAGGGCCTGTTCGCGCCGGCGGGAACGGCGGCGGCGCGCCGGGCGCGGGGCGGGTTCGGTACCCTGCGGGACCACGACCAGATCGTTCATGTGCGCCTCCTCGCTTCGGGTTCGTCATTCGGCGGCAGGTTGGGGACCGGGGGAGGCAGGGCCTTGCGGGGCTGGGCCAGCCCGGATGGGGACGGTGAGGTGGCGGCCGGCGGTACCGGGGATCGGACGTGTGACCCGGTGGCCGGCGGGTGGGTGGAGGCCCGTTCATCGGCCGGTGCTGCCGTAGGCGCTGCCGTGGGCGAGGTCTTGGGCTGTGCCTTGGGGGCGGGCCTTGGCGGCGCGGTGCCCTGCTGGCCGTCATGGGCGGCGGCCGGTTTCGACGTGCCCGGATTGGCCGGGGATTGCGGGGTTGCCGCGGGCTGGCTCTCGGGGGCGGGCGGGGGGGGCTGTTCCACCACCATCCGGTCGGGCAGGCGCAGGTCGATGCTGATGACCGGGCGGTCGAGCAGCTTCATGGCGGCCTGGAGCTCGGCCAGCCGTTTGAGGGCCGGGAGGTCCTCGCCTTCGGGGAGCAGGACGGTGGTGCCGTCGTGCAGCGTCAGGTTCCACCGGCGCAGGCCGACGCGGACGGCGGCGGCCACATGGTCGCGCACCACGGGCTGGGTTGCCAGCGCGTCGACCAGCGATGCGGCGGCGGTGTTGGCGCCCAGCCCGACCACCAGCGGCAATTGCATGAATGCCTGCGCGTCCTTGCCCGTCATGCCCTGGTCGCGCACCGGGTTGCCGGCGCGGTCGATCAGCATGAAGCGGCCCTGGTTCTGCCACACCGCGAAGGGGCTGCGTTCGGTCAGGCGTACGACGATGGTGCCGGGCAGGTGGCGTTCGACCACCGAGTGATCGACGAAGGGCAGGGCGTCGATTCGCTCGCGTGCGCCCTCGACCGAGAAGCCGAGGACCGGATCGCCCACGCGCACGCCCAGGGCCTCGCGCAGAGAATCCTCGTTGGTGAGGACGCGGCCGCTGATCTGGATATCGGTGATGCGCAGCGGCAGCATGCTGACCAGCCGGGCGCGGATCGGGGCGAACCGTTCCTCGGACTTCATGTCGTGCACCACCACCGCGCCGCCGGCCGCGACGGCGAGCAGGACGATCGCCAGTCCGAGCGGGCGCACCATGCGCCGCTGCCGCCGCAGGAAGATCGACAGCCGTGAAGGGCGATCGTCGCGGTTTTCTCCTGTCCGTCTCATCGAGGGGGCGTGGGGCGGGTCATGGGAGGGTCAGCCGCCCGGCCGCGCGGTCATGTGCGGCATGTGGCGTGCTCGACCATCCAGCGGCAGAGCGCGCCGTAGCCGATTCCCTGCGTCTGGGCCTGTTCGGGCAGCAGGGAGGTGGGCGTCATGCCGGGCTGGGTGTTGACCTCCAGGATCACGAGGCGGCCGGGGCCGTCGCCGCATTGCGTGTCGTCGTAGCGGAAATCGGTGCGGGTGGCGCCGGTGCAGCCGAGCGCGCGGTGGGCGGCGGCGGCGAGGTCCAGCGCCTGGGCGAAGGCGTCGGGGTGAATGCGCGCGGGCAGGACGTGCTGCGATCCGCCGGTCTGGTATTTGGCGGCGTAGTCGTAGAATTCATGCCCCGTGGCGGGGTTGGGGGTGATGTCGGTGACCGTCAGGGCGCGGTCGCCCATGACGCCGACCGTCAGTTCGCGGCCGGGGATGAATTCCTCGACCAGGGCGTGCGGGCCGTGGGTCCAGGCGGCGGCGATGGCGGCGCGGCGGTTGGAGCCGGTGCGTACGATCTCGACCCCCACGGACGAGCCCTCGTTCAGCGGCTTGATGACGTAGGGCGTGGGCAGGGGATCGGCGGCGGGGAAAGCGGCGATGTCGATCACCGTGCCTTCGGCGACCGGCAGGCCGGCGGCGAGGAAGACCGCGCGGGCGGCGGCCTTGTCCATCGCCGTGGCCGAGGCGCGGATGCCGGAATGGGTGTAGGGGATGTCCATCCAGTCCAGCACGCCCTGGATCGCGCCGTCTTCGCCCAGGCGGCCGTGCAGGGCGTTGAACACCACGTCCGGCCGGTGGGTGGTGAGGTCGGCCACGATCGCGCCCAGGTCGGGGCCGGCGTCGAGCACGCGGACCTCGTACCCTTCCTCGCGCAATGCGGCGCTGATGCCGGCGCCGCTGGAGAGGCTGACCGTGCGTTCGGCGGAGATGCCGCCCATCAGGACGGTGACGCGCCGGGCCGGGGTGCGGGTGGTCATGGTGTGTCTCCCGTGTCGGGCGAGGCGGCGTCGGCGGGTGGGGTGGCGCGGCCGATGCGCTTGATTTCCCATTCCAGCAGGATGCCGGTGCGGGCCTGCACCCGCGCGCGGACCGTCTCGCCCAGTTCTTCGAGGTCGGCGGCGGTGGCGTGGCCGGTGTTGAGCATGAAATTGCAGTGTTTTTCGCTGATCTGCGCGTCGTGCAGGGCGAGGCCCCGGCAGCCGGCGGCGTCGATCAGTTCCCACGCCTTGCCGTGCTCGGGGTTGCGGAAGGTGGAGCCGCCGGTGCGCGCCCGTGTGGGCTGCGACTCTTCGCGCGACTGGCGGATGGTGGCGATGGCCTGGCGGATTTCCGTCGGGTCGGCCGGGATGGCGCGCAGGCGGGCGCGGGTGACGACGGCGCCGGCCGGCAGGCGCGAGCGGCGGTAGCCGAAGCCCAGCGCCGGGCCGGACAGGCGGGCGGTGCTGCCGTCGCGGGTGACGATGTCCGCCCAGTCGAGAACGGTGGCGATGTCCGAGCCGTAGGCGCCGGCATTCATCGCCACCGCGCCGCCGATGGAGCCGGGGATGCCGGCGAGGAATTCCAGCCCCTTGAGGCCGGCGCCGGCCGCGTGTTCGGCCACCACCATGTCCAGGGACGCGGCGCCGGCGATCAGCCCGTCGGGCTCGACCGTGATGTCGGCGAAGCCGCCGCCGAGGCGGATGACCAGCCCGTCGATGCCGCCGTCGCGCACGATGACGTTGGAGCAGGCGCCCAGGATCGTGACCGGCAGGTCCGGCGGCAGGAGGCGCAGCGCGTGGGCCAGGTCTTCGGCGTCGGCCGGTTGCAGCAGCAGGTCCGCTGGGCCGCCGACGCGGAACCAGGTGCGCGGGCCAAGCGGCGCGTCCGCGCTCAGCCGGCCGCGCAGGCCGGCGAGGCTGGCGCGCACGCTGTCGGTCCAGCTCTGTTCCGTGGTGGTGGCCGGTGTGGTCATGCCGCGCAGTCTCCCTTGCGGGCATTGGGGTTTTGCAGGGCGGCGAGCTGGGCGGGGAGGGCCTGCGCCCAGTTGGTGATGCTGCCCGCGCCGAGGCAGACGACGAAATCGCCCGGTTTGGCGATGGCGTGGACCATTTCCGCCAGATGTTCCGGGTCGGGCAGCGGCACCACCGAACGGTGGCCGCGCTCGCGCAGGCCGTCGACCAGCGTGTCGCGGTTGATGCCGTCAATCGGGGCTTCGCCGGCCGCGTAGACATCGGCCACGATGACGGTGCCGGCGTCGTTCATGCAGGTGCAGAATTCGCCGAACAGGGTTTGCAGGCGCGAATAGCGGTGGGGCTGCACGATGGCGATGACGTCGCGCGCGCCGGCCTGGCGGGCGGCCTTGAGCACGGCGGCGATTTCCACCGGGTGGTGGCCGTAATCGTCGATGACCGTGATGCCGCCGGTCTCCCCCGTGCGGGTGAAGCGGCGCTTGACGCCCCGAAAGCCGGCGAAGGCGGAACGGATGGTGGCGTCGTCGATATCCATCTCGACCGCCACGGCGATGGCGGCCAGCGCGTTCTGCACGTTGTGGTGGCCCAGCATGGGCAGGCGGAACGGCCCCGCGCGGCGGGTGCGGTTGCGGTTGCGGTTGGTGACCACGACCTCGAACGTCGCGCCCAGCTTGTCGGTGATCACCTTCTCGGCCCGGATGTCGGCCTGCGGCGAGAAGCCGTAGGTGACGATGCGGTGGTCGGACAGGCGGGGGATCATCTGCTGCACCGCCGGGTGGTCGATGCACAGGACCGCGAAACCGTAGAAGGGGATGTTCGACACGAACTGGTCGTAGGCCGCCTGCATGGCTTCCGCCGTGCCCCAATGGTCGAGATGTTCCGGGTCCATGTTGGTGACCACGGTGATGACCGAGGGCAGGCGCAGGAACGAGCCGTCGCTTTCGTCGGCCTCGACCACCATCCAGTCGCCCGAGCCCATGCGGGTGTTGGTGCCGTACGCCTCGATGATGCCGCCATTGATGACGGTGGGGTCGAGCTTCGCGGCTTCCAGTACCGCCGCGACGAGGCTGGTGGTCGTGGTCTTGCCATGGGTGCCGCCGACCGCGACCGACCAGCGCAGGCGCATCAGTTCGGCCAGCATTTCCGCCCGGCGCACGACGGGGATCAGGCGGGCGCGGGCGGCCACGACCTCGGGATTGTCGCGCTTGACGGCGGTGGAGGTGACGACGACCTGCGCCTGACCCAGATTGGCGGCGTCATGGCCGATGGCGACGGGGATGCCGGCCGCGCGCAGGCGCAGCACGTTGGCACCCTCGGCGATGTCCGACCCCTGCACCGCGTAGCCCAGCATGTGCAGCACCTCGGCGATGCCGGACATGCCGATGCCGCCGATCCCGACGAAATGAATGGTGCCGATGGAAAGGGGCAGGGCTCTCATGAGGTGGTCTCCGTCTTGGCGGCTGTCGGTGTCGCGGCAGGGTGGGCGGCAGGGTGGGCGGCTGTCGGATAGGCGGGGTCGGGGCGGGGATGCAAGAGTCCTTCGACCAGATCGGCCAGACGGCGTGCGGCATCGGGCCGGCCCAGGGATCGGGCGGCGGCTGCCGCGTCCGTCAGGATCGTGGGGGCGGACAGCAGGGAGTCCAGTTGCCTGGCCAGAGTCTGGGCGGTGAAATCGGGCTGGCGGATCATCCACGCGGCGCCGGCGGCGACCAGGGATGCCGCGTTGGCGCCCTGTTCGTCGCTGGCGGCGATGGGCAGGGGCACCAGGATCGCGGGGCGGCCGGAATCGGTCAGTTCGGCCACCGAGGAGCCGCCGGCGCGGCCGATGACCAGGTGCGCCGCCTTCAGCAGGGCGGGCACGTCGGCGAAGAAGGGGGAGATTTCGGCGGGGATGCCCAGGGCCGCGTAGGCGGCGCGCACGCGCTCGATATCCTCGGCGCGGGCCTGCTGGGTGATGCGCAGGCGCGCGCGCAGGGCGTCGGGCAGGCGGGAGATGGCGTCCGGCACCACGTCGCTGAAGACGCGGGCGCCCAGGGAGCCGCCCCAGACCAGCAGGCGGATTTCGGCCTTCGGCGGGGTGTAGGGCTGGTCGTGCAGGGCGGCGATGGCGTCGCGCACCGGCATGCCGGTCAGGGTCGTCCTGGCATCCTTGGGCAGGCGGGCGACCTGGGGGAACGAGGTGGCGATGCCGTCGGCGAAGCGGGCGAGCTGGGCGTTGGCCTGACCCAGCACGGCGTTGCCCTCATGCAGGACGATCAGCGGGCGGTGGCGGCCGAGCAGGCGGGCGCCCAGCAGCGGCGGCACCGAGGGGTAGCCGCCGAAGCCGACCACCGCCGCCGCGTTCAGCCGGCGCAGGATCGCGCGGGCCTGGAGCGTGCCCTGTGCCAGCGCCAGCGCGGCGCGGGCGGCGCGGGCCAGCCCGTGGCCGGCGATGCCGGCGCCGGGCAGGACGAATTGCTGCCCCTGCGCGAAGATGCCGTGGTCGCGGGTGCCGGCGCGGCGGTCGGTCATCAGCGCGATCGGGTGGCCACGGTCGGCCAGCGCGCGGGCCAGGGCCTCGGCGGGAATGAAATGGCCGCCGGTGCCGCCGGCGGCGATGACGATGGGGCGGCGCGGGGTGGGGGGAGGCGGGCTCATGCGGTGGCCTTTCGTGCCGCGAAGCTGGACCGGCCGCGTGGAATCCGGCTTTCGCCCATGCGGTGCCGCGTCAGGGCCAGCACCATGCCGATGGTCAGCGCCACCGACATGGCCGAGGAGCCGCCATAGGAAATGAACGGCAGCGTCATGCCCTTGGTCGGGATCAGGTGCAGGGTCGAGCCCATGTTGACGAACGCCTGCAGGCCGAAACCCGTGATGAGGCCCACGGTTGCCACGACGATGAACGGGTCGTCCTCGCGCAGCAGTTTCAGCAGGGTGCGCACCACGATCAGGCAGAACACGCTGATGATGAACAGGCAGACCAGCATGCCGAATTCCTCGCCCGCGACGGCGAAGACGAAATCGGCGTGGGCGTCGGGCAGCAGGTCCTTCACCCGGCCCTCGCCGGGGCCGCGGCCCATCAGGCCGCCATTGCCGAAGGCGCGGAGCGCGGTGTCGATCTGGTAATGGTCGCCGACATTGGGGTGCAGGAAGCGTTCGACGCGCGAGCGGACATGGGGGAAGGCCACGTAGGCGCCGAGGAAGGCGGCCACCATGCAGCCGGCCCCGGCGCCGACGAAGAAGATGTTCAGCCCGTCGATGAAGAGCTGGGCCATGAACACCGTGGTGATGACGCTGAGCATGCCGATGTCGGGTTGCGATTTGAGCAGCAGCAGGATGACCGCGAACAGGCCCAGCGCGATGGGCATGCCCGGCAGCAGGCGGCGGTAGCGGCGTTCGGTCAGCAGCCACGCGGTGACGACGGCGAAGCAGGGCTTGAGAAATTCGGAGGGCTGGACCGACATCATCGGCAGGGCGATCCAGCGCCGGGCGCCCTTGATCTCGATGCCGTGGACCAGGGTGAGCGCGGTCGCGGCGGTGGCCAGGACGAAGCCCGCCAGCGCCAGCCGCCGGATGCCGCGCGGCGAGAGCAGGGAAGTCGCCACCACGATCAGGCCGGCCAGGGTGAGGAAGACCACCTGCTTGAGGATGAACATGTCGCGCGAGGCGCCGATGCGCGTGGCCACGGCCGGGCTGGCGGCCAGCATCAGCACATAACCGAAGCCGATGAGGATGCAGACGCACGACAGCGTCACCCGGTCGACATTGCGCCACCAGCGGGCCAGGAAAGAGGTATCGACGCGCGAGATGGCGGGCATCAGCCTTCCCCCTTCGTTCCGGCCAGTCCGTGGACGAGGTCGGCGAAATGCCGGCCGCGATGTTCGAAGCTCTTGTACTGGTCGAAGCTGGCGCAGGCGGGCGAGAGCAGGACGGTCGTCGCGCCTGTCTGGCGGGCCAGGTCGTGCGCCAGGGGGACCGCGGCCTCCATCGTGCCCGCCAGCGTGTAGGGGACGTGATGCGCGGCCAGCGTTTCCGCCAGGGCCGGGGCATCCCGCCCGATCAGCACGGCGTGGGCGATGCGGGGGAAATGGGGGGCCAGATCCGCGATGCCGCCGGCCTTGGCGACGCCGCCGGCGATCCAGACCAGCCGGTCGTAGCAGTTCAGGGCGCGGGACGAGGAATCGGCGTTCGTGGCCTTGCTGTCGTCGATGAACAGGACGCCCTCGATGGTGGCGACCGGCTTCTGACGGTGGGGCAGGCCGACGAAGGAGCGCAAGGCGGGGGCGATGGCGGCGCGGGGTACGCCCAGCGCCAGGGCCATGGCGGTTGCCGCCGCCGCGTTTTCGGCATTGTGCGCGCCGGGCAGGGCCGGGGCTTCGGCGAGATTGGCGATTTCGCCTGTCGGGTCGCGCAGGATGCCGCCTGCGCCGGACAGGTCGGCATCGGGGGACTGGCCCGAGACGGTCAGCACCCGGTCGCCGCTGGCGGCCAGCTTGTCGACCATGCGGGAGACGGATGCGTCCGGTGTTTCGCCGAAGCCGATCACGGCGAGGTCGCCGCTGCGCTGGCTGTCGAAGATGTGCCATTTGGCGTGCAGGTAGCCGTCCATGTCGCCGTGGCGGTCCAGATGGTCCGGCGTGAGGTTGAGCAGGCACGCGACGGTGAAATGCAGGTCCTGCAACCGTTCCAGCATGTAGGACGACATTTCCAGCACATACACGCCGTCGTCCGGCAGGCAGGGGAGCGAGAGCGAGGCCGGGCCGAGATTGCCGCCCGCCGCCACCGGGATGCCGGCCGTGGCCAGCATGTGTGCGAGCAGGGCGGTGGTGGTCGATTTGCCGTTGGTGCCGGTGATGCCGGCGAAGCGGGCGCGCGATCCGGCGCGGCGCACCGCCTGATAGAGCAGGTCGGCGTCGGACAGGATGGGAATGCCGGCCTCGCGCGCCATCAGGGCGGCCGGATGGGGCTTGGGCAGCACATGCGGGATGCCCGGCGACAGCACCAGCGCATCCATGCCGTCAAGGGATTCGAACGGCGCCAGGGTGACGCCCGGAATGTCGCCGAGGGCCTGGCGGGCGGCCGCGTTGTCGTCCCACGCCCGCACCGAGGCGCCCATGGTGGCGAGGGCGCGAACGGCCGGTGCGCCGTTGTTGCCCAGGCCCAGCACGGCGTAGCGCCGGCCGGCGAACAGGAGGGGTGGAAACGACGTCATCGCAGCTTCAGCGTGGCGAGGCCACACAGTCCCAGCACGATGGAGACGATCCAGAAACGGATCACGATCTTGGGCTCCTGCCAGCCTTTCTTTTCGAAATGATGGTGCAGCGGCGCCATCAGGAACACCCGTCGGCCCGTGCGGCGGAACCAGAAGACCTGGATGATCACCGAAAAGGTCTCGACCACGAACAGGCCGCCGACGATGCACAGCACCAGCTCGTGCTTGACCGCGACCGCGACCGCCCCCAGCGCGCCGCCCAGCGAGAGCGAGCCGGTATCGCCCATGAATACCGCCGCCGGCGGGGCGTTGAACCACAGGAAGCCCAGCCCCGCGCCCACCAGCGCCGAGCAGAAGACGCAGAGTTCGCCCGTGCCGGGGACCGCGTGCAGTTGCAGGTAATCGGCGAAGACGTGGTTGCCGACCAGATAGGCGATCAGCCCGAAGACCAGGGCGGCGATGATCACCGGCACGATGGCCAGCCCGTCCAGTCCGTCGGTGAAATTGACGGCGTTGCCGAAGCCGCTGATCGTGATCATGGCGAAGATCGGGAAGGCGTAGCCCAGCGGCAGTAGCCAGTCCTTCATGAACGGGAAGGCCAGGTGATTGGCCAGGTCGGCCGGCATCAGGCTTTGCAGCCAGTAGCCGCCGATCAGCGAGATGGCGAATTCGCTGCCCAGCCGGGCGCGCTTGGACACGCCGGCCGTGTTGCGGCGGGACAGTTTGAGATAGTCGTCGGCGAAGCCCACGGCGCCGAAGCCGAGCGTGATCAGCAGGACCGCCCAGACGAAGCCGTTGGTGAGGTCCGCCCACAGCAGGGTCGAGACGAACAGCGCGATGAGGATCAGCACGCCGCCCATGGTGGGGGTGCCGGCCTTCTCCAGAATATGGCGTTCCGGCCCCAGGGCGCGGATCGGCTGGCCGCCGCGCTGGATGCGGCGCAGTTGCGCGATCAGCGGCTGGCCCAGCAGCAGCGAGATGACCAGGGCCGTCAGGCAGGCCGCGCCGGCGCGGAACGTGATGTAGCGGAACAGGTTGAGCACCGAGATATGCGCGCCCGCGTGATGCTGGACCAGATCGTAGAGCATCAGCGCGTTTCCGTCTCGCCGGCGGTCAGGACCGAGATCACGTCGCGCATGCGGCTGCCGAGGCTGCCCTTTACGAGGACGGTGTCGCCGGGGGCCAGCGCGGCCCGCACCGTGGGGGCCAGGCTGGCCGCGTCGGGCGCCCATGCGCCGCGTCGGGAAGAGGGAAGCAGGTCGAAGAGATATTGCATGTTCGGGCCGGAGCAGAAGACGAGGTCCGCATGTGCCAGGGCGGCGGACAGGAGGGATTCATGCTCGGCGCGCGCGAAGGCGCCGAGTTCGCGGATATCGCCCAGCACCGCCACGCGCCGGGCGGTGGCCAGCAGGTCGAGCACCGCGAGCGAGGAGCGGATGGAGAGCGTGGAAGCGTTGTAGCTCTCGTCGAGCAGCGCCGCCTGTCCGTTCAGGATCGGGGCCAGTTGGCCGCGCCCGGCGCCGGGGCGGAAGGCGGCCAGTGCTGTGGCGGCTGTCGGGATATCGGCGCCGAGGGCCGCCACCGCCGCCAGGACGGTGGTGGCGTTGCGTGCCAGGTGGCGGCCGGGGGCGTTAAGGCGCAGCGGAAACGGCTGGCCGGCGATGGTGATGACGCAATCGCTGCCGTCGCCCGCGAGCGTGAGGCGGGACAGGACGGCCATGCTGTCGGGCGCTTCGCCCACGCGCCACAGGCGGGCCTCGGCCCCGGCGGCCTGTTCGGCGAAGATCGGCTGGCCCTCGGCATCGTCGGGGACGATGGCGGTGCCGCCGGGGGGCAGGGCGGCGATCAGGCTGGATTTTTCGCGCGCGATGGCCTCCAGGCTGCCCATATGGCCCAGATGCGCGCCGGCGATGGTGGTGATGAGTGCGATGTCGGGCCGGACGAGGGCCGCCAGCGGGGCGATTTCGCCCGGATGGTTCATGCCCACCTCGCACACGCAGAACGCGGCGTCTTCCGGCAGGCGGGCCAGTGTCAGGGGCACGCCCCAATGGTTGTTGTAGGAGGCGGCTGCGACATGGGTGGGGCCGAGGGCGCTCAGCGCCAGGCCCAGCATGTCCTTGGTCGTCGTCTTGCCCACGCTGCCGGTGACGGCGAGCATGCGGCCGGTGAAGCGGGCGCGGGCGTATCGGGCCAGGGCATTCAGCGCCGCCAGCGTGTCGGGGACGGCCAGCATGCGCGGGTCGGTGGGGGCGAGGCCGGTGGCCGCCGGGTCGTGGACCAGCACGGCCGCAGCACCGCGTTCCAGCGCCGTGCGGACATGGGCGTGGCCGTCGCTGCTGTCGCCGACCAGGGCGACGAACAGGTCGCCGGGGGCGAGCGTGCGGGTGTCGATGGAAACACCGGTCACGGTGACCGGTGCGTGGCCGGGGAAATGGCCGCCGGTCGCGGCTTCCAGCGCGTCGCGGGTCCAGAGCGCGCTCATGCGGCCACCCCGGCCATGTGGCGGATGACCGATACGTCGTCGAAGGGGTGGGTGGTGGCGCCGATGGTCTGGCCCTGCTCGTGGCCCTTGCCGGCCACCACCAGCACGTCGCCGGATTGGAGCATCGACAGGCCCTCGGCGATGGCGCGGGCGCGGTCGCCGATTTCGATCGCGCCCGGTGCGCCGGCCAGGACCTCGCGACGGATCGTGGCCGGGTCTTCGGTGCGGGGGTTGTCGTCGGTGACGATGGCGATGTCGGCGCGGTTGGCGGCTTCCTGCCCCATCAGCGGGCGCTTGCCGCGATCGCGGTCGCCGCCGGCGCCGAAGACGGCGATCAGCCGGCCGGTCGCGTGCGGGCGCAGGGCGTCCAGCAGGCGGGCCAGGGCGTCTGGCGTATGGGCGTAATCGACATAGGCGGCGGCGCCGTTGGGCAGCAGGGCCGCGCGCTCCATGCGGCCGCGCACGCCGGTCAGGGCGGGGAGAAGGGCGATGGCCTGGGCCAGTCCGTCGGCGCCCGGTGCGGCGAGGGCGGCGGCCAGCAGGGCGTTGTCGGCCTGGAAGCGGCCGGGGAGCGCCAGGGTGACCTCGTGGATGGTGCCGCCGACTTCCAGCCGCAGGTGCTGGCCCTCGGGCAGCGGCGTGCTGTCCAGCAGGCGGATGGCGTCGCCTTGCGTGCCGACCAGCCGCAGGTCGAACCGGCGGCGGGTGGCGATGGCGCGCAGGGCGGCGAGGGTTTCCGGCTCCATGTCGGCATTGGCCGCCGCCAGCGCGCCCTCGGGCAGCAGCCGGTCGAACAGGGCCAGTTTGGCGGTGCGGTAGGCCGCCAGCGTGCCGTGATAGTCGAGATGGTCGCGGGTGAGGTTGGTGAAGCCGGCGGCGGTGAGGCGCAGCCCGTCCAGCCGGTGCTGTTCCAGCCCGTGGGACGAGGCCTCGATGGCGACATCCGCCACGCCGCCGCGCGCCATGGCGGCGAGCGTGTCGGCCAGGCCGACACTGTCGGGCGTGGTCAGGATGGGGCCGGTGGGGGGCAGGGCGACCGGGGCGATGACGCCGAGCGTGCCGATGCTGGCGGCCTGGTGGCCCTGATAGACCCAGATCTGACGCAGGAAATCGACCGTGCTGGTCTTGCCGTTGGTGCCGGTGACGGCGACGATCCGGCCCGGTTGCGCGCCCGCGAAGGCGGCGGCCAGCAGGGCCAGCGCCTGTCGTGGCTTGTCGGCATGGATCAGCGGGATGCCGGGGGCCGCCTCGGGCGGAACGTCGCGCGGGGCGACGATGGCGGCGGCGCCCGCCGTGACGGCGGCGAGGATGAAGGCGCGGCCGTCGGCCCGCGTGCCGGGGATGGCGACGAACAGCGTGCCGGGGCGCACCTTGCGGCTGTCGGCGGTGACCTGGCCGATCGCAGGGTCGCTGGCCAGGGGAGCGGACAGGCCGGCGGCGGCCAGCAGATGGGACAGGATGTGTGTCATCCCCGGACCTCCGGATGCGTGGGCCGTCTGGGGGCGGCCTGTTCGGCCCGCGCGGCGTGCAGACGCGCGCGCGGCGGCAGGGCGGCGGTGTGCGTGGCGTCGTGGGCCGGCGTTTTCGGCGCTTTCGGCTGGTTGCGCGGGTCGCCGGGGTCGTTGCCCGGTCCCAGCGGGCGGTAGCCGCGCGGCACTGCCGGTTCCAGCGGGATCGCCATGGCGTCGTCGACCGCCTGCGGGTTGGTCGTGTTGGGGAACAGGCCGAGCATCGGGCCGATGCGCGTCACGATCTTCGACACGGTGGGCGCGGAGTTCCACGCCGCCGTGGTCCAGCCGTGGGTCTGCGGGGTGGGCTTGGGACTGTCGAGCATGACATAGACGGCGTAGCGCGGGGCGTTCATCGGAAAGATGCTGGTGAACGCGGCGATGTTGACGTGTTTGAGGTAGCCGCCGTGCGGGCCGATCTTCTCGGCGGTGCCGGTCTTGCCGCCGACGAAATAACCGGGGGATTCCGCCGTCTTGCCGGTGCCCTTGGTGACGTCCAGGCGCAGGATGCGGCGCAGCAGGGCCGAGGTCTCGGGCGAGATGACGCGCGTGGCCCCCGGCATGGTGGCGGCGTCCACCTTGTCTTCGGTGGACGCCGCGGTGATGACGGCGGGCGTGAGGGTGGGGGGGGCGGCTTCCGCGACGGCCGGGGTGAGGCCAACCGGATCGTTCGCGTGGTCGGCGTCTCGGGCCATCAGGGTGGGATGGAGCAGGATGCCGCCGTTGACCGTGGCGGCGGTGCCGCGCACGATGGCCAGCGGGGGTTCGGCGACGCCATGGCCGAAGCCGACGGTCATGACCGTGGAAATGCCCCAGGTGCGGGGCACGATCGGCCGGCCGGCCTCGGGCAGTTCGATCGGCACCGGGGCGAAGAAGCCCATGTCGCGCAGCCAGGTCTGCTGACGCTGGGCGCCGACATCCAGCGCCATGTGGGCGGCGGCCGGGTTGGATGAATAGGCCATCACCTCGTTGAGCGTCAGCCATGGGGCGAAATGATCTGTCCTCATGTCCGAAATGGTGAAGCGGCCGATATGGATGGGGATGGAGGAAAACCGGTCCCACGGATGGGCGACGCCCAGTTGCAGCGCCATGGCGGCCGTCTGGAGCTTGAAGGTCGATCCAGGCTCGTACATGCCGGTGACGGCGCGGTTGAAGCGGGCGTCGGGGTCGGCGCGGCCGAAATCGTTGGCGTCGTAGTCCGGCAGGCTGACCATGGCGATGATCTCGCCGGTATTGACGTCCATGACGATGGCGCAGGCGCCGATGGCCTGGAACAGGTCCTTGGCCGCCGCCAGTTCCTCGCGCACCACCGCCTGGATACGCACGTCGAGCGACAGGCGCAGGGGGGTGCGGTCGCTGTCCAGGCGCTTGTCCATCGAGCGTTCGATGCCGGCCACGCCGTGGTCGTCGATATCGACCGCGCCCAGGATGTGGGAGGCGACGCGGCCCAGCGGGTAATGGCGGCGCTCGCCGGGTTCGAAATAGATGCCGGGGATGCCCAGATTGTTGATCGCGATTTCCTGCATCGGCGAGATGTCGCGCGCCAGGTAGACGAACTGCTTTTTGGTCGAGAGCCGGCGGATCAGTTCGGCTTCGTCCAGTTTTGGCAGGACGGTGCGCAGCTTTTTGGCCGTGTCCTGCGCGTCGATCATTTCCTGCGGGTTGGCGTAGACCTGCGCCACGGGCAGCGAGATGGCCAGGACCTGCCCGTTGCGGTCGGTGACCGTGGCGCGGTGGACCTGCGGCAATGCGAAATCCCCGGCCATCATGCCCTTGGGATCGCTGTGGGGGATCGGGGGGACCTGGGGGGCGATCTGCCGCTGTTCCGGCGCCATCGGCGCGATGACGGTGGCGAACGACAGTTTGAGCGCCACGGCGCCGAACAGGCCGAAGAAGCCGGCCGACATGATGAGCAGGCGCGATTGCGTGCGCTCGCGCGCCGTGCGGGTGCGCAGATCGTCGCCGGTGACCCGGACATCCATTCGCGCGGGCCGGGAAGGCCCGTCCCGCATATCGTCTGGTGTGTCGGTCGGGCCTTGGGTCATGTCACCTGTGGGGGGTCGTCAGTTGCTGACTGGAACGGGGGGAGGAAGTGCGCCGGAACGCGAGAAGCCGAGAGAGGAGCCTCTGCCGTATCCCCTTGCCTCCTCATACGGCTTGGGGGGCGCCGCCGGTCTCCAGGCCGCGACTGCGACCGGGAGCGGACGGACCGGTCTGGCCGATGCGTAACGAGGTTCGGAAGCGGCCGCTGGCGGTAGCACGGGGCGCGTGGCGTGGGCAACGGAGACGGCGGCATGGCGATCGACATTATGCGGCAAATCGGGCGAAACCGGGGCGGGGTGCGCCCTGGGGGCCGTGACATGGGCCGCCACCGCCGGAAGCGTGGCCTGGGCCATCACGATCGGGCGTTCGACCGGGTGTTCGACCAGCCGCTCGGGGTGCTGCGCGGGCGGAGTCGAAGCGGCGACAAGGATTCGGTGCGTCGTGACCGGAGGCGGCTCGGCGGCCGGCGTCGCGGGGCGCTGCGCCGCGGCCACAACCATCGGAGCCTGGGCGACATGGGCCGGCGGGGCCGCCGCCGCCATCGGGGCGGGGGGGGCGGCCGGGTGCTCGACGGGGGCCGGCGCCGGCGCATGGGAGGCCAGGCTGGCATCCATATGCGCGCGGGGATCGACCGCCGCCAGCGGACGCGAGCCGGGCGCGGGCAGGCGCTCGGCCAGCGAGGCCATCTGGATGAACTGGGTGGGCGCCATCGGGTGCATGTCGGGCAGGAAGCGCGCCGACAGGCTGCCCAGCCGGTCGGGCTGGTTCAGCAGCGCCCATTCCGCGCGCAGCATCGCCGTCTGCTCGCGGATATGCTGCGTGTCGCCGACGATCTGCGCGATCTGGTGGTCGAGCAGCGTCGTCTGATGCTTCTTGGAATAGAGGAACAATCCGGACAGGCCGGCCATCACGGCGCAGAGAAAGGTAAAGGATCGCATCATGGGCGACGCTCCGTGGGGCTGGTGGCTGGGATGTCCACGAGGGGCAGGCGTTCGATCGCGCGCAGGCGGGCGCTGCGGGCGCGGGAATTGGCGCGGCATTCGGCCTCGCCGGGGCGCAGGGTGCGCCCGGTGAGCAGCCGGAAGGAGGGGGCCTCGTCCCGCGCCTGGATCGAGCGGGGGTCGTAACGCGATGGACCGGGCAGGCGGCCCGCCGCGCGGTGCATGGCCTGCTTGACCAGCCGGTCCTCCAGCGAATGGAAGGACACGACGACCAGCCGGCCGCCGGGGGCCAGCAGATCCAGCGCCTGGTCCAGGCCCGAGCGGATCTGCCCCAGCTCGTCATTGACGTGGATGCGCAGGCCCTGGAACGAGCGGGTGGCGGGGTCGATGCCCGAGCGGTCGCCCGGCACGACCGAGCGGATGATCTCGGCCAGGCGGAACGTCGTCAGGATCGGCGCTTCGGCGCGGGCGGCGACGATGGCGCGGGCGACCCGGCGGGATAGCCGTTCCTCGCCATATTGATAGAGAATATCGGCGAGGTCGGATTCGGCCGTCCGGTTCACGATATCGGCCGCCGTGGGGCCGGTGTCGCCCATGCGCATGTCCAGCGGCCCGTCGTGACGGAAGGAGAAGCCGCGCGCGCCTTCGTCGATCTGGAAGGACGACACGCCGAGATCGAGCACCACGCCGTCCAGCGCCGGGGCGTCGCGCTCTTCCAGCAGGGCGCGCATGTCGCCGAATCCGCCCTCGACCATGTGCAGGCGGCTGGTGCCCTCGGCGGCGCGCAGTTCGGCCTGCAAGGCTTCGCCGCGCCGGATGGCGGCGGGGTCGCGGTCGATGGCCCACAGGGTGCAGCGGGCGGCGGCCAGGATGGCGCGGGCGTAGCCGCCGCCGCCGAACGTGCCGTCGAGATAGGTCGCGCCGTCCCTGGGGGCCAGCATCTGCAACACTTCCGCCAGCATGACGGGGACGTGGCCCGGCGGGGGCGTGGTGGTGAAGGGCGTTGTCATGGCGTTCATGCGTCGGCGTCCGGGCGCGGGGTGGGGCGGGCGCCGGAGAGTGCGCGCGAACGGGTGCGGGCTTCCGCGCGGCGGCGTTCGGCGGCGGCGGGTTCCCAGATCTGGAAAATCTTTCCCACGCCCATGAAGGCCACCGCTTCGGTCAGGCCGGCATGCTCCTTCAGCGGCTCGGGCAGGATGATCCGGCCTTCGCGGTCGGCATCCATCGGGTAGGCGTCGGCATAGAGGGCGGCGGCCAGGTCGTCATGGTCGTCGGAGAAGATGTCCATGCGGTCCAGGGGCTGGCTGAGCGCGGCGAAGGCGGCGGGCGGCCAGGCTTCGATGCAGGGATGCAGGTGCGAGGGGCGCAGGATCACCAGCGATTCTCCGGCGGCGGCCTGGCTGCGCAGCGCGGTGCGAAAAGCGGCCGGAATCGAGACGCGGCCCTTGGCGTCCAGGCGATTCTGATGGGTGCCGAGGAATACACTCACGCTCTGCGATGCTCCCTCGGCTGGAATGGTTGGTGGACGCAGGCGCGCCGGCGCCGGATGGGTGCCGTGCTGGGTTTGCATGGGATATCATGGGATTTTATGGGAGGTCAAATTAAACGCGCGGAAATTCTGGCGGAAAACCGCTGTTTTTTGAGAATTGTTCCAGTCGAGACATTGCCGGGCGCCAGTCTTCGCCCACGTTTCGGAGAGCAATGTCAATCAATGATGAATGTTTATGTTCTGTTCTAGTTTTGGTGAGATCAAAACGAGAACATGTATTGTTCGCAGGACTGCCGGCCGCGTGATGCGGACTCCGGCATGCGATGCGATGCGATGGAGACGTGGGGGAAACGAGGCCAGACGGTCTGTAAGCCGGGTTCTGTCCACCTTCCGAAGAAGGATGAGCGACCATTCCTCTGGGACGCGCCTCGCGGCACGCCTCACGCGACCAACCCGAACGACGGGGCGGAGGAGCCCCCGACGGTGCCGCGAGCGACCCGTCTGCCGTTCCTATTCGGTCTTGCTCCCGGTGGGGTTTGCCCTGCCGCCCGCGTTGCCGCGGGCGCGGTGCGCTCTTACCGCACCGTTTCACCCTTACCCGCACCATCTCCGGCGAACCGGAATGCCGTGTGGGCGGTCTGTTTTCTGTGGCACTTTCCCTGGGGTCGCCCCCGCCGGCCGTTAGCCGGCACCGTTCCTCCGTGGAGCCCGGACTTTCCTCCATCGCATGGAAACCCATGCAACAGCGGTCGCCCGACCGTCTGGCTGGCGGAAACTGACCGCGACGACGGGTTGCGTCAAGGGCGAATGCGCCGCATCAGACATAAGAGGGTCTGGTGGCGGAGGAACGCGCATGAATCGCTCGGGGACGGGGCGGGAGCAGCCCGGCGTGATGGCGCGCCTGCTGATGCGGCATCTGGGTGGCCGTGGCCGGTCCCGGCGGCAGGCGGGCCGGCCGCGTACGCTCGATACGCTGCGCCGGGTGCTGGACAAGCCCTGTTTTCCGCAGGCGCTTTCCAGCCTGCCGCTGCGGCAGGTGTTGGCCCTGCGGGTGCCGGGGGCGACGGAATTGCGGCCGGCCCGGCTGTATGTGCCCCGTGGGCGGGTGCGGGGTGCGGTGCTGTTCATGCATGGCGGCGGCTTCGTGCATTGCGGGCTGAATTCCCATCATGGGATCTGCTGCCGGCTGGCGCGGGAATCGGGGGCGGTGGTGCTGTCCTACGACTACCGTCTGGCGCCCGAGCATCGGTTTCCCGCCGCGATCGAGGATTGTCTGGCGGCGCTGGACTGGCTGGCGGGCGAGGCCTGGCGCTGGGGCGGCAAGGTGGCGGTGGCCGGGGACAGTGCCGGCGGCAATCTGGCGGCGGTGCTGGCGTTGCTGGCGCGCGACCGGGGCGGGCCGGACCTGGCGATGCAACTGCTGTATTACCCGTCGCTCTACGGGGCGCGGGATGTGCCGTCGCGCGAGCGGTATGCCGAGGGCTACATGCTCACGGCCCGGCTGATCGAATGGTATGGCGAGCAATATGCCCGCACGCCGGAGGACCTGACCCATCCGCTGCTGGCGCCGATCTTCGCCGATTCGCTGGCCGGGCTGCCGCCGGCGGTGATCGTGCCCGCGCAGTTCGATCCGCTGTGCGACGAGGCCACGGGTTATGCCGAGGCGCTGCGGGCGGCGGGCGGGCAGGCGGAGGTTCGCTGCTTTCCCGGCACCATCCACGGCTACCTGAACATGTATTCGTTCATGCCGTGGGGGAAGGCGGCGATCCGCTTTGGTGGGCGGCGCCTGCGCGCGGCCTTCGCCGGGGCGGTCAGATCTGCTGGATAGTCGAGAAGTCGAAATCCTTGCCTGGCGGGTTCTCGCCGATGCGGATCGTGGTGGGGGTGGGCATCGCGTACGGGGGGACCGGCAGGTTGTAGGGGGCCGGCGCGCCGATGAAGACGCGGCCGGCGAGGTCGAATTTCGAGCCGTGGCAGGGGCAGGCATAGCCGCCCGGCCAGTTGGCGACCGGCGTGGTGGGGTCGGGTGCCGGGGAATAGGTCGGCACGCAGCCCAGATGGGTGCAGATTCCAACCACCACGCCATAGGCGGGGACGATCGAGCGGTGCCAGTTGGCGGCGTAGGACGGCTGCTGCACCGTGCCCGAGGACGGGTCGCGCAGGCGCGTCGTCAGCGCCGCCTGTTGCAGCCGCGCCAGGGCTTCGGGCGTGCGGTGGGTGATGAAGACCGGGCTGCCGTGCCAGACCACCGTGATCTGTTGGCCGGGGGGGAGTTTCGACACGTCGACATCGATCGGCGGGCGGGCCGAGCCGGCGTCGCCGGGGCGCAGGCTGTCGAGGAACGGCCATGAGAAGGCCGCCACGCCCGCGCCGCCCGCCGCCACCGTCAGCAGGGTCAGGAAATCGCGCCGCTTGCCGGTGGCAGGGGCAACGGGGGCGGTGCTGTCGGTCGGGCTGGTCGTGGTCATGCGGTGTCTGTCGGGGCTCGGTCGGTAAGGCGTGTCACTTCGGCATCGGGTGGTATGTGCCCGGCGATCCCCAGTCGGTCTGCACGGTCTGGTCGATGCGGTTGACCTTGAGCGTGAACAGCTTGGGCAGCGTCTTGCCGTCGCCCGGGCAGGAGCCGGAATGTTTTTCCATCACGTCGAAACGCGCGGCATCCGGAGGATCGTTGCCGTTGACGATGAACAGCAGGCAGCGGCCGGGGGTGTCGGTCATGCCGTTATGCGTCACCACCGTGCGGAAATGCTCGACCAGCGCGGTGTCGTCGAACCAGTTCGCGTGACGGAAGGTGATCTGGTCCGCCGCCTGGTCCAGCCAGCCCATGCGGGCGGCGAGCGTGGCCAGCAGCACCAGCGGCACCACCATGGCCACCCGGCGGATGATGCGCTGGCGCATGGTGCGCCGGGGGCGGCGCGGCGGCGTTGTCCCCGGCGTGGCGGAGGTTATGGAGGTTGGTGTTTTCATGCCATGTCCTCGTGCCACGCGTGACCGTCCTGGGCCAGCAGGGCGCGTGCGGCTTCGGGACCCCAGCTACCGGCCGGGTAGGTGTGGAGCGGGGCTTTGTTCTCAGCCCAGCCGCGCAGGATCGGATCGATCCAACGCCATGCGGCCTCGACCTCGTCGCGGCGGATGAACAGGATCGGGTCGCCGCGCACCACATCCAGCAGCAGGCGTTCGTAGGCGTCGGGGTAGCGGGTACCGAAAGCCTTTTCGAAGGCGATGTTGATGTCGGCCGGGCGCAGGGCGAGGCTGTCGGTCGGGGTCGGGTCCTTGGTCGACACCGACAGGGTGACGCCTTCATCCGGCTGGATGCGGATCAGCAGCCGGTTGGCGCGCGGCTTGCCGGGGAAGATCGACCAGGGGGCCGCCTTGAACTGGATGACGATCTCGCTGCATTTCTCGGCCAGGCGTTTGCCCGAGCGCAGGTAGAACGGCACGTTGCCCCAGCGCCAGGAATGGATCTCGGCCCGGATGGCGACATAGGTCTCGGTGTCGCTGGTCGCGTCCTCGCCCAAATCTTCCAGATAGCTGGGCAGGGTGGTGCCGTCCGCGGTGCGGCCGCGCGCGTACTGGCCGCGCACCGTGAAGGTCGCCACGTCGTCGGGGGCGATCGGGCGCAGGGCGTGCAGCACCTTCAGCTTCTCGTTGCGCAGGCTGTCGGCCTCCAGCGAGCCGGGCGGGTCCATCGCCACCAGGCACAGCACCTGGAGCAGATGGTTCTGGATCATGTCGCGCAGCGCGCCGGATTTGTCGTAGTACGGACCCCGGCTTTCGACGCCCACCGTCTCGGCGGCGGTGATCTGGACATAGTCGATCGCGTCGCTGGACCACAGCCGCTCGAATACCGGGTTGGCGAAGCGCAGGGCGATCAGGTTCTGGACCGTTTCCTTGCCCAGATAATGGTCGATGCGGAAAATATGGTTTTCGGGGAAGTAGCGGCCGACATGGTCGTTGATCGCGTCCGCGCTTTCCAGGTCGGTGCCGATCGGCTTTTCCAGCACGACGCGCGACTGCGCCGTGACCAGCCCGTGGCTGCTGAGATTCTCGCAGATCTGGCCGTACAGGCCGGGGGCGGTGGCCAGGTAGTAGACGCGGATGCGGTCTTCCGGCGCCTCGGTCAGCAGGCTTTGCAGCGCCGGCCAGGTGCTGTCGGCTTCGGCGCCGTTCAGGCTGACATAATGGATCAGGTCGAGAAAGCGGCGCGCGGTTGCCTCGTCGAAATCGGCCGGCTTGACGAATTCGGTCAGGGCCTTTTCAGCACGGCCCTGATAGTCGGCGCGGGACAGGGGCGAGCGGGCGGTGCCGACGATGCGGGACTGATCGGGGATCTGTCCATCGCGGTAGCGATAATACAGTGCCGGCAGAAGCTTGCGCATCGTCAGGTCGCCGGTGGCGCCGAAGACGATATAGTCGAAAACATCGACGGGGGGGAGTTGGGGCATCGATTATGGCCTCCTTGCATCGGATCGGAGCATTATTGGGGCGCTGTGGCCCTGCGGGGACCGGCACCGTTGGGATGGGGACGACCTGCCTTGAACGGGTTTGGGCCGAGGCGCCGCGACCTGTCAAGTTGCCATTGACCGGCCGGCAACGTCACGATAAGCCCCCCGTTCCCTGACCGGTTGCGGCCCGGTCCCCTGATCGGGGGCGGATCGGAGGGCGAGATTTCATCCCCATGCTGGAGGCAGGCCGTTCCATGGACGCGGAAAATTTCGGTGATGACGACAAGGCGGCGGCGGTCGGCGGGATTGCGGCGGACCGGCTGCGCAGCATTATCGAGCGCGTCGAGCGCCTGGAAGAAGAGCGCAAGGCCCTGGCCGGCGACATCAAGGATATTTTCACCGAGGCAAAATCCGCCGGTTTCGATGTGAAGGTCATTCGCCAGATCATCCGCCTGCGCAAGCAGGAGCCGGCCGAGGTGGAAGAGCAGGAGACGCTGCTCGATATCTACCGCCGCGCCCTCGGCATGTAAAAAATCTGCCGTGAAAGCCGCTCTGCCGGCGATCCGACGCGCGTTTCCTGCGCTTCGGTGCTCACGGCCATCAAGGCCGCTCCGCTCCGATGCTCGGAAACACACGACGGGCGCGCCGCCGGGCGGCGCTCTCGCTCGGCAGACCGGCTTTCACGGCAGATTTTACGTCTCAGGGGCGGGGTCCCGAGGCGTGGTTGTTCTGGGGTTATAGGCGTTCACGCGATCCTTGCGCTGGTGGTGGCTGATCTGGTCACATGGGCGGTGGGGTTCGTACTTTCCGTGGTCGTGCGCAGATGCCGTTTCCGTTTTCCGACTGGATGCCCTGGTGGTTGCAGCTGGCGCTGCTGATTCTGGGGATGCTGTTCATTTTCCTCTGGATGCTGGTGCCGTTCGCGGTATTCGGCGTGAAGGGGCGGCTGGATGCCCTGGCGTTGCAGATCGAGGATCTGCAAGCCGAATTGCGGGTGCTGGCCGTTCGGCCCGAGGAGCGGGTGCCGGTTTCGCCGGCGGCCCCACGCCCCGCGCCCACTGCGGCGCCGGTGGTCGAGCCCGTGGTGCCGCCGCCGGCACGCGCGCCGGGACCTGTGGTGGCCAGCGACGCCTATGCGGCGCGGCCTGAGCGCCCGGTCTCGCCCCCCCGTCCGACCCATTTCGACCCGCCGCCTGCCGCCCCGGCCAGCGTGCGCGCCGCGCCGCCGGTCGAGCCGCCGGCTTATGCGCCGCGTTCGGGTGCGCCGGTTTCGCATGATACTGCGCGGCCCATGCCCTGGCATGACCGGCCGGCCGCCGCGCCACGCGACCCGGCTTACGTGCCGCCTGAAGCGGCGCGGCCGCCCGTGATGCCGCCGCCGGTTGCGCCCGTCGCGCCCGAAGCCGTGGACGAGGTGCCCGTGCGGCCGGTCTATCGCATGCCCGCCGGGCGTGAGGTGCGGGCGTCGCGTGAGGACGATTGGAGCGATCGGCCGCGATCCGAACCCTCTCTGCGCTGGCCGCCGCGTACCTGAGCCGGGTTACAACTCAAGCGTAGGCGGTCGTATTCAGCCTGAGCGGAGATGTGGGCTGGTGAGCGCGAGTGGCGTGCAGCGGCATGGCCGTCGTGTGTTTCCGAGCATCGGAGTGGGGCGGTCTTGATGGCCGTGAGCCCTGAAACGGAGGGAACGCGCGCCGGATCGCGTGCTGCCGCATTTGAGCCTGAGCGGAGATGTGGGCTGGTAAGTGAGAGTGGCGCGCAGCGGCACGGCCGTCGTGTGTTTCCGAGCATCGGAGCGGAGCGGCCTTGATGGCCGTGAGCACCGAAGCGGAGGGAACGCGCGTCGGATCGCCACCAGCGCGCATCTCCGCTCAGGCTGTGAAGACGAGGTCGTCGCGATGGATCATTTCGTCTCGTCCGCGCCAGCCTAGCAGGGTTTTGATGTCGTCCGAGCGGTGGCCGGCGATCTGGCGGGCGTCGGTGGCGCCGTAGGCTGACAGGCCGCGTGCGATCTCGTTGCCGTCCATGTCGGTGACCAGAACGAGATCGCCGCGTTCGAACGTGCCCTCGACCGTGCGCACGCCGGCCGGGAGGAGGGATGAGCCTGCCGCCAGTGCCCGCCGCGCGCCGTCGTCGATCGCTATCTGTCCGGCCGGGGCCAGGCCGCCAGCGATCCAGCGTTTGCGGGCCGAGCGCCCCTCGGGGAGGGGCAGGAACCACGAGCAGCGCGCGCCGTCGCGCAGGCGCGCCAGCGGGTGCGGGTCCTTGCCCAGCGTGATGGCCATGGCGCAGCCTGCCTGGGTGGCGATGCGGGCCGCCATCAGCTTGGTGCGCATGCCGCCTGAGGAATAGCCCGGTGGCGGGGCGCCGCCCATGGCCTCGATATCGGCCGTCAGCGCGGTAATGACGGGCAGGTGGCGGGCGGTCGGGTCGATCCGGGGATCTGCGGTGTAGAGGCCGTCGATGTCCGACAGGAGCACGAGCTGGTCGGCGCCCGTCATTTCCGCGACCCGTGCCGCCAGGCGGTCATTGTCGCCGAAGCGGATTTCGGTGGTGGCGATGGCGTCGTTTTCGTTGATCACGGGGACGCAACCCAGCCCCAGCAGGGTGTCGAGCGTGGCGCGGGCGTTCAGGTACCGGCGGCGGTCTTCGGTGTCGCCGGGGGTCAGCAGCAATTGCGCCGCGACCAGCCCGTGGGCCGACAGGGCGTCGGTCCATGCCTGGGCCAGGCGGATTTGCCCGACCGAGGCGGCGGCCTGTTTTTCTTCCAGCCGCAGGGTGCGGCGGGTCATGCCCAGGCTATGTCGGGCCAGCGCGATGGCGCCGGAGGAGACGAGGATGATTTCGGTGCCGCTGCGTTGCAGGGCGGCGACATCGGCCGCCACGCTGTCCAGCCAGTCGGTGCGCGGGGTTGCGTTCTGCGAATCCACCACCAGCGCGCTGCCGATCTTGACGACGAGGCGGCGGGCTGTGCCCAGGCTGGGCAGTTCGGCGGATGTCACGGCGTGGGCTCGGGCCATTGGGCGGCGGCCGGTGGGGCCTCGTCGCGTTCGGCCTCGCGGATCGCGGTGACTTCGTCCTGCAACAGCCGCAGCACGTCGTCCAGCCCCTGGCGGGTGACGCCGGAGAGGGTGACGACCTTTGCGCCGCTGGCCTTTTCCAGCGCGCGGCGGCGGCTGGAAATCTGCTGCGGGGTCATGGCGTCGATCTTGTTGAGGGCGATGATCTCCGGCTTGGCGGCAAGGCCGGGATCGTAGGCTTCCAGCTCGTGACGGATGGTGCGCCAGGCTTTGACCACGTCGCCGGCCGCGCCGTCGATCAGGTGCAGCAGGACCGCGCAGCGTTCGACATGGCCGAGGAAACGGTCGCCCAGGCCCGCGCCCTCATGCGCGCCGGCGATCAGGCCGGGGATGTCGGCGATGACGAATTCCTCGGACACCGACAGGCGCACGACGCCGAGTTGCGGATGCAGGGTGGTGAAAGGGTAGTCCGCGATCTTGGGCCGGGCGGCCGAGACGACGGAGAGGAAGGTGGATTTGCCCGCGTTGGGCAGGCCGACCAGCCCGACATCGGCGATCAGCTTCAGGCGCAGCCAGATCCAGCGTTCCTCGCCCGGCCAACCCTTGTCGGCGCGGCGGGGGGCGCGATTGGTGCTGGTTTTGTAATGCGCGTTGCCGTGGCCGCCATCGCCGCCATGGCACAGCACGATGCGCTTGCCGGGTTCGTCGAGGTCGGCCAGCATCGTCTCGCGGTCTTCGTCGAAGATCTGGGTGCCGATCGGCACCTGGATCACGACTGGTGCGGCGGCGGCGCCCGTGCGATCGGAGCCGGCGCCGTTGCCGCCCTTGCGGGCGCGGAAATGCTGGGTGTAGCGGAAATCGATCAGCGTGTTCAGGTTGCTGGCCGCGACGAACACGATGTCGCCGCCGCGCCCGCCCTTGCCGCCGTCCGGACCGCCGAATTCGATGTATTTCTCGCGCCGGAAGGCCACGACGCCGTCGCCGCCGTCACCGGACTTTACGTAGATCTTGGCTTGGTCGAGGAATTTCATCGTAATGGTCCGGTGGCAGCGTGTGGTCCTGGTCGGGGATGATACCCCGCCATGACGCAAAAAGGGCCGGTCCCGAGGACCGGCCCTTCGCAGGGTCGAAAACGGTCCCGAGAAGCGGGGAGCTTACTCGGCCGCGATCGGCAGCGCCTCGACCGACACATGCACGCGCCCTTCGGCGCGACGCTCGAACTTCACGTGGCCATCGACCAGCGCGAAGATGGTGTGGTCGCGGCCGAGGCCGACATTGGTGCCTGGCTTCATCTTGGTGCCGCGCTGACGGAGGATGATGTTGCCGGCGATCACGCTCTCGCCGCCGAACTTCTTGACGCCGAGACGACGTCCGGCGCTATCGCGCCCGTTGCGGGATGAACCGCCTGCCTTTTTTTGTGCCATTGCCTGAACTCCTGACTCTGAACTGACCTGATAAGCCTGCCGGCGGCGCTGCTAGGCCGCCTGGCGGGTTCAGGCGGCGTTGATCTCGGCGATGCGCAGCACGGTGACGGGCTGGCGATGGCCGTTCTTGCGGCGGCTGTTCTGCCGGCGGCGCTTCTTGAAGATGATGACCGTGTCCAGACGGTCCTGCGCGATGACCGTGGCGGTCACGGTGGCGCCGGGGACCAGCGGGGCGCCGATCGTCGTGCCGCTCTCGCCGCCGACGGCGAGGACGTCGGTGAAGGTGATGGTGGAGCCGGCTTCGGCTTCCAGCTTCTCGACCTTCAGGATCGTGTTGGGGGAAACGCGATACTGCTTTCCACCGGTGCGAATGACTGCAAACATGCTCTAACCTGTCTTTCCGATCTCTTGGCGCGTGCGGCCCCGTGGTGGGACAGGCGACGCGACCCAGTCGCTTTTTTTTATTGGCCGTGCGGGCACGGCTACCCCTCGTCAGCGCGGGGGCGAGGTGCGGCTTTTACTGCCGGCTGCCGCGCGCCGTCAACCGCCGATTGACGGGGGGGCGGGGAGAGGGGCGAATATTATGTCGGAAAAACGCATCAAGGTCTCTTGCACGCCCTGCGGCACCACCCTATAAGCCCGATCCATCGCCGCTAGCGAAGACGGAGAGGTGCCGGAGCGGTCGATCGGGGCGGTCTCGAAAACCGTTGTGCGTGCAAGCGTACCGTGGGTTCGAATCCCACCCTCTCCGCCAGAGACCGCAGAAAACAGCCACTTTTTAGGTTGTGAAAATTTCCCACTGAAAAATTGTGCCTTAATTTCTGTGCAAATCCGTGCAAATGACCTTCCGGGGATAATTTGCACGAGGATCGTGGCGACACGGGACGGCAGTTATCCTGGCTGTGGAAGCCGGCCAGGTGTTCCGGGCCGGGTTCCTGTTCTATCGGGCGGACAATGGCGTCTGGCTGACCGAAGGTGTCTCACCGGACGACCTCACTTTCCAAGGGTCCGTCCAAGATCATGATCTATGATTACAGAGCTTTCCGAGCATCATCCGGACTGACGCCCATCGGAGGAAAGCGAGTGCATTGCGATTGAGGCACTCCCAATCCTTGCTGAGGCGTTGGCAGCGGTTCAACCAGGCGATGGTGCGTTCCACGATCCAGCGCTTGGGCAATGCCACGAATTTTCCGATGTCACAGCGCCGCACGATCTCGACATTCACAGAACGGCGGACATGAGCCAGTCCCTGCTGAAACTTTACCCCCTGATAGCCCGCGTCGGCGTAGAGTTTCAGAAGGAACGGATACAGTCCGAACAATGTCGCCATCAGCATGACACCGCCATCACGATCCTGGATATCGGCTGCGTGGACCGTTGCCTCCATCAACAGACCCTGCGTACCGACGAGGCCATGCCGCTTCCTGCCCGCGATCCTCTTGCCGGCGTCAAAACCGGATGGATCGCCGCTGTCGGACTGGCCTCATGGCCCGCCTGCTCCCGACAAAGGATGTAGAGCGCATGGTGCAGGCGATCGAGTGTGCCGTCGTGCTGCCAGCGGCAGAAATAGTAATTGACTGTGTTGCGCGGCGGAAGGTCTTTCGGGATCGTGCACCACTGGCAACCCGTTCCAGGAACATACATCAGGCCGTTCATGACCTCTCGTATATCCACTGTCCGCTTGTTGCCGCCACGCCGGGCAGTCGGGATCAGGCGAGCGATCAGTGACCATTCCTCGTCCGTCAGATCGCTCGGATAGCGAAGCTGGCTCCGGTCATATCGGGCACGGTTCTCGGCCGCTCACATCAGAAACTCCTGCGAACCGAGCGCGCTGACAGCGAAGCACAAACAATTCCAATGATTCAAGATGATCTTGGACGGACACTCAGCATCTTCCGAAACCAGAGCCATTTGTTATGTCTCGGGTTGCTGCCATATAGATAAAAGGCAAGTGTTGACCGATCTTGAATATAAAGAACGAGAAAATGATCCTAATTGTTAGTTCTGACGGAAAGATATTCTATGAAAATAGTCCTGATTTTCTTGAATACCTTGGGTATTTTGGTCGGGACGTTGATCTCGTCGCTTACGCGATCAACAATCTTGGTTTTGCAGCGATTGCGACATTTCCCCGCTATACACGCATCCGCTTTCAGCCTGCTCTGTTTCCTGCGCCCTGTCTTCAGACTGTACTCGAGATCATCCTGTATAATGGCGAGTCGCGCTTCGTCCTCGAGCGCGTTGGCACGCCGTTTGCTCCTTTTGAAGTCATACATAATCTTAACGATGCCGTCGCTCGTCTGATTTCTCTGCAAGCGGCGACTTCAGAGACATTGGAGCCGCCGGGATCACCCACCATCATCGGCTTGTCCCTCGATCGGATCCAGGATCCGAAGCGCATCGGTATGCGCAAAGCATTGGATATCTGGGAACAGGAAAGCCGCTATGTTACGACCAAAAATATATCCCAGATACGCGAAGACACAGCATTTGGAAACGGTGGCATGGCATGGATGCCGGATCGCGATCGGTGTCTGATTGAAGCATGGCCCAGCAGCTACAGATCATATGGGGAGAACTCATGTGATGACTTCATCGGCCGTGACATCAGGGACTTACCTGACAGCGCATATGTTGTTCCAACAACTCGCGGCTATTTTACCGCTGCTCAGCACCAGACACCGCGCCTGGAGCTCATCGAAGCGCTTGTGACACGCCACGATGGCTCCAGGTTCTGGTCCCGTTATGAGAGGCTCATTTTACCTTGGCGCACGAGCGCGACGGATACCTTCGTCACGTCGATTCCTTTGATCAGGCTGATCCGGGCCTATTAAACTATTCAAAACATGCTCCGTGAGCATATTCGGCGTTTCCCATATCAGATTGCTTTCAAAGGTGCGCCAGCCACCGACGATCATCATTCCTGGCTGGATGGGCGGGTAGCCGTAGAGAGGAAGCAGAGCACGTGTCATTGGCCCAGTCTCAATCATACCGATGGCGAAATCGGGGCGCCATGTTGCGAGAGAAATACTCCGCATCAAAGCAATGCTCAGCACTGGCAATTGCTTGCGACGGAATGTCGGATGCGACCACAAACCGCCGACGAACACTACCCGGCCCGAAATTTCTCCAGCCGCAGGTGCTTCGGCGATCCATCGTTCGCCTGGGTCCATCTGGATGTCCGGGTCACGATAGGCGAAGCGGCCAGACTCCCATTCTTCGCGGAGCGTGCTTTGCGGCCAATCATACCGGCGCAGGATCAACGTCAGGACTGGTTCACCCTCACATTGTCCTTCGATGTAGATGGAGTTCCCCTCGTCAATACTAGAAACGCTAGGATCATAGACGGGTCCCAAGGGTTTCCAAGTGTCCTGATTCCTCTTGTTTACTTCATTCAAGCGACCGCTACCGCGCCCCATATGTAGCGATATTCCAATTTGGCGAGCTTCCTCTGCGAGTTGAAGAAAATATCGACCGAGCTCGATTCTGGGCCCGTGGTTTATCTCAATTGCGTCCAGGAGTGGACGAAGGACTGTTGGCATAAAAACCTCTACTCGGGCTTGATTGCCCGAATAGAGGCTGCTTATTTAATATTATTAAGTCATTAACTTATATCATTGATTCGCGAAGTTTGTTATTTGACTTTGTTCGCTTATATATAAATTTGACGTGCATATTATTTAACGATGTGGACCGACATCGGGATCCCGACAGGCGAGGACCGGACACCACTCTCTGGGAACAGGGCAAGGAGGTCCGTTTATTCTCCTCCTGACTCAATATGCGCGACCCACTCGCGGCCCGCCTCGGTGAGGGACAGACTGTGACCGGAGCCCGTGACGAGACCACGTTGACGGAGCCCTTCTTCCGTACGAGCCGTGCCGCCAGGCATTGCGCGGCCCTTCATGTGCGCCCACGCGGGTAAGCCCCGGTGAAGATCGCGCAGAACGCGAGCCATCGCCGAGGAGGGCGATACGCGCCGCACCTTTGAACTGTAGTCGAATTGAGCCATTCCACATCTCACTTTGAGTATGCAAAATATAAAACTTATTCTGCAATAATCAAGCATCAGATCTCTTCAAAAATGCCATTTCCCTGAGTGAGTAGTTTGAAATTGACCTGTGGGGTCACCATAGAAACCGCATCCTGTTTATCGTATCGAAAGATACTTCTTCCAGATTTACTTTGGCAAATAGCACTGGGAGGCAGTTTCGCGCAGAGTCGTCCAAGATCATGATGTATGATTACAGAGCCTTCTGAGCATCATCCGGACTGAGGCCCATCGGAGGAAAGCGAGTGCATTGCGATTGAGGCACTCCCAATCCTTGCTCAGGCAGTTGGCAGCGGTTCAACCAGGCGATGGTGCGCTCCACGATCCTGCGCTTGGGCAATACCACGAATTTCCGATGTCACAGCGCCGCATGATCTCGACATTCACACAACGGCAGACATGCGCCCGTCCCTGCTGAAACTTTGCCCCCTGATAGCCCGCGTCGGCGTAGAGTTTCAGAAGGAACGGATACAGCCCGAACAATGTCGCCATCAGCATGACGCCGCCATCACGATCCTGGATATCGGCTGCGTGGACCGTTGCCTCCATCAACAGGCCCTGCGTATCGACGAGGACATGCCGCTTCTTGCCCTTGATCCTCTTGCCGGCGTCAAAACCGGATGGATCGGTACTCCGCCCCCTTTTTCGGCGTTCTTGACGCTGTGGCTGTCGATGATCGCCGCTGTCGGGCTGGCCTCATGGTCCGCCTGCGCCCGACAGAGGGATGTAGAGTGGACGGTGCAGACGATCGAGTGTGCCGTCATGCTGTCAGTGGCAGAAATAGTAATTTACCGTGCTGCGCGGCGGAAGGTCTCTCGGGATCGCGCGTCATTGGCAACCCGTTCCATGAACATACATCAGGCCGTTCATGACCTCCCGTATATCCACCGTCCGCTTGGCGCCGCCACGCCGGGCAGCCGGGCTCAAGGGAGCGATCAGTGACCATTCCTCGTCCGTCGTCAGATCGCTCGGATAGCGAAGCTGGCTCCGGTCATATCGGGCACGGCTCTCGGCGGTCCACTTCAGAAACTCCTGCGAACCGGGCGCGCTGATAGGGAATCACAAACAATTCCAATGATTCAAGATGATCTTGGACGGACACTCAATAACCGAGGGCGATACGCGCGCTCTATCGGATCGACAAGGTATTGCGGATGGTCACGATCGGGAGTTCGCCATAGGTTTCGGCGTAATATCCCGCGAAACGTCCGAAGTGAAAGAATCCGCATTCCAGGGCGATCTGGGATACGCCCTTGCCGGCCTGCGCCGGATCGAGCATTGCGCGGCGCGCGCGATCCAAAGCCCGCTGACGAAGCCACAGGCGGGGGGAGACGCCCGTCGTCTGCACGAATGCCGCGCGCAGGATATGGGGCGGGATGTTCAGTTCCTCAGTCAGTCGGGTCACGGACATGATCGCGTCATCATAATCGTCGATGAAACGCTGGGCCTTGAGGAACAGGCTGTATGAGAAAGTCCCGCGGAGCGGGGCAATGCTGGCTTTCTGCTGAATCTCGGTGAGGATGTCTTTGACACGATCGAGGAGGATTTCGGACAGGACCTGATCGGTCCGCCCGGACAAGCGTATCTTCGGCTGCCATGTGCCGGCGAAAAGGCTCGCAAGCCATGCCGACATCTCCGCGATGTGAAGGGAGGGGGCGACCGGTGTGATGGCACCGAATTTCCGGAAATCAAATTCCGGCAGATCGGTTTGTTGGACAAGCAGGTAATAAGCGCGGCAGTTTTCCGCGCCGCTTACGGTGATTTCCCTGCCGCCGACATGGACGAAAGCCTTGTCCGATCGGACTTCCCCATTGATCGTACCCAATTCGCTCCGATGGGCGGGGAAAACGACCGCGATCGTGCCGTCCGGCGGACATGTCGTCTGGCCGACCGATACATTGATCGTTTCCTCGATGAGCGTCAGCTTGCCGAAGGTCAGAACCGAGACCGTTCCTTTGAACGTACCCTTCCCCAACTGTATATAGCGCTGATTCCACAGCGGGAGTCCTGACTCCTGAAAGGAGGGCGCAAAAAAAACATGGGTCGTTGAATCCAGCCCTTGTGCCATCTCTGTAACCAGCGGTTTCCTTTTTGAGGTCGAAACAGAATATACGACGTTCGAACGTTTCCATACAGGAAAAATTTTCGAAAATGGATATCGAGCCTCCCGCCGTTCTGCTCCGATAACGGAACGAATGCTGGAGGTGAAAGCCGCGATGAGTAAAAAGTCCTCGGTCTGGTTCTGGTTGGCTGGTCTGGCTTTGCTTCCTGTCGGAGCCTGGGCTGATGATGCGGCTTTTGTACCTGAAGTGGTGAGCGTGAAGGAGAGGATGTCGCCGGGTCCGAATGTCTTTGTCAATCAGATGGATATGGCGACCAGTACGATCTATATCTTCTCGACGAAGGATCTGACGTTGAAGGGGAACGTCAGCGGAGGGTCCTGGGGACTGGCGACATTGTCGCGTGATGGCAATACGGCTTACATGGCATCGGGGTTTCTGAGCCGTGTTGCGTATGGCACTGGTGAAGACGTTCTGCAGATTTTTGATGTTCCGACAAATACGGTTAAAAAGGAAATAATACTTCCTTATAAATTGACGCAATATACGCCCGACGCCGCGCAGTTGCGTTTGAGCGCGGATGAAAAATTCATCTATATCCAGAACGCCACCCCCGCGACGTCGGTGACCGTCGTGGATCTGGAAAGGGGAAAAGTCGTAAAGGAAATCCCTTCGCCCGGCTGTTACGGCATTTATCCTATGGAAAGCGGATATGGCTATTCGGCGATCTGTAGCGACGGGAGCTTTGCGACATTCAAGCTGAGCCCCGATGGGCAGAGTTTTACGAGCCAGAAGAGCGAGAAGATCTTCGATGTCGATGAAGATCCGATTTTTCTGGCGTCCGCTCGTGTCGATTCCGATCTGGTGTTCCTGTCCTACAATGGAAATCTCTATCGCGTATCCGATGCGTCCGGCGTCATCAGGAAAGTCGATGTCATAGCTGCGACGAAAGGCGTTCCCGGCAGTTGGGGGGCCTCCGGCTATGGTGTGATGACCTATGACAGCGAGACGGGCATCATGTTCATGGCCATGTCCTCCAATCGTCATGAAGGCACGCATCATCATGGTGCGACCGAGATCTGGGCATATGACATGAAGAAAAAGAAGATCGTATCCCGCTCTCCTGTAAAGGATATTTCGACGATCGGCGTCGTGAAGGGCGAGCAGACGAATCTCTTCGGTCTGGATATCAAGAAGAATATTATCGTAAAATACGATATCAACCCGAAGAACGGCTATTCCCTGAAGCTGTCCGCGCAAAGGACCGATTTCGGGTTCGCGACCATGATTATGGGTGCGCATTGATGTCAATGCTTTCCGTATCGATATCGACGTTGATCGCGTTGGTGTTTCTGCGTGCGTTTTTCCATAAGATATCGGGATTTACGGTTTTTACCGGTTACGTCGAAGATTACAGGTTGATTCCTTTGCGGCTTGTACGCGCGGCGTCCGCATCCATCGTGGGTGCGGAGTTGCTGGTCGTCTTCAGCCAGGAATTGCCGGCGTTACGGATGTTCGGTCTTTCGTTGGCGGCTCTGCTTCTGTTTTTTTATTCCTTTGGGATTTCCATAAACATAAATCGAGGCCGTATAAATATAGAGTGTGGATGCGGTGGTGGAGCGCAGGTGCTGTCGTGGCCGCTGGTCGTTCGTAACGGCATTCTTCTTGGGTTGATCGCGATCGCGATGACGCAACAGAGTTCGTCTTCGGGTGGTCTGGATTATGCCGTGGCGGCTTTCGGCGGGTTTTTGCTTTGGGTCGTCTTTCTGCTCGGTGATCAGATCATTGCCAATTCGTCCATGGTGACGCGCGCCAGCTAGCTTCTGTCTACAGGGATTTGTCATGAAACTCGTTGTCTTCCTTCTTGTGATTCTGACTTTCGTCGTGCTGGCGTTGGCGATCGGTCTTTGGACTCTCGCGCGCCAGGTTGGAATTCTTTTCGAGAGAATTTCTCCCATGGGCGCGCTGGTCAACGATTCCGGTCCCGAGGTGGGGCAACGCACGCCCGAATTCAGTCTTCCGAGCCTTACGGGCGGGCAGGCCGTCATAGGGCCGAAATCCCTGCGATCGACGCTGGTATTCTTTCTGTCGCCGACCTGCCCGATCTGCAAAAAGCTTCTGCCTATATTGGATTCGGTTCGGAAGTCGGAAGGTCAATGGCTGGATGTCATCCTGGCCAGCGATGGCGAGGATGGGCAGCACAAACGCTTTATCGAAAATGCCCGACTTTCCAGCTATCCGTATGTCGTCTCGGCGGAACTTGGGCTGGCCTATCGTGTCGCACGCCTGCCCTATGCGGTGCTTTTCGACGAACACGGCATCATCCGCGCCAAGGGGCTCATCAACAGCCGGGAACAGTTCGACAGTCTGTTCAATGCTTTCGAGATGAAGGTCGGTTCGATCCAGGCTTATCTCGATGACCGGGCGGTAGCGCAATACTGATCCGAGTGTCTTCGGACTCACTCTTTAACCCTTATTGCCCGTTCAAAATATTGGAACATTTCTGATGGATAATCTGATCGATAGTCTGCTTTCATGGGTCGATACCCGTGCGGAAGCGCGTATGCGGCGCCTGGCCGGACGTGCCGGAAGACGGAGTTTTCTGCACAAGGCGGGGGGGATTTTCGTCGGGGGGGCGGTTTTGCCGATGCTGCCTTACGATAATTCCAACGGCGTCGCTCACGCGCGGGATGTCAGTGATCCCAACGCCATCCCCGATAATTGCGACTACTGGCGGTATTGCTCGCTCCATGGATCGCTGTGCAGCAAGTGTGGGGGAAGCGTGACGCAGTGTCCGCCTGGAACGACGCCCTCGAAGGTTGCCTGGGTCGGGACATGCAGGAATCCGAAGGATAACAAGAATTACCTTGTCTCCTACAACGATTGTTGCGGGAAGGCCGGGGCCTGCGGCGAGGAGTGTACGCGTCAGGAACGCGATCGCCCCGGATATCGCATGGGGCTTGCGAGCGAGTCGAGCTGGTGTATCGCGAATGGAGGCAGTGGCGTCCACTGCACTGTTGCCGTGGTCGTGGGGATGGCGGAATGAAGTATTCGGCCGGTATTTTCTGTCTGGCGTTGACCCTTCTGGCGTCGTCGGCCTATTGCGCCGATACCGGAAAGGACCTGTTTCTGAACAATTGCGCTGCCTGCCATCAGAGCAACGGCAATGGTCAGGCGGGTCTCGCGCCACCCCTGACGAACAAGCGGCTCTGGCAGGGGATGGGCGATGGCAGAACCCAATATATCGCGGGTGTTGCGTTGACCGGCCTGGTCGGAAAGATCGTATCGGAAGGGGAGACATATTCGGATCTTGCCATGCCGCCGCAGAATCATCTGAGCGACGGCGAACTGGCTCTGGTTGCCAACTATATATTCAACGATCTGAACGGTATCGACACGCATGCCGCGGGGGAGGATTTTGCGCGCACGCGTGCGGCGCCGCCGTCTCATGCCAAAATCATGATGATGCGGGACGCTGCGTTAAAATGATTCGGACAATCCTCGGGGCGGGGCTGCTGGTTCTGGCGTCTTCATGCGCGGCGGTGGCAATGCCGACGCGAAATGAATATCTGCTCAAATGCTCCGGATGTCATCTGGCTGATGGCGAAGGGATGCCGTCACACGGCATACCCAATTTTATCGGCCAGGTGGGCATGTTTGCCGATATTCCCGAAGGGCGTGCCTATATCATGCATGTTCCGGGAGTTGTCGGGTCGAGCCTGAGCGATCAGGACATATCGGCCGTGCTGAATTACATCATGAAGACTTTCGCGGGAAAGTCCTTGTCGCCGGACTCCAGGCCGTTCACGGCGGAGGAGGTGGCCAGGCTTCGCGCGGAAAATATCGGAAATGTTGTCGAGTATCGCAGGAAAGTCGCGAACATTCTTGCGGCGCGTGGTTTGACGGCACCTGCGTATCCCTGGCCTTGAGTGTGGTCTTTACAATGTCGGCCAAAAAGAAGGCATAGGGGCGGTCGGGTCTGAATTCCGTCTTTATTTATCCAGATCCGGTTTCCGGTGGAATATCGGCGGGCTGGGAGCGGGGACGATCAGTATAGATTCTAAACTTGTCTGTACTCATTCTGTGGGTCGGCGAGGGGACTGGAATATCTTTCTGTGAAAGGAGTGTTACGATGAAGAAACGAAATGCGTCTCTCGCGAATAGGGTCGATGGTGCCGTGTTCATGAAGACGGGGGCGCGACTTGTTATTCGCGGTGATGAAGAGGGCGTCGATTCCGATATGCGGCGGCATTCCAGTCCTGCTTTGCGTCGTCGGATGATTCTGCCTGTACTGTCGCTGCTGATGGCGTCGGGATGTGTTTCGGCTTATGGCGCGGATACCGTCAGCAAGAAAAATCATGCGCGGCCGGTCCACCGGAATGAAGCCGGAGGAAAGGGTGCGCCGCCCCGTGAGGAGGAGGTCAGCATTCAGGCTTCGCGTTTTCGCTCGCATGGTGCGGAATCAAGCGTGACGCGTCATGTCATGGACCGCTTTGTGGCCGGCACGAGCCCTATGCAGATATTGTCGGCGACCACGCCCGGTGTGACATTCGCGTCCGACGATGCCTTCGGTCTGGATACCCTGGCCAACACGCTTTATGTTCGTGGTTTCAATCAGAGCCAGATCGGGGCGACACTTGACGGAATCCCCATGGGGGATCAGGGATTCCTTCAGTATAACGGGCTCAACATCGATCAGGCTGAAATCCAGGACAATATTTCCGGGATGGAACTCTCGCAGGGCGGTGGTGTACCGGCCTCGGTTTTTGAGACAGTTAGTTGAAGCCTAAGCGGCGATAGCCGCATTGGCCAGAGCCTTGGCTCGGACTGCGTTGGGAGACATGAATCCGTGCCGTTCGAGCAGCCAGATTTCGTTGTATAGGTCACGG
>NZ_JABEQN010000005.1 GCF_014174165.1 Gluconacetobacter dulcium | reverse complement strand
TCCGGAGAACAACCAAGCTTCGGTGCAATCGCCTTGTAAGCCGCATTGTCGCTGGCATAGTCACCTCGGTGCTCTCGAAAAAGCCGAACTCCGCGTTCTCGAAGTTCAGCACGATAGGCAGCGGTGAATTTCTGGTTCGTCATAGGGCTCATCCTTTGAGTGTTTTACTCTCCGGTAAACCCGGGGCGGTTCAGGCTTTTCCCGGCCCTCCCCGTCGTTGCCTGAGTGATGGCATGACGTTTTCATGAAACTGCATGTTTTCGCATCATAAAGACGCGTAATCGCCGCAGCGCCCCCTCCCGGCCCTGTGCGACCTGACCTACGATGCGCCTTCGGAAACAGGGGAGCGCTGTCGGGTCTGATGCGGTGGATCATGCGGATAGGCGCGGGGCTGCTGGCCTGCGCCGTATCGGGGGTGGGCCATGCCGCAACCCCGGTGGACGAAGCAGCCGTGCTGCACGACACGCTGCCCAACGGGCTGCGGGTGGTGATCGTGCGCGATGCGCTGACGCCGATGGTTGCGACCCGGCTGGTCTATCTGGCCGGATCGGCCCAGGCATCGGCCGATTTTCCCGGTACGGCGCATGCGGTCGAACATATGATGTTCCGGGGCACGCGAGACCTGGATGCGAACCAGCTCAACCGCATTATCCAGGCGACCGGTGGCATGGCGAATGCCATGACGGGAGTCGACTACACGCAGTATCTCTTCAACGTCGCGCCCGCCGATCTGGGCGTGATCCTGCGTGTGGAGGCCGACCGGATGCGCGGCATCGCGCTCGACCCCGACCAGTGGGCGCGGGAACGCGGTGCGATCGAGCAGGAGGTTTCGGCCGACCGGTCCAGTCCCGGCTATCGGGCGGCGGAACAGTTCAATGCGGCGCTGTTTGCCGGGACACCCTATGCCTGGCGCGGGGTGGGGACACGGGAATCGTTCGACGCGACCGATATCGGCCGGCTGAAGCAGTTTCATGACGCGTGGTATGCGCCGAACAATGCGGTGCTGCTGATTGTCGGCGATGTCGAGCCGCACGCCACGCTGGCGATGGTGCGTGCCGATTTTGCCGATATCCCGCGCCGCACGCTGCCCCGGCCGGCCGGGGCGACGGCGGTGCCGCCGCTTGCCGCGCGCACGCTGAGCGCCTCGACCGATTCCGGGGTCGGCACGGTGCAGATCGGCTGGCGGGTGCCCGGCCTGCGGAACCCGGACACGGCAACCCGCCTGATCCTGGCCGATGCCATCAATAACCGGCGGGGCGCGTTGGGGCGGCTGTCGGTCGAGGGACGGGGGCTGGGGGCCTTCTTCTCCTACAGTGGCCGGCATGATTGGGGGCAGGCCGTCGCCACCATCCGCTTTCCGCGCGGTGGCGACCCGGCGCGCTACCTGGCCGACCTGCAAGCCGTGCTGGCCGATTTTCGCGCGCATGGCGTCCCGCCCGCACTGGTCGAGGCGGCGAAGCGCGCGCGGGTGAAGAATGCGGCGTTCGACCGCAACAGCATCCCCGGCCTGACCCAGACCTGGCTGACGGCGCTGGTCGAACGCGGGGTATCGGACCCTGACGAACTGGTGCGCCAGTATGCCGCCGTCACGCCCGCCGCCGTCGATGCGCTGGTGAAGCGCGAGCTGATGCCTGAGCAGGCGCTGATCCAGGTCGATCTGCCGACCGACCATATCGCGCCGGCGCATGACAGCGGCTTCGGCGGGGCCGAGAGTTTCGGCGACAAGCCGGTACCTGACGCGCCGCTGCCGGAGTGGGCTCAGCCGGTGCTGGCAGCGCCGCCGGCCCCGCATTTCGCGCCGCCTTCCGCCGACTGGATCTTGCCCAACGGGCTGCGGCTGATCGTCCGCCCCGTTCATCAGACGCATACGATCCTGCTGCGTGGCCGGATTCATGAGAATACCGATCTGGAGGAACCGCCGGGGCAGGAAGGCGTCGGCCGCCTGACAGCCGGCCTGCTGCCATTCGGCACCGCCACGCGCGACCGGATCGCGACCGAGGCCGCCGTGGAGGATCTGGGCAGCCGCGCCGATCTGGGCGCCTCCTTCGGGCTGGCGGCCCAGACGGCCGATTTCGGCGCGACGCTGGCCCTGCTGGCCGATACCGAGTTGCATCCGGCCTTCCGCGAGGGCGATCTGGCGATCATGCGCGACAAGTTCGTCCGGGCGCAGAGGGGCTTTCTGCAAACGCCCGGCCATGCGTTCAGCCGTGCGATCCGGTCGGCCCTGGTGCCGAAGGATGACCCCACGCTGCGCGAGGCGACGCCGGAGACGATCGGCCGCCTGACGCGCGACGATGTCGTGGCCTATTTCCGGCGCGTCTATCGTCCGGACATGACGGTGATCGAAATCATCGGCGATATCGAACCGCAGGCGGCGCGGGCGGCCGTTCTTTCGACCTTCGGCGGCTGGACGGCCGAGGGGCCGAAGCCGGACGTGACCGCGCCCCCCATCCCCGACCCGCCGGTGGCGAACATCCGGATGGACGGCGAAGGCCGGACGCAGGATCGCGTCTTCCTGATGCAGACGCTTGCCCTGCGCCAGGGCACGGCGGAGACCACGACGTTCGACCTGGGCAACGCGGTGCTGGGCCGGGGATTTTCGTCGCGGCTGTTCCAGCCGCTGCGGGGCAGCACCGGCTATGTCTATACCGTCGGCAGCACGGTTTCGACTGACAAGACACGCGGCATGTTCTCGATTACCCTGGGCGCCGACCCCGCGAAGGTGCCGCGCGTGAAGGCCGAGATCCTCTCCATTCTCGACGACATGTGCCACCGCCCGGTCGGCGCGGACGAACTGGGGCGGGTCAGGGCCGGATATCTGCGCACCATGCCGTTTGCCGATGCCTCGCTCGACGCGATCGCGCTGCGTGATGTCGGCCTTGCCACCCGTGGCCTGCCGCTGGACCAGCCGGACCGGAATATCGCGGCCGTCCAGGCGGCGACCCCGGAGCGGGTGCGCGACCTGTTCGCCCGGACCCTCCGCCCGAGGGATCTGTCGACGTTCATTTACGGACCCGCGCCGCCGTAATAGGAACCGTCGACGCCAACCGGCATTCCTGAAACGGCCTCCAGGGAGCCCGCACACGATGCATTTTATCCAGACCTTCAACGGGCCGGCCTTCCTCGACACCATCGTCAGCTATCTCTCGGCCTTTCTGTTCGGCACGCTGATCGGCGCCGAGCGCCAGTATCGGCAACGCACGGCGGGGCTGCGGACCAATGTGCTGGTGGCGGTGGGGGCGGCTGCCTTCGTGGATCTGGCCCAACGGATCGCCGGCGACGTGGAGGCCGTGCGCGTGATCTCCTACGTCGTATCGGGCATCGGCTTTCTGGGTGCCGGCGTGATCATGAAGGACGGCACCAATGTACAGGGGCTGAACACCGCCGCCACCCTGTGGTGTTCGGCCGCCGTGGGCGCCTGCACCGGGTGCGACATGCTGGCCGAGGGCGGGTTGCTGACCGTGTTCGTCATTGCCGGCAACACGCTGCTGCGGCCGCTGGTGAATGCCATCGACCGCATTCCGCTTCAGGGACGCGGGGTGGAGGCGAGCTATACCGTCAGCCTGCTGACCGACCGGGCGCATGTCGACACGCTGCGCGACCTGCTGGTGGCGCATCTGGAACAGGCCCGCTTTCCCGTCGCCGATATCGAACTGACCGAGCGGGGCGCGGACCAGGTGGAGATTGCCGCCACCCTGACCAGCACCGCCGTGGACAAGGCCGAACTGCAACGGGTGATCGCGCATCTGAGCGCCGCGCATGCGGTGGCGCATGCGAGTTGGCTGGTGACGCCCGAAGCCTGACCGGGCCTGATCGGGCCGGGCCGGCGGGCGTGCTCAAAACGGCAACAGACTGATGTTTCTTTTATCCTTGAGGTGCCTGTCACGCCTCCGTAATTTCGATCACGAACCAATTACGGGCAGCGATCGTTCGCTTTTCGTAGCAAGACGGGCTATCTGCCTCGCCCGTCTCGGCATCATGGGTGGCGCGACCCGCGTCCGGTACGCACCGGACGCGCGACGGACGAACTGAAAAGGATCGTGGAATGACGTATCTCTCCCGCATGCCCGGATTGCGGGGCCGGTTGCAGGCGATGACCTACCTGGCCGGCGTATTCTGTATCGCCGCCGTGCCGCAGGGCGCGCGCGCGGCGACCGGCCAGAACAGTCAGACCCCGACCGCCAAGCCGACCGTCGCCCGCCCCGCCGCCTCCGCCGCGCCGCGGGCAACCGCCCGTGCCGTTCCGGTCGCGACCGCCCCGCGCGCTGCCGCGTCGGAAGATATTTCGGTGACCTCGTCCCGGCAGGCGCTGAACGGCGGCGGCGGCATGATGCGGCTGGAAACGGCGCCGCATACCGTGCAGACCGTGGCCAAGGAATATATCGACATGCGCGCGCCGACCAGCACGGCGCTGGACCTGATCAAGAACCTGCCCAGCCTGAGCGTCTCGACGCCCGATACCGCCGGCATGCAGGGCGGCATGATCCAGGTGCGTGGCCTGACCGACCTGGACATGGGCCTGATGGTGGACGGCGCGCCGGCGGCGGCGGCCAAATACATGGCCGAGAACATCGACTCCGAAAACCTGGAGGAAGTCAACGTCACCCCCGGCAGTTCGGCCACCGACCTGCCCGTGATGTCCGCCGCCGGCGGCGTGATGAACGAGCGCAGCCACACGGCGGCGCAGAAGTTCGGCGGCCTGATGGATTTCTCCTACGGCACCAACAACATGTCGCGCGAGTTCCTGCGCCTGGAATCCGGCGAGATCGGCAATACCGGCGTGCGCGGCTATCTCTCGTTCTCCAACACCCATAGCCGGTCGTGGATGGGTGCGGGCATCAACGATCGCCACCATCTGGATTTCGGCGTGCAGAAGGACTGGCAGAACGGATCGACCGCCAAGCTGTTCCTGTCGTGGAGCAACGAGAATTTCACCATCGACAATTACCCGACCGAGGACCAGTTCTATCGCTACAAGCATACCGGCCAGGGCTGGGGCCGGTCGGCCGACCCCAAGAACGACAATTACTGGCTGAACAGCAAGGATCACTGGAACCAGGTCTTCCTGACCGCGCCGGTGCACATCGTGCTGCCCGCGCGCCTGAGCCTTGACCTGCAACCCTATTTCACCTTCGGCCAGGGCTATGATGCGTCGCCGAACAACCCCATCTCGAACGCCGACGGCACGCCCTATAACGGGCCGAACCAGACCGGCTTCTTCCTGCAGAACGATACCCGCGGTGTGGGGACCGTGGCGAAGCTGAACTACCAGATCGACCCGCACAACATGTTCTCGGTCGGATACTGGTATGAAAACACCTACACCAATCAGTCCTACCCCAGCGGCGATACGCGCGCCGATGGTGGGCCGCCCAGCCCGTGGTACCTGTACAAGACCGGCGCCTTCACCTTCGGCCAGAATGCCGGTTACGAGATCCATTCGCTGTTCGTTCAGGATACCGCGAAATATCTACAGGATCGGCTGGTGATCCATGCCGGGTTCAAGTTCGCGATGATCAATAGCTGGACATCCAGCTTCGCCAATATCGACGGCACCAAGGTGAAGGGGTCGGTCTGCGACAATAGCGGCGACTTCCAGCATTGCAGCAACAACCGCACCGAGCCGCTGCCGCAACTCTCGATCGGCTATACGTTCAACGAGCATCACCAGATCTACATCAACGCCGAGGGCGATTATCGCCAGCCGAGCGCGGTGGATATGGGCTGGCTGCCGTCTGGCCCGAACTTCCTGAAAAACCAGTATTCCATCAAGGAAGAACTGGGATATCGCTACCACGACAAATATATCATCTTCGATATGTCGCTGTTCAACTACAACGTCACGAACCGCATCGTGAACCAGTATGTCGGCATGAACAGCTTCTCGCCCATGTCGATCGGCGGCCAGACGATGCGCGGCTTCGACGCCATGATTTCGGGCCGCTCCATCCACGGTTTCAGCCCCTATGCGTCGATCGAATACCTGCATGCCACGCAGGATAGCGACGTGATGGACCCCTATACCAACACGCTGATCCACTCCAAGGGATCGCAGGCGGTGATGGCGCCGCGCGTCATGGCCAATTTCGGCCTGACCTATACCTACAAGGGCTTCTTCGCCAACGGCAGCCTGCATTACACCGGCCCGCAATCGGTCAGCATCGCCGGCGACCAGCGTATGCCGGGCTTTGTGACGAACACGCTGTCGCTGGGCTATCACTTCCCGGCTTTCCTGTTCGCGAAGTCGCCGACCTTCCGCCTGAACTTCACCAACCTGACCGGCTCGATCGTCCGCACCGGGCCGATGGGCGTGGTCTATAGCCGCAACGACCTGAACAGCCACAACGTCTACAGCAGCAGCTTCGCCCCCACCCTGGGCTATGGCAACTCCTTCATGGTCGAACCGCGCTTTACCATGACGGGGACCGTCTCGACGGCCTTCTGAGGGCTTGTCCGGCTCCCATGGGGCCGGGCTTTTGGCGTGGTGCGCAGGGCGCTGCCCTGCACCCGGAAGGGGGCCGAGCCCCCTTCACCCCCATTCGTCAGAATTCTAACCCGGTCTGGTGGAAACGCGCCCGGTTGTTGGTTTGAATGCACGCATTTGAGCTGGTCCGGCTCTGCCGGGCTGATCTGACGAGACACCCTTGCAAGCCCCATCAGCGGCAGGCCGCCGCTCGGATGCGCGAATACCAGCGCCAGACGCATGGCTGGTGCCATGTTTTTGCGTACCGTCAGCGGCTTTCAGGATAGACTCCAAGATAGGGTCGCCCGCAACCCTTCGTCGCGTTCCGCTCGGTCATCGCTACAGGCTGTCGGAACCAGGCCGAGGGTTCCGCGACGAAGGGCGACGGATCGCGCCTGCTTGCCCTATCCGCTGGAATATCCTGGTCTTTTTCTCTTGCACAATATTGATCTGGTTTATTTCGTTGAAATCAGCCTTCCATCTCAAATTTAAAATATAAGATCGAAATTCTTCTTTTCATTTTTTATCTATGCCAATAAATAAACGTTCCAAAGAAATCGAACTGATCGGACAGGCTGCTTTCAACCTCTTTGTGAGTCTTACCTTGAGATTGTCAGTGCCGAAAAATTGAAATGACAAATGCTGCGTAATCGATCAGATCAGAAAAGACTGGTGAGGTAGAATAGGCGATTTGCATATTCTAATCCAATAAGCATGTGGATCGCCACTTTTACGCCATCAAGACTGCATTCAGGGACTCTTTCTGTTGAAATGGCATATCTTGTCAGTCGGCAGGGGTTGGCGTAACTGGAAGCCATAAGAACCTTGAGCCGACTTAGCCGTACCCGGTTTGCAGGGCTGCGCTTCAGGTCCATACACATCAATGAAGTTGGGATTGCGATGAACGCCTATTCAGATTACCTGACCGAAATCAAGGACAGAGAAAATCAAGGGCTCGCTCCCAAGCCGATCGACGACGGTGCGCTCGTCCGTGACATCATTACATTGATCGAGGACGCCGGGAACGAGCACCGGGCCGATGCCCTCAAATTCTTCATCTACAACACGCTGCCCGGCACCACGAGCGCGGCCGATGTCAAGGCCGCCTTCCTGAAGAAGATCGTGCTGGGTGAAACGGTCGTCCCTGAGATCACGCCCGCCTTTGCCCTCGAACTGCTTTCGCACATGAAGGGTGGCCCGTCGATCAAGGTGCTGCTCGACATCGCCCTCGGCGACGACAGCACGCTCGCCAAGCAGGCAGGTGAGGTGCTGAAGACCCAGGTGTTCCTCTACGACGCCGACATGTTCCGACTGCGCGACGCCTTCAAGGCCGGCAATGCCGTCGCGAAGGACGTGCTGGAGAGCTATGCCAAAGCCGAGTTCTTCACCAAGCTTCCGGATGTCGAGGACGAGATCCAGGTCGTGACCTTCATCGCGGCGGAAGGCGATATCTCGACCGACCTTCTGTCGCCGGGCAACCAGGCGCATTCGCGCTCGGACCGCGAGTTGCATGGCAAATGCATGATCTCGCCGGAAGCACAGCAGGAAATCGTCGCGCTCCAGAAGAAGCACCCCGGCAAGCGGGTGATGATGATCGCCGAAAAGGGCACGATGGGCGTCGGCTCGTCGCGCATGTCCGGCGTGAACAATGTGGCGCTGTGGACCGGCAAGCAGGCCAGCCCGTACGTGCCGTTCGTCAACTTCGCGCCGATCGTCGCGGGGACCAACGGTATCTCGCCGATCTTCGCGACCACCGTGGACGTGACCGGCGGCATCGGCCTGAACCTGAAGGACTGGGTCAAGAAGACCGACGACAACGGCAAGCCGATCCTCAATAACGATGGCAACCCCATCCTTGAGCAGAAATACTCGGTCGAGACCGGCACCGTTCTGAAGATCGACGTGAAGAACAAGCAGCTTCGCGACGAGAACGGCAAGGCACTGGTCGATATCGCCGCCGCGCTCACGCCGCAGAAAATGGAGTTCATGAAGGCCGGCAGTTCCTACGCCATCGTCTTCGGCAAGAAGCTCCAGACGTTCGCGGCCCAGACGCTGGGGGTCGAGGCGACCCCGGTCTTCGCGCCGAACAAGGAAATCACGGTCAAGGACCAGGGCCTGACCGCTGTCGAGAAGATCTTCAACCGCAACGCCGTCGGCGTCACGCCGGGCAAGGTCCTGCATGCGGGGTCGGATGTTCGCGTGAAGGTGAATATCGTCGGCTCCCAGGACACCACCGGCCTGATGACCGCGCAGGAGCTTGAGGCGATGGCGGCCACCGTCATCTCGCCGCTCGTGGACGGCGCATACCAGTCGGGCTGCCATACGGCATCGGTCTGGGACAAGAAGGCCCAGGCGAACATTCCGAAGCTCATGAAATTCATGAACGATTTCGGCCTGATTACCGCGCGTGACCCCAAGGGCGTCTATCACGCGATGACGGACGTGATCCACAAGGTGCTGAACGACATTACCGTGGATGATTGGGCAATCATCATCGGCGGTGACAGCCATACCCGCATGTCCAAGGGCGTGGCCTTCGGCGCCGACTCCGGCACCGTGGCGCTGGCACTGGCCACGGGCGAGGCGACGATGCCGATCCCGCAATCGGTCAAGGTCACGTTCAAAGGCACGATGCAGCCGCACATGGACTTCCGTGACGTGGTGCACGCGACCCAGGCGCAGATGCTCAAGCAGTGCGGCGACAACGTCTTCCAGGGCCGCGTCATCGAAGTGCATATCGGCACGCTGCTTGCCGACCAGGCCTTCACCTTCACCGACTGGACGGCCGAGATGAAGGCCAAGGCGGCGATCTGCATCTCGCAGGACGAACCGCTGATCGAGTCGCTGGAAATCGCCAAGTCGCGTATCCAGATCATGATCGACAAGGGCATGGACAATGCCGCGGGCACGCTGAAGGGGCTGATCGCCAAAGCCGACAAGCGCATCGCCGAGATCCGCTCGGGCGAGAAGCCCGCGCTGGCGCCCGATGACAATGCGAAATATTTCGCCGAGGTCGTGGTCGATCTCGATCAGATCGACGAGCCGATGATCGCCGATCCCGATGTGAACAATCCCGACGTGTCCAAGCGCTATACCCACGACACGATCCGCCCGGTTTCGTACTATGGCGGCACCAAGAAGGTGGACCTCGGTTTCGTGGGCTCCTGCATGGTGCACAAGGGCGATATGAAAATCGTGGCCCAGATGCTCAAGAACCTTGAGAAGGCTGCCGGAAAGGTGGAGTTCAAGGCACCGCTGGTCGTCGCCGCGCCGACCTACAACATCATCGACGAACTGAAGAGCGAGGGGGACTGGGAAATCCTCGAACGCTATTCGGGCTTCGAATTCAATGACCTGCTGCCGAAGGCCACGGCACGGACCGAATACGAGAACATCCTGTATCTGGAGCGCCCCGGCTGCAACCTGTGCATGGGCAACCAGGAGAAGGCGGAAAAGGGCGATACCGTTCTGGCGACATCGACCCGTCTGTTCCAGGGACGTGTCGTGGAAGATTCCGGCGAGAAGAAGGGTGAATCGCTTCTGGCCTCGACCCCGGTCGTGGTGCTGTCGGCGATCCTTGGCCGGATGCCGAGCAATGAGGAATACAAGGCGGCCGTCGAAGGGATCGATCTGACCACGTTCGCTCCGCCGAAGATGACGCCGATCGACTCGCAGTCCGTCCATTACTAAGGCGTGTCGTCAGTCAAGGGCTGGGCTTTCGAGCCCGGAACGCCCATTTGATTTGTGATGTTTCCCCTGTTTTTCAGGGGAAACATCAATATGTCTACCTGGCTCGCGTGCGGCCGGCGGGAGTGGATACAGGATCTTCTCCCGCGTCTCGCGGGCTATTCCGGCAGGATGGTGGCGGATAGCCCTGGCCCTCCGGTGGCCGACCGACCTGGAAAATCCACGCCATTGTCGATGTCTCGGGAAAGGCTGCCCGCCCCCTGATGCCCGGTCAGAGCGCCGGCATCACGGACGCGGATGCCCTGTCCGGATGAAAATCCCGATGCTTTCAATAGCCGGTATAGCGCCCCGGCCGGTGGAAGGTGGCGACCACGCCGCTGATGGCGATGGCGCTGATGGCGGACAGCCCGACATGGGCGAGGTCGATTTTAAGAGTCGATATGGCCAGGATGAAGCAGTCGATGGCGAGCTGGACCTTGCCGACGTTCCAGCCCCGGTTCTTGTAGAGCCATAGCGTGACCACGCCGGTACCGCCGACGCCGGCCTGATGGCGGGCGAGGGAGAGGATGCCCATGCCGATGACGGTGCCGCCGAAGAAGGCGGCCCAGAGGGGGGCGATGAAGCCCAGGGTCATGATGTGGGGGAAAAGCAGCGCGAACAGGGTGATGCTGCTGCTGACGAGGAAGGTCTTGATCGTGAACGCCCAGCCCATGGTACGGCTGGCGAAAATGAGGAAGGGGATGTTGATCAGCGTGAACAGCGTGCCCGCCGAGAGCGGCAGGACATAGGACAGCAGCAGCGCCACGCCCGCCACGCCGCCCGTGACCAGACCGGCATGATGCAGGCAGGCCAGCCCGAGCACGATCAGCGAACAGCCGATGACCAGCGCGTAGGCGTCTTCGAACACTGTATGACGAAGGGCGGCGGATTCGCCGGAAGACGGGCTGGGCATGGCGGCCATGGGTCTGGGATCAGGGAGTGGAATCCCTTCCTAAAAAGGCCGCCGCGCCGTGTAAAGGGCGTGGCCCCGCCACGGTTACTCCGTGGCGCGGTCGATCTTGCGGCCCAGCTTTTCGGCCGGTCCCTTCGGCGGGTCCACGGTGTCCTGTACCTTGTTGCCGAGATTGTCGATCTTCTGGCCCAGGGTCTCGGGCTTCTTCTTGCACCCCGTCAGGGCGACGCAGCACAGAGCGGCGGCCAGGGCGGCGTGGACGAACAGACGCATGGATAATCCCCTTGTTTTTCGTAGGGATACAACGTCGCGAGCCCGTGAAGTTTCCGTGCCCGTCAGGGCGCGGGGGCTGGAGCGAGCGCTTGGGCGGGTGCGGCGGGCGGGCCGCCGTCATCCTGCTGCACTTCGACATCGGCCAGGCGCGACTGGGCCAGGCTGAGGGTGGCCGAAGCCGCGCCTGCCGCGTCGGGCTGGACATCGGAGAAATAGAACATGCGGGTGGGAAAGGCGAACAGCACCCGGCGCCCCCGGAGGAAATCCATGCCCAGTATGTTGAACTGCGCATTGGTGACATCGGCCGACAGCGATGCACCGTGCCAGGTGCCGATCGCGACGGGGGCAAAGCGGTGGCGGCGGCCGATGATGGCATTGCCGGCATCGGTGCGCGAGCGCGGATCGGCCGCGAGCTCTGCCTTCCCGACCCCGATATCGGCCGCATCGGCCGCGCGCAGGACCGAGGCGTTGGAGCCGGGTTCGACCTCCATGCCCACCAGCGCGCCATTGAGCGAAACCTGCACCGTGACATTCATGCCCTGCGCATTGGGCATCAGCAGCGCGGAATAGGCGTGCGCACCGACCAGCGCCGGCAGGGGCGAACATGCGGCGGCGCCGGTCTCCTTGAACAGGGTGATGATGTGGCGGGGGAAATCCATCAGGACATCGTAATTGCCCAGAATATCGTAACCCACCACGCCCAGGATCGGGAGGCCCGCCACCTTGCCGTCCATCCGGCCCAGAATGATGGCCGGGACTTGCCGGGCCGTGCCGCGACCGAGTTCCAGCCGATCGACGGTGGTCTCGAACGTTTCGGCCGGGCCGGTGATCGTTTGCATATGCACCGCCCGGCCGTGATCATATTCGAGGCCCGGCCGTTCGAAGACGCCAAGCGTCTCCTGCGACATGCCGAGAAAGGCCATGCCCTTGGCCGCACCGAATGTGATCGCCACGCCGGGACTGCCCTCCCCCGTCAGCAGCGGCAGCGACAGGACATGGGCGATACAGGAACCCGCCTGCGGGACCGGCGGCGTGTCGTCCGCCGCACTGGCCACCGGTGCTGCCGGTGGCGGGACGACAGGGGCAATGTGCCGCCCGCGTGCCGCGGCCATCGGCGCTGGCAGGAACATCAGCGGGACAGCCGGCAGCAGCATGAGGATGGAACGCACCGCGTTCCGCGCCGGCGCGCCACGCCCTGACTTCATCATTCCGACATGACCTCCCGATAGCCGTCGGAACGACGATTTCAGCGCCTCGGAGACGGTTTACCCAGTCGGCCTGCCGCGCGGCGCGTGCCGCACGGCAAGCTGCCTCTCACTCCTGGCCCAGACGGCCGATATGATAGCGGATCTCGCTGAGGACGCGCGCGATGACTTCGGCGGGCGGACCTTCGCATTCCACGACCAGCGCATGCTCGTCGGGCGTCGGGACTTCCAGGGTCGCAAGCTGGCTGGGGAGCAGGCTGGGCGGCATGTAATGGCCCTGGCGGCGGGCCAGCCGGGTTTCCAGCATCGTCTTCGGCACATCCAGGTAGATGAACGTCACCCGGCGCGACGCCCCCCGCAGAATATCGCGATAGGAGCGTTTCAGCGCCGAGCAGGTCAGGATGCCGCCGCCGCCATCGGCCAGGCGCTCCGCGATCCAGTCGTGGCAGAGCCCCAGCCACGGCAGGCGGTCCTCGTCGGTCAGCGGGATGCCGGCGGCCATCTTTTCGACGTTGGCCTCGGGGTGCAGGAGGTCGCCCTCCTGGAACGGCCAGCCCAGCAGATTGTGCAGCCCCTCGGCAACCGAGGTCTTGCCGCTGCCCGAAACGCCCATCAGCACGATGACATGAGGGGGAATGCCCTCCGCCACCGCCAGCGGCGGGTGCCGCTCCTGCCCTGGGGCGCTCATGCCGCCACCAGGCGGGTCAGGCCGTCGCGGCCGGCCACGATGACTTCGGAAGTGCGGCTGGTGAACAGGCCGCTTTCGATGACGCCGACGATCTGGCCGATCGACGCCTCCAGCGCCTTGGGGTGGGCGATGGGGCCGAAGGTGCAGTCCAGGATCAGGTTGCCGCCGTCGGTGACGAACAGTTCGCCATCGCGCTTGGTGCGCAGGGCCACCCGCGCGCCGAGCTCGCCCAACTGACGGGCCGTGCTCTCCCAGCCGAAGGGTGTGACCTCGACGGGGACCGGCGAGCGGCTGCCCAGGTGATCGACCAGCTTGCCCTCATCGACGATGACGACGAAGCGCCGGGCCGCCGCCGCCACGATCTTCTCGCGCAGCAGGGCGCCGCCCAGGCCCTTGATCAGGTCCAGCGAGCCGCGCTCGACCTCGTCCGCGCCGTCGATCGCGAGATCGAGCTGGGGGTGGCTGCCGAAATCGACCAGCGTGATGCCCAGGGCGCGGGCCTGTTCCGCCGAGCGTTCGGAGGTGGGGATGCCGACGAAGCGCAGGCCCTCCGCCCGGCGCCGGCCCAGCGCGTCGATCATCAGCGCCGCCGTGCTGCCCGTGCCCAGGCCCACAGCCATGCCGTCCTGCACCATCGCGGCGGCTTCCTCGGCCGCCCTGCGTTTCAGTTCGACCATCGGGTCGGAATTCTGGCCGCTCATCCTGTTCCCTTTCCGGGACCTGCCGGGGTATGCCGACGGCCCTCTTCCTCTTTATCCGACCATCCCCGTTAACGTCGGGGTGCCGGGATCGTCATACGCCAGCAGCCGCCTTGTCGACCAGCCAGGTAAGCCCGCCCTCGGTGGTGATGTGGCTGGCGGGTTCCACCGGGTCGCCGGCGCGGACGCGGGCGAAGACATCGCGCTTGGCCGCGCCGGCCAGCATGAACACCACATGGCGACTGGAATGGATCGCCGGGTAGGTCAGCGTCAGGCGGGTATGGGGCGCGTCGTCGGGCACGCAGGTGGAGACCCACAATCTGCGCTCCTGCAACACCGGCTGGCGGGGAAACAGCGACGCGGTGTGGCCGTTATCGCCCAGCCCCAGCAGCACGACATCGAACAGCGGCCGGCCGGGCTGCAATTCCGCAGCGCCATAGAGCGCCTGCAATTCCGCCTGGTAGCGCGCGGCGGCCTGGACCGGGTCGCCGTCGGTGGGCATGGGGTGCACCTGCGCCGGGGGGATGGCGACATGCGACAGCAGGGCCGCCTGCGTCATGGCGTAATTGCTGGCCGGGTCGGACGGCGGCACGAACCGCTCGTCGCCGAAGAACAGGTGGGTGCGCGCCCATGGGAAGCGGGTGGCGTACTCGGCCGAGCCCAGGATCTCGTACAGCCGCTTGGGCGTGGAGCCGCCGGACAGCGCGACCACGAACGGGCCGTCGGTCTTGGCCAGCGCCAGTTCGGTCAGCCATTCGGCCATATGGCGGGCGATCGCCTCGCCATCGGCCAGCACGACCAGCCGGCCGCTCGTTACGTCATGGCCCATCAGGCATTCTCCCCCAGAATATAACGCTCGACCCCCACCGCGAAGCCTTCCTCCTCGGAGGAGGTGCTGACATGGGTGGCCTGCGCCTTGACCTCGTCCGACGCCTGCCCCATCGCGATGGACAGGCCGCTGGGGCGGAACATCAGCACATCGTTGGGCTGGTCGCCCAATGTGGCGATCTGCGCCGCCGGGATGCCCAGCAGCCGCTCCAGCGCCGCCACCACGCCGCCCTTGTTGGCATCGTGGTGCGTGACATCGACATAATAAGGCTGCGACCGCGCGGCGGACGCCGCGTCGCCCAGCGCCTGTTGCAGATCGTGCTCGACCCGCTTCATCAGGTCCAGATCGTCGGAGACGCCGGTGATCTTGACCACCTGGTCCAGCGTGGCACCCACATCGGCCGCGACCTTCGGCGGGAATTTCACCGTCCATTGCTCGCGCGCCACATGCGGGGCGTCGGCGTTGGAGACGATCCAGTCATTGCCGTTATAGACCCAGGGATCGACCTTGTGGTCGCGCAGGATCTCCAGCGTGCGGCGCGCCACTTCGGGCGTGAGGGTGTGGGATTCGATCACCGTGTAATCCGGCCGCACGATCATGCCGCCGTTGAAGCCGGCGATCGGCTGGTCGATATGCAGCGGGTCGATGACCATCTTCATGCCCATCGGCGGGCGGCCGCTGGTGATGGTGAACAGGATGCCGCGTTCGCGCAGGCGCTCTACGGCGCGGATCGCGCGGGGGGTCAGGATCTTCTCCCGCGTGACCAGGGTTCCGTCGACATCGGCCAGTACCAGCCGGATCTGATCCGTGCCCATTCGTTTATCCTCCGTCCTTGAGATCGGGCTTTGCCCGAACCCGGAAGGGGACAGTCGTCCCCTTCACCCCTGATCGTTCGACTGGTTTCCAAAGGCGACTGCCTTTGGTGGGGTGCGGGGCAAAGCCCCGCGTTTCACGCTCGCGGCAGAACATAGTCCTGCATCGCCTTTGCCCAGCCGTCGGCCGTGTTGGCGGCGGTGACGAAATGGGCGTGGGTTTTCACGGCATCCGGCGCATTGCCCATGGCGATGGCGACGCCGGCTTCGTCGAGCATCGGCACGTCGTTGTTCATGTCGCCGATGCACGCCACCTCGCCGATATCGACCCCCATCAGCCGGGCCAGCTCCATCGCGGCAAAGCCCTTGTTGGCCTGGGGGTGGGTGATATCGAGATAATAATCCGACGACCGGTGGACGCTGGCATGGCCGGCCAGCAGGGTGGCAAGACGGGCTTCGGTCTGGGCCAGACGAGGGAAATCGGTCGAGGCGCCCATGATCTTGCCGACATCATGATAATGGCCGGTGAAATCGGGCACCACCACCGGATCGGTCTGCACCGTCTCGCGCTCGCGCGCCACATAGGGGCCGTGGGGATCGGTGATCAGCCAGTCGCGGCCGATGAACAGCCACGCGCTGACATCATCCTCATGCAGTGTGCCGACCGCTTCGCGCGTCGTCTCGGGCGCCAGCGACAGGCGGGAGAGGATGGTGCCGTCGGGCCGCGCCACCAGACCGCCATTGAGCCCCGCATAGGGCGTGTCGATGCCCAGCGGGCCGAGGAACATTTCCATGCCGCGCGGGGCGCGGCTGCTGACGAGGCACAGCGTGATGCCGGCCGCGCGCAGGGCCTTTGCCGCGTCCAGCACCGCGTGGGTCAGGCGCTTTTCGGGCGTGACCAGGGTGCCGTCGATGTCGGAGACGACCATCCGCACGCGCCCCGAGGGGCCGGAGCGGGTTTGCGCTTGCGGCACGCTCATGCGCCCAATGCCAGCCAGTGGCGGCCGTCGCGGGCCAGCAGGGCGTCGGCCTCGATCGGGCCGGACGAGCCGGCGGCATAGGCGCAGAGCGGGTCGGCGCCGGGACGGATGCTCCAGTCCAGTGCCGGCTGGACCACCTGCCACCCGGCCTCGATATTGTCGGCGCGCTGGAACAGGGTGGCGTCGCCGATCAGGCAGTCATAGATCAGCGTCTCATAACCGGTGCTGGGGCCGTCGCTGAACCATTCGGAATAATCGAACTTCATGCGCACCCCGCCCAGGCGCACCGTCGGGCCGGGAACCTTCGCGCCGAACTGCAACGTCACGCCCTCGGTGGGCTGGATGTGCATGGTCATGATGTTGGGCGTGAGGCGCTCGACCGGCGTGTCGCGGAACAGCGCGTAGGGCGCGTGGCGGAAATGGATCGCGATTTCGGTCCGGCGCTCGGCCAGGCGCTTGCCGGTGCGCAGGTAGAACGGCACCCCCGCCCAGCGCCAGTTATCGACCGCCAGCTTCATCGCGACATAGGTTTCGGTCTGGGAGTCGCGCGCCACGTCGGGCTCGTCGCGATAGGCGGGAACGTCCTCGCCATGCAGCAGGCCGGCGACGTACTGGCCGCGCACCACGTCGTCGGACCCCACGCAATGGGCGGCCTTCAGCACCTTGGATTTCTCGTCGCGCACCGCGTCGGCGTCGAAGGAGACCGGGGCCTCCATCGCCGTCATCGCCAGAAGCTGCATCAGGTGATTGGGCACCATGTCGCGCAGGGCGCCCGTGCCCTCGTAGAAGCGGCCGCGCCGCTCCACGCCCACGGTCTCGGCCGCCGTGATCTGGACGTGGTCGATATTCTGCCGGTTCCACAAAGGCTCGAAGAAACCGTTGGAGAAGCGCAGGGCCAGGATGTTCTGGACCGTTTCCTTGCCCAGATAATGGTCGATCCGATAAATCTGCCGTTCGCGCAGCACGCCCAGCAGGCGGCGGTTGAGTTCCTTCGCCGAGGCCAGATCGTGGCCGAAGGGTTTTTCGACGATCACACGGCGGAAGGCGCTGTTGGCTTCGGTGACCAGGCCGGACTCGCCGAGACGGTCGCTGATGGAACCGAAGAAACGGGCGGCGACGGCGAGGTAGAACACCGCGTTGCCCGAGCCGATCCGTTCGGTCAGGCTGGCATAGGTCGAGGCTTCCTCGAACGAGCCGCGCAGGTAGGTGATCCGCTGGCTGAGCCAGGTCCACATATCCTCGCGCAGGGTTGTGGCGGCCGTGCCGCGCCTGGCCACGAATTCCTGCAATGCCTCGTTGAACTGCGCGCGCAGCACGTCGTCGGACAGGTCGGCCCAGTCGACCGCGATGATCGAGAAATCGTCGTCCAGCAGGCCGGCGCAGGCCAGATTATAGATGGCGGGCACCAGCAGCCGCTTCGTCAGGTCGCCACCGCCGCCGAAAATGACGAAGACGCACGATGGCGCACGCCGTGGCGGATGGCTGCTCCCTTCGACCTCGGAGGACGCGGACGCGATGATTCCATCCATGTCGGACGTTTCCCTGTACTGTTTCCGCCTGGTGTCGTGACGGGCAAAGGATTCTTCTTTTTCTGAAGAAAAAGAAGCAAAAAGACTTTTAATCGTTTCGGAACCTCGCGTGTCCCCAGCACAAAATTCCTGAGCGAATCAAAAGTTTTTTGGTCCTTTTTTTTCAAAAAAGAACGAGGGTTGCCCGCGGAACGGATTCCGCAGGCAGGACCTTATCGTTCCCGACGCGCTATTCTCACTTTTTCTCGACATGTCCGCCGAAGCCGAAGCGCATGGCGGAGAGGATCTTCTCGGCATAATTGTTGCCGGTGCGCGAACGGAAGCGCGTGAACAGCGAGGCGGTGATGACCGGAGCCGGCACCGATTCCTCGATCGCGGCTTCGAGCGTCCAGCGGCCTTCGCCGGAATCCGCGACCTCGCCGGTGAATTCGGAAAGCGAGGCGTTCTTGGCCAGGGCTTCCGCCGTCAGGTCCAGCAGCCACGAGGACACCACGCTGCCGCGACGCCAGACTTCGGCGATGTCGGCCATGTTCAGGTCGAAACGCTGGTTTTCGGGCAGGGCCGGCGAGTTCTTCATCTTCATGATGTCGAAGCCTTCGGCAAAAGCCTGCATCATGCCGTACTCGATGCCGTTATGGACCATTTTCACGAAATGGCCGGAACCGGCGGGGCCGCAATGCAGGTAGCCCTTCTCGGCGCGGGGATCGAGGTCCGGCTTGTCGCGGTCGGGCGTGGGGGGCACGTCGCCCTTGCCCGGCGCCAGGGCTTCGAGGATCGGGTCGATATGGTCGGCCGAATCCTTGGTGCCGCCGTACATCATGCAGTAGCCGCGCTCCAGGCCCCACACGCCGCCGGAGGTGCCGACATCGATATAATGAATGCCCTTTTCCGCAAGCTGGGCGGCGCGGCGGATGTCGTCCTTGTAATAGGTGTTGCCGCCGTCGATCAGGATGTCGTCGCGGCCGAGCAGGCCGGACAGTTCCTGCACCGCCGCTTCGGTGATCTCGCCGGCGGGGAGCATGACCCATACGATCTTGCGCGCGGCCGTCAGCTTGCTCACCAGGTCGGGGACGCTGTCGGCGGCGATGCCGCGTCCGCCTTCTGTCCGGTCACGGACCTTGCCGACCGTGGCGGGGTCGCGGTCGAACAGGACCACGTCGTGCCCGTGGCGGGAAAGGCGGACGGCGATGTTGCCGCCCATGCGGCCCAGACCGATGATGCCGATTTGCATAATGTCATGTCTCCATCACGCGGTACCGTGCCGCGCATAAGCCAGCCCCCGGCGGATTGGCGTGATGCCGGGGGAGGCCCCGCCCCGTGAGGGCGGGGCCGTTCAGATCAGAGGGCGGCGGCGATCGCCTGGCCCAGGGCGCGCAGGCCCGAGGCCAGATCGCCCGAGAGATGCACCCGCAGCGCGCGCCGGCCGCGTTCGGCCAGCACGTCGAAATCGCCGCGCGCCTGTGCGGCCTTGACGATGCCGAACGTGTATTTCTCGCCCGGAACCGGCAGGTCGGCCACGTCGTCGGCCGTGATTTGCAGGAACACGCCGCTGTTCGGCCCGCCCTTGTAAGCCTGCCCGGTGGAATGCAGGAAACGCGGCCCGAATTCGGCCGCCGTGGCCACCTTCAGCGCGTCGCGGATGGTCAGGCGGGTGGCCTGAATCCATTCGATCGTCGCGGCGTCGCGCTGCACATAGGCCAGCAGGCCGACATAATCGCCCGCGCCCACACGGCCGAAATGGGCCTTGAGGATCTCGGCCGTGGACGTGCCCTTGAGCGCCGCCGCGTTGGTGGCGTCGGCGAAGAAGGCGAAGGCGCCGTCGGTCGCGAACGGGGTTTCCGGCGGCAGCTTGCCCGTCTCGTTATAGGCGGTCGTCAGCTTCTTGGTTTCGATCTTGGACGCTTCGACATCCGGCTGGTCGAACGGGTCGATGCCGAGGATCGAGCCGGCGACGGCGGTGGCGAATTCCCAATGGAAAAATTCCTGCGCGATCTGGCGCGGATGGTGCAGCGTGATCGTGACCACCGGTTCGCCGGCCGCGATCAGGGCCTTGATCGCCTCGTCCTGCCCGGCGTCTGGCTTCGAGGCCAGACGCAGATAGGCGAAGACGCGATCCTTGCCATACAGCGCGGGGGCGCCCAGCGTTTCCTGATCGATGGGGACGAGGCCCTTGCCGATCTTGCCGGTCGATTCCGCGATGAGCTGTTCCAGCCACGCGCCCAGGTCGTGGATGCCGGGCGAGGCGACGATCGTCACCTTGTCGCGGCCGAACTGCGTGGCGGCCACGCCCAGCACGGTGCCCAACTGCACGCCCGGATTGAGCGCGGGCGGGACCGAGGCGGCGGAGGCACGGGCGCCATAGAGCGCGCTGTCGAGGAAGGGCTTCAGCGCCACGCCGGCGGCAGCGGCCGGGACGATGCCGAAATTGGACAGCACCGAATAGCGGCCGCCGATTTCCTTCTCGCCGTAGAAGACCTTCCAGAAGCCGTCCTTCTTCGCGACATCTTCCATGTGCGAGCCGGGGTCGGTCACCGCCACGAAATGGCTGCCGACCTTGTCGCCCAGGACTTTCTTCGCGGCCTCGAAGAAATACGCCTTGAGGATGTTGGGCTCCAGCGTGCCGCCCGACTTGGACGAAACGATGAACAGGGTCTTCGCGAGATCGATCTTATTTTCGAACGCGCGTATCTGCTGCGGGTCGGTGCTGTCCAGCACGTAGAGGTGCGGGAAGCCCTCATGCTTGCCGAAAGTCTCGGCCAGCACTTCCGGCCCGAGGCTCGATCCGCCCATGCCCAGCAGCAGGATGTCCTTGAAGCCCTTTGCCTTCACCTCGGCCTGGAAGGCGTCGAGCGCGGCGAGGTCGGCCAGGCGGTCATCGACGATGCCGAGCCATTTCAGCCATTTGGCCTCGTCCTTGCCGGTCCACACCGTGGCGTCGCGCGCCCAGAGGCGGCGGACGGTGCCGTCCTTGCGCCAGTCTTCGAGGCTGGCCTGCACCGCCGCGTCGATCTCGGCGGGGAGGTCCAGCTTCGTTTCCGTCAGATGCGCGCCCAGCAGCGCGTTCTGCTTGCGCGCGACCGAGCCCAGCAGGTCGTCGAACGCATCGGCGAACGAGGCGACGCCTTCATCGACCAGGGTGACGGTGACGCCGGCCAGGTCCAGGCCCAGGCGCTCGGCTTCGGCCATGACGTGGCGCGCGCCCTCGACATCCTCGGTCAGCGAGGCGCGGACCTTGCCGTGGTCGCGGAAGGCGTCGAACGTCGCGGGCGGGATGGTGTTGACCGTCTCGGGGCCGATCAGTTCCTCGACATACAGCACGTCGCTGTACGCCTTGTCCTTGGTGCCGGTGCTGGCCCACAGCAGGCGCTGCGTCTGCGCGCCCAGTGCCGCCAGCTTCTGCCAACGCTCGGACTTCGTGACCTCCTGCCAATGGACATAGGCCATCTTGGCATTGGCGATGGCGACCTTGCCGCGCAGGGCCTTCAGGGCCTCGGCGTCCTTGTCGCCGGCGGCGATGCGCTGGTCGATCTTTTTGTCGATCTTGCCGTCGATGCGGCTGACGAAGAAGGACGCGACGCTGGCGATGCCCGAAACCGGCAGCCCCTTGGCGTGGCGATCTTCCAGCCCCGCGATATAGGCTTCCAGCACCGCCTTGTAGGCGTCGAGCGAGAAGAGCAGCGTGACGTTGATGTTCAGCCCGTCGGCGATGACGGTGCGCACGGCGGGCGCGCCCTCGTCGGTGCCGGGAATCTTGATCATCAGGTTGCGGGCATCGACCGCCTTCCACAGGCGACGCGCCTCGTCGACGGTGCCGTGGGTGTCGCGGGCCAGGTAGGGCGAGACTTCGAGGCTGACATAGCCGTCCAGGCCCTTGGTGGCCTCGTAGACCGGATACAGGACCTTCGCCGCCGCCTTGATGTCGTCGATGGCCATGGTCTCGTAGAGCGTGCCGGCATCGACGATGTGGTGGGACAGGATGGCCTTGTATTGCGGGTCGTAATCCGTGCCCTGGCCCATCGCCTTCTGGAAGATGGCGGGGTTGGAGGTGACGCCCTTCAGGCCGTCCTCGTCCACCAGCTTCTTGAGGCTGCCGTTTTCGGTGTACGACCGCTGGATGAAGTCCAGCCAGGGGGACTGGCCGAATGATTCGAGCGCCTTGAGCGGATTGGCGCTGCCCTGCACACCCGCCTTGTGTACGACGTTCATGGTGTTGCTCCTTCAGATTTCATGGCGGGGAAGGCCGGTCTGTGGCCGGCTCTCCCCGTCTCTTTCCGATCAATCCGGTCCGGGGCCGCTCCGTTGCCGGGGCGGCCACGGGTGATCATTTGGCCAGCAGCGCGCGGGCCTGCGCCAGCACGGCGTCGACCGTGAAGCCGAACTTCTTCAGCAACGCGCCGGCCGGGGCGGAGGCGCCGAAGCCGTGCATCGCGATGATCGCGCCCTGGAGGCCGACATAACGGTCCCAGCCGATGGGCGAGGCCATTTCGACCGCCACGCGGGCGGTGACGGACGGCGGCAGCACGCTGTCGCGGTAGTCCTGCGGCTGGGCCTCGAACAGGTCCCACGACGGCATGGAGACCACGCGGGCCTTCACGCCCTCGGCCTTCAGCGTCTCGTAGGCCGAAACCACCAGGCCGACTTCGCTGCCGGTCGCCATCAGGATGACATCGGGCGTGCCGTCGCTGTCGGCCAGCACGTAGGCGCCCTTGGCCAGGCCGGAGGCCGGGGCGTAGACGGTGCGGTCGAGCGTCGGCAGGTTCTGGCGGCTGAGGATCAGCACCGACGGGCGGTCGGTCATCGGGATCAGCGTGCGCCACGCCTCGGCGACCTCGTTGGCGTCGGCGGGGCGGATGGTGGTGACGCCCGGCGTCGCGCGGAGCTGCACGAGCTGCTCGATCGGCTGGTGGGTCGGGCCGTCTTCGCCCACGCCGATCGAATCATGGGTGAAGATATAGACCACCGGCTGGTGCATCAGCGCCGAGAGGCGGATCGGCGGCTTCATGTAATCCGAGAAGATCAGGAAGCCCGAGCAGTAGGCGCGGATGCCCGACAGCGAGATGCCGTTGCAGATCGAGCCCATGGCGTGTTCGCGCACGCCGAAATGCAGGTTGCGCCCGCCATAGGTGCCGTTCCATTCCGGCGGCTGGAACGCGCCCGCGCCCTGGAAGGTCAGGTTGGTCTTGGTGGAAGGCGACAGGTCGGCCGAGCCGCCGATCAGCCACGGCAGGTTGGGCGCGATGGCGTTGAGCACCTCGCCCGAGCTTGCGCGCGAGGCCACGCCCTTGGGGTTGGCGTCGTAGGTCGGGATGTCCTTGTCCCAGCCGGCGGGCAGGCGGCCGGTCAGGATGTCGTCCACCTCCTTCGCCAGGTCGGGATATTCCTTGGCGTAGGCGGCGTACAGCGCCTTCCATTGCGCGCTGGCTTCGGCGCCACGCGCACCCAGGCCCTTGCTGAAGATGTCCTGCACGCCGTCCGGGACGAAGAAGGGCGTGTCGTTGGTCCAGCCGTACGCCTTCTTGGCGCCCAGGATTTCCGCGTCGCCCAGGGGCTCGCCATGGGCGGCGGCGGTGCCGGCCTTCTTGGGGGCGCCGAAGCCGATGACGGAATGGACGATGATCAGGGTCGGGCGGGTGGTCTCGGCCTTCGCGTCGGCCAGGGCCGCCAGGAACGCCTTCTGGTCGTTGGCGTCGCGGACCTCCAGCACATGCCAGCCATAAGCCTCGAAACGCTTGCCGACATTCTCGGTGAAGGCGATGTCGGTCGAGCCTTCGATCGAGATCCGGTTGCTGTCGTAGATCCAGGTCAGGTTGCCCAGCTTGAGGTGGCCGGCGGTGGAGGCGGCCTCGCTGGCCACGCCTTCCATCATGTCGCCGTCACCGCAGAAGGTGTAGGTGTGATAGTCGAACAGGTCGAAGCCCGGCTTGTTGAAGCGGGCGGCCAGCCATTTCTCGGCGATCGCCATGCCGACCGAATTGCCGCAGCCCTGGCCCAGCGGGCCGGTCGTGGTCTCGACGCCTGCCGTGTGGTGGTATTCCGGATGGCCGGGGGTGCGGGAATCGAGCTGGCGGAACTGCTTGAGGTCTTCCAGCGTCAGCGCCGGGGCGTCCAGCACCTTGCCGTTCTTTACGTCGCGGACGCCGGCCAGATAGATGAGCGAGTAGATGAGCATCGACGCATGGCCGATCGACAGCACGAAACGGTCGCGATTCGGCCAGAGCGGGTCGGCAGGGTCGTAGCGCAACACGTTCTGCCACAGCGCGAACGCGGGCGCGGCCATCGCCATCGGCGTGCCCGGATGCCCGGAATTGGCCTTCTGGACGGCGTCCATCGACAGGGTGCGAATGGTGTCGATGCACAGCAGGTCCTCGGCGGACGGCCCAGCCGCCCCACCTTCGAACGCCCGGACGGGTTGGGTGATCATAGAACGCATTAAACCATCTTCTCCGTATGAGGTGATCGCGTCTCGCTCATCTGACCGGGCCTGGCGCCCGACAACCGCCCATGCGACAGCGCGCATGGCAACGGGCAAGATTCATCACGCGTGGGCGGAGGAAGGCCCGCCCACTGGGATCCTGTTCTTCATATTTTTGTCATCCGGTTATGGTCCTGATGGTCGGGCCGGATGAAGAACCGGGAGCGACCTTCTCACGGTCCCCCGCCCTCGGCAAGTCGCCACGCCGCACCGGGGCGGCCGTCGCCATTAGAGCGCCTCGTTGCCGCAGGTTTCCAGTCCCAGATATTCACGAATCCTCGACCGGTTTTCCGAAACGCGCCTTTTCCATGCGGGGCCGGACGCGCCATAAGAAGAAAGCACAAGGAGACCCCGCCCATGCCGCCATCCTCCCTTCCGGTGTCGGATCATTGCGACGGGCGCCGATTCTTCAACCCGTCCTCGATCCTGCCCGCGTCCCCGCAGCGCCGGCGTGTGGGGGTGGGGGAGATCCTGCGCTGGCAGTGGCGCCGGCGGCGGCTGCCGGCATGGCCGACCCCGACGGTGCCGCCGCCGGCAGGCGACCCGCAGGCCCTGCCCGCCCCCGGCACCGCCCATGTCACCTTCATCGGGCACAGCACCTTCCTGCTGCGCCTGCCGCGTGCCGACGGCACGGCGCTGACGGTGCTGACCGATCCGGTCTTCTCCGACCGCTGCTCGCCGGTGAGCTGGGCCGGGCCGCGCCGGGTGCTGCCGCCGGGGCGCAGCCTCGATGCCCTGCCCAGGGTGGATGTGGTGCTGGTCTCGCACTGCCATTACGACCATCTGGACCTGCCCAGCCTGGCCGCGCTGGGTCGGCGGGATGCGCCCCTGTTCATTACCGCGCCGGGCAATGCGCGGCATATCCGCAAGGCGGGCGGGCGGGCGATCGTGGAATGCGACTGGTGGCAGCACCATGATGTGGGCGGGATGCGCGTGACCGCCACCCCGGCGCGGCATGGGTCGGCCCGCACGCCCTTCGATGCCAACCGCGCGCTGTGGTGCGGATTCGATATCCGCCCGGCCGGCGACGGGCCTTCGCCCTCGGTCTTCTTTGCCGGGGACAGCGGGCATGGGCGCCACTGGGCGCAGATCGGCGCGCGGCTGGGGGCGCCGGATATCGCGCTGCTGCCGGTGGGGGCCTATGACCCGCGCTTTCTGATGGAGCCGGTGCATGTGACCCCGGAGGAAGCGGTTGCGGCCATGATCGACCTGGATGCGGGGCTGGCGGTCGGGATGCATTACGGTACCTTCCGCCTGACCGACGAGCCCTATGACGAGCCGCTGCGCCGGCTGGCCGCCGCCCGCGCCGCCGCCGGAGTGGCGGCGGAGCGTTTCGTGGGGCTGGGCCATGGCGAGTGCCGTGTCATGACCCCCCGGCGGCCGGAGCGACACGACCTTGCGCGGCAGGACCTCGCGCGGCAGGACGCCAGCGGCTAGAACCGCATCCAGATGACCGACAGCGAGGCCGCGATGACCAGCACCGATCCCGATACCCCGACCCACCCGGTGGATGAAGACGCCGCGTCCTTCACCCCCGAGCAGATCAGCCGCCTGTTCCTGGATGCCGCGCGCGATGGCCAGACCGACCTGGTGGCCAGCTTCCTGGCCGCCGGGATGGACCCCGACACGCGCAACGAGCGCGGGCATTCCGCGCTGATCCTGGCGGCCTATAACAGCCATGCCGACACCGTGGCCGCCCTGCTGGCCGGCGGCGCCAGCGTGGACCTGCGCGACGACAAGGGGGCGACCGCCCTGGCCGGCGTGGCCTTCAAGGGCGATCTGGCGGTGGCGCGGCAACTGATCGCGGCAGGGGCGGCGCTGGACGCGCCGAACCATGCGGGGCGCACGCCGCTGATCTTCGCCGTGATGTTCAACCGGGGCGCCATGGCCGCCTTCCTGCTGGAAAGCGGGGCGGACCCCGACCTGCGCGACGGCGAGGGCAACAGCGCGCGCCTGCTGGCCGCACAGTTGGGGCTGGCCGACATCACCGCCCTGATGCCGGCCGCCTGAGCGCATATGCGCGCCGGCGGTGATCCGCCGCGCGCGTCCTGTGCTGCGGTGCGCTCGGCCACCAGGGCCGCTCCCGGACGGGCGTTTCCGTCCGGCGCGGGTTGGATTAGAACGAACATGCCCGGCGTCTTGCCGGGCCATTCCTTATCTTGCGTCAGCGGAACCCGTCATGAGCCGTTTCTGGAGCCCGATCGTCCACAGCCTGACGCCCTACGTCCCCGGCGAGCAGCCGAAGCTGGCGAACCTGATCAAGCTCAATACCAACGAATCCCCCTACGGCCCCTCGCCCGCCGCGCTGGCCGCGATTCGCGCCGCCGCCGACGATACGCTGCGCCTGTACCCCGATCCGGGGTCGGACCGGCTGCGCGCGGCCATCGCCCAGGCGCATGAGGTGGAGATGGAGCAGGTCTTCATCGGCAACGGCTCGGACGAAGTGCTGGCCCATACGTTCCAGGCCCTGCTGCAACACGACGCGCCGCTGCTGACGCCCGACATCACCTACAGCTTCTACCCCGTCTATTGCGGCCTGTACGGCATCGCGCACGAGCCGGTGCCGCTGGACGAGGCGATGCGCGTGGATGTGGACGCCTATCGCCGGCCCTGCGGCGGCATCGTGCTGCCGAACCCCAACGCGCCGACGGGCATTGCGCTGGGGCTGCACGAGATTGCAACCCTGCTGCGCGCGCACCCCGAGCGGGTGGTGGTGATCGACGAGGCGTATGTCGATTTCGGTGCCGATACCGCGATCGGGCTGGTGCGCCAGTACCCGAACCTGCTGGTGGTGCGCACCCTGTCCAAATCGCACGGGCTGGCGGGGCTGCGCGTGGGCTATGCGATCGGCCAGCCGGACCTGATCGAGGCGCTGAACCGCGTGAAGGACAGCTTCAATTCCTATCCGCTGGACCGTCTGGCCCAGGCGGGCGCGGAAGCGGCGATCGCCGATCGGGAATGGCTTGCGCGAACCACGGGAAAGATCATAGAAACGCGAAGCGGGCTGGTCTCCAGCCTGAAGAATCTGGGGTTCGAGGTCCTGCCCTCGCAGGCGAATTTCGTGTTCGCCCGCCACCCTGATCGTGACGCCGCGGCTCTGGCCGCCGCCCTGCGGGAGCGGTCGATCATCGTGCGCCACTTCAGGACGCCCCGGATCGCGGAATGGCTGCGCATTACGGTGGGCACCGACGAGGATTGTCGGAGCCTGGCCGATGCGTTGAAAGCCATCCTGAACCGAAACGCGGACTGACCGCCGATCCGTCACCGAATATGGGCCACATGGCCCCCGGTGGGGGCGCCGTGCGGCCAGGGACTTGTTGTACCCGCTTGTAGCCGTTCGTGCGTCTCGCGCGTTTCTTCACCTCTGTCCGGCCCTGCCCGGCCCTTTTTCATTTTTGACATGGACACCACCATCATGCGCGCATTTCACGGCCAGATGTCCGACAACCAGCCGATCCGCCGCACGCACGCGGAAAAGCAGAAGCAGCTGCGCGACCTGCGCGAGACGCTCGCGACCATGAAGTCGCACACCGCCCCCACGCTGCGCGAGAGCGTGCAGAAGCGCATCCGCCAGCTTGAAGCCGAACTGGCCGCCGCCCCGGTATTGAAAGAATCCGGCACCGGCCCGCGCAACCCGCGCCCCGAAGGCCGCGGCCCCCGCACAGCCGGCGGCCCGCCCCGCCGCCCGCGTTCGATCTGAGTTAAAATTTCGATCTGAGCTAAAATAACGGGGCCGGCACGCTAGCCGGCCGCCCTCCCGGACAATGGGAAAAGGGTGCCCGGCACCGTGGGCTGGCGAGTGGGAGCGGCCCACAGGGCCGCGCCCGGCGTGTGTTTCCGAGCATCGCAGCGGAGCGGCCTTATGGGCCGTGAGCAGCGAAGCGCAGGAAACGCGCGTCGGACCGCCGCCAGCGCGCGGTGACGGGCGCCCTTTTAGGTGACGCGGGGGAGGCTTCTGGCCCGGTTCCTCAGCACCTGCTCCTCGTAATCCATCTCCTGCATCAGGGCGGCTTCGGTCTCGTCGTTGATGTATTGCGCGTCGCGCAGGTTGCGCAGTTCGATCCGCGAGGTGCGCAGGTTGTTCAGCCGCAGGGCCAGTTCCAGGCGCATGCGGCGGATCGAGGTGATCTGCGCCGCGCTGGCCTCGCCATCGCTGTTGCGGCGGAGCTGGTTCAGCCGGTTTTCATATTCCTGCATCAGCCGGGCGATGATCTCGATCCGCATCTCGGCGGTTTCGTCGCGGCCCTTGCCGCGTGTGGCCAGGCCCTGCTGTTCCTCCCGCATGGCGCGCAGCATGGTGCGCACCAGCACCAGCCGCGCCCAACTGACCTCGCGTGCCTGGGGATCGACCGTGCCGTCCATCAGGCCCTTCGTGAGCCATGGCAGCGAGAAGCTGGCCGTGAGCAGCGAGACCAGGATGACCCCCACCGACACCGTGACCAGCACGTCGCGCGCCGGAAAGCCCGCCACGCCCTCGGCCGCCTGCGGCAGCGACAGCACCGCCGCCAGCGTGACGGCGCCGCGCACCCCCGCGACGGAGGCGACCAGCAGGCCGCGCCAGCCGGGCCAGCGGAACACGCCGTGATCGTGCCGCGACCGCCACGCCGCGATACCCAGGATCAGCGCCAGCCCGGCCACGCGCAGGATGCACATCGCCACATGGATGGCGACGATCAGCAGCAGCAGCATCCATGGCGAGCGGTCGGCCGCGCGCACCAGCGCCATGCCGTTGGTGGCCAGCGCCGGCAGTTGCAGGCCCAGCAGCAGGAAGATGACGGAATTGAAGATGAACCCGACCATGTCCCACATCGTGCGGGCCTGGAGGCGGGTGGTGATCTGGGTTTCCTGCAACACGCCCGTCAGCTTGATGGTCATGCCGCCGGCCACCGCCGCCAGGATGCCCGAGCAGCCCACCGCCTCGGCCGACATGTAGGCGGCGAAGGGCAGCAGCAGCATGAAGGTGATCTGGGTCGGCGGGTCGTCATAGCCGCGGGCGAGCAGGATCTTGTCCAGCCGCGCCGCCGCCAGGCAGACCGCGATGCCGATCGCGATGCCGCCCAGCGACAGCAGGCTGAAGGTGGTCAGCGCGCCGCGCAGAGAGAAAGCACCGGTCATGGCGGCGACGGCGGCGAAGCGGAAGCAGACGAGGCCCGAGGCGTCGTTCAGCAGGGATTCGCCTTCGAGCATGTGAACGATGGTGCGCGGCACCGAGGTGCCCAGCATGCCGCCCACCGCCACCGCGTCGGTCGGCGACAGCACCGCGGCCAGGGCAAAACAGACCGGCAGCGGCATGGGGGGCAACATGAAGTGAATCGCGTACCCGCACAGGATGGTCGTCGCCAGCACCATCGGCCCCGCCAGGGCGAAGATGATGCCGCGCAACTGGCCGAATTCGCGCATCGGCATGTGAAACGCGTCGCGGAACAGCAGCGGCGGGATGAACAGCAGCATGAACATGTCCGGGTCCAGCGTGACATGCAGCCCGGCGATCGACCCCAGAACGCCCAGGGCGATCTGCAATAACGGCAAGGGGATCGCCACCGGCAACAGGCGGACGGCAAGACTGCTGAAAGCCGCGACGAACAGCAGGATCAGGCTGAGGATAACGTCATGCATGGGCGGTCTTGGACTCGTTCCCCCCTTTCGGCGCGCGAGGCAGGCACCACCCCCGGTCCGAAGAGGGCGCACCATACACAGCCCCCCAGAGGCTGGCCACCTGAACCGCCATGACAGGATGGTGACAGAAAGGCACCACCGATGACCGACAAGGCGTCTCCCGCGACGGGGGAACGGGCGATACAAGCGCCCACGGTACGGCGTCGGCAGCCCCCCTTCGCCTGCGACCAGGCCCTCCGGACCCGAGCCTTCAGACCCAAGCCTTTCAGACAACGAGGACAGGCGACCATGTCATCCACCAATTCCGCCCTTCAGGCGCGGCGCGAGGCGGCGGTGCCGCGCGGCGTCGGCTCGGCCACCACCATCCATGCCGCCCGCGCGGACAATGCCGAATTGTGGGATGTCGAGGGCCGGCGCTATGTCGATTTCGCCGGCGGCATCGCGGTGCTGAATGTCGGCCACCGTCACCCGAAGGTGATGGCGGCGGTGCGGCGGCAGCTCGACCTGTTCACCCATACCGCGTTCCAGGTCGCGCCCTACGAATCCTATATCGCGCTGGCCGAACGGTTGAATGCGCTGGCGCCCTTCCCCGGCCCGGCCAAGACCATCCTGTTCACGACCGGTGCCGAAGCCACCGAGAACGCGGTGAAGATCGCCCGCGCCGCCACCGGCCGCAACGGCGTGGTTGCTTTTACCGGCGGCTTCCACGGCCGCACGCTGCTGGCCTCGGCCCTGACGGGCAAGGTGCAGCCCTACAAGGCGCCGTTCGGCACCATGCCCGGCGGCGTCTATCACCTGCCCTTCCCGGCCGGTGACGTTTCGGTTGCCGAGAGCCTGCGCGCGCTGACCCTGCTGTTCGCGGCGGATATCGACCCCGCGCAGGTCGCCGCCATCATCATCGAGCCCGTGCAGGGCGAAGGCGGCTTCCGCCCCGCCCCTACCGAATTGCTGCACGCCCTGCGCGCCATCTGCGACACGCACGGGATCAAGCTGATCGCCGACGAGGTGCAGACCGGTTTCGCCCGCACCGGCAGGCTGTTCGGCATCGAGCTTTCCGGCGTGGCGCCCGATCTGGTGTGCGTGGCCAAGTCGCTGGGCGGCGGCCTGCCGCTCTCCGGCGTGATCGGCCGCGCGGACCTGATGGACGCCGTTGGCCCCGGCGGGCTGGGCGGCACCTATGCCGGCGCGCCGCTGGCCTGCGCCGCCGGGCTGGCGGTGCTGGACGTGATTGCCGAGGAAGGGCTGGTGGAGCGCGCCAACGTGATCGGCGACCGTATCCGCGACCGGCTGGACGCGCTGCGCGGCAAGCCGGGGCTGGTGCCGTTCAGCGCGCCGCGCGGCCCCGGCGCGATGGTCGGTTTCGATATTCTGGAAGCCGACGGCAGGACACCGTGCAAAGGTGGCGCCGGCATCATTTGTGCCCGCGCCGCCGAACGGGGACTGATCCTGCTGTCCTGCGGCGTGCTGGGCGAGACGGTGCGCATTCTCGTGCCCCTGACCGCGCCGGACAGCATAATCGACGAGGGGCTGGCGATTATCGAACAGGCGCTGGCGGGCTGAAGCCGCTGCCGCCTTTTCCGAAGGCCGACTACGGGACGGACAGACGGGCTCACGCTTCGGCTGCGTCGTCCCACCGGGCGCAGAAAGCCTCCATGTCTTCCGACTGGAAGCTGTCCAGGCGGTCCATGATCACGGCGGCCGGCCAGTTCCACCAGGCGATCCGCTCCAGCCTCGCCGCGATGTCGCGGCTGAAACGCTCGCGGATCGGGCGGGCCGGCACGCCGCCGACGATCGTGTAGGACGGAACGTCGCGGGTGACGACGGCGCCGGCCGCCAGCACCGCGCCGTCGCCGATCGTGACGCCCGGCAGCACCACCACGCCATGGCCGATCCAGACATCGTTGCCGACATGCACGCGGCTTTCGCGACGCTGGCGAAAAAATTCCTGGTCGCGTTCGGCCTCGGGCCAGTAATATTCCGGGCAATAGGTGAAGCGATGCATCGACGGGCGGCCGATCGGATGGTTGGGCGCACCGATGCGCACATCCGCCGCGATGGCGCAGAATTTTCCGATTTCGGCATCCGCGACCGTGCTGCGCTCGCCCAGATAGGAGAAATCGCCGATTGTGCAATATTCGAGAAACGCGCCTTCCAGGATCTCGCAATACTGGCCGATGACCGCCTGCCTGAGCCGGACCGTGGGATGGACGATTGTTTCCGCGATCTTGGGCCGTACCGTGGAATCCTGTGTCATGCTTTCTTCTCTCCTCCCTGTTTCGCCAGTCCGCCGGCGACAGCCACCGCGCGGGTGGATGCCTGCCGGACGGCCTGCCGGATTTTAGAAACGGGCGTCCAGCCGCCCGAAATAATATCCGCCGGTGATCGGAACCTGGACCGAATCCTGATCGTACTGGCTGCCTTCGGCGACCTTGAGTTCCTGCGGGACCTTTCGCGGCCGGATGTTGAAGATGTTGTTGGCGCCGATGGCCACATGCAGGTGCTGGTTGATCTGGTAACCGACCTGCAGGTCGGTCAGCCACCGCGGCGTGTTGTTGAACGGCGCGAAGCAGGTGCTGGAATAGCGCAGGGCGCCGCCGCCCGCGCAGGTCGCCGAAGCCGGTGTCCAGTCCTGATATTCCAGCATGTCGGTGGTCTGGCCGTAGCGGGTCTGCCGCAGATTGATATCCCACCGGCCGACATTCCAGCGGGCATCGAGGATGATCTTGCTGCGCGGGTAGGCGGTCGTCAGATAGCCGATCGCCTGGTCGTTCAACAGCGGCTTGCCCAGGGACGACAGGCCGTTATGGTGCAGGCGGGTGCGGTTCAGGTTCAGCGCCATGCTCAGGTTCAGATCGCCGTATTCGTGGAACCTGAATGTGTAATCGGCCTTGATGTCCAGGCCCTGCGTACGGGTGCTCGCACCGTTGGACAGGTAATAGGCGTTGAAATCCGACACCTTGGTGGCGGCGGCCGGGATGGCGAAACCGAAATTCTCGATCGCTTCCAGCGCGGTGACGCCGGACACCGTTCCGCCCTGCACGAAGCGGTCGCGCAGGTTGATCTGGTAGACATCGGCCTCGACATGGAAACCGTCGACCGGTTCGGTGACGATGCCGGCGCTGATGCTGGTCGAACGCTCGGGCTTGAGCGGCGACGCGCCGAGGATCTTCGCGGCGGCGGAATTGACCGGCAGCAGGCCGCGCACGCTGTCGGTATAGACATTCATGCGGCTGAAATGTTCTTCCTGCAAGGTGGGTGCGCGGAAGCCGTTGCTGATCGTGCCACGGATGGCGATGCGCCGGGAAAAATCATAGCGGGCCGAGATCTTTCCGGTCTCGGTATCCTGGGTGTCGGTATAATATTCGTAGCGTCCGGCCAGGTCGATCTGCAGGCGCTTCATCGGATGCAGGTTGACGTCGACATACCCGGCCCAGACATCACGCGACCATTTTCCCGCACTCTGCGGCGGGATGCCGGCATGCCCTTCCGCGCCGCCTGTCTGGTAGGAATCGGGGTTGCCGGACACGAGTTGATATTCGTCATACCGCTGTTCGGCGCCGAAGGAGAGCCCGATGGGGAAGGAATGCCCGACCATGAACTGGCGGCGGAAATCGAGATTGTTGGTCCACTCGGCGCTTTTTTCGGTGTAATCCCAGAATGTCTTGGGCGAATAGCCGCAGCCATCGGCCGAATAGCGGGGAGACGCCGTGTCGGTCGCGTTGCAGTTCGACGCGAACATGCCGAGATTGACCGAGCTTTTTTCCGAAATCCGATCGGAATCCGCGCCCCAGGTCGAGGACAGATCCCAGTCGAAGCCGAAGAGATGGCCGCCCTTGAGGCCCATGGTGGCGGAATAGTCGTTCTCGTCGATCTGGGTGATCGGCTCCACGCCGTTGGGATACATGTTCACGGCGCCGGGCGCCCAGTCGAGATCGGGGTATTCGTAGCCTTCCAGGATCTCGGCATGGCGGTGGGCATAGACGATCTGGCCGTAGAGGGAGATGTTGTCCGTCAGCGGCTTTTCGAAATCGATGCCGAGATTCTCGCGCGTTTCCTCGGGCGTGTTGGTGTAGTTGTTGACCTTGCCGGTATTCGCCTTCGCGCCCGGCACCACGCCGGCATAGTAGCCGGAGGTATCGGCGCCGGCCGGCCAGTAACCCAGCATGCCGTGATCGGGCGAATAGGCCACCATATGGTCGCTATGGTACATCTGGCCGCTGAGATGGATGAAGCCGTCATGGCCCAGCTTCAACCCGCCATCGGCGGCGAACTGATACTGCCAGCCATCGCCGCTATAGGCATTGGCGCCCGTCTGGCTGCTCAGCGTCAGCCCGTGATCCTGCTTCTTGGTGATGATGTTGACGACGCCGGCGATGGCGTCCGACCCGTACATCGCCGCGGCGCCGTCTTCCAGGACCTCGATATGGTCGATCATGTTCGCGGGGATCATGTTCAGATCGACCGAGGAGGCGGCGAATTCCGGACCCGCCTTCTGCACGATGTTGGCCGTGCCGTGGCGGCGCTTGCCATCGACCAGCACCAGGACCTCGTTGGGGCCGAGGCCGCGCATTTCGACGAACGAGGTCAGGGCGTTGGTATTATGCCCGCGCGGCGTGACCTCGATCGACGGGTAGGTGCGCGTCAGCGCGTCCGACAGGTTGAGGAACCCTGACTGCGTCAGGGTTTTTCCCGACAGGACCACCACCGGGCTGATGCTCTCGCGTGCCCGTACGTTGGAGGCACGCGTGCCGGTGACGATCACCTGCTCGTCCCTGGCCGGGGGCGGGGCGACATAGCGGTCGGCCGCGTTGGCAACCGCGCCGCGCGCCGCCGGTGCGGCGGCATGGCCGGATGCGACCGGACGGGGCGCCGCCGCCGATGCCGATGCCGCCACCGGGCGGGCAGCGTGGTGCCGGCCGCGCGCCTTCGCCGCCGCCTTGCCCGGCGACGGCGCGGACAGGGCGGGTGATGCCGTTGCGGGCGTGGCCGCGCGTGCCGCCCCGATCATCAATGGCAGAGGTGTACAAGCAGACGTCGCGACCAACATAAACACGGCCCTGCGCATCAGAACTCTCCATATATAACGTAATAAATGAAAGGATTTCGATTTGGACCGACCGGAAAATACGTGGGCGCATGAAGTTGTGCATGAAGCTTTTGTTAATATGGATTTATTACTATATAAATCTCCCTTGTTGTCTATTGCGGACAACAAGAGCATGTTGTCTAATCTCTCTTCTTTCACATAAGTTTAATTATTTAATCCGGCATTTGTTCTGTTTTATTGGCCTCACACCCGATCCATTTTTTTGCGTGCCATCTGGCATGCACCTGCTTTTCGTGAGGTCACGATGACCGCTGATTCATCCGCGCATTCCGCGCGCCAGTCCTGGCTCGGCATTCTCGCCCGTGCCGACGCCGGGCTTCTGCACCGGCATCTTTCGCAAACCGACCCGCTGCCGTCGTTCGTTCATCTCCGTCAGCCCGAAATCGGGCTGACGATGGTGCGGGGGCGCGTCGGCGCGGAGGGCGAGGGCTTCAACCTGATCGAGGCGACGCTGACCCGCGCCAGCATCGTCGATGACGAGGGCCATACCGGCCACGCCTATGTGCTGGGCCGCGACGAAGCCCGCGCCGTCGCCATCGCCCGGCTGGATGCGGCGCTTCAGTCCGACACCCGCCATGCGGCGCTGATGGCCTCGGTCGTCGATCCGCTGGCCGCGATCGAGACGCGGCGGCGCGCGGCGATCGAAGCCCGCGCCGCCGGCACGGAAGTCCGCTTCTTTACCATGGCAACGGGGCGCTGATGTCTGTTCTTCTTCCGGGCCTTGCGGATTCGCACATGGCCCAGGCCACCTTCCGCGCCATTCTCGACGCTATTGCCCATCCTGGCCGACGCTACGGCCTGCCACGGCTGGCGCAGGTGCCGGGCAGCCTTTCCCCGGCCGCCGCCATCACGCTGCTGACGCTGGTGGACGCGACCACGCCGGTCGCGCTGCCCGAGGCCGACCGCGATACGGCGGCGTGGCTGACATTCCATACCGGCGCGCCCGCGGCCCCGGCCGAGGCGGCGGCGTTCGTGCTGGCCGGGCCGGCCCATGGTTCCGCCCGGCCCGTGCTGGCGTCGCTGCGCCAGGGCACGTTCGATGCGCCGGAGGCAAGCGCCACCCTGCTGCTCGACATCGCATCCTTGACCGACGGCGCGCCGCTGACGCTGTCGGGGCCGGGCATTGCGCATACCCAGACCATTGCCCCCACCCTGGATGCCGCGTTCGTGGCGGAATGGCAGCAGCAGGGTGCGCTGTTTCCGCGCGGGGTCGATGTGTTTCTTCTGTGCGGCGCCGAGATCGTCGGCCTGCCGCGCAGCACCTGCATCACGGAGGCCTGACCATGGCATTTGTCGCGACCAAGGGCGGCGAGGACGCGATCGCCGCCGCCCATGCCTGGCGCGCCGACCGGCGGCGGGGCGACGGCGAAGGCTGCACGCTGCGTCAGGCGACCACCAGCTTCGGCCGGGCCATCGACCGCGTGATGGCCGAAGGCGCGCTCTATGACCCCGACCTCGCCGCGCGGGCGCTGTTGCAGGCCGAGGGCGACCTGGTTGAAGCCGCCTTCCTGCTGCGGTCGTACCGGGCCACCCAGCCGCGCCTGGTCGATGCCCGGCCGATCGATACCACGGCGATGCGCGTCCAGCGCCGGGTGTCGGCGATCTTCAAGGATGTGCTCGGCGGGCAGCGGCTGGGTCCGACCGCCGATTATTCGCACCGGCTGTTCGATACCGGGGAGACGGCGCCCGAGTCCGAATCCGCGCCCGCCCCGGTGGCGGCCGAGCCCGTTGCCCCGCTGCCCGGCGCGATGGGCATTCTGGGGGGCGAGACGCTGCTGGAGGCCATTCCCGCCGCCGGGCACGACGCCCCGCCGGCCGACCTGACCACGATGCCGCTGGATTTTCCGGCCTCCCGGCCGATCCGGCTCCAGGCCCTGGCGCGGGGCGACGAGGGGTTTCTGCTCTCGCTGGCCTATTCGACCCAGCGCGGCTACGGCAACACGCACCCGTTCGTGGGCGAGTTGCGCATGGGCGAGGTCGCGGTTTCGGTCGTGCCGCCCGAACTGGGCTTCGCCATCGAGATCGGCGACATCGTCGTGACCGAATGCCAGATGGTGAACCAGTTCACCGGGTCCAAGACCGTGCCGCCGCAATTCACGCGCGGGTATGGGCTGAGCGTGGGCCATGCCGACCGGCGCGCCATGTCGATGGCGCTGGTGGAACGCGCCCTGCGCGCCGACGAACTGGGCGAGGCGACCGGCAGCCCGGCGCAGGACCCGGAATTCGTGCTGTCGCATTGCGACAATATCCAGGCGACTGGCTTCGTGGAGCATCTCAAGCTTCCGCATTACGTCGATTTCCAGAGTGAGCTGGAAATTATCCGCGCCATTCGCCGCCAGGCCGACGAACAGCGTGCCGAAGACGGGACGGACCGCAAGAAGGAGGATGGCGATGATCGCGTATAATTTCGCCTATCTCGACGAACAGACCAAACGCGGCATCCGCCGGGCGCTGCTGAAGGCCGTGGCGATCCCCGGCTGGCAGGTGCCCTTCGCCAGCCGCGAAATGCCGCTGCCCTATGGCTGGGGCACCGGCGGCATTCAGGTGACCGCCGCGATCATCGGGCAGGACGACCGGCTGAAGGTGATCGACCAGGGCGCGGACGACACGACCAACGCGGTCGCCATCGCCTCGTTCTTCCGCCGCATGACCGGGGTGGAGACCACCACCCGCACGGCGGAGGCCACGATCATCCAGACGCGCCACCGCATCCCCGAGCAGGCGCTGACGGAAGATCAAGTGATCGTCTATCAGGTTCCGCAGCCCGAGCCGCTGTGGAAGCTGATCCCGGAACGCCCGGTCGCGCGGCGCGCCCATGCGCTGAACGATTACGGCATGATGTATGTGAAGCTGTACGAGGACATCACCCGCTTCGGCCGTGTCTCCAGCGCCTACGACCATCCGGTGATGGTCAATGGCCGGGTCCTGATGTCGCCCAGCCCCATTCCCGCCTTCGACAATCCCAAGATGGACGCCATGCCCGCCCTCCAGCTTTTCGGCGCGGGGCGCGAGCGGCGCCTGTATGCCGTGCCGCCCTACACGCCGGTGCGCTCGCTCGATTTCACCGACCATCCGTTCCATCCCGGCCGGGCGGACGGCACCTGCGCCTTCTGCGGCAGCACGTCGAGCTATCTGGACGAGATCATCATCGACGATCATGGCACGCGCCGCTTCCTGTGCTCGGACACCGATTACTGCGCCGGCCGGATCGAAGAGGCCGAACGCCGGGCCGAGGAGGGCGGACGATGAGCCTTCTTCTGGAAGCCCGTTTCCTGAACAAGCGGTTCAGCAATGTCGATGCGCTCGACAATGTCTCGCTGACCGTCAACCGGCGCGAGATCCTGGCGATCGTCGGCGAGAGCGGGTCGGGCAAATCCACCCTGCTCGCCACGCTGGCCGGCCTGTCGCCCGCCGATTCCGGCCATGTTCTCTACCGCGACGCGGAGGGGCCGCACGATATCGCCGCGATGGACGAGATGCGCCTGCGCCGGCTGCAACGCACGCGCTGGGGCTATATCCACCAGAATGCCCGCGCCGCCCTGCGGCTGGATGTGACGGCCGGCGGCAATATCGGCGAGCGGCTGATGATGAACGGCGCCCGCGATTATGGCGAGATCCGCGAGACCGCCGCCCGCTGGCTGGATGAAGTGGAGATCGGGCGCGAACGGATCGACGACCTGCCGATGCATTTCTCGGGCGGGATGCTGCAAAGATTGCAGATCGCCGCCACGCTGGTCACGAATCCCGAACTGATCTTCATGGACGAGCCGACCACCGGGCTGGACGTTTCGGTGCAGGCGCGCATTCTCGACCTGATCCGCACGCTGGTCCATCGGCTGCATGTCGCCGCCATCATCGTGACGCACGATCTGGGCGTGGCGCGCCTGCTGGCCGACCGCACGGTGGTCATGCAGGGCGGTGCGATCGTCGAACAGGGCCTGACGGACCAGGTGCTGGACGACCCGCATCACCCCTACACGCAACTTCTCGTCTCATCGGTGCTGCCCTCATGACCTCCCACCAGAATGGCTGGGCCATCGACGCATCCGGCCTGCACAAGCGTTTCGTCCTGCATCTGCAAGGCGGGCTCGCGCTCGATGTCCTGCGCGGGGCCAGCCTGCGGGTGCGGCCCGGCGAGTGCGTCGCGCTGGTCGGTCCGTCCGGAGCGGGCAAATCGAGCCTGATGCGCGCGCTCTACGGCAATTACCGCGTCGATTCCGGCGCCGTCCGCATTCGTCATGACGGCGCGATGGTCGATATCGCCACCGCGTCGCCGGGCGCGATTCTGGACGTGCGCCAGCGCTCTTTAGGGTATGTCTCGCAATTCCTGCGGGCCATTCCGCGCCTGAGCGCGCTGGATGTCGTCGCCGGGTCGGCCGTGGCGCGCGGCATGAACCTGGAAAAGGCCCGGCGCCACGCGGCGGCGATGCTGGAGCGGCTGCGCATTCCCTCCGCCCTGCATGCGTTGCCGCCCGTTACCTTTTCCGGCGGCGAGCAGCAGCGCGTGAACCTGGCCCGCAGCTTTATCTGCGACTGGCCGACGCTGCTGCTGGACGAACCGACCGCCTCGCTCGACCCCGTCAGCCGCGACTGCGTCTGCACCCTGATCGCCGAAGCCTGCGCGCGGGGCTCGGCGATCGTCGCCATCGTCCATGACCATGCGCTGCGCGCGCGCATCGCCGACCGTACCGTGCTGCTGGAACGCGGCGCGACCATCGAAGAAAGCCAGCCATGACCCTGCTGACCAACGCCCGGATCGTCCTGCCCTGCTCGGTCGTCGAAACCGAACTGCATTTCAGCACCGACGGCCTGTCCGCGCCGGGCGCCTTCGTCCCGGCCGCCAGCACGGATGCGACCGTCATCGACTGCGCGGGCGATTACATCATCCCCGGCATCATCGACCTGCATACCGACAATCTGGAACGCCAGGTCCTGCCGCGCGTCAATGCGCGCTGGCCCTCCCGCTCGGCCTTTCTGGCCCATGACGCGCAATGCGCCGTGGCCGGGGTGACGACCGTGTTCGACTCGCTCAGCCTGGGCGACATCAACGGCCGCGACCGCATCCAGACCTACGAGGACGGAATCCGCGATCTGGTCGAGTTGTCGGAAGCGGGAGCCTTGCGCGCCGACCATCTGCTGCATTTCCGCTGCGAGCTGATCGCGCCCGACATGCAGCCGCTGTTCGAGATGGCGTTGCACGATCCGCGCATGACCGCCCTGCTGCGGCTGGCCAGCCTGATGGACCATTCGCCCGGCGTCGGCCAGTACGCCGATATCGCGCGCTGGCGGGCCGGCCGGGCCAAGGAGGGCATGACCGAGGCCGAAATCGACGCCATGCAGGCCCGCGTCGCGGCCGAACGCGCGCATCATCTGGAAGCCAACCGCGCCTATGTCATCGAATACTGCCGCGCCCACGGCATCACCCTGGCCTCGCATGACGACCGGCTGGAGGAAGAGGTTGCGCGCAACCACGAAGACGGGATCACGATTGCCGAATTTCCCGTTTCGCTGGCCGCCGCGCGGGGTGCCCATGCCCTGGGCATGGATGTGATCGCCGGGGCGCCGAATATCGTGCGCGGGGGGTCGCACTCGGGCAACGTCAATGCCATCGACCTGATCCGCGCGGGCCTGGTGACGGCGCTGGCGTCCGATTACGTCCCGTCCGCGATGCTGGAGGCCGCCTTCGCCTGCGTGGCGCAGGACATTCTGCCGGTGCCCGAAGCGATCGCGCTGGTCACCGATGGGCCGGCCCGCATCGTCGGCCTGCATGATCGGGGGCGGATCGAGGCCGGGCGGCGGGCCGACCTGGTGCAGGTCCGGCTATATGACGGCCTGCCGGTCATTCGCCGCGTGTGGGTGGGAGGGCATCGTGTCGTCTGACACCGGCGCCCGCTACGCCCTCTATTACGCGCCGGAGCCGTCTGACGCCCTGTGGCGCGCGGGGTGTGCCTGGCTGGGGCGCGACCCGGCGACCGGCCTGCCGGTCGAGATGCCGGGTCTGGCGCGGCGTGCCCCGCTGACCCGGTCGGCCACCCGCTACGGCTTCCATGCCACGCTGAAGGCCCCGATGGCGCTGAACGGCCCCGTCACGGCCTTTCTGGACGATGTGGCGGCCTTTGCCGCCTCGTCCTCGCCTTTTGCTCTGCCGGCGCTGCGTATCGTGGAGGAAGGGGGCTTTACCGCCCTGCGGCCGGCCGCGCCCTGCCCGGCCTTGCAGGCGTTCGGCGACGATTGCGTGCGGGTCTTCGATACCCATCGGCGACCCGAGGACCCGCAGCGCACCGCAGAGCGCGCCTGGCGCTGCACCGACCGGCAGAAGGCGCTGCTGCATCGGTGGGGATACCCCTATGTGTTCGACGAATGGCATTTCCACATGACGCTGGCCGACAGCGTGCTACCGCCGGATATCCGGGGCGAAATGGAGGCGCTGTTCACCCCCGCGCTGGCGCGGGAGCGCATGGTCGCCTCGCTGTGCGTCTTTCACGAGCCCCGGCCCGGCGCGCCCTTTACCCTGCTGGCGCGCTGCGCGCTGGAGGGCAGGGCATGAGGACGGGACGCCTGGTCCTGGTCACCGGCCCCTCCGGCGTGGGCAAGGATGCCGTGATCGGGTACGCCCGCGCCCGCCTGGACGGCCGGGACGACGTGCTCTTTCCCCGCCGCATCATCACCCGGCCCGCCGATGCGACCGAAACGCCCGATACGATGGACGACGCGCGCTTCGACCGGGCGGAAGCCGACGGGCATTTCCTGGTCGCCTGGCGCGCGCATGGGCTGGCCTACGCGCTGCCGGCGTCGATGGCGCAGGATATCGCGCAGGGGCGGCAGCTTGTCGCCAATGTCTCACGCGGGATCGTTGCCGAACTGCGCGCGCGCTTTCCCTGCTGCGTGGTCGGCATCGACGCGGATGCCGACCTGCGCCGCGCGCGGCTGGCGACGCGCGGCCGCGAGACGGCCGCCGCGATCGACGGGCGGCTGAAACGGGCGATGCCTGCGACCTGCCTGCCCGACATATCCATTCGCAACGAGGGCGAACTGGCCGAGGCGGGCGAACGGCTGATCGCGCTTATCGAGGACTGGCGTCGTGCATGATGTCCGTCATGTCGGGCTGGAGCAGTTCGAAGACCAGTTGCATCCGCCGGGCCGGGTAGTGGCCGATCGACAGTTCGATCGGGCGGCCCGCCGGGGTGACGTTGTAGCCGACGGTGCGCAGCAGCGGATCGGTCGGCTCCATGCGCAGCAGCGACGCCTCGTGCGAGTCCGGGCAGCGGGCCGTGACCTGCGTGCGCTGGCGCAGGCTTTCGATACCCAGGCCGTTGAGTGCGCCGGTAATCGAATCCTGCGCCTCCAGCGCCGCCAGCAGCCCGTCATGCAACGCCGCGTCGAAAACATGCCGCGAGTAGGAGACCGGCCGTTCGTCGGCATATCCCACCCGTTCCAGCAGGATGACCTCGCGCGGCGCGCCGAGGGCCGCCTGCACGAGCGCGCGGTCGGGGACCTCGTCGGCCGGCATGCGCCGCAGGACGAGCTTGCGACGGGCCGCGTGGCGGTTGACGCCCTGCATCCATTCGCTGAAGCGGGGGCGGGCATGAATCCGGTATTCCACCGGATCGTCGCTGACGAAGCTGCCGCGCCCCTGCTCGGTACGGATCAGCCCGGCATTGGCCAGTTCCTCCAGCGCGCGGCGGATGGTGTGGCGGTTCAACTGAAAATGCCGCGCCAGGTCATGCTCGGTCGGCAGCTTCTTGCCGGGTTCGTAGATCCCGCCGCGAATGCCCTCGGTCAGCGCAGTGGCCACTTCCCGCCAGCGCGGAACTTTTTCTGTCATCTGCCAAAGCCTCGAGATCGACGCACGGTACGACACGCACCGCGACATAGTTTCAGGAAGGGCCTCTAACATGTCTAGACATGTCATGAAAACTTCATCTGCCATGCTGTTGGGGGCCGCCATCGCCTGCCTGGCCTGGGCCAGCCCGTCGCGGGCCGATGCGCCCCCGGCCGACAGTGACATCCCCTGCCCCCATGCCGACGGCATTACGCTGGTGATCGAGCCTTACGAGCCGATCAATACGCTCGAACCGGTCTTCAACGCCATCGCGCAGGATCTGTCCGGGCGGCTGCACTGTCCGGTCCATATGATGATTACCGTGTCCTACAGCGCCGAGATCGAGGCGATGCGCTCCGGTCATGCCGAACTCGGGCTGTTCGGCCCGCTGGGTTACGTCATCGCCCACAAGCTGGCGGGCGCCGAGGCCGTCGCCGTGCTCTCGACCAGGCTGGGGGGTGCCGGGCTGTACACCGCCAGCATCGTGACGCGGCCGGCCACCGGCATTCACGATCTGGCCGGATTGCGCGGGCATAGTTTCGCGTTCTCCGATCCCGGCTCGACCTCGGGCCATCTGCTGCCGGCGGCGGCGCTCAAGAACGCCGGCATCGACCCGAAGCAGGATCTCGTCGCCCGCTTCGCCGGCACCCATACCGCGTCCTTCGAAGCCATCCGCAACGGGCAGGTCGATGCGGCGGAACTGAACAGCGAGACGATCGCCGATGCCCAGGCGGCGGGCGAATACAATGCCGCGGACTATACCGTGCTGTGGCGATCGCCCCCCATTCCGCAGGGGCCGATCGCCGTGGCGCCCGGCCTGCCGCCCGCCTTTCGCAAGAAGCTGGTCGATGCCCTGATGGCGGTCGATGTCAGCCACATCCGGGCCAACGATGTCGGGACGGGTACCGAGCCCACGACCCGTCTGACCCCGCAGACCGATGCCGCCTATGACGGCATCCGCAGCCTGACGCCGGTGATCGGCCTCGACATGCAAGGTGCGCAATGAACGGCGAGTCCCTGGTCCTGAGCGATGTGACCAAATCCTACGACACCGCCGGGCGGCGCAGGATGGTGCTGCATGGCATCGACCTGGCCGTCCGTCCGGGCGAGATCGTCGTGCTGCTGGGCGCCAACGGCAGCGGCAAATCGACGACGCTGAAGATCGCATCGGGGATGATTCCGCCCTCCAGCGGGGAAATCCGGATCGGGGACACCCCGATCGGCGGCCTGAAGGGCGAGATGCGGCGCCAGTCGCGCATGGCGCTGGGCATGGTCTTTCAGAGCCCGCGTCTGGTCGGGCGGCGGGCGGTCCTCTCCAACGTGCTGTGCGGTACGCTGGGCCGTCATCAGGACCTTGCCTCGATGGCCGGCATCCTGCCCCGGTCCGAACGGGGGCTGGCCATGGACTGTCTGGAACAGGTGGGGCTGGCCGACCTGGCGGCCCAGCGTGCCTCCACCCTCTCCGGCGGGCAGGCCCAGCGGGTCGCCATCGCCCGGGCGCTGGCCCAGCGGCCCGCCGTCATCCTGGCGGACGAACCCGTCGCCAGCCTGGACCCGGATGCGGCCGAAGAGGTCATGGTGCTGCTGCGCCGGGTGGCCCGCGAACAGAATCTGGCGATCCTGTGCGTGCTGCACCAGATCGACCTGGCCCGGCGCCACGCCACGCGCCTGGCCGGGCTGAAGGCCGGGCGGCTGGCCTTCGACCTGCCGCCGGCCGACGTTACCGATGAGGCCCTGGCCGACCTGTATGCGAGGGAAACGATGAGGGAGGCCGCCTGATGCCCCGCACCATGACCGCCGCCCCGCCGGAACGCGCCCGCTTCGCCCTCCCCCGCTCCGGCCGCTTCCTGTTCTGGGGCGGCATGGCCGTTCTGGCCCTGCTGCTGGTCCAGGCGGCGCGCGAAACCCAGGTCAGTCCGGCCAACCTGCTGTCGGGCGCCGGGCGGATCGTCGATATCGTGCGGCGCGCCTGCCCGCCCGACTGGCACCAGTTGCCCATGGAATGGAAGCCGGCGCGGGAAACCTTCAACATCGCGCTGGTCGGCACGGCGTTGGGCGCCCTGCTGGCCTGCCCGCTGGCCCTGCTGTCCTCGCGCACCATCGTGCGCCATGCCCCCGTGCGGATGGCCGCGCGCTGTGTGGTCGGGCTGCTGCGCGCCGTGCCCGACCTGGTATGGGCGCTGATCTTCGTCACCGCGGTCGGTCTGGGGCCGTTTCCCGGCGTGCTGTCGCTGACGCTGCACACGGCGGGCATGCTGGGCCGGCTGGGGGCCGAAATGATCGAGGACATGGACGTGATGCCGATGGAGGCGATGGAACTGGCCGGTGCCAACCGCCTGCAGATTTTCGCGCATGGCGTCGTGCCGATGCTCGCCCCGTCGATGTTCGGGCTGGTGCTCTACCGGTTCGACGAAAACCTTCGCTCGTCTCTGGTGCTGGGTTTTGTCGGCGCGGGTGGGCTGGGGTTCCAGCTTTATACCGCCATCAGCCTTTTTCAGTACCGCACCGCCTCGCTGCTGCTGCTGATGACGCTGGTGATGGTCATCGCCGTCGAGGGCCTGTCGTCCGTCATTCGCCGGCATCTGTCCTGATTTCTTCCTGCCGATCCCTTCATGGTTCGTCGGGGCGGGCATAGCGGCGCAGGAATGGCGCGGTGACGCTGCGTTCCGAGGCCGCGATCTGCGCGGGGGGGCCGGCGGCGACGATGGTGCCGCCCCGGCGGCCGGCGCCGGGGCCGAGGTCGATGACCCAGTCGCTGGCCGCCGCGACCCGCATGTCGTGCTCGGCCAGCACCACCGTATTGCCCTGGTCGACCAGCGCCTGAAGCTGGCGCATCAGCCGGTCCACATCCGCCGGGTGCAGGCCGGTGGTCGGCTCGTCGAGAACATACAGGATGTGGCCGCCGCGCTGTTTCTGAAGCTCGGTCGCGAGCTTGATGCGCTGGGCCTCGCCGCCCGACAGCGTGGTCGCCGACTGGCCCAGCCGCAGATAGCCCAGGCCGCCCCGGCGCAGCGTCTCGAACCCCCTGGCCAGAGCCGGCACATCGGCGAAAACAGCGCACGCTTCGTCGATGCTCAGGCCCAGCACATCCGCAATGCTGTGTCCGTTCCAGCGGATTTCCAGCACCTCGGCCTTGTACCGGCTGCCGTGGCAGACCGGACAGGGCGTCTGCACCGTGGGCAGGAACAGCAGTTCCACATCCACCGTGCCCACGCCCTCGCAGCGCGGGCATCGTCCCTTGGCGACGTTGAAGGAGAACCATCCCGCATCGAAACTCTGCTGTTTCGCTTCGGGCGTTTCGGCGAACAGGCGGCGGATCGTATCGAACAGGCCGGTATAGGTGGCCGGGTTGGAGCGCGGGGTGCGGCCGATCGGCTTCTGGTCGATCATGACCATGCGTTTGACCGGGCCGGTGCCGCCGGAAACCGTGCCGGTCGGTTCGCGCCGTTCCGGCGGGGGGGCGTCGTCCGTGCTGTCTTCCTCGGGGTCGATCTCCATCGTCTGGCCCAGGGCGCGCGCCATGATCGACACCAGCGCCTGCCCGACGAGGCTGGATTTGCCCGAGCCCGAGACGCCCGTGACCGACACCAGGACGCCGAGGGGAAGCGTGAGGGACAAATGGTCCAGATTGTTCCAGCAGATATCGGTCAGTTTCAACTGTCCGCCCGGCTGGCGCACCGGCGTGGTGCGGGGGGGCACCGCATCGAACAGATAGGGGCGGGTGCGCGATGCCTTGACGTTCCGCAGGCCGTCGGGGAGGCCGCTATACAGGATGCGCCCGCCGCGCTCGCCCGCGTCGGGGCCGACATCGACCAGCCATTCCGCCCGGTGGATCACATCGGGATTATGCTCCACCACGATCAGGGAATTGCCGGCCGCGCGCAGGCCGTCCAGCGCGCGCAGGAGGGCCTGCGTGTCGGCGGGGTGCAGGCCGGAACTCGGCTCGTCGAGCACATAGACCACGCCGAACAGGTTGGAGCGGATCTGCGTGCCCAGGCGGAGGCGCTGGTATTCGCCGGGAGAGAGGGTCTGCACGCCCCGGTCGAGCTGGAGATAGCCCAGCCCGAGATCGAGCAGCACGCCGATGCGCTCGATCATGGCCTCGACCATGCCTCGCGCAGCGACCGCGGTCGCGTCCTGGCCGCTTTCCAATGTTCTGGCGGAGGTGCGCAGGGCGGACGCGATGTCTTCCAGCGGGCGGTTCGCGAAGGCGGCGATGTTCAGCCCGTCGAATGTCACGCGCAGGGCATCGGGGTTCAACCGCTGGCCGTGGCAGGACGGACAGGGGGTGGACAGCATGAACGATGCGGCCCGCCGGCGCATCTTTTCGCTCTGCGATTGCGTGAAGGTGTGCAGCACGTAGCGCCGCGCCCCGCTGAACGTGCCGTTATAGTCCGCCGGAATGCCGCGCCGGATGGCGTCCTGCACCTGCGCGTGCGTGCGCCCCGGATAGACGGGCTCGGTCGGGGTTTCTTCGGTGAACAGAATCCAGTCGCGGGTTTCCTTCGGCAGGTCGCGCCACGGACGATCGACATCCACGCCGCGCGTGATCAGGATGTCGCGCAGATTCTGCCCCTGCCAGGCGGTGGGCCATGCGGCCACGGCGCGATCGCGGATGCTCAGGCCGTCGTCGGGGACCAGGGTCTTTTCCGTGACATCATAGACGCGGCCCAGACCGTGACAGGTCGGGCAGGCGCCCATGGGCGTGTTGGGGGAGAAGGATTCCGCTTCCAGCCGCGACAGGCCGGGCGGGTAGGTGCCGGCGCGGGAATAGAGCATCCGCAGCAGGTTGGAGAGCGTGGTCAGGCTGCCGACGCTGGACCGGCTGCTGCTGCCGCCCCGCTGCTGCTGGAGGGCGACCGCCGGAGGAAGCCCTTCGATGGCGGCGACGACCGGCACCGGCATCTGGTCGAACAGTCGCCGCGCGTAGGGCGAGACGGATTCCAGATAGCGGCGCTGGGCCTCGGCATAGATCGTCCCGAAGGCCAGCGAGGATTTGCCGGAGCCCGAGACGCCCGTGACGACGACCAGCCGGTCGCGCGGCAGGTCCACATCGACATTATCGAGATTATGCTCCCGCGCGCCGCGAACGCGAATCATCTCGTGGGGCGATGGCGTCTGGGACATGCGGCTCTCCGGCGGGTGGAGAGACATATCTAGCCCATTGGGGGCGTTCTGGCGAAACGCGGGCTGTGCCGCCGCGCGTTGACGCGATGGGGCATCGCCCGTAAAACTCCGGCTTCCCGAACCAGCGATGCCCGAACAGGCGCAGCCTTACTTCAGCGCCGGAGGCGCCGCTCGACCATGTCCATGACGTTTGCCGATCTCTCCCTGGCGCCGACCCTGCTGAGCGCGCTGGCCGAGGAAGGATATGTCTCTCCGACCCCGATCCAGGCGCAGTCGATTCCGCTGCTGCTGGAAGGGCGGGACCTGCTGGGCATGGCCCAGACCGGCACGGGCAAGACCGCCTCTTTCGCGCTGCCGCTGCTGCATCGGCTTGCCGCGAACCCGCGCCCCGCGCCCAAGGGGGGTGCGCGCGTGCTGGTCCTGGCGCCCACGCGCGAACTCGTTTCGCAGATCGCCGATGGGTTCGGAAGCTTCGGGCGCTATCAGCAGCCCAGCGTGACGACGATTTTCGGCGGTGTCAGCCAGTTTCATCAGATCAACGCGCTGGCGGCCGGCGTGGATATCATCGTGGCCACGCCGGGGCGGTTGCTGGACCTGATCACGCAGGGGCTCTGCGACCTGTCGCAGCTTGAGGCGCTGGTGCTGGATGAGGCCGACCAGATGCTCGACATGGGCTTCGCCAAGCCGATCGAGCGGATCGTCGCGACGCTGCCGCAGGATCGGCATACCGTGCTGTTTTCGGCGACGATGCCGAAATCCATCGCCGCGCTGGCGGAAAGCCTGCTGCGCGATCCGGCGAAGGTCGAGATCGCCCCGCCCTCGACCACCGTCGAGCGGATCGAGCAGTCGGTCATGTTCGTCGATGCGGCCGACAAGAAGGCGGCGCTGCTGGCATTGCTGCGGACGCCGGGGATGGGCCAGGCCGTGGTCTTTACCTTGCAGAAGAACATCGCCAACGAAGTCTGCGCCTTCATCACCGAGGCGGGCATCACCGCCGAGGCGCTGCACGGCAACAAGTCGCAGGGCCAGCGGGAACGCGCGCTGGATGCCTTCCGCGCCGGCACCGCGCAGGTTCTGGTGGCGACGGATATCGCGGCGCGCGGCATCGATGTCGATACGGTCACGCATGTGTTCAACCATGACCTGCCGAGCCTGCCGGAAAGCTATGTCCATCGCATCGGCCGCACCGGCCGCGCCGGCCGCAACGGCTTTGCCATCACGCTGTGCGATGCCGAGCAGCGGGCGTGGCTGCGCGATGTGGAGCGGGAGATCGGGCGCGCCCTGATCGTGCGGGACGACCATCCGTGGCATTCGGAAGAGGCACGGCATTCGACCATGCGGCCGCCCGTGCTGGGGGGTGGGCCGGTCAAGCAGGTCAAGCCGCAGCAGAAGCGCGAGCGCAAGGTCTGGACCGAGGAAGAGAAGAACGCCGCGCGGGCGGCGGCAATGGCCGGGACGGTGCGCGAGGACGCCTGATCGCGCCGGATCGGGGGCGCGCGGGGGGATTCAGGGGGGCTTGTGCTCCCCGGCCGCGCGCTGTGGCGGCGTTGCGGGTCAGGGGGCGGGCCGGATCGGGTGCTCCGCCTGCCGCACAAGCCATTGTTCGAGTATTTTCAGACTGTTCGTTACCAATGCGTCCCTGGGTCGGATCAGCCCGTACGCCGTTCCGTCGGCGGTGAACCCGGCCGGTGCCAGCAGGCGCCCGTTCGCGACATCGTCCACCGCGATGATGCGGGGGGACAGGGCGACGCCCAGGCCGCTGGCGGCGGCTTCCAGCATCATGAAATGATGGTCGTACAGGCGGATTTCGCGCGGCGCGGACATGTCGGGCCGGGAGGCCAGCCAGTTCTTCCATGCCTCGGGACGGGTGCGCGACCCGAGCGCCAGGTAGTCCGCGTCCGCGAACCGCCGCGCCATGTCGGGGCGCATGACCGGCCCGACCGCTTCCGGCACCAGCGTCGTCACCGTCCAGTCGGGAGCGAGCGGGAAATCGAGGCGCCGGATCGCCAGCGTGATGCGCTCCCGCGCGAAATCCAGCGCGCCGCCGCCCGTTGAAAGATGCACGTCGATGCCGGGATGGCGATCCTGGAAGTCGGACAGGCGCGGGATCAGCCAGCGCATCGCCAATGACCGCTCGCAGGACAGGACGATCGGCTGCGCGCCGGAGGCCGAGCGAATTTCGGCCAGTGCCGCCGCGATCCCCCGCAGCGCGTCGCTCGTGGCCTGGGCCAGGCGCTCGCCCGCCCTGGTCGGCCGCACGCCGCGTCCGTCCGGCTCCAGCAGGCGCACATGCAGTTCGGCGGCGAGTTTGGAAACCCGGCGGCTGACCGCGCCGTGGGTCAGGGCCAGTTCCGCCGCCGCCGCCCGCACCGCGCCGAGGCGCGTGACGGCCTCGAACGCACGCAGATCGTCCAGCGAGGGGATGTCGGACCGCTTCATTGGTCAGTTTTTATCACCGGAACGGGTCAGTTCATATCGATTTTCCTGCCGGAGCGTTCCGTTATGCTCACCATCATGATCGAGAATGCTTCCCCTGCCCGGCCGCTCGCCGTCACGATGGGCGACCCCGCCGGCATCGGGCCGGAGATCGTGGCCCGGATGTTCCTGCGGCGACCGGCGCGGCGGCGCTGGATCGTCATCGGTGACCCGATGGTGATGGACCATGCGCTGACCGCGCTGGACCCGGCCGCGCGGGTGCGCCGGGTGGCCAGGCCGGACGAGGCCCGGTTCGGGGATGGGGTGTTGAACGTGCTGGCGTCCTCGGACTGCGTGGCCCTGCCGCCCGTGGGGCGGGTCAGCGCCGAAAGCGGCCGGGCCGCCTATGCGGCGATCCTGTCCGCGATCGGGTTGGCGAAGGCGGGGGTGGTTGGCGGCGTCGTTACCGCGCCGATCCACAAGGAAGCCCTTGCCGCCGCCGGGGTGCGCTATCCGGGCCATACGGAAATCCTTGCCGCGCAGGCCGGTGGCGCGGATGTCGCCATGATGCTGGCGAACGAGGACATCCGCGTCGTGCTGGTGACCATCCATTGTGCGCTGAGCGAGGCGATCCGTCGCGCCGATTTTCCCGCGCAGATGACGGCGATCCGGCTGGCCCATGCGGGCGCGCGGGCGTTGGGCGTCGCCTGTCCGCGCATTGCGGTGGCGGGCCTTAATCCCCATGCCGGGGAAGGCGGTCTGTTCGGTGACGAGGAAGCCCGCATCATCGCGCCCGCCATCGCGCAGGCGCGCAGCGAGGGCTTGGATGCCTCCGGCCCGTGGCCGGGGGACACCGTGTTCATGCAGGCGCGCGCGAAGCATTTCGATGTCGTGGTGGCGCAATATCACGACCAGGGACTGATTCCGGTGAAATATATGGGTCTCGCGCAGGGGGTGAACATCACGCTCGGCCTGCCCTTCGTGCGCACCAGCCCCGATCACGGCACCGCCTTCGCGATCGCGGGACGGGGCGTCGCCGATCCGTCCAGCCTGGAAACGGCGTTCGATTACGCCCTTCGCCTGACCGGAGCCGCCGCATGATCCCGCCCGATTTCATCTTCATGCTGACCCGCCACGACCGGACGGTGGAGAACGCGGCCGACCTGGTGGAGACCGTCCGGACCGCCGGTGTCCGCCATATCGGGTTCAAGGATATCGGGCTGCCGTTTGCGGGGCTCCAGGTCCTTGCACGCGCGATCCGGCAGGCGGGGGCCAGGATTTATCTTGAAGTGGTCTCGCGCGATCGCGAGAGCGAGCTTCGTGCGGTGCGGGCCGGGATCGCCCTGGGTGTCGATTATCTTCTGGGCGGCACGCATGTGGATGACGTGCTGCGGCTGCTGGATGGCACGGCGATCCGCTACTATCCGTTTCCCGGCCGGATCAACGGGCATCCGAGCGTTCTCGAAGGGACCGAAGCCGAGATCGTGCGCAGCGCCGTCGCCCTGGCAGCGCGACCGGGCGTGCATGGGCTGGATCTGCTGGCCTATCGCTTCGCGGGAGACGTGCCGGCCCTGATGCGGCGGGTGTGCCGCGCCGTGGCGGACAAGCCCGTCATTGTCGCCGGGTCGCTCGACCGGGCGGAGCGGATCAGGGCGGCGGCCTTGGCGGGTGCCGCCGGCTTCACGGTCGGCACGGCGGCCTTCGACGGCGCGTTTCCGGCATCGGCTGATCTGGCGGGGCAGATCGGCTGTATCCAGACTATCCTGTCCACAACGATCCTGTCCAAAGCATGATGGAGACGCATCCGATGGAAAAGATAAACCTGACGCAGGCGTTCGCGACGTTTTCCGAGTACTGGAGCCCCCGCGTGGCGGGCGACATCAACGCCTCCCAGATCAAGCTGGCGAAATTCAAGGGAATGTTCGACTGGCATCATCACGAACATGAGGACGAACTGTTCCTGGTCGTATCGGGGACATTGCGCATGCATTTCCGGGATCGTGTCATCGATGTCGCAGTCGGCGAATTCCTGATCGTGCCGCATGGCGTGGAGCATTGTCCCGAGGCCCTGGGCGACGAATGCCATGTCGTCCTGCTGGAACCGAATACGACCCTCAATACGGGCAATGTGATCAACGACCGCACCGTGCAGGCGCCCTCGCCGCTATGAGCGCGGGCGGGATGCCGCCATTTCGTCTCCGCGCTCCGCGCCCCTTGCGGTTTGTCTGCTGCAATGAAACAGTTACACTGTAACATTCAGGGACGCTTCGTGGTGGCACCATTCAGGATTTTCGGTCGCGGCACGCTGGTCGCACTTCTGGGCGCAAGCCTGCTGACGCCTTCGGCCATGCCCGTGCATGCCGCCGATCTGCCCGACACCATTCCGGCATGGCTGAACGACATCAATGGTGCGCGGGCCATGGGCTGGGTGAAAGCCCAGAATGCCCGCACGCTGGACCTGCTGGGTCATGGCCCGCTGTACAAGGGGCTGTATGATACCTCGCTGAAGCTGCTTCAGACGCATGACCGTCTGGCCATGCCGATGCAGATGGACGGGATGGTTTATAATTTCTGGCGCGACGAGCACCATCTGCGGGGCATTCTGCGCCGCACGACGGCGGACTCTTTTGCGACCGATCATCCGGAATGGACGGTCGCCCTCGACCTCGATGCGCTGGCGGCGAAAGAAAAGCGCAACTGGGTCTATAAGGGTATTGATTGCCTGCATTCCCAGCAGAACCTTTGCCTTCTGCACCTCTCCGATGGCGGCGAGGATGCCAGCACCGTCCGCGAATTCGACCTCAGAACCGGCCAGTTCGTCGAAGGCGGGTTTTCCCTGCCGCATGCCAAACAGGATTCATCCTGGCTTGATCGCGACAGTTTGCTGGTCAGCTATCCCTGGAGCGCGGACGACCTGACGGAGTCTTCTTACCCGTATATCGTCAAAATCCTGAAGCGCGGCCAGTCTCTCGACCAGGCGCAGACCGTCTTTGCGGGAAACAGGAAGGATGTCGAGGTCGGCCCCGAAGTGCTGCATGACGGCGCGGGCCATCAGGTCGTGCTGATCCGTGAGGGGCTGGATGCGTTCGCCTCGCGGACGTTCCTCTATCGTGACGGACAGACCACTTCGCTTGCCCTGCCGCTGAAATCCAGCGTTTCGGCGCTGTTCAATGCGCGGCTTGTCGTTCTTCTGGATGAGGACTGGGCGGTAAACGGCCAGACATTCACCAAGGGGTCGCTCGTACTGGTCGACCCTGCGGCGAAGAATCCGGCGCCGCAGCTTCTGCTGGCCCCGACGGCGGGGCAGGTGATCGAAGGCGCGTCCACGAGCCGTGGTCATCTGATCGTCACGCTGTATGACAATGTGCGCGGCAAGATCGTCATCTACACGCCTGCCGCCAATGGCACGGATTTTACGCATCGGGATCTTCCGTTACCGCAGAACATGTCGGTCGATCTGATCAGCACGGATGAGGACTCGCCCTTCGCTTACGCCACCTCGTCGGGGTTTCTGACGCCCACGACGCTGTGGGAGATCAACAGCGACCTGGCGTCGGTTCAGAAAATCCGCACGTTGCCCGCCCAGTTCGATGCCTCGGACATGACGGTCGAGCAGCACGAAGCGCGCTCGAAGGACGGGACGGACATTCCGTATTTCATTGTCCATCGCAAGACTATGCCGCTGGATGGGACGAACCCGACGCTGCTTTATGCCTATGGTGGTTTCGAGGTTCCGCTGTTTCCGTTCTACTCGGCGGGCATCGGCAACAACTGGCTCGCCCGCGGGGGGGTCTATGTGCTGGCCAATATCCGCGGCGGTGGCGAGTTCGGGCCGGCATGGCATGACGCGGGCCTGAAGACGAACCGCCAGCGCATCTATGACGATTTTGCCGCGGTGGCGAAGGATCTGATGGAGCGCAAGGTGACGTCGCCTCAGCACCTTGCCATCCAGGGTGGGTCGAATGGCGGGCTGCTGATGGGCGTGGAATTCACCCAGCATCCCGATTACTGGAAAGCCGTCGATATCGAAGTGCCGCTGCTGGACATGATGAATTACGAGCACATGTCGGCTGGGGCATCGTGGGTCGGGGAGTACGGCACCGTCTCCATTCCCGAACAGAAGGCGTTCCTGCGCAGCATTTCCCCGCTTCAGAACCTGAAGGAAGGGGTGAAGTATCCGGTGCCGTTTATCGAGACGACCACCAAGGACGACCGCGTCGGTCCGGTCCATGCCCGGCGATTTGCCTGGCGGATGAGCGAGATGAAGCTGCCTTACTACTACTGGGAGCAGGTCGCGGGTGGTCACGGCTTTGGTGCCAGCCAGAAGGAAGTCGCCCAGACACAGGCACTCAGCTACGCCTATCTGTGGTCACAACTTGGCAGGACGCGCTGACCCGCGAACGGCGGAACACGATACGAAAAGCGGGGCTCCTGCGGAGCCCCGTTTTTTGTTCGACCCCGGCTTATGTTCGGCCCCGGCGCACGCGATAGATCGACCGATGGTTTGTGACCCAGCGTCCGACACGCCTGTTAAGGCGCGGGATTTGACGGTGCGTTGTTTTCACGCGAGTGGAAGGATGCGCTATCGGCCAGCTTCACCATGGAAGCACCACGGGCGAAATGACGTTGGGTCGTGGAGAGATTCCTCCCGTTGGATAAAACGCTGTTCAGCCCTGAAGACGGGCGATTTCACCCTGCGCCTGCACGATGGTGGCGTCTTTTGCGTCCTGCCCCAGAGCCAGTCCTTCGGCACGTATCCAGGTGACATCTGTGAGACCGATGAAGGCCAGGACGGCGGCGAGATATTTTTCCTGATGATCCAGCATCGCGGCCGGGCTGTCCCCGGTATAGATCCCGCCACGCGTCGAGATCAGGAACGCCTTCTTGCCCTGCGGAAGGAGACCTTCAGGCCCCGACGCACCGTACCGGAACGTCTTGCCCGCTACGACCACACGGTCGATCCAGGATTTGAGCTGGGCGGGAAGGGAAAAATTATACATCGGAACGCCGATAACGACGATGTCGGCTGCCAGGAGATCATTGATATGCCCGTCGCCGATCGCCAGATCGTCGGCGAGCGCGGTATCCGTGACCGGCTTCCCCTGTAGCGCCGCCATATGCGCGCCGGTCAGATAAGGCACTGGATCGATAGCGAGATCCCGATAGATGACGGTGGCATCCGGGTGCGCTGCCTTGTGTCGCGCGACGGTTTCCGCGGAAAGCTGCCGGCTGACCGAATAATGTCCGAGAATGCTGGAATCAATATGCAGGATCTTCATCGTGGTCGTCTCCGTGGAAGAAGGGGACAGGGATTTTCTGTTGCGCCCTGAGAACAGGTCTCTGATTGCTCCGAACATGATCCAGCGTGTCTCATGGATGAACCCACCTATAAAGCCGCTATATTCCGATATATAATATCGGACAGAACGATGGATCGAAGAGAGGCTCCATGCTGGATGGTGTATCGCTGGATCAACTGCGCACATTCATTGCCGCGAGTGATGAAGGCAGCTTCTCGGCGGCGGCGCGGCTGCTGCACCGGTCGCAATCGGCGGTCAGCGAGATGATCGCCACTCTTGAGATGCAGATGGGGATCGTGCTGTTCGATCGGACCGGCCGTTACCCGCAACTGACGGCCGCCGGTCGGGTGCTGCTGGCCGATGCGCGCGGCGTGGTTTCGGGTGTGGATTTCATGAAGGCGCGGGCCAAAGGCATGTCATCGGGGCTGGAGCCCGAATTGTCGGTCGTGGTCGATGTATTCTTCCCGATGGACCGTGTGACAGCCGTGGCGACCGGGTTCCGCGAGACATTTCCGCACACGCCCTTGCGGCTGTACGTCGAAGCTCTTGGCGGTGTCTTTCAGCCTCTTCTCGATGGAAGGGCCGGTATCGGCATTGCAGGCCCGCTCCCCGATCTTCCCAGCTCTATGTCCAGCGAGGCGCTGGGGGGTATCCGCTTCATGATGGTGGCCTCTCGCGACCACCCTCTGGCACAGTTCGACGGTGTCATTCCCCGCGAGGAACTGGCACGCCACGTCCAGCTCGTGCTGGCCGACCGGACCACGCTATCCGCGGGGCGGGAGCGCGGCGTCATGTCTCCCCTGACATGGAGGCTCGCGGATCTCTACGCCAAACATCACTTTCTGCTCGGGGGGTTGGGTTGGGGCGGCATGCCCTTTCATACCGTTCGCGCCGATATCGAAAGCGGCCGACTGGTCGAACTCCGCGTCGAGGACATCTCCCAGGGGGGAGCCAATATGCCCATGACGGTCGTTTATCCCACGGCCGAGCCGCCGGGGCCTGCCGGCCGCTGGCTCGTCGACAGACTAAAGCTCTGCCCAGGTGGAACAGCCAATCAGTAATTCGAACGTCGAAAAGCCAATATCGCTACCGCGCAAAAAACTGCGGCAGCCACGCACCGAGAATTTGGCGGCCCGACAGGGCTCGGGCTTGGACCAGAACATTTCCACCGAACCGGTTTTCGGTGGCAATGCTCTGGCAGGAAAGCCCGAGCACGCATCAGTGCGCCGGCTTGCGGAATTTCAGCACGACCTGATCGGTACGGCCCCGGATCGCGGGATCGAACACCGGCAGGTCGTGGTTATCGTCCGGATTGACGAGCACCTTGCTCTCACTTTCGAAATGGAAACCCGCCGCCTCGACCTGCCGGCGGATGATCGCCGGATCGATCCGGTGCAGCTTCGCCACATCGGCATCCGCGCCCGGATTGGCCACATGGTCGATCACGATGAACACGCCGCCCGGACGCAATGCTGCGAATACCGATTTGTCGAACGCCAACGCGGCATCGACGCCGGCGCCGTAATAGACATCGTGATAATTCTGCGCCGTCCAGACGAGGTCGAGCCGCTTGGGCACCTGAATCGCGTCCAGCGGCTGGATCAGGACCGAGACATTGGAGAATACCGGCATCGCGGCGGTGGCCTTCACCGCATCCGCCGCCGTGGGCTTCTTCGCCACCAGCCCGGCTGGCACGATGGCCCAGACATGCCCCTCGCCACCGACCACGTTGCTGAACAGGCGCGTGAAATAGCCCTTGCCCGGCATGATGTCGGCGACGTTCATACCACGCTTCAGGCCGGCGAAGGCCAGCAGGCTGGCGGGCTTGCGGTTCTTGTCGCTGGCCACGTCCTCGTCCGGCCGATCCTTGCTGGCGACGGCAGCGGCGATCCCGACCGCACCGCCGCGCCGGCCCTGATAGAGAGGCGACTGGGCGTAGGCCGGCGCGATGGCGGCGGCTGCGACGCTCGCGCCCACCATGACGGTCAGAAGAAGACTGCGAACGGCCATGCCTTGTTTCTCCATACCCGCGCCACCATGGCGCGCCGGCAGCCGGTCTGCCGCCTGTGTCAACTTCCCGGAGGCGCGAAGGCGGAACCGGAAGATCCTGCCCGAGAGCATAAAACCGATCGGGAACAGGCGAAAGACCGGGAATGCGCACCAGCCCCCTGATAGCGAACCACCCGCCGGGCAGCGGGCGGCGCCAACGGTTTCAACGGCCTGCGTGCCCCATCGTTCCGGCGCATGGCCGGCGCATGGTATTTCGACGGCGAAACCTGATAAATGGCGCCGGGCCTGACAGAGACGGGATTGATCATGCCGGCGGAACGGGCGAGGCTGTCATGGCGCACCATGCGGCCGGCCTGGCGCGGCCCCAGGGCAAGGACATGGCCGCGACCACGGAAACCGCCTGAGAGCTATGCATCGTGTCAAGCGGGGAAGAGCCTGCCGTTTCGTTTCCTGCAAGGCTCGGTTTCATAACTGGGGCGAGACAGGGACGTTGCCGAGGGAGGACAATGCGCGATCAGGAAAGAAACCGGAACGGACATGAGCATGGACCAGATCACCATCACCGAGCGTGACACGGACATCAGCCTCGGGAGCCCCGACCTGCGCACGGTCGATTGCGATCCCGATTTCTGGTACCCCGTGGCCTGGTCGCATGAACTCAAGACCGGCAAGACCATCGGCGTGCGCTATGCCGGCCTGCCGATCGCCCTCGTCCGCCCCACCGAAGGCGCGGTCTTCGCGCTGGAGGATCGCTGCGCCCACCGGCAGGTGCCGCTGAGCAAGGGTACGGTGAAGGGCCAGGCGGTGCAGTGCTGCTATCACGGCTGGGCCTATGGCCGCTCGGGCCGGTGCATCGACGTGCCCTATCTGGGCAAGGGCAAGCTGCCCAACGGCGTGCGCACCTATCCCTGCCGCGAGGCGGGCGGCCTGATCTTCGTCTTCCCCGGCGACCCGGCGCTGGCCGATTCGGTGCCGATGCCCAGGCTGGCGCATGTCGGCGATCCGGAATACCGCACGCGGCAGTTCGGCCCCCGCGTGGCCTGCCACTACACCTTCATGCACGAGAACCTGATGGACATGAACCATCAGTTCCTGCATCGCCGCCAGATGGGGCAGATCCGCGCCCGCTTCCTGGGCCAGGACCGGGGCGAGAATTTCGTCGAGGCCCGCTACAGCTTCGGCCGTACCGACACCCGCCAGCCGCTGGCCGAAGCCCTGATCTTCGGCCGCCATCGCGACCTGAAGGGCAAGGAGCAGCCGGTCGAGGAAGTGGTGACGGTACGAACCGAATATCCGTACCAGACGCTGAATATCGTCGACAAGGACGGCGACCTGATGATGGATCTGTGGGTGGCCTACGTGCCGCAGAGCGCCGACCAGCGCACCAGCCGCGCCTTCGGCCTGCTGTCGGTGCGGCGGCCGAAGATTCCGTTCCTGATCGACCTGATCTGGCCGGCGCTGGCGGTGTTCACCAACCGGATCTTCGAGGAAGACCGCGAGGTGGTGGAACTGGAGCAGCAGGCGTGGGACGCCCAGGGCGGCGACCGCAACCGCGAGGTCTTCCCCGTGGTCAACCACCTGCGCGCGCTGCTGTCGCGATGCGGCCAGCCGGGGCAGCCCGCGCAGCGATAGGCCGTATGCCCTTCTCCGTGATGCCCGGTCGGTGATGCCCAGTCGGTGATGCCAGACCGGCCTGTCTTGTCGGCCCCGCACCAGAGGAATGCCGCATGCTGATCCGTCCGATGAGGCCCGACGATTTCGAGACGGTCTGGCCGATCCTCCGCGACATCGCCCGCGCGCGCGAAACCTATGCGCTGGACCCCGAACTGGACCGTGCGGCGGGCTGGGCCCTGTGGGGCGAGGCGCCGCGCGCCACCTTCGTGGCCGAACGCGACGGGGCCATTCTGGGCAGTTCCTACATCAAGCCCAATGCCGCCGGGCCGGGCGATCATGTCTGCAATGCCGGATTTATCGTGGCACCGGCGGCGCGTGGGCAGGGCGTGGCGGCCGCGCTGTGCGCGCATGCGCTGACCGAAGCCCGGCGGCTGGGATTTACCGCCATGCAGTTCAACATGGTGGTGGCCAGCAACCAGGTCGCGATCCGGCTCTGGCGCCGGGCCGGGTTCCTGATCGTCGGCACCCTGCCCGGTGCCTATCGCCACGCCACGCTGGGGCCGGTGGATTGCCACGTCATGTTCCGCGCGCTCGACGACCAGGCTTCCTGAAAAACCGCCGGCCGCAACAAGATATTTACAATATCACGAAGGCTCTGGGGCCGGGGTGACGGCAACCGGACGGTGGACAGCCATGCCCGACAGCACGCTGGCGCAGACCAGCAGGATCGCCGCGATTTCGATCGTGCCCGGCAGGCGCCGTTCCCACAGAAAACCATAGAGCAGCGCGAACAGGGTTTCGAACAGGATCATCTGCCCCGCCAGCGTCAGCGGCAGCAGGCGGCTCATGCGGTTCCAGAAGACATTGCCCACGATCGACACCAGGAAGCCGGTGCCGGCCACCACAGCCACGAAGCGCGCCCAGTCCCGCCCGCCGGCTGTGCCCGGCGCCCCGAGCAGGAAGGCTGGCCCCGCGACCAGCACCGCCAGAATACCGGTGGCGCCACCGGTCAGCAGGTTCCATTCCTGCGCCGAGACATGGTGCAGCCGGGCCAGCCAGCGCTGGTTGATGACGGCGAAGGCCGCCCAGGACAGCATGGCACCGACGGCACACAGCCAGCCGAGCAGCGGTGCCCCCCGCGCCGCCGGGGCGGCCGTGCCGATCGCCCCCCAGCCGATACAGACGATGGCGGCGAGGCTGAACAGCAGCGAAGGCGCCAGCCGCCACAGCGGCACCGCGCCGTCATCACGGCTGCCGATCAGCGTCAGCACCGCCGGCAGCAGGCCGATGATCAGCGAGGTGGCGGCGATCCCGCCCAGCCGCACCGCGTAGGACAGCAGGACGTAATAGAGGATGTTGCCCAGCAGCCCGAGCATGAACAGGGCGCGGACATCCCGCCTCCCGATCGTCGCGCGCAGCGTCGGCCAGCGCGGCGCCAGTGCGATCAGCGAGAATGCGCCATAGGCCAGATAACGGCCGATCGAGATCTGCAATGGCGTGAAATCGCCCGCCAGTGCCGGTGCGAGGAACCCCAGCGCCCAGAACGCGCCGGCCGCCACGCCGTATCCCAGACCCAGCCCCAATCTCGGCCCCACGCCCGGCCCCGCTGCCCGCCCGGCCGTCATGAGCCGTACCCGGCCCCCGTGCGTGCGCGCGCCCCTTCACGACCCTGCCCATGGTGTGTTTCCGCGCATCGGAGCGCAGCACGGGCGGCGCGCGCCGGATCGGCGCCGGAGGCCGTTTCCAGACAGGCGCTCAGTCTGAATCCTGAGCGAAGGCCAACCTGTTCCGGCCCGCCTGCTTGGCCATGTACAAAGCCTTGTCGGCCTGCGCCAGAACCTGCTCGCCATTCCTGTCGGTGGGCAGCATCGCGGCAATGCCGATGCTCACCGTCAGCGAAATGGCGATTTCCTCGAACCAGGCCTGCGTCTCCGCGATTTCGACACGCAGGCGGTCGGCGATGCGGCCGGCTTCGGCCATACCGACATTGGGGAGGCAGACGGCAAACTCCTCGCCCCCCATGCGCCCCGTGATGTCATTGGACCGCAGGACGGACGACATCATCGCCGCGACGTGGCGGATCACCTCGTCGCCCGCCGCGTGGCCGTAGCGATCGTTGATCGACTTGAAGTGATCGACGTCGATCATCATCACCGCCACCCGGTCGAGCCGCGCCTGCACCAGGCCGGACCACGTCTTTTCCATCCGTTCGAGGAATGCGCGCCGGTTCGGCAGGCCGCTCAGATGATCCAGTCGCGCCAGATCATGAAGCTGCTGCTCCATTTCCATGCGCTCGGTCACGTCCGTTACCAGGCCGTGCCACAGCGTGTCGCCGTTCGGCAGACGGGCCGGCCGGGCATCGATCTGCCGCCAGCACAATCCCCGCGTCGGCAGATCGACGCGGAAGATGCATTGCCAGGGCACCAGGTCGCGTTGCGACGCGTCCAGCGACGCATGGTACATCGCCCGGTCGTCGGGATAGATGCGCGCGTGAATGGAAGCCGTGCTGGTCCCCACGTCCGCGGCCGTGAGTCCGAAGATCTCGCCGATACCGGAACTGACATAGGTCATGCGGGCCTCGCCGGTGGTCGCACGCCGGGATTCGAAGATCATCCCCGGGATCTGGTTGGTCAGATTGGCGACCAGATTGGTGCTCTGCCGCAGCCGTTCCGCCATGAGACGGATCGAGGTGATGTCGGCGGTCGTGCCGACCATGCGCAGCGCGCGGCCCTGCGGGTCGCGGCTGATGACCATGCCGCGGCTCATTACCCATTTGTAGCTGCCGTCCTTGCAGCGCAGCCGGTGCTCGACCTCATAGACCGAGGTTCGCCCGTCGAAATGGTCCTGCATGGTCGTCTGGACATAGGCCCGGTCGTCGGGGTGAATGCGGTCGTAGCTGTCTTCTATCTGCTGGGAGATCTCGCCACGGTCATAGCCCAATATTTCGAGCCATGCGGTCGAATACCTGATCGTGCCGGTAACCACGTCGCGGTCCCAGATGCCGGTTCCGCTCCCTTCGATCGCCAGTGCCATGACGTCATGAAAATCGTCCACCACGCGCCATCAAACCCCGTATATCCCCCATCACACTCATAGCCGACCTTATCCGTCTCGGAAACAGGGGGACTGCCATGTTCGTATGATGGAACGGTCTATCCTTCTGCCTGGACGATGGCGCGGCCGGTGCGGATCGCGGGATGCAGCGCGGTGAAATAGGAATCCGCGCCGGCCGTCGCCGTGATCCGGTGCCGGTCCATGTCGGCGCGCAGATAGGGCGAAACGCGGCCGAACAGCACACGCACGCCCTGCCCGCGCAGTTCCGCCAGCAGGTCGCGCAACATGCCGGCGGCCGAGAAATCGAGATCGGTGATCGCGCTGGCATCGACGATCAGGCAGCGCAGGGGGGTAGGTGCGCTATTGACCAGCAGCCGTGCGTCGTCGGCGAAACGGGAACAGTTGGCGTAGAACAGGTCCGCGCCGAAACGATAGATGACCAGCCCGGCCTCGGTCTGGATGCCCCGCCCCACCGGCACCGGCTCCAGCATGCCGGTGGCGTCGTCCACCCGCAGCACCATGCTGTGCGGCCGGTAGCTGTGGCGGACATGGCGGAACAGCGACAGCGCGATCGCCAGGAAGATGCCCTGCTCCACCCCCACCCCCACCACGGCGGCGCCGGTGACCACGGCCAGGCGGAATTCGCCGGGACTCTCGCGCCGGATGGCCAGCAGGCCCCGCCAGTCGATCATCCCCGCCGCGACGCTGAAGACGATGGCGGACAGCACACAGCGCGGCAGGTCGCGTAGCGGCCCGGTCAGCACCAGCAGCACGACCAGCGTGACCAGCGCGAACACAAGCTGCGCGCGCTGGCTGCGCGCACCGGCCCGCAGCGCCATCGCCGTCTGGGTGGGGCTGCCATTGACCACGAACGCCCCGGTCAGCGCGGCGACGGCGTTGGCGGCGGACAGGCCCAGGATGTCGGCGTTTTCATCCACGCGTTCGTGGCAGCGCAGGGCGAAGGCGCGCGAGGTCGCGGCACTCTGCGCGATGATCACCACCACGCAGGAGCCCGCGACCGGCAGCAGCGCCAGCATCTGGTTCCACGTCACGTCGGGCAGGACCAGCGACGGCAGGCCGCCCGCGATGGGGCCGATGACCGCCACCCCGTGACCCGCCAGGTCGAACGCCCGGCTGGCGGCGATGGACCCCACCACCGCGACCAGCGCCATCGGCGCACGCGGCAGCAGCCGCCTGCCCGCCAGGATCAGCATCACCACCAGCAGCGAGAGGCCGGCGCATAATCCGCTGGCTGTCGGCAGCCCGCGCGCGACCTGCGCCAGTTGCGCCAGCGGATTATGCGCCGGGGCCGCCACGCCCAGCATGTCGCGCGACATGGCGATGCACACCTGCACCCCCACCCCGGTGAGGAAACCGACCAGCACGGTGCGCGAGAAGAAATCGGCCAGGAACCCCAGCCGGAACAGGCGCGCCCCCAGCAGGAATGCCGCCGCCAGCCATGCCACCACGCCGACCAGCGCCACATAAGCCGGGCTGCCCGCCACCGCCATGCCCGCCAGACCGCTGGCGATGATGGCGGCGGTGGCGGAATCGGCCGCCACCACCAGGTGCCGCGACGAGCCCAGCACCGCGAAGGCCACCAGCGGCAGCAGCACGGTATACAGGCCCGTGACCGCCGGCATGCCGGCGATGGCGGCATAACCCAGCACCTGGGGAATGTTCATCGAGGCCAGCGTCAGCCCGGCCAGCGCGTCGCTCCAGCCGCCCGGCGCATGCAGGCGGCCCAGCAGCCCCCTGAGTGGAAAGGACACCTTCAGGCCCCGCCTGGCTCCGGCCGCCATGCCTCAGATTCCTCCATCCCCGGCGGGCAGGCGCCCTGCGGCGATCGCCTTGCGGAATGCCTCCCAATCGCGGCGGGTCTGCGCGGCATACAGGACCGAGAAGCCGCCGATCGCATCGGCAAAGGCCCGGCCCCGCCCCAGATAGGCGGCCAGTGCCACCACGTCGCCGGTGCGGGCGTGGGCACGGGCCAGCGTGCGGCCGCAAAGCGGGGCATAGTCCACCAGCCCCTCCTGCGCGACCTCGGTGCCGACGGCAGCGAGGCGGGAATCCTTGAGGCGGCGGACATAGAACTGCCGTCCGGCGCCCGAGAGGTCGTGGCGGGTGTCTTCCGCTTCGTCCCGTCCCTGCGTGTGGGTCCAGCCGAGGAACGCGTCCGATGCCGCCTGCATCATGCGCTGGCCGGTGACCACCCGCTGCCCCTGGTTGCGGAAGACCGACACCCCGGCATAGGGCGCCAGCACCGAATCCTGCGCCTCCTTGATCTGGAGCAGCAGGCTGTCGCCATCAGCGGTGGTGAACAGGCCGATGGCGCAGAACGTGCCGACGCTGCCCACCCCCACGACCTTGAAGATCACGTCACGCAGGCGGTACTGCGCCAGCAGGATGCCACGCTCGGGCGGCTGGGTGGCGACATAGCGGGCGAAGGCGTCGCGGATGATCCCGTCATGCTCGGGCAGGCGCATCACCAGCGGCGGTTTTTCGCGCAGGGCGGGCGTGCCGCTATTATCGGCCACCAGACCGAAATGGCGGCGGGCGCTGTCCATGCGTTCGGCCAGCAGGGTCCGCGCCCGGCGTCGCGCCCGCCCATCGGCGAAAGCGTCGATCGCGGCGGCGAGGTCGATCCGGTTGGTCCAGATTTCCAGCGGCGTCAACGGGGCCAGACGCGCCATTTCGGCCGCGTAGGCCCTTGCCGCCAGCACGGCAAGGGCGCGCGCCGGGCCGTCCGCCAGGCCGGACTCCTCCCCCGCCAGCACCAGCGAGGCCCCCAGACGCTTGATGTCCCACTCGAAGGGAGCGGGCAGGGTTTCGTCGAAATCGTTGATGTCGAAGACCGGCGCGCCCTCGGGCGAGGCATAGGCGCCGAAATTGGCCAGATGGCAGTCGCCGCATGACTGCACCCGCGGACCGGTCCAGACCGTCTGCGCCAGATCCATCGCCATGACGGCCGCCGCCCCGCGCAGGAAGGCGAAGGGCGACGCCGCCATGCGCCGGTAGCGGATCGGCAGCAGGCCGGCGATGCGGTCCTGACCCTGACGTTCCAGGATCGTGACCGGGTCCGCCCGGCCGGACGGGGGCGCCCAGTCGGCATGGGCGCCGCGCGGCAGGCTGTGGCGCAGCGCGCGCCCGCCGGCATGGCGTTCCCGCCGCGTGGAAAGCGCGGCGGCCCGGCTGAGGGTCGGAAAATCGGCGGGATAGGCAGGACGAGCGGTCATCGCCCGATTTTCGCAAGTCGGAGGGCCGCCGTCACGCGCAAAACATCGGCAGCGGCCCTGCGGGGTCTTCAGCCCGGCGGCGCGCCCTGGTCCACCAGCCGCCGGATGGCATCGAGATAGGTGATGAAGGCGGCCCGGCCGCTGTCGGTCAGGACCAGCCGTGTCAGGGGGCGGCGGCCGGCGAAGCCCTTGTCCTGCACCACGTAACCCGCATCCTCCAGCTTGCGCAGATGGGTGGACAGGTTGCCGTCGGTCACGCCCAGATGGGTGCGCAGCGCCGTGAAATCCGCCATCCCGGCCGAGGACAGATAGGCCATGATGCCCAGCCGCACGCGACCATGGATCACGTCGTCGATCTGCCCGATATCGAAATTATCCATGGTCCGTCACGCCGCCCGGCCTTCCCGGCGCAGCAGGACCCAGCCCGGCAGCGCCACCAGCAGCAGGATCAGCAGCCCGTAGAGCAGCAGGAGGACCGGACTGTCGATCATCGCGGCCACGGCCAGCGCGCCGGCGAAGGCCCCCGCCGCCACGCCCCGCAGCCAGGACTGGCCCGCGATGACGGCGGTGGCGCTCCACCCCGCGCCGTACACCGCCAGGATCAGCGAGGGAAACATCGCCCAGACGACAGGCGTACCGCACCGCCACGCCAGGACCATACCCGCGAGGAACATGATGCCGATCCCGCTGCCCAGCCCGCTCCACATCATGCCGATGGCGCGGTTGACCATGACCACGCTGCCGGGGCGGCCCAGTTGCGCGCGGTTGAGGAACCAGATCACCGGCAGATAGACGACCATCGCCGCCAGCCACACCCAGACCTGCGCCTGCGGCGGCAGGAGCGTGTGGCCGGTCGCGACCGCCCAGGCGACGAAGCTGGCGAGACCGAACACGAGGCCGGCCGTGAGGAAATAGGGACCGCTGGTCAGCGGCGCGTTGCGGCCGGCCTCGGCCAGGGCACGCATGAAGGTCAGGTCGTCATGCAGCGACGTGTCGGCTTGGGGGGTCATGGGAGCCTCGCAATAGTGCGTTGGTCAGGGGCCGCCGTGTGTCGGCGGGGACAGTGGCAAAGCTATAACAAAATACTTTTTATTTCAAAGTTATTTTTTATGAAGATTCCTTCCATCCGCCATGGCTCCAACTCTGCGGCGCGCGATGCCCGTCGCGCGCTATCCCGTCCTGTCTGCTGACCATGCGCGACCTTCCACCCCGGCGCGTGGGGCAGGAGGCGGGGCATGGAGGACGATGTGCTGATGGTGGCCGGACCGCAGAACGCGGCGATCGTCGCCAGATTGCCGCCCTCTGCCCGCTGGAACAGCGCGCGGCACCGGTCGGGGGGCGGACCGACAGCGTGGAACGGGGCAACAGCCTGCCCGTTGTACAAGGTTGACGGCATGGCCGGACGCCACGCGGCGTCCTACGGAACCACGCCTGCCCATGTGTGTTTATGACGCGTAAGACGCCGGCAGCCCCTCCCCGCGTCATTATCACGTTTTTGTGAACGGCGCGCGCAGATGGAAATCGTAATCCTGCCCATTGTCCAAGAAGATAAAATTTTTCCACGCATCTTATCGGACAACATAAATTGTCGTATCGCAGGCTCCGCGCCCTGTTCGCCAAGGCATGAAATGCCAGACTTGAGCTTTTTGGTAGAATTTCCGAATAAAAATAAATAGAAAATACAGATGATGTGGACAAAATCACGCGGCAATGCCCCATCCGCAATGCACCCCACCTCCATTCTCCTTGAAAAGGACTGTTCTTTTGCCCAATCGGCCACGAAAAGATACGAAAGTGTGACCAATCTTTCCGAGACCCGGCCGACGCTCTCCATTTCATTGATCGAGACGGCCCGCAGCGGGGCGCGTGCCCTGCGTGCCCTCTCCCGCCGGATGAGGACCACGCGCGCCCGTGCCGGTCTGGCCGCCCTGGCGCTGGCGGCCGCCTTTATCGTGCCCGGCGCACTGCCGGCCCGCGCCGCCGATGAGGATGCTCCGGCCGCCTCGCCCCTCGCCCGACCGACCCAGACCGCGGGAGAAACCCCGCCGGTCGGCAATCTGGAACAGACGATCCCCGGCTTCCTGCAATCGGCCTATGGTCCGCCATCTTTCGGGCCGCCCTACGGCACCACCCACGCCTTCGGCGACTGGGGCGGCGTGCAGCCCTGGCTCCAGAACCACGGCATCTATGCCGCCCTCGCCCTCTATGAAGGCATTTCAGGGAATGTCGCGGGCGGCAAGCGGCAGAGCTACACCCTGGCGGGCCAGGTCGGCGCCACGGTCGATATCGACTGGCAGAAGCTGCTGGGCGCGGGCGCGTGGTCCGAGGATTTGTGGCTGCATACGCTGGCGGTCAACGGCAACGGGCAGAATCTCAGCCGGCTCTTCGGCGATAACGGCAACCAGGTGCAGCAGATCTATGGCGCGCGCGGCAACGTGGTCGCACATCTGGTCTGGGCCTATTTCGAGAAATCGTGGCTGCATCACAAGGTCGACCTGGCCGTCGGCTGGATTCCGACCGGGACGTTCTTCAACAACTCGCCCTGGGTGTGCAGCTTCATGAACGTCTGGCTGTGCGGCAACGTGACGCCGACGAAATACCTGGCATCGGGGCGCGACTGGCCGTCGGGCAATATCGGCACGGTGCTGCGCCTGATGCCGACCCGCCATTTCTATGTGATGGGCGGCCTGTTTGCCGTGTCGCCGCATTCCTATAACGGCGGTATTTCCGGCTGGGCCTGGGGGCAGGACAATCTGGGCAAGCTGGGCACCGAAGTGGAAGTGGGCTGGCTGCCGGAATTCGGCCCCGATCATCTGATCGGCCATTACAAGGTCGGCGTGCTGTACGACAATTCGCGCTATGACAATCTGTACGCGGATGGCAACGGCCAGCCCTGGATCGTCACCGGGCTGCCACCCCGTCGGCAGAGCGGGCAGACCTCGGTCTGGGTGCTGGCGGACCAGATGCTGGTCCGCCATGGACCGGGCGAGTCGAACGGGCTGGTGCTGGCCGGGCAGTATTCCTATGCGGACGGCAAGACATCGCAGATGAATCATCATCTGGTCGCCGCCCTGCTCGATACCGGCTATCTGTGGGGCCGGCCGCTGGACAGCGTGGGAATCAACTTCCAATGGGCCAATTTCAGCCGCAGCGCCATCCAGTCGCAGGAAGCGGCCGCCGCCTATGGGGTACCGTTCCGGGGCGCCAATTTCGGCACGCCCTATGGCATCCAGGGGCATGAAAGCATCTACGAGGCTTTCTATTCGGTCCATGTGATGACCGGCGTGTCGCTTCAGCCCGACTTCCAGTATGTCAATCATGTCGGCGGCACGACGGTGTTCAAGGATGCCGTGGTTCTCAGCACCGCGCTCAACGTGCTGTTCTGACGCCGGGCCGCGGCGGGGAACCGCGCGGCCGGGGAAGCGACGGATGCGCGCGACCATCCGCCGCCCTGAAACAGCAAGACAGGAGAGCCTGCGCCATGAAGACACGTTCCCTGGGCCGGACCGGCTTCGAGATCGCGCCGGTCGTCTTCGGTGGCAATGTCTTCGGCTGGACGATCGACGAGAAGGCGAGCTTCGATGTGCTCGATGCCTTCGTCGATCACGGGTTCGATGCCATCGACACCGCCGATGTCTATTCGGCGTGGGCGCCAGGCAACAGGGGCGGCGAGTCGGAAACGATCATCGGCAACTGGCTGAAGGCGCGCCCCGGCATGCGCGACAAGGTGAAGATCTTTACCAAGGTCGGCTCCGATATGGGCGTGCCGGGCCACAAGGGCCTGTCGGAAAGCTGGATTCTCCAGGCTGTCGATGCCTCGCTCGCCCGGCTGGGGATCGAGCGGATCGACCTTTATTTCTCCCATTGGCCGGACCTGCACACGCCCTATGCCGAAACACTGGGTGCGTATGACAAGCTGCTCAAGGCCGGCAAGATCCGCGCCATCGGAGCCTCCAACCTCGATGCCACGCAACTGGACGAGGCTTTGCATGTGGCGCGGGCACAGAACCTGCCGGCCTATCAGGTGCTCCAGCCGGAGTATAACCTCTACGACCGGAACAGCTTCGACGGGGCGCTGCGCGACCTGTGCATCCGCGAAGGGCTGGGGGTCGTCACCTATTACAGCCTCGCCTCGGGTTTTCTGTCCGGGAAATATCGCAGCAAGGACGATCTGGGCCAAAGCACGCGCGGCGAAGGGATCGGGAAATATCTCGACGTGCGGGGCATGCGCGTTCTTGCCGCGCTCGATGCCGTCGCGGCCCGCCATGACGCCAGCGACGCGGAAGTGGCGCTGGCGTGGCTGATCGCCCGCGCGGGCGTCACGGCACCGATCGCCAGCGCCACCAGGCGCAGCCATGTGGAAAGCTTCGCGAAAGCCGCCGCGCTGGTACTGGAGGAACGGGACATCGTGGAACTGGACCAGGCGAGCGCGCCCTGACGCGGCCGGCCTGCCCCAATGCGGGGCAGGCGCGAGCCGGTCAGCGGCAGAGACCGAAGCCGGTGGCCTGGAGATGGAAGTGGCTGGCATGCAGGCTGTTGTAGTCGGGCGACAGGACGGTACCGAACACGCGGCAGGCCCGGTCGCGCATCCGGTGCAGATAAAGGCCAACGGGCGCTGACGCGTTCCATGCGCTGACCGGAATTTCCCTGCCGTCAGCCAGGACGAACGCGGACACGTCGATCGCGTCGGCGGTGGCATGGCTGCTCTGCGCGCCTGGGCGATCGCGGACATCGCGGCAGGCGAAGCTGCCGACATGCCGGATGCGCGAAAGGCCGGTATGGAACACGGCCTGCGTCACCGGCTCCGCGACCTGGCGTTCGAACAGAGACCAGCGCACCGCCAGACTGCACGATGCCAGGAAACTGGCGGGCAGGAGCGAGACCGCGCCACCACCGACCGTATAGACGCCCTCCAGCGGACAGGCCGCGGTGCCGCTGTGCGCGTGTTCCCGGACAGGCAGCCGGGATGTGAGGAGGGCTGCGCGGCACAATTCGGGAGACGCGGACAGCAGGCGAAGTTTCAGGGGCGTCATGAACGTCCATGCCGCCGCGAGATCGAGAGGCTGGGTGGGATCGTAGGCCGGCGGCAGCCAGCGTCGGTGAAACACGGCCAACGCGACCATGGCCGCACAGAGGGACAGGATGAAAAGACGGCCTAAACGCATGGATCTTTTCGGCGTCGACCGGTGGAACCGATGGCGCGTGGCCGCATCCTCGGCATGCCGTCTCCTTCCTCATTGCCGGGCAGCGGGTGCTGTCAGCGATGGCCGTCCAGCCAGCGGATGATCGCATCCACGGTCGGGACCTCGATACCATAATAGCCATGGGGCGTGAGGGAGCCGCAATTTTTCCGGCTTCGCGTCTGACCGCCCGACACGGACAGCACCCGCACATCCGGGCTGTGGTCGAGCGCGGCGGCGATGTCCGGCGCGGCGCCGGGTGGCGCGACGTTGCACCGATCGTCACGATTGCCGACGATCAGGACCGGGATACGGACCTGGCCGGGATCGGCACTGAAGACGGTCTCGCGACTGCCGCCCATCACCGACACCGATTCCGTCAGCACCACGCCGGCCACGCGGCCGGTCGGCGCATGGGCCGCACCGTTCATGGCCGCGATCGCCCCCTGGCTGGTGCCGAGCAGAAAGACCGGACCGGCCATGTGCGCATGGGCGAAATCGACCAGCGCCTCCACGACCGCCGCGTAACGCGGCGAACTGCGCAGGCCCCGCAGGTTCATCCCATCGACGGCATCGGCGAGCAGCACCGCGTAACCGCGCCGGAGCCAGAGCGTACGGGTCCGCACGACGAAATTATCGCCGTGGCGGATCTGCCCGTCGTCCTCCAGGCCGATCTGCCCGGACCCGCCCGGCAGCATGACCAGCGTGCCCCGCGCATCGGGGGGCGCACTGAAAAGAACCCGCTGACGCGCGCCGTCACCCAGCACCAACGTGAAAAGCCGCGCATTGGACACCGGATCTGCGGCGGGACGCGGTGCCGGCAGGCCTCCCGCCGGTTCCGTCCCCGCCGGGCCTGCCCAGGCTGACGGCGCGATCAGGACGACCGCCGACAGGAGCAGGGCATTCCTCCAGAGCCTTATGGACATGATCGCACCTCGGCCTGCGCCCTGAAGAAACAACCTTTCTACCCGTTTCCGTCAGTTCGCGACATCGGCTTTCGCGGTATGCCCGGCGAACAGCGCGGCCACGATGTCCGAGACCGCCGCGGCGGAGAGTACACCCGGCTCGTCCTGCGGCATGGACATTTTTATCTTCGCATAGAGCGCATCCCGACGATTGCTCCATTTTTCGCGGAAATTCCGCCCGGCCAGCGGCGGGGCCTCGTCGAGGTTTCCCGCCCTGTTATCATGACAGGGGCGACAGCGCTCGGCATACAGCGCCATGCCAGACCGGACCCGCCCGGCCGTGACGGATGGTTCGTATCCCGCCGGTTCGCGCGAAGAGTCCGCATAGGCTGAAAGGGACAGGGTGGCCGTCAATCCGGCCGCGACGACGCGAAGCACGCAGCGCGAGCGGGCCGTCATGATCGCGGCGTATGCCTGCGAAGCCCGGCCTCCTGGACCGGCGGGCTCTGGTCGGACCCAGGGACGGGCGGCGGCATTGACGACGCCGTGTAACGGGCGTTCTGCCCGCCTGCCCCGTCATCGGAGGGCGGGCCGAGTGCGCCTTCCGGGGGGTGCGCTTTCAGTCCAAATGTAGCGCGAAGCCGGTCGCACCTGGCTTTTCCAGGCCGGGTTTCAGTTCCATGGCCGGAATCCGGTAATCGCCATCGTTCTGTCGCCGATAGGCAATCGGGGCGATGGTGCCCAGTGCCTGCATCCGCGTGCGAAGCGCCGCCGCCACGGTAGCGAATGCCCGATCGTCCAGCCGGTCGACGCGATAGGCCACGAAAGGCGGCAACACGGTAAAGCCGGGATAGAACAGGATACCGTGATTGATCGGAAACAGCAGGTCGTCGATCGGGCCGTTGATCCCCCTGGGCGAATAATGTTCCGCCCAGCCACCGGTGGTGACGACGAGCATGGCCCGTTTGCCGGCCATGACGCCCTCGCCGTAGCGATCGCCCCACCGCCTGTCGCTGTGCTCGCCAACGCCATATGCGAAACCGCAGGCATAGACACGGTCTACCCAGCCTTTGAGGATCGCGGGCATGGTGAACCACCACAGGGGAAACTGCAGGATTACGGTATCGGCCCAGACCAGCTTCTCCTGTTCGGCCCTGACATCGTCCGTCAGGTCATGCGCGGCGAAGGCCCGCGCCGAGGCGGAGGCGACCCGGAGCCGCTCTCCTTCCGCAAGATCGGGAAAATCCGCACGATCGGCAGCGGCTTTCCACCGCATGGCATAGAGGTCCGAAACCCTTACTGTATGGCCCTGCTCTTCAAGCGCGCCGATGGCGCAGTCGAGCAGGGCGCCGTTCAGCGACTGCCGCTCAGGGTGAGCATAGACGATGAGGACATTCATAGGCGTTTTCCATTGCGATCGGAAAGGAGGGAGACGCCGGGCCATGATAGGCAGCCCTCCATTGTTCCTCTATAGATCGTGTCCAGATAGGACTATGCCGGATAATGGAACAATCTGACATTACTCTCGACCGCATCCGAACCTTCGTACGCATTGCCGAACGGAGAAGCCTGACGGCCGTTGCGCGTGATTTCGGAATCGGCCAGTCGACCGTCACGCGCCATCTGCACGAACTGGAAAACGCGCTCGGCGTACCGTTGTTTACCCGCACCACGCGCCGGGTGACGCTGACCGACGAAGGCGCGCGCTATTACGCCCACTGCCTGCGTATCCTGGGACTGGTCGAGCAGGCCAGCCAGGAAATGCGAGAGACCAGGCAGGCGGTTTCCGGCACGGTCCGGATTTCCTGCACCGGGGCGCTCGGTACGCTGCATGTCGGCAGGCTGGTCCATGCCTTTCAGGACCGCTACCCTGCTATCCGGATCGAATTCGGCCTGACGGACGAGCGCATCGACCTTGTGCGCGAGGGCGTGGATATCGCCATTCGCCTTGGGCCGCTGAACGACAGTTCGATGAAACTGCGCCCGCTGGGAGAAAGTCACCGCGTGCTGGTCGCGTCTCCGGCGTGGCTGAAAACCAATGGCAGGCCGCGCCACCCGCAGGATCTCGCGGGCCTGGAAGGTGTGAGAATGTCGCGGGTGCACGGGTCGGAGCGGCTGCATCTGCATGCCCCCGACGGCACGCATCACACCGTTGCTTTCCGCGAACGGCTGACCGTCGACCATGGCCTGGCGGCGCGGGAAGCCTTTTTGGCCGGACGGGGCTTCGGCCCCGCCCATCGCTGGCTGGTGGAAGACTGCCTGACCGATGGACGGCTGGAAGTCATTCTGCCGGATTACGCACTTGCGGCATCGCCGCTGAGCATGCTGATCGCGCCGGAGCGGTCCGGCATCGCCCGCATACGGCTGTGCGCCGATTTTCTTGCGAGCGGAATCGCATCCATATCGGGCATAACCCGGCAGGGAACGGCACGAGCACCGAAGCCTCGCGCATCATAAAAAACCCCCGCCGTCGGAACGGCGGGGGCGTCGTAGAAATGCCAGTCGCTGGCGCGACGGGTCGCGTCTTTACTGGGCCGTCGTCCCCTCGGGGAGGGCGTAGGCGATCACGTCATCGGCCACGTCAGGCGAGTGGCTGGCACCGCCGACGGAGATCACGACATATTCCTTGCCCGTCTTGGGGGATTTGTAGATCAGCGGAGCCGCGACCGCGCCGGCGGGCAGCGGAGCCTTCCACAGTTCCTTGCCGGTCATGCTGTCCAGCGCGCGCAGATAGTAGTCCTGCGTGCCGGCGAAGAAGAGCAGGCCCGAGGCCGTCGTCGTCGGGCCGCCCAGGGTGGGCATGCCCATCGGCATCGGCAGGTGGCTCTTGATCCCCATCGGACCAAGCTGCTCGGCCGTTCCCATCGGCACCTGCCACAGCAGCTTCTTGGTGCGCAGGTCGATGGCGCTCATGGTGCCGAAAGGCGGCGTGTTGCACGGCACTTGCAGCGGCGACTGGAGGATGTCGATCCGCACGCCCGAATAGGGGCCGGCGATCTGGGGACGCAGCGTGCCCATGAAGCCCGGAACCTCGTCGGTCGAGATCTTGTAATGCTTGGCGTCTTCATGATTCACCAGCATCATCCGCAGCGGCATGCGCATGTCGTTGACGAACATGATGTCGTTCGCCTCGTCGATCGAGATGCCACCCCAGTTCATGCCACCCAGCAGGCTGGGCCACTCGATGTAGGGCTTCTCGCCAGGCGGCGTGAAGGGGCCTTCGTAAACCGAGTTCTTGAACATGATGCGGCAATAGAGCTGATCGAAGGTGCTGACACCCCACATCGACTGCTCGGACAGCGGATCGGCGCCGATGGTGGGCATGCCGACCGAGAACGGCTGCGTCGGCGACAGATGCTCGCCCTGCGCGGCCGGCGTGGTCGGGACGGCGCGCTCTTCAACCGGCGTCACGAAGTCGCCGGTGCGGCGGTCGATGACGAAGATATGGCCGGTCTTGGTGGTCTGGATCAGCGACGGGATCTTCTCGCCCTTCGCATTGGTTACATCATACATCACCGGCTGCGACGGCAGATCGAAATCCCACACGTCGTGATGGATCAACTGACGGACCCACTTGGTCTTGCCGGTCGTGGCGTCGACGGCGACGAGGGCCGCGCCGAACTTGTTCTTCACCGCGTCGCGGTCACCACCCCAATAGTCGGGCGGGCCGTTGCCGGTGGGCAGATAGACCTGGTTCAGCGCCTTGTCGTAGGTCGGGACGGCCCAGACATTCGGTGTTTCCAGCGTGAACTGCTTGTCGGCATCGGGCGGAACCGGGCTGTCGGGATCGCCGACATCCCACGCCCAGACCAGGGCACCGGTGCGGGTGTCATAGGCACGGACCACGCCCGAGGGCTCGCCATGCACGATGTCACGCACCCAGCCGCCGATCACGGCCAGATGGCCCATGACGACCGGCAGGGCCGTCGGATGATAGCGCTTGCTGTTTTCCGTCGGCCCCATGTTCTTCTTGAGGTCGACATAGCCATTGTCGCCGAAACCGGGGCAGAGCTGGCCGGTATGGGCGTCCAGCGCGAACAGGCGGGCATCGACGGCGGAGACCAGGATGCGCTGCTGGCAGGGCTGGTCCGCCGCGGCCTGCCTGTCCTCGTCGGTCAGGCTGTCATCCTTGGTGATGTCGTAGTAGCCGACGCCACGGCATGAGACGTGCTCGGCGGTGTGGGCGTGCGGGTCGAACCGCCAGATCTGCTTGCCGCTGTCGGCGTCGATCGCGGAAATCACGTTTTCAGGCGTGCAGGAATACAGAACCGAGCCGATCTGTGCCGGCGTGTTCTCATCCACGCCCGCGCCGGGGCCCCTGGTGCGCCGGCCAGTATGATACACCCAGGCCACCTTCAGGTCGGTGACGTTGCGCGGGGTGATCTGCGTGTAGGGCACATAGCGCGTGCCGCTGACATTGCGCCCGTAGAACTGCCAGTCATCGGGCTGGGGCGGCACGGCGGAGGCCACGCGGGCCTTGTCCAGCGCCTCGCCCTGGATGCCGCCATGGGGCGAGAACATCTCGACCAGGGTCACGACCACACCGAGCAGCAGCGCCACGCCGCCGCCCGCGCTGATCTGCCGCGTGGAAGACGGCATGGACGGCAGGGTCGCCGTGACCAGCAGGCTGAGCATGAACATGATGGCCGGCACCATCAGGCGCGGCAGCAGCGGCCAGAAGGCGAACTGCGGCGCGTCATAAAGCGCCCAAAGGACCGTTGCGACGAAAATCGCGACCGAGAAAGAAAGAGCCCAGGACGCCCGCCCCTTGACGAGGAAAAGCGCACCCAGCGCCACATAGGCGACACCGGCCAGAAAATAATAGAACGAGCCGCCAAGTGTGACGAGTTGGAACCCGCCGGCGACAAGGGCCAGCCCGACGGCCAGGCTGATCAGGACGAATGCAATCCGGCATCCGTCACTGATCCTAGATCGATGATTCGCTGTATTATCCATTCTACCGTTCCAAGGTTGGAGGCTTCGCTGTCACACGTGGCGCGTTCGGGCCAAGCCGGACCGGGGTCAGAAGCATGCGAATGCCTGAATCCGTCGCCCGATAAACTTTGGGATGCTTACGCCTCTTCCCCCAGGCTTTCCATAACGTGAAAGCAAACTTTGCCACGATTTTGATTAATATTTTTTAATCAATACCTGTTTGGCTTTTTTCCGACTGCCGCGCTGCCTCATCGCCGACGATGACCGCCAGAGAGAGGATACCTGACCCCGGTCACAGGCTTGTGATGAACAGAAATATCGTCGTCCGGAAGGGCATCCGCGGGCATTCCTTCGTATTCAAACACAAGAGCTTACATAGCATCTGCCTGTTTTATAATTATTTTTTTAGATTCCGCCTCTCAACACGCTGGTGCCGTCCGCACGCCGCAGAGTTCCAATACCGATTGGGTATCAATCAATGACGGTTTAAGTATTTTACACCGTCCTCGGATTGATCTGTTTTTCACGTCAGGAAAAACGAACCCTTTGTGTACTGGAGCAATTTTCGTCTTCTCATGCCGATATGCGCGCCCAGGACGGGTTAAAAACCCGACCTGGAATGAGACGATGAAAAATGACTTCCAGTTTATTTTTGGCTGCAAAACATGGATAAAATTTAATTTAAATTGCGCGGAACAAACGCTCGATACGTCATTCCCCGCAATGGCGGCGTTGCGTCTTCCGACCGACCCGACCGGACTGCGCGCGCGCCTCCCTTTCGCTGAAAAACCGTGATCCTGCGGGGTATTTCGGCCTGTCCCGCAGTCATCGACCGCAGGATGCCGTCATCATCCCGTCGATATCGATCACTTCATGTAATAACAGGAACCCCGCCATTAATGGGCGCCCCCTCCTCTTGAAAAAAGAGGAATTGTAGTGTTCTTGTCCTCGTTAATAACTATATAACAAAAATGGAGCCCGGTCGTTGTGAGAACTTTCACGGCCAGAACAAACGGCGAAACTTCACTCCCTCCTGCATTACGCCGCCTGGCTCTCGGCAAATTGTGGCTCGCCGCCCTTGTCGGGCTGGCGGGCGAAGCCGGAACACTCTCCGCCGCCCACGCCGCCACTCCGGTGACGGCCCCCGCAGCGAAGACCGGCATCTACAGCGGTGCCGATGCGTCGCATCCGGGGGTCCTGGTCCAGCCGAAGGGCACCGTGTCGGCGAAAAAGGCCGATCCTGGCACGAACGCCGCGAATGGCTATGATCGCAGCAATCATCACCATGCGATCGAACTGGATGCCCTGACCGACCAGGAGGGCCTGTCGTGGCTGCTGCCGTCCGAAGTCGATGCGCAGCGGCGCACCGACATGTCGGACCCTTATTACGTGCCGACCGGTGCCGCCGGGCATCTGGTGCCGCAGATCATGCCGTTTCGCAAACGCCTGCAGGATAAAGGCTTCACCTTCTCGCTGACCTACAAGGCGGAAGGCATGGGCAACATCAATGGCGGCATCCGGCGCGGCATGGATTACGTGCACGAATTCACGCTCCAGATGGTTTTCGACCTGGGAAAGATGTCGCGCTCGCTGGATGGCTGGACCGTGCATACGCTGGTCATGAACCGCGCCGGACGCGAGATTTCGCACGATCTTATCGGCGATTATTATATCAACCTGATGGAGGTCTATGGCCTGTCGGGCCATGTCGTGGCGCATCTCGTCGATTTCTATGCCGAGAAAAAGGCGTTCGACAACCGCCTCGACGTTGCCTTCGGCCGTATGGCGCTGACCCACGTCTTCGCGACCTCGCCGCTGCTCTGTTCGTTCATGGTCACCTGCTCGGCGCCCGTGGCGCTGAAGGTCGATCCGGCCTTCGCCGTGTATCCGAAGGCGACCTGGGGCGCGCGGGCACGCTTCCGCCCCACACGCGATACCGCCATCCAGGTGGGCGCCTACGAGGTGCAGCCGCTGGCCGACGGCCCCAGCGGCTGGGCGTGGGCCAGTGAAAACGCGACCGGGCTGATGCTGCCGGCGGAATTCACCTGGGAGCCCTATCTGACGCGCGACAAGCTGCCCGGCCATTATGTGCTCGGCTACGCCCACGACACCACGCGCTACCCGGACGCGCTGGGGACCAAGCCGTCCTATCTGGTCGCGCAGGCGGGGCGTGAGCGCAGCGCGCCGATGGATATGTTCTGGTTCGAAAGCGAGCAGATGATCTATCGCAAGGGCGGCCCCGGCCAGATGGCCGGCGGGTACCTGATGGCCGGCTATATCCATAATACGCCGCATGTCGCGTCGATTTCCGACCAGGCCTATGGCGGCATCTCGTTCAACGGGCTGATTCCGGGACGCACGACCGACCGGCTGGGTATTCTGTATTCCTGGTATCATGTCAGCGACCGCAAGCGGGAGGGGCAGACCATCGCCCAGGATGCCGGCCTGTCGCTGGGCAGACAGGTGACCGGGCCGCAGACGGACTCCCACGTCATCGAGGCGTATTACGGGATCGACACCTGCCCTGGGCTGCTGATCCAGCCGGAGTTCCAGTACATGATCCGCCCCGGCGAAACGGGGCATATCCCCGATGCCGCCGTGGTGGGCCTGAAGGTGGTCGCGTCGCTGTAAAATCCCCTTCCGGACCCCTGCCGGCCCGCCTGCCGCATGGCCGCCACGCGGCCGGCGGGCCACAGAGAATTTGACTTGATGCCTCGCCCGCCCACATCATGCGGGTGGAGGCGAAATGGCCCACCCGCCGCGGCGCGTGGGCCATTTCGCGTTCCATTATGGCCAACCACACCGATATCCGACGACACCGGACAACGAAACGATAAGGTTCCGATCTCCATGATCCCCGCCCTGATGCCCACCTACAACCGTGCCGATCTCGCTTTCGAGCGGGGCCAAGGCTCCTGGCTGTACGCGGTGGACGGGCGACGATTCCTGGATCTGGGGGCGGGGATCGCGACCTCGTCGCTGGGGCATGACCATCCGCAACTGGTCTCGGCCATCGCCCAGCAGGCGGCGCGGGTGATGCATGTGTCGAACCTGTACCGCGTGCCGCAGGCCGAGCGGCTGGCCGCGCGGCTGGTCGCCGCCAGCTTTGCCGACAGCGTCTTCTTCTGCAATTCGGGCGCCGAGGCCAACGAAGGCATGGTCAAGATGATCCGCCGGGCGCAGGCCCATGGCGGCCATCCGGAGCGCACGCGGATCATCTGCTTCAACGGCGCCTTCCATGGCCGCACGCTGGCCATGCTGTCGGCCACCGGCAACCCGAAATATCTCGACGGGTTCGGCCCCGTGGTCGAAGGATTCGACCATGTGCCGATGAACGACATGAACGCCGTGCGCGCCGCAATCACGCCCGAGACCGCCGGCATCATGATCGAACCGGTACAGGGCGAAAGCGGCGTCAACATCGCCGATCCGCGCTTCATGCAGGAACTGCGCGCCGTCTGCGACGAATTCGGCCTGTTGCTGGGCATGGACGAAGTGCAGAGCGGCATGGGCCGCACCGGCCGGCTGTTCGCCCATGAATGGTCGGGGGTGACGCCCGACGTGCTCTCGACCGCCAAGGGCATTGCCGGCGGCTTCCCGATGGGCGCCGTCCTGGCCACCGAAGCCGTGGCGCGATATCTGACGGCGGGTTCGCACGGCACCACCTTCGGCGGCGGCCCGCTGGCCTGCGCCGCGGCCAACGTGGTGCTGGACGTACTGCTGGCCCCCGGCTTCCTGAACCAGGTGCAGACGCGCGGCACGCAACTGGCCGAGGTGCTGGATTCGCTGGCCGGCGAATTCCCCGACCTGTTCGCCCAGTGGCGCGGCATCGGCCTGATGCTGGGCCTGCGCTGCCTGGCCCCGGTCGCGCTGATGCAGGATGCGGCGATGCATGAAGGCGTGCTGACCGTTACCGCCGGCGACAACGTGCTGCGTCTGGTGCCCCCGCTGGTGCTGACCGAGGAAGATTGCGCCGAGGCCGGTCGCCGGCTGCGCCGCGCCGCGCTGCGCCTGCGCGCCCATCAGGCCGCCGCCGCGCAGAATGCGGAGAACGCGGCATGAACGCCCTGCCTGCCGTCCCCGCCACGCACGCCGCACCGCGCCATTTCCTGGAACTGCGCGATTTCGACAGCGCGACCCTGCGCGCCATCCTGGATGTGGGCAGCCGCATCAAGCACATGCAGCACGGGCGGGCGCGCCCGCTGCATCCGCGCCTGCCGCTGCTGGGCCGCACGCTGGGGCTGATGCTCTCCAAGCCCTCCACCCGCACCCGCGTCTCCTTCGAGGTCGGGATGCGCCAGTTGGGCGGCGAGGTGATCCTGCTCTCGCCGGCCGACATGCAACTGGGGCGGGGCGAGACGATCGCCGATACCGCCCGCGTGCTGTCGCGCTTCGTCGATGCCATCGTGCTGCGCACCGGCAACGCGACGGCGCTGCACGAGCTGGCGCACTGGTCGAGCGTGCCGGTGATCAACGGCCTGACGCCGCATTCGCACCCGGTGCAGATCCTCGCCGACATCATGACGTTCGAGGAACATCGCGGGCCGATCGCCGGCCGGACGATCGCCTGGATCGGCGATGGCAACAATGTCGCCACTTCGTTCATCGAGGCGGCACGGCTGTTCGGCTTCCGCCTGCGCCTCGCCTCGCCGAACCGTCATGCCCCGCCAGCCGAAACCGTGGCCTGGGCCAGGCAGGGCGGTGCCGACATCACCCTGACCACCGACCCGCGCGAGGCCGTCGCGGGGGCGGACTGCGTGGTGACCGATACCTGGGTCAGCATGTCCGACAGCGAGTCCGCCCAGCGCCTGCTGGCCTTCGATCCATACCGGGTCACGGCCGGGCTGATGGCCCTGGCCGCGCCCGATGCCCTGTTCATGCACTGCCTGCCCGCCCATATCGGTGAGGAAGTGACCGAGGACGTGTTCGAAGGCCCCTGCTCGGTGGTATTCGACGAAGCCGAGAACCGCCTGCACGCGCAGAAGGGCCTGCTGGTCTGGGCGCTGGGCGGCGAGCACTGGCAGGATTATGGAGAAGAGGACGCGTCGCGATGACAGGACCGGCCGAAACGCCCGCCCACCCGACGACCACCGAGGACGTTCCGTCCACCCCCGGCTGGGTGGAAGGCAGCGTGGAGGCCGCCTTCGCCACCCTGCCCTGTTCGGGGCCGGGGGTGATGGTCCTGCGCAACGCCTATCTGGACTGCCTGGCCACCGCGCCGCGCACCGAAGACCTGGATGCGGCGCATGATCGCTGCCGGCAGGCGCTGCTGAAGGCCCTGGCGGCCCGTGAGAAGATCGGGCCGGAGGCGTTGCGCGCCTTCGAACTCCGGCTGGAAGCCCTGGAAGCCGAAATCAGCGCCCGTATTTAAGAAGACGGCCTGACACGCCCTCCGTTCGGAAGCCCCCGTATGATCGATACCCCCGCCTTTCTCGATGCCCACCGGCCGGATGTCCCCGACTTGGTGATCCCTCAGGGCGTGACGCCGTTCTATCTGGCCGGACGGCCGGTGCGCGGGCGGCTGGTGCGGCTGGGGGCGCTGGCGGATGCGCTGCTGAGCCGGCATGACAACCCCGACATCGTGCTGCGTCTGGCGGGCGAGGCGCTGGCGCTGGTCGGCGGCCTGGCGTCCGCGCTGAAATTTCAGGGGTCGTTCTCGCTCCAGGCCAAGGGAGACGGCCCGGTCTCGCTGCTGGTGGCGGACTGCACCCATGCCGGCGCGCTGCGCTTCCATGCCCATTCCGACGACGACGCGGTGGCCGCGCTGGCGGCGACCGATCCGGATGCCGACGCGGCCCGGCTGCTGGGCGGCGGCTATCTGGCCTTTACCGTCGACCAGGGGCCGGACACCGACCTGCACCAGGGCATCGTGGCCATGACCGGCCCGTCGCTGTCGGAGATGGCCGCCCATTATTTCGAGACCAGCGAGCAGCATGCCTGCTGGGTGCGGCTGGCCTGCGCGCATACCGATGCCGGCTGGCGCGCGTCCGCCCTGATCCTGGAGCGCATCGCGACCGAAGGCGGCATCGCGGCCATCACGCCGCCGGAAGGCGACGAGGACGACATGTGGTCCACCGCCATGACGCTGGCGGCGACGGTGACCGATGCGGAACTGCTGGATGACGACTTGTCGTCCGAGGCCCTGCTCTATCGCCTGTTCCATGCCGAGGATGTGTGCGCCGACCGTCCGCGCGCGCTGGCCTTCGGCTGCCGGTGCAGCCGGGCGCGGCTGTCGGGCATTCTGGAGACCTTCGGCCGCGAGGATCTGGACCATATGGCCGAGGACGGCACCATCAGCATGCATTGCGCGTTCTGCAATATCAGTTTCCGTTTCGGCCGCGATGAGGTGGGCGGCCCCGTAACGGATTGACCGGGCGGGCACGGAACGGCAGTTTTCTCGCGACGTCCCGTATCGACCCCACCGTCGGAGAACCCCTTCATGCGTCCGTCCCGCCGGGCTGCCCGGTTGCCCATGCTACTTCTGCTCGCCTGTCCGCTCCTGCCGCTTGCGGCGTGCAGCGATGGGCCGCCGCCGAATTTCGCGCCGCTGCGCTACGACTACCTGCCGGTGCTCCGCCTGAATGTGGCGACGATCAATGTTGTCGATAACGGGCAGCCGGGCACGGTGCCGGGCGATATTTCGGGGCGCGCGCCCACGCCGCCCGACCAGGCGCTACGCCAGATGGCGACCGATCGGCTGATGGCGGCCGGCACCACCGGCGCCGCCGTCTTCACCATCGACCGGGCCTCGATCCTGCATCAGCCGGGGGGCACGCTGGAAGGGCAGATGGATGTCCATCTCGACGTCTCCAGCCCCAACGGCCAACATGCGGGCTATGCCGAGGCCCATGTGCGGCGCACGTTCGGCTCGACCGCGTCGGACAGCGACGGCAACGCGGATTCGCCGGCGAATCTCTATGCGATCACGTCGCAGATGATGAAGGACATGAATGTCGAACTGGAATTCCAGATCCGGCATCATCTGACGGACTGGCTGGTCGATACCGCCGGCACGTCGCCGAGCGCGATCCAGCAGCAACAGCTCGGCGCGCCCGGCAGCCCCGACGCGGCGGCGACACCAGCGGTCGCGGCTGCCCCCGCAGCGGCAGCGGCCCCCGCCGCGCCGGTTGCCCCGGCACCGGCCGCCGTGCCCAGCGAACCGAATGCGATCTTCCCGACCGGTGGCCCGGCACCCGACGCCGCCGCCCCGGCTCCACGCGTGCAATCGCCGCAGCCCGGTTACCTGACCTTACCGCCCGGAACGGCCACGGGCACGGCAACCGGCACGGCCGGCACCAGCAACGGCTATTGAGCCTACGTATGAGGGCGGCGGAGGTGATCCGCCGCCCTCGTGCGTTCCATGTTGGCGGCACGTCTCAGGGCGCTGCCCTGAAACCCGCCAAAGGCTGCGCCTTTGGAAACGCATTTGTTGATCGACGGGCCTTGGCGGCCGCCGTGTCATTCTTTCAGCGCATCCAGCACCAATCCGCTGGTCAGGATCTGCGGCAGAATTTTCTTCTGCCCGTTCCCTGGTGGATAATAGATATAGAATGGCACGCCCGCCCTTCCGTGCGCTTCCAGAAACGCGCTGATCGTGGCGTCACGATTGGTCCAGTCGCCCTTCATGTAGACCACATGCCGCGCGCGGAACGCCGCCTGTACGGGAGCGGAGGAGAGGGCCACCCGCTCGTTCACCAGGCAGGAGATGCACCACGCGGCCGTCATGTCGACAAAGACCGGCCGCCCCTGCGCCTGAAGCGCCGCCAGACGCGCGGGTGAAAAAGCCTCGGTGCCGGCAGGGCCGGACGCGACCAGACCGGCATCCGCCCCTGCGCTGCCACCGCGCAGGCCGGGCAGCATCGCCATTGCCACCGCCAGCGCCATCAGGGCCAGGGCGCGGCACAGGCGGATCCGCCGTACCGGCCCGTCGCGCATGGCCATGCCCTGCGCCAGACCGGTCAGCCACGCCGCAAGCCCGACCAGCACCAGCCCGGCGCCCAGCACCGCGATCGCGGTCGCGCCCGCCTGCAACGCCAGCACCCACATCAGCCAGACGCAGGTGGCCAGGATCGGGAAGGCCAGCCCCTGGCGCAGGATATCCATCCACGCGCCGGGGCGCGGCAGGAAGCGCGCCAGCGCGGGCACGCCGGCAAGGACCAGATAGGGCGCGGCCAGCCCGGCGCCCATGGCGATGAACACCGCCATCGCCACCCAGGCCGGCGCCGTGAGCGCGCCCGCGATCGCGGCGCCCATGAAGGGCGCGGTACAGGGCGTGGCGACCAGCACGGCCAGCACGCCGGTCATCGCATCCCCCAGATAGCCGCCGCGCGTGACCCCGGCGCCGCCCAGTGCCGCAACGCCGTTGCCCATGCCGAACACGCCCAGCAGGTTGAGCGACACGGCGAACAGCAGCCAGCACACGGCGGCGACAAAGGCGGCGGACTGGAACTGGAAGCCCCAGCCGGCCACCGCCCCGGCCGCGCGCAGCGTAAGCATGATGCCGCCCAGCACCATGAACGCCCCGACCACGCCGGCCGCATAGGCACCGGCTCCGGCGAGACGCGCCATGGTATGCGCGCCGGCCAGACGGGTCAGCGCCATCGCCTTCATCATCAGGACCGGGAACACGCAGGGCATCAGGTTCAGGATCAGCCCGCCCGCGAAGGCCAGCAGCAACATGCGCAGGTCGCCCGCGACCCCCTCCGGCGCGGCTCGGGGCGCCGCCACGGCGGGAGCGGCCGGGGCTGTGGCTGGAGATTTGGCGGGGGCGGCCGTCGCCAGACCGGGGCGGGCGGCGATCGACAGCGCGCGCGTCTCGCCCGCCGGGTCCTTCAGCATCAGCACGCCGTCCAGCGTGGGGGCCGCATGGAACGCATCGCCCGGTTTCAACGCCAGGGTCAGCGTGCCGTCCGCGACCTTCAGCGGCTGGTCGGCGTCCTGGTCGATGGCGCCGGTCACGAGGGGCATGAACCAGGCATCGCGCACGGCGGCCGGGATCAGGCCCTCGCCCGTCAGGCTCAGCATCCCGTCAGGCGCGATCGTGGCGGCGAACGGCGACTCCATGGGGCGCGCCTGGACCGCGTGGGCGAACAGGGGCGCCTCGGCGGAAGGCATCGGCTCCCCGGCCGGCAGCGTCAGGGTGAACGTCCCCTGTTCGGGCACGCAGACCGAGGCGCAGACCAGCCACTCGGCGGTGGCTTTCAGCACCATCGGGGCGTCGCCCGCTCCGGAAGGCGTCAATGTGGCCGGCAGCAGCACGTCGCCAGTATAGCCGTAGGACATCAGCGGCCCGTCGCGCAGGCGCTCCGGCGCCGGCCACGCGATGGTGCCCGAAGTACCCGTGGCACCGCCGCTGGCCTGCACCGCGAGAGTCGGCGCCTCGCCCGCGTCGCCGGGATTGATCCAGTAGGTATGCCAGCCGGGTTTCAACCGCAGCCGCAGGCCCACCTGTAGCGTCGTGCCGGGGCGATAATGGTCGGTATCGGTCACCAGGGTGGCGATATCGCGCTCGCTGGTCTGCGCGGCGCTTTCCGCCGCCAGGGCATGGGGCGTGGGGGCGAGGCACAGGGCGACCAGCATCGGCACCAGCCACGACAGCAGCGAACCGGACAGGGACGACCGGGATTGGCGGGGTGCCGCGAACGCGGACAGGGACCGGGACAGGATCAAGAACGGAGGCTCCGGAAAATCAGGAAAGGCGAAGGACGGAACGGCGGTGCAAGCCGGTGGATTGCCGGTTCCAGGCCATGGACGCATAAGCAGGATATGGAATTCGATCCCGCCCTGCAAAGCCCCGCCCATCCCAGGGTTTCGATTCCGGCCGAGTTGCCGGTGAGCGCGATCCTGCCCGACCTGTGCGCCAGCCTGATGCAGACGCCCTCCGCCGTGCTGGTGGCCCCGCCCGGCGCGGGCAAGACCACCACCGTGCCGCTGGCGCTGCTGGATGCCCCCTGGCGCGGCGACGGGCGGATCGTGATGCTGGAGCCGCGCCGGCTGGCCGCCCGTGCGGCGGCACAGCGCATGGCGGCGCTGATCGGCGAGGAAGCCGGCGGGCTGGTGGGCTACCGCACGCGGCTGGAAGCCGCCGTTTCGGACCGCACGCGGATCGAGGTGGTGACCGAGGGGCTGATGGTGCGGCGCCTGCTGTCCGACCCGACGCTGGACGGCGTGGCCTGCGTGATCCTGGACGAAATCCACGAACGCTCGCTGGATGCCGATGCGGCGCTCGCCTTCTGCCTGGATACCCAGCGCAGCCTGCGGCCGGACCTGCGGCTGGTGGCGATGTCGGCCACCATGGACGGCGCCGCCCTGTCCGCGCTGATGGGCGCCAATCTGATCGAAAGCGCCGGCCGGGCCTTTCCGGTCACGATCCATCACGCCCCGCGCGACATCACCCATCTGCGCGACCTGCCCGATGCCATGGCACGCGCCATTCGCGCCGCGCTGGCCGAGCATGAGGGCGATATCCTGGCCTTTCTGCCCGGTGTGGGGGAGATCCGCCGCACCCAGACCGCGCTGGCGGGGGCGCCGGCCGAGATCCTGCCCCTGTATGGCGAGATGCCGCCGGGCGAGCAGGACCGCGTGCTGCGTCCCCGGCCGGAGGCCGGGCGGCGGGTGATCCTGGCGACTTCGATCGCCGAGACCTCGCTGACCGTACCGGGCGTGCGGGTGGTGGTGGATGGCGGCTGGCGGCGCAGCCCGCGCCTGGACCCCGGCACCGGCCTGACGCGGCTGGACACGGTGCGCATCTCGCGCGCCGCCGCCACCCAACGCGCCGGCCGCGCGGGGCGCGAGGCGCCGGGGGTGGGAATCCGGCTGTGGAGCGAGGCCACCGGGCGCGGCATGGCCCCGCATGACCGGCCGGAGATTCTGGACGCCGAACTGACCGGCCTGCGGCTGGACACCGCCGCGTGGCAGGCCGCCATGGGCACGCCGCCCGAGCAGTTGCCCCTGCCCGATGCCCCGCCCAACGGGGCGTTCGAGGCCGCGCGTACCCTGCTGGCCGCGCTGGGGGCAATGGATGAGGATGCGCGCGTCACCCCCGACGGCGAACGGATGGCCGCGCTGGGCGCGCATCCGCGTCTGGCGGCGATGATGCTGTCGGCGCGCGATGCGAGCGAGGCCGCGCTGGCCGCCGATCTGGCCGCGTTGCTGGAGGAGCGCGACCCGCTGCGCGCCCGACCCGCGCCGAGCGGCAGGGGGGGCGCCCCCGCCGTGCCGCCCGCCGATATCGCCCTGCGGCTGGACCTGATCGCCGGCGGCGACCATGCGGATGCCGATCGCGGCGCGCTGGTGCGCATCCGTCAGGCGGCGAACCAGTATCGCCGCCGGCTGGGGTTGCGCGGCACCGTCGCCGCCCAGGGCGACGCGGCGGCGCTGCTGGCCGCCGCCTTCCCCGACCGTATCGCCCAGCGGCGGGGGGAAGCCGGCAGTTTCCGCCTGTCGGGCGGCGGCGGCGCGAAGCTGGGGCGCGCGGACAGGCTGGCGGATGCCGGCCTGCTGGCGGTGGCCACGCTGCATGTGCGCACGGCGGCGGAAATCCGGCTGGCCGCGAAGCTGGACCCGGACAACCTGCCCGAGACCATCCGCCGCCGCGCCACCGAGCAGGTGGAAACGACGCTGGACCCGGTGACCGGCTCGGTGCTGGCGCGGCGCCGCCTGCGGCTGGGGGCGCTGGTGCTGCGCGACCGCACGGTGACGGCGGCGGCCGACGAGGTGGCGGACCTGCTGCTGCGCCAGGCGGCCGACCGGCTGGACACCACGCTGGGCTGGAAGCTGGCCGCCCGGCAGTTCCAGGCCCGCGTGATGCTGGCGCGCGCCCTGCCGGGCCATGAGGACTTGCCCGACCTGTCGGACACAGCACTGGCGGCGGAGGCGACAAGCTGGCTGGCCCCGTGGCTGGGCGGGCTGAGCCGCCTCTCGGAGGTCGCGGCGCTGGATGTGCTGGCGATGCTGCGCGCGCGACTGGACCATCCGCGCCTGACCTGGCTGGACCGGGCGCTGCCCACGGCGCTGGACCTGCCCGGCGGGCGGGTGCCGATCGACTATACCCAGCCTGTGCCGACGGCCTCGGCGCGGGCGCAGACCTTCTACGGGCTGCGCGCGACGCCGCGTCTGGCCGACGGGCAGGTGAAGCTACAGATCGCGCTGCTGTCGCCGGCCGGGCGGCCGCAGGCCATCACGGCGGACCTCGCGGGGTTCTGGACCGGCGGCTGGGCCGACATGCGCCGCGACATGCGCGGCCGCTACCCTCGGCACGACTGGCCCGAGAACCCGGCCGAGGCCGCGCCATCGACCGGGTCGCGACGGCCCGCGCGGACATGACGGCCGCGCGATCCTGATATAACGTGGTACCTTGCAACGCGCCGACCATGCGCCCTGACCAGGATTTCCAGCCCATGCGGCGGACGGCAAGCCGGCCTTTCTTTCTCGCCCCGCCCGCATTCGCCGCCGCGCTGGTGCTGTGCCCGCCATGGGCCGGCCCCGCGCTGGCCGACGATACGCCGCTGTTCGCGCCGCCGGTGCCGGCGATCGTGGCTTCCGGGCCGCTGACCTTCGCGCCGCTGGTGCGCAAGGTGGTGCCGGCAGTGGTCAATATCGCCGTGACGCAGGACGCGGATAATCCGGGCAAGCACCAGCCGGTGCCGCCGGGCGTGAAGGGCACGCCCTTCGAGCACCGGTTCCGCGACCGGATGCGCTCGCGCGGCGAGGAAATGCTGGGGGCCGGGTCGGGCTTCATCATCGACCCGAGCGGCGTGATCGTGACCAATACCCATGTGGTGGGCGAGGCCGACCGCATCACCGTCTCGCTGTCCGACGGCACCGAATACCCGGCCCGGCTGGTCGGCAGCGACGACCTGACCGATATCGCGGTGATCACCATCCAGGCGCCGCATCCGCTGCCCTTCGTCACCTGGGGCGACAGCCGGCAGGTGAATGTGGGCGACTGGGTGATGGCGGCGGGCAACCCGTTCGGGCTGGGCTCCTCGGTCACGGCGGGCATCGTCTCGGCGCGCGGGCGCGATATCGGCGCCAGCCCGTTCGACGATTTCCTGCAACTCGACGCCCCGATCAATCCCGGCAATTCGGGCGGGCCGTCCTTCAATCTCGGCGGGCAGGTGGTGGCGCTGAATACCGCCATCGTTTCGCCCACCGGGGGGTCGGTGGGGATCGGCTTCGGCATTCCCTCGGAAATCGTGGCGCCCATCGTCGCCGAACTGCGCCGCAGCGGGCATATCGATCGCGGCTGGCTGGGCGTGACCCTGGCCGATGGCGAGGGCCATGCCGGCGTGCGCATCACCGATATCGACCGGGGCGGGCCGGCGGCGAAAGCGAAGCTGCGAACCGGCGACATCGTGCTGACCGTAGGCGAGGAACCGGTGGACAGCGCCCGCACCCTGATCCGCGCGGTGGCGGCGGAACGGCCCGGATCGACCGTGCTGGTGCGCATCAGCCGGCACGGTAGCGAACTGACGGTGCCCGTGATCGTCGCCCATCGTCCGGCGGACATGGACGACTAGCAACCTCCGTCGCACTGGCCAGCCCCCCGCTGGGCGGGTAAGGTCTTCGTTTGGTGCGGAGAAGCATGCTTCGACCGTGCCGATGCGCAGCCAGAACGGAGCGGGACCGACATGCATATCCTGGTCGTCGAGGATGATCCGACCGTACGCAATTTCGTCGCCAAGGGCCTGCGCGAGGCCGGGCATCTGGTCGAACCGGTGGATAACGGCAAGGACGGGCTGTTTCTGGCGGTCAGCGAGAATTTCGACCTGATTATCCTGGACCGTATGCTGCCGGGCGGCATCGACGGGCTGCGGCTGCTGGAGACGATCCGCGCGCAGAACAACACCACCCCGGTGCTGCTGCTGTCGGCGCTGGCTGATGTGGACGACCGCGTGCAGGGCCTGAAGGCGGGCGGCGACGATTACGTGACCAAGCCCTTCGCCTTCAGCGAATTGCTGGCGCGGGTCGAGGCGCTGTCGCGACGCGGCCGCAACGAGAACGCGCCCCAGACGCGCCTGAACGTGGCGGACCTGGAAATCGACCTGCTGTCGCGCAGCGTGCGGCGCAACGGCCAGCGGATCGACCTTCAGCCCCGCGAATTCAGGCTGCTGGAATATCTGATGCGCCATGCCGGCCAGGTCGTGACCCGCACCATGCTGCTGGAAGGCGTGTGGGACTATCATTTCGACCCGCAGACCAACGTGATCGACGTCCATGTCTCGCGCCTGCGCCAGAAGGTGGACAAGCCCTTCGATTCGCCGCTGATCCATACCATCCGCAACGCCGGCTACATGCTGCGCGCGGACTGAGGCAGGACAAGGCACATGCATATCCACGCCCCGCACCGCCCCCGCGCCCTGAAAACCGCCGCACGCGCCGGATCGCTCCGGCCCCGGACCGGCGGGCATTAGGGGCGGGGTCGCGCGACCCGTCATGGCGTCTGCCGGGCAGACATTTCCGGGCGACGGAGAACGGCGGCGGCGCTTCCGGCTGCCGCGTTCGGCGGGCCTGCGCTTCTCGCTGGGCTATGGGCTGCTGTTCGCCCTGTCGTCGATCCTGTTCATGTCGTTCATCTGGTGGGGCACCATCGGCTTTCTGGAACGGCAGGTGGAAACCGCGATCAATGCCGACGCGCGCGCCCTGAGCCAGCGCTGGACCGAAGGCGGCCTGCCGACGCTGGCGCTGACGATCGACGACCGGCTGGAACAGAATCTGGATGACGACGCGATCTATCTGATGGTGGACCCGACCGGCCACCGCCTGGCCGGGAACCTGTCGGAATGGCCGGCCCAGGTGGTGCGCAGCGACCGGTGGTATTCGCTGGAGGTCACCCGCGCGGGCATGCGCGACACCGCGCAGATCCATGCCTTCGACCTGCCCGGCGGCTTTCGCCTGCTGGTAGGGCGCGATATCCGCGCCCGCGCGGTGCTGCGGCGGCTGCTGACGGACTCGCTGCTGTGGGCGTGGATGATGGTCACGCTGCTGGCGATCAGCGGCGCGGCGCTGGTGCACAGCATGTTCCGCCGCATGATCAAGTCGGTGGCGCAAACCACGCAGGCCATCGCGCATGGCGACCTGTCGCGCCGCATGCCGCTGGTGGGCAACGGCGACGAACTGGACCAGGTGGCCGAGGCGATCAACGAGATGCTGGACCGCATCGTGCGCCTGATGGACGGCGTGCGGCAGGTCTCCAACGCCATCGCCCACGATCTGCGCACCCCCATCACCCGCGCCCGCACCCAGCTTGAGGATGCCGCGCTGCACGCCCGCGACACCGGGGAGCTGCGCGCGGCGGTGGAGCGCGCGGTGGGCGACCTGGACAATGTCACTTCGGTGTTCGAGGCCCTGCTGCGCATCGCGCAGATCGAGGCCGGGTCCCGCCGGTCGGCCTTCGCGCCGTTCGACCTGGTGCCGCTGCTGGCCGATATCGGCGACCTGTACGAAGCCGTGGCCGAGGAGCGCCAGATCCATCTGGTGCTGCGCCTGCCGCCCAGCGTGCCCTTTTACGGCGACCGGGCGATGATGCAGCAGGCGGTGGCCAACCTGCTGGACAATGCCATCAAATTCTCGCCCGCGGGCGGTACCGTGACCCTGGCCGCCGCGCTGGGCCCTGCCCTGCCCGGCCTGGCCATGCCCACCCCGACCCGCGACGTGGTATCCATCGCCGTCACCGACGAAGGGATCGGCATGAACGAGGCCGACCTTGCCCGCGCCTCGGAACGGTTCTTCCGTGCCGAAGCCGCGCGCAACACGCCGGGCGCCGGGCTGGGCCTGTCGCTGGTGCAGGCGATCGTGCAACTGCATGGCGGCACGCTGCGCCTGTATCCGCGCCAGCCGGGGCTGGCGGTGCGGATGGTGATGCCGGTGCCGCGCGAAGCCCCGCGGGCCAGCCGACTGCCCCGGCGAAACGCCGCCCCGACCCCGGCTCCGTCTCGGGTAACGGAGACTTCACGATCGCCCCATGAGGGGGACACATGACGAACCCTAGGCTCGATTTCATGAATTCACAGCCCCTTGCGATCACGGCGCTGGCGGTCATGAGCCTCTGCCTGTGCGGCCAGGCTCCCCCACCCGACATGGAAGCCTCAATGACAGCAGGTGACCATGAGGCGGCGCAGCCCAGCCATCCGGTCGTCGTCACCAGCGACAGCCGCGCCTTCTGCAACCGACTGGCCGCCGCCATCGACGCCTATGGACCGCCCCTGCGGCACGATGTCGACGATCTGCGCGCCCAGGGCACGCATCTGTGCCAGGAAGGGAAAGTCCGTTCGGGAATCGTTCAACTGCGCCGCGCCCTGATGGCGCTGAAAGAAGATACGCATTCATGACCGCGTTCCGTTGCCTTGCTCTTGGGGCCTGCGCCCTGACCGCCGCGACCCTCGTGCCGCTCGCCGCCTCCGCCCAGGACATGCCGCCCGACCAGGGGCCGGGCATGCCGGAAATGCTCCCCCGCCACGCCCCGGCCGGCACCGCGCTGACCCTGTCGGGCACCGGCACCGTCCATGCCGCGCCCGACCAACTGACGGCCACCCTGTTCGCCGAGGCCAGCGCCGCCAGCGCCGCCGCGGCCCAGGCGCATGTGAATACCCTGGCCAACACGGCCATCGAGGCCGGCAAGGCCGGCAACTTCACGACCGTGACCGAGAATTATTCGGCCGATCATAACGACGGCGGCAAGGCCCCGGCCTGGACGGCGCGCCAGACCATCCGCCTGACGGGCGCCGACGGCGCGGCGCTGCTGACGCTGGTCGGCCAGCTTCAGGCCAAGGGGCTGGCCCTCAGCGGCCTCGACTGGTCGCTGTCGCCCGACCTGCGCGAGAGCCTGATGCGCCAGGCCGAGGCCGCCGCCCTGACCGATGTGCGGCAGCGGGCCGACGCCGCCGCCAAGGTGCTGGGGCTGAAAGTCGCCTCGATCCGCTCGATCTCGCTCTCCGACCGGGGCATGCCGCGCCCGATGCCGATGATGATGATGGCCCGCGCCGCTTCGGCCCCCGTGGCGCCCGAAGCGCCGGCCGAACAGCAGGATGTCTCGGCCAGCGCGTCGGCCACGTTCGTGCTGATGCCGTGAGGGGGGCGTTCTGACCCGGATATTCATAGACGCCGACGCCTGCCCCGTCCGCGACGAGACTTACCGCGTGGCGCTGCGCCATGGGCTGCGCACGTATGTGGTGTCGAACCGGCTGATCGCGATTCCGTCCTCGCCCCTGATCGAGCGGGTGGTGGTGACCCAGGGGATGGATGTCGCCGATGACTGGATCGCCGAGCAGGCCGGCGCGCGGGATATCGTCATCTCGGCCGATATTCCGCTGGCGGCGCGGTGCGTGGCGAGCGGGGCCTGCGTGCTGGACCCGCGCGGCCGGGTGCTGGACGCGGACGCGATCGGCATGGCGCTGGCGATGCGCAACCTGATGGAGGATCTGCGCTCCACCGGGGCGATCATGCAGGGCGGGCGCGGGTTCACCCGTGCCGATCGCTCGACCTTCCTCTCGGCGCTGGACACCGCCGTGGTCCGGGCCAGGAAGGGCGGCGCGGCGGCCGTGCGGCCCCAATGGAGGCCGCCGCCGGATACCGGCGCGGCATAAAAAAAGCCCGGACGCGCCGTCCGGGCTTTTTTCCGTTCAGAGTGCCAAGCCGCTCAGCGGGGCGAGAGCACCATGATCATCTGGCGGTTTTCGAGCTTGGGCATCTGCTCGACCTTCGCCTGTTCGTCCATCTCGGTGCGGATGCGCTCCAGCACCTTGATGCCGAGGTCCTGGTGGGCCATCTCGCGGCCACGGAAACGCAGCGTGACCTTGACCTTGTCGCCCTCGCCGATGAACGACTTCATGGCGCGCATCTTCACCTGATAGTCGTTCTCATCGATGTTCGGCCGGACCTTGACCTCCTTGATCTCGATGACCTTCTGCTTCTTGCGGGCCTCGTTCCGCTTCTTCTGCTGCTCGTACTTGAACTTGCCGTAGTCGAGGATCTTGGCGACCGGCGGTTCGGCGTTCGGGCTGATTTCCAGCAGATCGAGGCCAACGGCATAAGCCCGTGCCAGGGCATCGCGCGTCGGCATGACGCCGAGCATCTCGCCCTCCGCGTCGATCAGACGCACCTGCGGAACGCGGATTTCCTCATTGACACGGGGGCCCTCGCGGTTAGGCGGAGTGGGCATCGGAGGTCTGGCTATGGTCGGCTCCTGTATTTGTCTTCATGTCCGGGGCATTCTGTCGCCCGAGCCCGCCAGGACCGGCGCGTTCGCCTGTCGCGCCCGCGTCTGCGGGATGAAGCGTGGCCGCATCCCGCGCCCTGGGCGGTTTCCATCCCCAGGGCCTGTTCCAGCTATAGGGCCGGAACGGCGCGATGGCTTTCCGGACTGGCCGTTATTGACCCAAACAGGCTATGCAGATCAAGCATTCTCGTCGCATGACCGTTCGATTCAGCCATGCACCGGCAGCAGATGCCCCGCTGTTGCCCCCTGAATGCAGCAGGTCACGGCCCTGTCGAGACGGGAAACGATGGCTGCGCGGGCGATCCGCAGGGCAGGACATGCCCCGGTCACGCTCGAAAGCCTGATTGGAAATGGGGGCTGGTGAGCGAGAGCGGCCCGCAGGGTCGCGGCCGTCGTGCGTTTCCGAGCACCGAAGCGGAGCGGCCTTATGGGCCGTGAGCATCGGAGCGCAGGAAACGCGCGCCGGATCGCCACCAGCGCGCATTCATGCCCCGGTCACGCTCGAAAGCCTGATTGGAAATGGGGGCTGGTGAGCGAGAGCGGCCCGCAGGGTCGCGGCCGTCGTGTGTTTCCGAGCACCGAAGCGGAGCGGCCTTATGGGCCGTGAGCATCGGAGCGCAGGAAACGCGCGCCGGATCGCCACCAGCGCGCATTTACAATCAGGCTTTGCGGCGCAGGTCGGGGGGGAGGGCTTCCTCCGCCAGACTGTCCACCGCCGCGTCCAGCGACAGGACCTCCTGGGCCGCGCCGCCGAGGCGGCGCATGGCCACCGTGCCTTCTTCGGCCTCCTTGCGGCCCACGACCAGGATCACCGGCACCCGCGCCAGGCTGTGCTCGCGGATCTTGGCGTTGATCTTGTCGCTGCGGGTATCGGTCTCGACCGTCAGGCCCGCCGCGCGCAGTCGGGCGGCGACCTGATCGGCATAGGGCGCGGCATCGGTGACGATCGAGGCCACCACCACCTGCACCGGTGCCAGCCACAGCGGGAACCGGCCGGCATATTGCTCGATCAGGATGCCCAGGAACCGCTCGAACGACCCCAGGATGGCCCGGTGCAGCATCACCGGGCGATGGCGGGCGCTGTCCTCGCCGACATAGCTGGCATCCAGCCGTTCGGGCAGCACGTAATCGACCTGCAAGGTGCCGCACTGCCAGTCGCGGCCGATGGCGTCGCGCAGCACGAACTCCAGCTTCGGGCCGTAGAAGGCGCCCTCGCCGGGGTTGTATTCATACGTCACGCCGGCCAGGCGGCAGGCCTCGATCAGCGCGCCCTCGGCCTTGTCCCAGGTCTCGTCGGTGCCGGCCCGCTGCTCCGGACGGTCGGCGAACTTCACGCGGAAGCTCTCGAAGCCCAGATCGGCATAGACTTCGGCCAGCATGCGCACGAAGCGCGCGGTCTCGGCGGCGATCTGGTCGTCGGTGCAGAAGATGTGCGCGTCGTCCTGCGTGAAGGAGCGCACGCGCATGATGCCGTGCAGCGCCCCCGACGGTTCGTAGCGGTGGCAGGCGCCGAATTCGGCCATGCGCAGCGGCAGTTCGCGATACGAGCGCAGGCCATGGCGGAAGATCTGCACATGGCACGGGCAGTTCATCGGCTTGAGGGCGAGGGTCTTGTCCTCGTCCTCCACCGTCGCGATGAACATGTGCTCGCGGTATTTGTCCCAGTGGCCCGAAGCCTCCCACAGCGCACGGTCGACGAGCTGCGGGGTGCGGACTTCCTCATACCCGCCCCGGATCTGGGCGCGGCGCATATAGTCCTGCAACGCGGTGTAGATCCGCCAGCCCTTCGCGTGCCAGAAGATCGAGCCCACGGCCTCTTCCTGGATATGGAACAGGTCCATCTCGCGGCCGATGCGGCGATGGTCGCGGCGCTCGGCTTCCTCCAGCCGGTGCAGGTGGGCGTCCAGTTCCTTCTGGTCGCGCCAGGCGGTGCCGTAGATGCGGGTCAGCATCGGGTTGCGGTGGTCGCCGCGCCAGTAGGCGCCGGCCACCTTCATCAGCTTGAAGGCGGTGCCGATATCGCCGGTGCCGCGCATATGCGGGCCACGGCACAGATCCAGCCAGTCGCCCTGGCGGTAGATCGAGATCGTCTCGCTCTCCGGCAGGTCGCGGATCAGTTCGGCCTTGAAGCGCTCGCCCTTGTTCTCGAAGAAGCGGATCGCCTCCTCACGCGGCCATTCCTCGCGCACGAAGGGGGCGTTGGCCGCGATGATCTCGCGCATGCGGGCCTCGATGGCCGCGAAATCTTCGGGCGAGAAGGGCTCGTTGCGATAGAAATCGTAATAGAAGCCGTTTTCGATCGACGGGCCGATCGTGACCTGGGTGCCCGGCCACAGCGACTGCACCGCCTCGGCCAGCACATGGGCGGCGTCGTGGCGGATCATCTCCAGCGCCGCATCGTCCTTGCGGGTGATGAAGCGCACCGAGGCGTCGTGCGCGATTTCGCGCGACAGGTCCAATTCCTTGCCATCGACCACCATCGCCAGCGCGGCGCGGGCCAGGCCGGGGCCGATGGAGGCCGCCACCGTCGTCCCCGTCACCGGCCCGTCGAAATGGCGAACGGAACCGTCAGGCAGGGTGATGGCAGGCATGATGTCGATGCTCCGATAAACAGGAAGAGCCTGTAATGGCGTCAGGCGACCGAGGCCGCAACCCTCTCGACGCTCAGAAGCGCCAGATCGTCAACCCGCAGCACCCGTACCTGCCCCGGCGCGCGGCCCTGCGGCGCCGTGCGCGCCGGGTCGCTGTCGCGCGAGAACAGGACCGTGCAGGGGCAGCCCATGGCGGCGGCCAGATGCATCGGGCCGGTATCGTTGCCCACCGCCAGCGTCGCGCGGGCGGCGAGGCCCGCGAGTTCGGTCAGGCTGGTGCGGCCGGTCAGGTCCACCGCCTCGGGGCAGGCGGCGCGGACGGTTGCCGCCAGATCGGCTTCGCCCGCCGTGCCGACGATAACCGGCGTCAGCCCGCGTGCCGCCAGCAGACGGGCCAGCGCGCCGAACCGTTCGGCGGGCCAGCGCTTGGCGGGCCGGTGCGGGGCCGCCCCCGGCACCAGCAGGGCATAGGCACCCGGCAGCACCGGGCCACCGCCGGCAAGCCAGGACAGGTCCGGGTCCGGCACATGGTCGATCCCGGCCCGGCGCAACTGGTCGCGCTGGCGGGCGCGGGTGTGCATGAAGTCGCGCTGCGGGTTGTCGTGCGGCCAGGAGGCCCCGGACGCGATGCCCGACCAGCGCGGGCGGCCGGCCAGCCGGAAATAGCGCGAGGACCGGCCGGAGGTCTGGAGGTCGTACACCGCGTCGAAGCCCGCCATCTGCCGACGCAGGCGCATCAGGCCGCGCAGATCCCGCCAGGCGGGCCGGGAATCCACCACCACATGGTCGAACCACGGGGCGGATTCCATTAGCGCCGCGAAGGGCGCGGTGGTCAGGAGGGTGATGTCGGCATCGGGATAGCGGGCGCGGATGGCCGCGAAAGGCGCGAACGCCAGGACGAGGTCGCCCAGCGCCCCAAGCTTGATCACGAGAACGCGCTTCATCGGGTCTGGATAATCCAGAACGTGACCGATGCAAACAGCCCCCCTCCGCGCGTCATGCGCGGCAGGGCGGACCGGAGGCGTACAGGGAGAAAAAACAGGGATAGCCCGGTGCCACCCCCGCGATCCGACACAGGTCGATCACGAACAGGGCGACACCGGGAAAAGGGACGGCAGCGAACGCTCGCCCTTCTTCATGAAAGTTTCCGTGTCTTCTTGGTTCTTCTTGTTCTTCTATCTTCTTGGAGGCGCTTCGGCCCCTTGACCGTCTCTATACCCAAGCCCGATCCGGATGTCGATGTTACACGATCACATATCACGTAATCGTGATAAATCGTGGTGAGGGACGGCCGCCGGCCGATGCGCGGCCGGTTCATTCATGCTAGACAGGCCCCCATGGACATGCCTGTCGCCCGCCCTGTCATCCTCCAGGTTCTGCCCGCGCTCGATGCCGGCGGGATCGAACAGGGCACGATCGACATGGCACAGGCGATCACGCAGGCCGGGGGCGTGGCGCTGGCGGCCTGTGCGGGCGGCCGCATGCTGCCGCGCCTGACCTATGGTGGCGGCATCCATGTTCCGCTGGACCTGCGGGCCAAGAATCCGGTTTCGATCCTGCTGAACGCCCGCCGGCTGGCGCGGGAAATCCGCGCCCGCGGCGTGCATCTGGTACATGCGCGTTCACGCGCGCCGGGCTGGTCGGCGGCGCTGGCCTGCCGGCTGACCGGCGTGCCGCTGGTGACCACCTGGCACGGCGTCTATCGCGAGAACATACCGGGCAAGCGGCGCTATAACGCCGTCATGGCCTCCGGCCAGCGGGTGATCGCCATCAGCGCCTTCATCGCCCGGCGCCTGACCCGCGATTATCGGGTGGGGCCGGACCGTTTGCGCGTGATCCCGCGCGGTGCCGATACGGCGCGCTTCGACCCTGCCGTAGTACGTGGCCCCCGCATCCAGGCGCTGGCCGATCAATGGGGGCTGCCCGAAGATGCCGCGATCATCATGCTGCCGGGCCGCCTCACCCGCTGGAAAGGTCAGGCCCTGCTGCTGGAGGCGTTGACGCGGCTGGAGGCCCAGAGTGGCGGCGAGGGCGGCAGCGGCGATCGCCCCTGGGTCTGCGTCTTCGTCGGCCCCGGCCGGCGGCGCGACCGGTTCGGCGACAGCCTGAAACAGATGGCGCAGGCCCATCCGGCCCTGCGCGGGCGGGTGTTCTTCGCCGGCCACTGCACCGACATGCCGGCGGCGCTGGCGATGGCCGACGTGGTGGTCGTGCCCTCGCTGGAGCCGGAGCCGTTCGGCCGGGTGGTGGTCGAGGCCCAGGCCATGGGCCGCCCGGTCGTGGTGGCGGCGCATGGCGCGGCGATGGAAACCGTGGCGGACGGGCAGACCGGCCTTCTGGTCCCCCCCGGCGACGCCGACGCGCTGGCGGCGGCGATCGGCACCCTGCTGCGCCTGACGCCCGACGAGGCCATGGCCCTGGGCGCCACCGCCCGCGCCCATGTGCTGGCCCACTACACGACCGAGGCCATGCAGCAGGCGACGCTGGCGGTCTATGACGAAATCCTGGGGTCCAGCCTGGCCGACTGGTTCGCCTGGCAGAATGCCCAGCCCGCCGGAGACACGCTTCAGGACCCGGCCCCTTTACAGGAAGCGATCCTTCATACCGATGCCCAATGATCCGTTCCGCGCCACCCCGCCGCGCAAGGCCCCCACGCCGCGTCTGGTTTCATGGGCCCAGAGTGCCGCCCTGTTCTGCTTCGGTGCCAGCATCCTGCTGGAATTCGGCCAGGCGCAATGGCACTGGCCGCTGTTTGGCCGGGGATGGCCCATTCTGGGGCTGGATATCGTCGGCGCGCTGCTGATGGCGGCATCGCTGGTTCTGCTGCGGACGAGCCGCAATCGCTGATCTTTCCGCTCTTTCCGCTCTTTCCGCATACGGGCTATTGTCATGACCGACTCCCCTCCCCCCCTGACCAAAGTCCAGAAGGCCGAGATCGCGCGGCAGGAGCGCCTGGCGCGCGAGGCCGCGGCCCTGCGGGCCAACCTGCGCCGCCGCAAGCAGCAATCCCGCGCCCGCGCCGACAGCACCGGCGACGAGACCGCGCCCGCCCCCGCCGCCGGGACCACGGACAGCGGGAGTTGATTGCGGTCAGGCCCGGCCTTCGCTAGTGGTCTGCGCAGAGACGAGAAGACATTCGCCCCACGCGACGCAAGGGACCGCACATGCCCATTATGCCCGATAGCTGGATTCGACGCATGGCCCAGGAGGGCGGGATGATCGAACCCTTCGTGGAACAGCAGAAGCGCGAGGGCGTGATCTCCTACGGCCTGTCGTCCTATGGCTACGACGCGCGGGTGGCCGAGGAATTCAAGATCTTCACCGATGTCGACAACGCCCTGGTCGACCCCAAGGATTTCGCGTCCAACAGCTTCGTCACCCGCACGGGGCCGACCTGCATCATCCCGCCCAACAGCTTCGCGCTGGCGCACACGGTGGAATATTTCCGCATTCCGCGCGATACGCTGGTGGTCTGCCTGGGCAAATCGACCTATGCGCGCTGCGGCATCATCGTCAACGTTACGCCGCTGGAGCCCGAATGGGAGGGCCAGGTGACGATCGAGATCAGCAATACCACCCCGCTGCCGGCGCGCATCTACGCCAATGAAGGCATCTGCCAGTTCCTGTTCTTCCAGGGCGCTTCGCCCTGCGAGGTCAGCTATGCCGATCGCGCGGGCAAATATATGGGCCAGCGCGGCGTCGCCACCCCCCGGATGTAGGACACCCGCCATGGACCGTTTCATCATTCACGGCGGCCACCGGCTGCGCGGCGACATCGTCATCGGCGGCGCCAAGAACGCGGCGCTGAAGCTGCTGGTCGCCGGCCTGCTGACCTCGGAGCGGCTGGTGCTGCGCAACGTGCCGCGCATCGCCGACATCACGACCATGCGCCGCCTGCTGGAACAGCACGGCGTGACGGTCGAGGATATCGAAGGCGACGGCGGCACGCTGGCCGTCGGCGGCGGCATCACCAACACGGTGGCCCCCTACGACATCGTGTCGCAGATGCGCGCCTCGATCCTGGTACTCGGGCCGCTGCTGGCCCGCTGCGGCGAGGCCCGCGTGTCGCTGCCCGGCGGCTGCGCCATCGGCACCCGCCCGGTGGACATGCACCTGAAGGGGCTGGAGGCGCTGGGCGCCGAGATCGCGCTGGAAGGCGGCTATATCAACGCCCGCGCCCCGCGCGGACTGGTGGGCGATCGCATCGTGCTGCCGTTCGCCTCGGTCGGCGCCACCGAAAACCTGCTGATGGCCTCCTGCCTGGCGCGCGGGCGCACCGAGATCATCAACGCGGCGCGCGAGCCGGAAATCGCCGACCTCATCACCTGCCTCAACAGCATGGGCGCGCGCATCACCGGCTCGGACTCCGGCACGCTGACGATCGAGGGCGTGGAAGCCCTGCACGGCACCACCCATAGCGTGATGCCCGACCGCATCGAATGCGGCACCTATGCCTGCGCCGCCGCCATCACCGGCGGCGACCTGCGCCTGATCGGCGGCCGGGCCGACCATCTGGGCGCGGTCGTCCGCACGCTGGAGGAAGCGGGCGTGGAGGTGTTCCAGGAAGACGACGCCCTGCGCGTGCGCCGCACCGGGGCGCTGCGCGGCGTGGATATCATGACCGAACCCTATCCCGGTTTCCCGACCGACATGCAGGCCCAGTTCATGGCGCTGCTGTCGGTTGCCGAGGGGGCCTCGATGGTGACGGAGACCATCTTCGAAAACCGCTTCATGCATGTGCCGGAACTCAACCGCATGGGCGCGCGCATCAACGTCCATGGCTCGTCCGCCATCATCCGTGGCGTGCATTCGCTGTCGGGCGCGCCCGTCATGGCGACCGACCTGCGGGCCTCGTTCTCGCTGATCCTCGCCGGACTGGCGGCGCATGGCGAGACGATCCTGAGCCGGGTCTATCATCTGGATCGCGGCTACGAAGCCGTGGAGCGCAAGCTGGCGCAGTGCGGGGCGCATATCGAGCGGGTGCGGGAATAGCGGCCTCCTGACCTTCCCCATGACGCGGTGCCGGCGAAGCGTGCCATGACCGATGGTCCGCTTTGATCCGGCGAGGCCGCCGTCCTGACCGCCGCCCACCGAAGACCCTGTGTGGCCCCGCCCTTTCCGATCGTTCCGCCGGGCTGTGTCGTCGGAACGATCGGAAAGGGCGGGGCCAGGGGGGGCATCCGAATGGCGCACCCGCAAGACCAAAGGCACCGGCACCGGATCCGGTGTCAGTTCCGTAGCGGGATGGACGAGGGAGCGTCGGAAACCGGCGCCCTTTCAAGCCACGGGAACAGAATACGAAATTATCCCATTTATTATTCAAAAGTGCATAAACTGAGGCGTATCATTCTCAGGGCGTAAACCCATTGTAATTTTATTACAAAATTGCGCGAACACATGTTTGTTTTTTGAATGCGCATCCTTGCTATGCACAATTGGCATAATTCAAGAACGAAGAAGAATCCGCTCCATGACCCATGTCGCCGAAACCCTTCAGAATACGAAGACTGAATCCGCTGAAGGGACGGCAGGGGCTCCTGTGATGACAGCACGAGGCAGGATCCGGGCGGCCGCGCAGGTTGCCAGCGGCAACATGCTGGAAATGTACGACTTCATGGTGTTCGGCTATTACGCCGCCGCGATCGGCCGTGCGTTCTTTCCGTCCGGGGATGCGTATGCCGAACTGATGATGTCGTTCGCGACCTTCGGCGCGGGTTTTCTCATGCGGCCGCTGGGGGCCGTGATTCTGGGGGCCTATGTCGATCGCATCGGCCGGCGGAAGGGGCTGATCCTGACGCTGGCACTGATGTCGATCGGCACGCTGACGCTGGCCCTGACCCCGGCCTACGTCCAGATCGGCCTGCTCGCTCCGCTCCTGGTGCTGTGCGGGCGTCTGTTGCAGGGGTTCTCGGCTGGCGTCGAACTGGGATCGACCTCGGTGTATCTGGCGGAAATCGCCACGCCGAAGACCCGAGGGTTCGTCGTGTCGTTCCAGTCGGCGTCGCAGCAGGTCGCCGTTGCGGCGGCGGCCGCGATCGGCGTCGCGCTGACAACCGTCCTGAGCCCCGATCATATGACGGCCTGGGGATGGCGCATCCCGCTTCTGATCGGGTGCCTGATCGTTCCCGTCCTGTTTTTCCTGCGGCGCAACCTTCAGGAAACGGAAACCTTCAAGCACACCCGCACCCCGCCGCGCATGGCCGAAGTCCTCCGGACCATTCTCGTCGAATGGCGCATCATCGGGACGGGAATCCTGATGGTCCTGATGACGACGACATCTTTCTACGTCATCACGGCCTATACGCCGGCCTTCGGCAGCCGCGTCCTGCATCTGTCGACACGGGCCAGCCTGCTCGTCACGCTGTGCGTCGGGCTTGCCAATTTCATTCTTCTGCCGGCTTTCGGCGCCTTGTCCGATCGTATCGGGCGGCGCCGGTTGCTGATCGCATCCACGGTGCTGGCCTTGCTGACGGCATGGCCCGTGATGCACTGGCTGGTGGCCGCCCCGAGCTTCGAACATCTGCTGGCGGCCGAAATCTGGCTGGCGGTCATCTACAGTGCCTATAACGGGGCCGCGGTCGTCTACCTGACCGAAATCGTGCCGCCGCGTATCCGGACGACCGGCTTTTCCCTGGCATACAGCCTGGCGACCTGCATCGGCGGCTTTACGCCCACGATCTGCACCTGGCTGATCCATACGACCGGCGACCGGGCCATGCCGGGAGCGTGGTTGTCCCTGGCGGCGATCTGCGGGCTGGTCGCGGCCCTGGTCTCCCGGCCGTACGCGCGCTGACACGGTCGCGTCATCATGAATGATCCGACCGGGCCGCTGAACGCGCACGCCCCTTGCCTCCGTTGCCGGCGATCGGTGTACCGGCCTTTTCTGGCCGTGACAGGCGTGATGCTGGTACTGACCGGAGAAAATGCCCTGCATGCGCGCGGCGCGCATGCCGCTGACGCGACATCGCCTTCCGGCGTGGATGTGGTGGCGCTTGCCAATCTGGTACGGGCACAAGCCAGGCAGATCCATGATCTGCAAGCCAGGCTGGCGGCGGTCGAAACCCGGACACGGCATGGGGAAGAACCGGGGAGACACGCCGTAAGCCACCCTGCCTCGTACCGTCCCGGAACCACGGCGGGATCGCCGGCGGCCCCTGCGCGGCTGGTCGATGCCGCATCACGGCCGGGGCCACGGACCGTACCGACCGGTGCCCAACAGGGGCGGACGGCACCGCCGGCGGTCATGACGGCCGCCGCGACACCTGACGGATGGGTCCAGCCGCGCATCGGAAACGATGGCACGTCGATCCATATGGTCTATCCGCTGCAAGCCGCCCCTCCGGGCAGTCTGGGGGCCGTGTCGGCCATGCCGTCGGGATCGTCGCCGGTACTGGGCGTGGAATCCTCGATTCCGTATTCGGGCCGGACGACGAAGGTCGGTGGCCTCATACTGAAATGGGGCAAGGGCCTGCCTGAAATCACGACGCCGGACGACCAGTATTCCTTCAAGATGCGCGGCCGGATTCTGGCTGATTATGGTGGGGCCTTCGGATCGCGCTACCAGGATCAGAATGTGTCACGCACGATCCTGCGTGCCGTCCGCCTGGGCGTCGAAGGACGGGCCAAGCAGCTTTCATGGGTGTTCGAAGGCGATTATTCCGACAATGACGTGACCGTCGTCAGCGCCTACGCCACATGGAGCGACCGGATGGCCGGACATCTGGTCGAATATACCCTGGGCAACAAATTCAACGAACGCGGGTTTGACGGGTCGACGGGCTCGGCGGAATCCGTGTTCCTGGATCGGGATATCGTCGCGAATGCCATCCTGCCGGTCAAAGGCTGGTACGGGCTGGGCGGGGCGTTCAAGATATTCGGCAAATCCTGGCATGTTGCGGCACAGATTACCGGCGACGACGTCAATTCCGCGAATGCCGACCAGAACCTGCGGGACGATCTGACCTATGAACTGCGGACCCACTGGATTCCGTGGCGGAACAAGGACGGCCTGATCCATCTCGGTGCGTGGGGTTTTTACGAAGACGTCAAACCCGGCGCGAAATTTTCGCAGCGGATCCGGATACTGGCCCGCACCGACGACGCCTTTTCCGCGCGGATCAATACGATCCCCCTGGCAAACTCCGCAGCCGGCGGCCTGGAACTGTTCGGCATCTGGAAAACGTCGTGGATTCTGGGCGAATACGGGGTACGCCATATGCAGTTTCGTCGCAGCTTCGGGGACGTGTCATTCGGCGATCATACAGGCACCGTCCAGGCCGCGAGTGTGCAGGCAGGGCTGTTCCTGACCGGTGAAACCCCCAATTATTTCGCCCATACCGGCCAATGGGCGGCACCGCGCGTTCTCGATCCGGTCACGGATGGCGGCTGGGGTGCCTGGGAGGTCGCGCTCCGCGGAGACTGGCTGGATGCCTGGTCCGTACCGGGCGGCAGTCGCTCGTCATCCGTAACGGCCGGCATCAACTGGTACCTCGTGAATTACATGCGGATGATGCTCAATTATACCCATGCCCATGTGAACAATAAGTCCGGCCCCTATCCGGGAGCCACCGGCGGCAATATCGTGGGCATGCGCATGGGGATCACGTTCTGAAGCCAAAAACCGTCGCGCGGGCGGCATCGCACGTCCCGAGACGAAACGCCTGAAGGAATCAGGATTTTCCCGTTCCTTCCTGCGACGGGCCTTCCTGCGACGGGGCGCCGTCGCTCCTGCCCGGCAGCGCGATGGCGCTGCCCACGAACGCCACGGCGATTCCCAATGCCAGCGGATGAAACACCCCCATCAGCACCAGGGCGCCGGAAGCCGCCAGCAAGGCGAACGCGGGCACGTAGGGAAACCCCGGCACCGTCCAGGCCAGATGCGCGCTGCCGTCGCGTCGGCGCAGCCGGAACAGGCTGGCCATGGTCAGCACATAGACGATCAGCGCGCCGAATACGGACAATGTGACGAGTGACGCCGTCAGGGACTGTCCGCCGAAGCTGGCGAAATCGTCGCAGAGAATGGCGGCAATGCCGACCGCACCGCCCGCCAGGGTGGCGACCCACGGCGTGCCGAGCCGCGCGTGCCGTCGGGCGAGCAGGCGCGGCAGCCCGCCATCACGCGCCAGGGCATAGATCTGTCGCGAATAGCCCATGATGATACCATGCAGCGATGCGATGAGCCCGAACAGGCCCAGCCAGACCAGCATGTGGACATAGCCGCTGTGCGGCCCGACGACGATCCGCATCGCTTCCGGCAGCGGGTCGTTGCGGTCGGCCAGCGCGCGCCAGTCGCCCACGCCGCCGGCCAGCACCATGACGCCCAGCGCCAGGGCAACCAGCGTGAAGATCGCGGCGACATAGGCCAGCGGCAGGGTCCGGTGCGGGTCGCGTGCCTCCTCGGCCGTCAGCGCCACGCCCTCGATCGCGAGGAAGAACCAGATGGCGAACGGCACCGACTGCGCGATGCCGCCAAGCGCCGCGAATGACAGGTGTCCGCTGCCCGCCCAGCCGCCATCGCTGAAGCGCGCCATCGAAAATCCGGGCCAGACGATGCCCATGAAGACCAGAAGCTCGATAATCGCCGCCACCGTCACGAACAGTTCGAACCGCGCGGCCAGATGCACCCCGGCGACATTCAGCGCCATGAAGGCGCAGAACGCCCCCGCCGCCGCCAGGGTCGGCGACAGAGAAGGATATTGCACATGCAGATAAGCCCCGATGGCCAGCGCGATGGCGGGCGGGGCGAAGACGAATTCCATGACCGAGGCGATGCCCGCGACCAGCCCCGCCCGCCGCCCGAACGCGGCGGTGACATAGACGAACGGGCCGCCCGCGCGCGGCATGGCGGTCGTCAGTTCGGTGTAGGAGAAGATCAGCGACAGATACATCAGCGCGACGGCGAGGGTCGCAACCAGAAAGCCGAGCGTGCCGGCACTGGCCCAGCCATAGCTCCAGCCGAAATATTCGCCCGAAATGACCAGTCCGACGGCGATGGACCAGAGATGGATCACGCCCAGATGCCGGGGCAGCGCATCGCCCTCGGTCGTCATGGCGTGGCGGGCGGCAGGCGTGCCGACATGCTGTCATCCTTGAGGGCAACGCCGCTGCGCCCCAGCGCCCGCGCGCCGCGCAGCAGTCCGGCGAGGCGAAAGGCGGCTTCGTCATGATTCATGCCGCCATGGGCATGGATGTTGGAGAGGCAGTTGCGTTCGGAATCCATGCGGCCGATCCGCGGGCCCCAGGTCAGGTAGAGGCTGAGGCTGTCCGCGGCACTCAGGCCCGGCCGCTCGCCGATCATCATGACGACGCAGCGTGCGCCGATCAGGGCGCCGATCTCGTCACCCAGGGCGACCCGCGCATTGTGGGCGACGATGACGGGGCCGATGGTCCATTCCGGCAACGCCACCCGCACGGCCTCCAGCACGCCGGGCGCCTGCCGCGCCGCCGCCAGCGCCGAAAGCCCGTCGGCGATGACGAACACAACGTCGCAGGGCGCATGCGGCAGGCGCGTCGCATCCTGCGCGCGCAGGCGGCGCCCCAGATCCGGGCGGCGCACGAAGACGCCACGATCGGGCGCGCGGCTTTTCACCTCGATAAACGGTTCGCCCAGCGCAAGCCGCGCGGGGTCGAGCGTGGCATGAACCGCGCGGCGGGCGGCCGCATGCGCCGCCTGCAACGCGCGCACCTCCCTGCCCGCCAGGGCGTCGCCCGTCCGGCCGAGGCCGATGCGGGCATGCGTCAGGCCACGCAGCGTGGCCCATGGGTCGGCGGTGAGACCTGTCCCGCGTCCCTCAATCATGCGAGCCACTCATGCGGGCCAATCAAGCGGGCCAGTCATCGCGTGGGTCATTCGCGCGCGTCATTCAGGAAGCCGGGGAGCGCGCGTGGCGGATTGGCGCTCAGGCGGCGCGCGCCGTCCAGCAGGGCCATCCGGTCCAGCCAATGTTCGAATTCCGGCGCGGGCGCGACGCCATAGATGGAACGCAGGGTCAGGATATCGTGGTAGGAGAGGCTCTGGTAATTCAGCATCACGTCATCGCCTCCCGGCACGGCAATCAGGAAATTCACCCCGGCCGCCGCCAGCAGCATCATCAGGTCGTCGCTGTCGTCCTGGTCGGCTTCCGCATGGTTGGTGTAGCAGACATCGCAGCCCATCGGCAGGCCCATCAGTTTGCCGCAGAAATGATCTTCCAGGCCAGCGCGAATGATCTGCTTGCCGTCATAAAGATATTCGGGGCCGATGAAGCCCACGACGGTGTTGACCAGCAGCGGCGCGTATTCCCGCGCCACGGCATAGGCGCGCACTTCCAGCGTCTGCTGGTCCACCCCGAAATGCGCATCGGCGGAAATCGCCGCCCCCTGGCCGGTCTCGAAATACATCACGTTCTCGCCCACGCTGCCGCGCCGCAGGCTGCGTGCCGCGTGATGGGCCTCGTCCAGCAGGGCCAGCGAGACGCCGAAACCCTCGTTGGCGCGCTGGGTGCCGGCAATGGACTGGAAGACCAGATCGACCGGCGCCCCGCGCTCGATCATCGCCAGGCTGTTGGTGATGTGGGTCAGGACGCAGCTCTGCGTCGGGATGTCGTAGCGCAGGCGCACGTCGTCGAGCATCCGCACGAGCATCATCCCGGTCTCGATCGAGTCGGTGGCCGGGTTGATGCCCAGCACCGCGTCGCCCGCCCCCAGCAACAGCCCGTCCAGCAGCGCGGCCGCGATGCCGCGCGCATCGTCGGTCGGGTGATTGGGTTGCAGCCGCGACCCCAACCGCCCCGTCAGCCCCTGCGTGTTGCGAAAGGCGGTCACGACGCGCACCTTGCGGGCCACCGCGATCAGGTCCTGGTTGCGCATCAGCTTGCTGACCGCCGACACCATTTCCGGCGTCAGGCCGCGCGCGAGCGCCCCCAGGGCGGCCGTGTCGGCCTCGTAGCCCAGCAGCCAGTCGCGCCACTGCCCGACCGTCATATGCGCGACGGGCGCGAAGGCCGCCGCATCGTGCCGTTCGACGACCAGCCGCGTGACGTCGCACTGTTCGAAGGGAATGACGGCCTCGTTCAGAAAATGCCGCAGCGGCACATTGGCCAGGGCCTCCCGCGCCGCCACCCGCTCGACAGGATCGGCGGCGGCCACGCCGATCAGTTCGTCGCCCGATCGCAGCGGCGAGGCCCTGGCAAGCAGGGTGCGCAGATCGTCGAACCGATAGCGTTCGCCCTGAAGGGTCGCGTGAAACACCATGGAGCCGTCCGTCGTCGTCAGATCCGCAAGCCAGGGCGTGGCGCGCCCCCCGTCATTCCTCTGTAAGCGGCCCGTTGGCAGGGCGGCAAGCGCCGTATTCCGCCAGCCGTGGCCGCGCGGCCCTTCCTGTCGGGGGAGGGAATGTGATAAGCCGCACCGCACCTGGCGCCTGGACGCGGCCCTGGCGGACCTGCCGCCACCGCACGGGGGCGCGCTTGTAGCCGGAGTTCGCATGACCGCCCCAACCCAGGACACGACGCTTCCGGACACGAAGCTGGTCCTCGCCCTGCCCAAGGGCCGCATCCTGAAGGCCGCCGCCCCGCTGCTGGCCGGTGCCGGCATCCTGCCCGCCCCGGATTGCCTGGACGAAGGCAGCCGCCGCCTGCGCTTCCCGACCGACGACCCGACGCTGGACGTGGTGCGCGTGCGCTCGTTCGATGTCGCGACCTTCGTGGCCTTCGGCGGGGCGCAACTGGGCATCTGCGGCGCCGACGTGCTGATGGAATTCGACTATCCCGAAATCTATGCGCCGCTGGACCTGCGCATCGGCGCCTGCCGCGTTTCCGTCGCCCGCCCCAAGGGCCAGGGCGAGGGCGACAACCCCGCCCGCTGGTCGCGGGTGCGGGTGGCCACCAAATATCCGGCCATCACCCGCCGCCATTTCGCGGCGCGCGGCATCAATGCCGATATCGTGCATCTGCATGGCGCGATGGAACTGGCCCCGGTGCTGGACCTGTCGCACCTGATCGTCGATCTGGTCGATACCGGGTCCACCCTGCGCGCCAACGGGCTGGAGGAAACCGAGACGATCGCCACCGTCACCAGCCGGCTGATCGTCAACCGCACGGCGCTGAAGACCCAGCCGGAACGGATCGGCGCGCTGATCGCGCGCTTCCGCCAGGCGCTGGCCACGCCCACCACCGCCGAGACCCAGCCCGCATGAAACGCCTCGACAGCACACAGCCCGATTTCCGCGCCGCCTTCACCCGCCTGCTGGCCGACCGCGAGGGCGACACCGCCCGCGTCGACGCCCCTGTGACGGAGATCCTGGCCAGGGTGCGGGCCGAAGGCGATACGGCCCTGTGCGCCTATACCGAGCGGTTCGACCGCATGGCGATCACGCCCGACCGGCTGCGGGTGACCGAAGCCGAGGTCGCGGCGGCCTGCGCCCAGGTCCCGCCCGCCCTGCTGGATGCGCTGGACGTGGCCGCGACACGGATCGAATCCTTCCATCGCGCCCAGTTGCCCGCCGACCTGCGCTATACCGACGCCGAGGGCGTGGAACTGGGCATGCGCTGGACGCCGCTGGACGCGGTGGGGCTGTATGTGCCCGGCGGCACGGCGGCCTATCCGTCCTCGGTACTGATGAATGCGGTGCCGGCGCGGGTGGCAGGCGTCGAGCGGCTGGCCATGTGCGTGCCGACGCCCGACGGCGTGCTCAACCCGCTGGTGCTGGCCGCCGCCCGCCGGGCCGGCGTCAGCGAAATCTATCGCGTCGGCGGGGCGCAGGCCGTGGCGGCGCTGGCCTACGGCACCGCCACCATCCGGCCGGTGGATCGCGTGGTCGGCCCCGGCAATGCCTATGTGGCCGAGGCCAAGCGCCAGGTCTTCGGCCGGGTGGGCATCGACAGCATCGCCGGCCCGTCCGAGGTGGTGGTGGTGGCCGATGCGGGTGCCGATGCACGCATCGTGGCGCTGGACCTGCTGGCGCAGGCCGAGCATGACGCGCTGGCCCAGTCGATCCTGATCACCACCGACGCCGCGCTGGCCGACCGCGTGGCGGCGGCGGTCGAGGCCGAACTGCGCACCCTGCCGCGCGCCGCCATCGCCGGGGCAAGCTGGGCGACGCATGGCGCCATCATCCTTGTGCGCGATCTGGACGAGGCGGCGGCGCTGATCAACGAGATCGCGCCCGAGCATCTGGAACTGCTGCTGGCCGAGCCCGAGGCACTGTTCGCGCGCGTCCGCCATGCCGGCGCGGTGTTCCTGGGCTATCAGTGCGCCGAGGCGATCGGCGATTACGTGGGCGGCCCCAACCATGTGCTGCCGACCAGCCGGACGGCGCGTTTCGCCTCCGGCCTGTCGGTGTTCGACTTCCTCAAGCGCACCACGTTCATCGGTGCGGGGCCGGATGCGCTGCGGCGGATCGGCCCGGCGGCGGTGGCCCTGGCGCGGGCCGAAGGGCTGGATGCCCATGCGTTGAGCGTGTCGACCCGGCTGGACGCGCTACGCCCCGGCACGGACAAAGCTTGACCGCAGCCCCGACAGACCGCACATATCCGCCTGCATTTCATCCGCCCGGACGCTGGGCCGCCCCAATAGGGCGGCCCAGCGTCCATGCCTGCTTCCCGACTTCCGGCCCGATGCCGGCCAACCAGCACGATCGAAGGATACAATGTCGAAAGAAGACATGATCGAATTCAGCGGTACGGTCACCGAACTGCTGCCCAATGCCATGTTCCGCGTGAAGCTCGATAACGAGCACATGATCCTGGCCCACACCAGCGGCAAGATGCGCAAGAACCGCATCCGCGTGCTGGCCGGCGACCGGGTGAACGTCGAAATGACCCCGTACGATCTCTCCAAGGGTCGCATCACGTTCCGCTTCAAGTAAGGCACCATCCTGTGTCCGACAGTGCCACGGGACCAGGGCTGATCCTGGCTTCCGCTTCGCCTCGCCGGCGCGACCTGCTGGCGCAGATCGGACTGGTGCCCCGGCGGATCGTCGCCGCCGACCTCGACGAACAGCCCCTCGCCGGCGAATTGCCCCGCCCCTACGCCGAACGTCTGGCGCGGGAAAAGGCGGCGCATGTCGCGGCGATGCTCGACGAACCCGCCCTGGTGCTGGGTGCCGATACGGTGGTCGCGCTGGGCCGGCGCATCCTGCCCAAGGCCGAGGACCGCGACACCGCGCGACGCTGCCTCTCCCTGCTGTCCGGCCGGCGCCACAGCGTGCTGACCGCCATCGCCCTGCGCCCGACCGCCGCGTGGGCCGAAGGGCGGCCCAGCGAACGCACGGTCGTCAGCACCGTCACCTTCGCCCGGCTGACGGACCAGCAGATCGAGGCGCTACTCGATGCCGGCGACTGGCAGGGCAAGGCCGGGGGCTATGCCCTGCAAGGCCATGCGGCGTCGCATATCCGCTTCGTATCGGGCTCGCCCTCCGCCGTGATCGGCCTGCCTCTGTTCGAGGTCGCGCAGTTGCTGCGCGGCCAGAAGGGAGCCTGGCTGCCGTGACGGCGCGGATCCTCGCCGCCAGCGCGCCGGGCGAGATCCGCATTGCGGTCACCGACGACGCCGGCCTGTGCGACTATGCCCTGTGGCGACCGGGCTGGCCGGACGGCGTGGGCGACCTGCATCGCGGCCGCGCCGGCGCACGGCTGGCGGCCATGGGCGGCACCTTCATCGACCTTGCCGACGGCACGTCCGGCTTCCTGCCCGACTCGGCAGCCCCTGGCCCGCTGGCCGAGGGCGACCCGGTGCTGGTACGGATCGTACGCGCCCCGCAGGACGGGAAAGGCGCGCGCCTGTCCGCCACCGGCCTTTCCCTGCCAGAGGGGCAGAGCCTCGCCGGCCCGCCCGCCCTGCTGGCACGCGGCCCGACGCCGCTGGACGCTCTGGCCACCGCGTGGCCCGACGCGCCGATCGTCATCGACGATGCTGCCCTCGCCGCCCGCCTGCCCGCCGGGCTGCGCCCCAGGGTGCAGCGCGAACGCCATGCTTTCGACGCCGAGACCGAGGCCGCCTGCGCCGCGCTGGCCGAACCCTCAGTCGTGCTGCCGGGGGGCATGCGGGCCACCATCACCCCCACGCCGGCGCTGGTCGCCATCGACATGGATGGCGGCACCGCCAGCAGCGACCGGCGCACCAAGCAGACGGCGCAGTTCGCCGCCAATCGCGATGCCCTGCCGGCCCTGCTGCACCAGATCCGCCTGCGCAACCTCTCCGGCGCGATCGTGATCGACGTCGCGGGACTGGCCATCCGCAAGCGCCCGGCCCTGCATAAGACGATCGAGGCCGCTCTGGCACGGGACCCGCTGCGCCCGCGTTTCCTCGGCTTCAGCGCCCTTGGCCTGGCCGAAATCATGCGCCCGCGCATCCGCCCGCCGCTGCATGCGTTGCTTGCCGACGCACCGGGCCGGATGCTGCGGATGCTCGATGACTGGTCGCGCCAGGTCACCGGCCAGCCGGGCCGGGCACCGGGCCTGCGCGTGGGCGCCGATCTGGCCCGCGCGCTGGAGCACGATCCCGGCGCCGTCGCCGATGCGGCCCAACTGTCCGGGCACCAACCCGTCTGGCGGCTGGACCCGTCCCTGTCCCCTCTGAGCTGGACGCTCGACCATGCCTGATCCCGACATACTGGCTTCCACCCCCGCACGCCTGCCCCCCTGCCCGATCTGCGGCCGGCCGGGCGAGACGGCGTTTCGCCCTTTCTGCTCAAAGCGATGCAGCGACATCGACCTGGGTCGGTGGTTCACGGAAAGCTACCGCGTGCCCGACCAGAGCGGCGGCGAACAAAACTTCGACGAAAACGATCCGAGACGGGTTGATCCCGACGAAGAGGTGGGATAGATCACACCCCCACGGCGGCACGATCCCGATCGCACCGCCCGCGCCGGTCACGGCCCGGTGCCCAAGTAGCTCAGTTGGTAGAGCATGCGACTGAAAATCGCAGTGTCGGTGGTTCGATTCCGCCCTTGGGCACCACGCATTTTCTTTGCCCTTCAATTTCAATAGGTTGCGGGCTGTTTTTGCCCCACTGCACGGCGTTCTCGCCTAAGTGGGACATTTCGCCCTTGCGATCCGCTGCCTGAAGCCGGGCCAACGCGCTTTGCGCCAGCCGCTTCTGATCCGCGCCGAGGGTGTATCGCTGCACTTCCTTGAGCGAGCGATGACCGGTCACGGCCGCGATTTCGTGGTAGGTGCAGCCAAGTTCAGCCAGGCGCTTGGCCGCTGCCTTGCGCAGGCCATGCGACGCGCAATGAGGCAGTCCGGCTTCATTGCACCATTCACGGAATTTGTTGCCGAAGCTCTCCGCCGTGTAGGGCGTGCCACGCTCCGACAGAAGGAATGCCTGCCCGCTGCTCGCGCCAGGCGTCGCAGCGATGATCCGCGCCAGTTCCGGCACCATGGGCAGGGTCAGCGTGACGGGCTTGCTGCGCCCGTTCTTCACCTGGGTGAAGGTCAACAGGCCGTCATGCAAGTGGCGTGGCCCCAGCCGCACGACATCGCTCCGACGCTGGCCGGTATAGAGCGCCACGGCAAACGCGAGACGCGCCTTGCTGCCAACAGGATGAGTCGCCTCGTATTGCTCGACCTCGGCCGGCGTCCATGAGTGGAAGCCATCGCCGCGAGAACGGATATACTCGACCTCTCGGGCCGGATTGCCCTGCACCAGGCCGGCCAGAACCCCATGCTTGAAGACGGCCCGGAGCGCCTTGACGATTGCGTTGCCTGCCTCGGGCTTGTCGGGCTTCTGGTCGCGCAATTTGCGGATATGCTTCGGTTCCATCTGGTCGGCAGGCCAGTCACCACAGCGTTCGCACAGGCCGTCCAGGATCAAGCGCCTGACATGGCGTGTCCGGGCCTCCAGTCGCGCGGCTTCCGGAGAGCGGTGATAACTCACGCACAAGGCCCGAAGGCTCCCATCGACAATGACTGGCCGCACCGGCTCACGGGGCAGGATTTCGCCGTTCATCGCCCGACGATACTCGTCGTCAAATTCTTCCGTTCCCGGCATGCACCGAAGCCGAATCTTCGATTGGCCCGGCCGGCGCAGATAAAGGCGCACGTTTCCATGCCGATCCGTGTCCTCGACGACATAGCGATAGCGACGGCGGACCTCGATCATTTCAGCAGTTCATCCCACGGGTTGATGCCGGTGCCGGCCGCGCGCGCGGCGGTTTGCCCCGGCTTGCGGTCAAGCGCCGCCATGGCGTCGGCCAAGTCTCGCCGATCCCAAATGACGCGCCGGAAGACCCTCTTGCCCTTGGGCATCAGACCTTCCTGCACCATGCGATCGAACGTAGCTTCACCCACGCCAATGAACTGAGCCGCCGCCGAACGACCTAGCCCCAGCGGGGCCAGCATGGGCGGCAGGGCATCAAACCGTGGCATCCGCGCCTTCCTTCCTCGGGTTGTAGCCTTCCTGTTCGCGGATTTCGTCCACGGTCAGGATGCTGTTCTGGACAGCGATGCCGTAGGACTGCCACCGGCTGGCGTAGTCGCCACGCATCAGGCTGGACATGTCGATCACCAGTTCGAACGGGCTTCCCTGTCCGAAAATCGACCGGGCGAATTCCGCCTCGATCTTCCGCACCCATGGCATCAGCGTATTCTGGGCAAACCAAAGCGATGCCTGGGCGGCGTTGGTGAATGTATTGTTGCTGTAGTCCTGGACGATCGGCGGCGGCACGCCATAGATGCGGCACAGTTCCGCCACCGAATATTTGCGGCTATCCAGCGCCTCGGCATCTTCCGGGCTCAGGCTCATGCCTTGCCACTGCATGCCGCCGCCGAGGAACATGACCTCGCGGGCGTTCCGCGGGCCACTCATTCTGGATTTGAACTCGGCCTTCACCGCCGCCATGGTGGCGGGATCGGGCCGACTCTTGCTATCCAGCAACGTGATGACACCGGACGGCACCGCCTGGTTCCGCCACATCGACAAGCTGTAATCCTGCAACGCCCGCGCGCCGGCCAACACTTCCCGCGCCCGGCTGATCCGGCTGCGGCCGATCACGCCATCGTCTGAGCGGTCGCGAAGGTGGAAGATATCTTCCGGGAAGTAGCTGCGGGGCTTGCCGTCCCACGTCATGACGTCATAGCGCAGCCGCCCGGATGGCAGGCGGGTGATGCCGACACATGGCCACGGGATCGGCGTCAAGGACGCAGGACGGCCGGCACCGTCCCATTCGATGACCGACACCGCGTTGCCATGCAGCAGCACGGACGCCAGTGTCCATTCCATCCAGTCCGGCCCGGTCTGGCGGTCATTCGGACGGCGCAGAAGCCGCGCAGCCGGGTGGCTGGGGGCTTCGGTCCGGCCGGCAGGGTCGCGGCGATAGACGTAGGTATCAAGCGCCGCGATGCTGCCGGAAATCGCGTTCACGCATGCCAGGACGGTTGACAGGTTTTCGGCCTGGTGCGTCCCGACATGCATATCTGTGAAGAAGGGCAGGATCGGTTCGACCGGAGCGGCATCGCGCCGCTCCGCCCTGGTGTCGCCCGTCAGAAACCGCGAGAGGAAATCAAATGCCTTCACGGATCGCCTCCATGAATTTGAGGCGGCGATCAATCGGCATGGTGATAGTCTGGAGCGCAGCCAGATATCTGCGCCGCTGGGCCGCTGTCATGCCCTTGCTCAGACGGCTTCGTGCGCTGACAGACGTGTCCGCATAGGCGGGAAACGCCTGCACCACGCTGATCTCGATCAGGTTGACGGCGCGCAGCTCACGCCGGTCTGTCGCCGGCCACGCCTCGTCCTGGACGCGAAAGCCGAAGGACATGCCGCCAAGGTCCCGGCGCTCGGCCAGGGCGAGGATATCGTTGCCCAGTTGGGTCGGCGGCAGGTCCAGTTCGAAATGGAGCCCACGCCTGTCTTCGGCCAGGCGCAGCGTGCCCGAGGCCGTGCGGGCCAAAAGTCGGCCCGGATCATGATCGACCAGGGCGAGGATATCCGGGTTCGCCGCAAGGGTGCTGCGGAACGCGCCCGAGGCGATGCTTTCGGTATAGCCGCTGATCCGGGCCGGCGACCCGAATACAGCGGCGTAGCCTTCCAGCTTGCGGCCGGCGGCGCGGAATTCCACGCCACACGAACGCCTTTCCACGCCGTCAGCCGCCCCGGTCACGGCGTGATGCCCGACAGACGCAGGAGGGTCTGCGGCCGGATCACCAGCACGTCCGCCCGCATCCATGCCACGAAGCCGATCTGGCCATTCTCGGCGTAGAGTTCATTCAGCACCGAGATTTGCAGGCTGGTCCGCATCCCGACATAGACTTGGCTGAAATCGCCCATCAGGATCGAAGACCCGTTGGCGCCAGCGCCCACGGTCTCGTTGACCGGCACCGAGGTTGTCGTCAGGCGGGGGATCGTCCCGACATCAGCCGGGGCCGTCAGCGGGTTGTTGTTGGCGTCCTTGAAGCCCCGGATCGCGCGATTCGTGCGCGGGGCCATGACCATCGCGGACACGGTGCCGGAGTTGACATTTTCAAGGTCCAGCACGCCGTCAAGGATCGGGTCCCAGTTGCCCAGCGCGGCATTCAGCGCCGTGGTCTGGATGCCTGCCGTGTTGGAGATGCCAAGCGGCTGGTTGGCCGTGCCGTCACCGAACAGGATGGCCTGATCCAGCGCCAGCGCGCCCGAAGCCGCGAAGGCGGACCGGATAATGCTATCGACGTTCTGGCCGTCTTCCAGCAGTTCCCGGCTGATCTTGCAGCGCAACGCCCACGACTTCGCCTTCATCGTCACCTGGTCGAAGGTCGATTCGTCTTCGACGATCGCGGCGTTCTCCGCCCGCCATGCGCCCACGGGCGTCTTGGTCAGCCGGCCGAAGGTCAGGGACTGCGAAGCCATCGGCACCGTGCGGCACCCGGCGCGGAAGGCAACGGTGCTGGCCCGGAGTTCGTCCAGGATGCCGGCCGCAACCGGCAATGGCACCATCGCGCCGCCCGAACCGATGCTGCTTTCCGACAGCACGCGGCGTTCAAGGTCGGTCTGCGCCCCGCGATACAGAGCGCGCAGGAAGCCGCCGACACCCAGTTCCTCGGCCGCGCTGTTGCCCGACTGATAAAGGTCCGCGATGGCGTGGCGCTGTTCCAGAACCGGCACCCGCTGGCCGTTCTGGGCGATCAGGCACAGGCCGTCGAAATCAGCCGGGATGCGGGCACCGTCTCCGCCGATCTGGCGGGTTTCGGGTTCCGGGGCGCCGCCGCCGATCCGCGTGCCGGCTGCACGGCGTTCCAGGTCATCGACGGTCTGCTGGCGGGCGATGCGCTGTTCGATGCCCGATAGTTCCGTGTTCAGGGCATCCCAACGGGTCTGCGCCTCGGCCGGCAGGTCGCCGGGGTGGGCATCATTGAGGGCGCGCAGTTCGGTGCCGATCTCGGCCCGGCGGGTCATCATTTCGCGAAGGGTCATGATTATTCGCCCTCCGGAACGCGGTGCGCCTTGACTTCAAGGGCGTTGATGAGCCGAAAAAACAGTTCATCGACACGCATCACGCCGGCTACTCTCCGCAGCCCCGGCTTCACCCCTGGCGGATAAAACAGCTTCTCGTAAAAGCTCTGATCATTGTGCTGGATATTGAAAACGTGCCCGAATTCCTCGTCGGCATACGCGGCCAGCATGGTGTAGCCCTTATCATACGGACGACCCGGACGGCGCTTGATGACTATCGGGTCATCACCCCATGCGGCTCCGCCTTCGCCTAGAACCGTAAACGAAAGAGCGATGCGCGAGGCTTTACTTGCCGGCAGGCCCAAATCAACGAAATGGGCCATGATAGCGACTTGCATGGCCTGGCTAAGGCAAAGCCGGCGCTCAACGCCCTTCGCCTTGTTTTCGCGTGCGTCGGCCTCAGCTTCAACAACAGGAAGCTCGTGCGACTTCCATTCTTCGCGTGCGTCCTTCTCAATTCCACCCAAGATAAGGTCGCGCACAATCCACGTTTTGAACGTGTCGTATTTAACGCCCGTTGCCGCGCACACTTCTTTCGTCGTGTAGCGCGGTTCCGAAACAGGAAATTCCCGGATATCCAATTTGCTCTCCTTTTAGGTCCACGTGAACCTTGCCGATGAAGATACGCGCGAACCTTGCGGGCAAACAAGAACAAAGGTGGGACAAAATCAGGCCGTCAGATCGCGCAGGATCGACGCATGCTCGGCGATATCATCCAGAAGACTAAAGACGATCCGCATTTCTGGGCTTTCGTCATCTGTTTCGTATTCACGGACATAAGTCGGCAAATACTGCTGAACTGCCCGCGTCTTGGCCAGTAATCCCGGCGCACTATTGGCTGAAATTCGGGAAATTTCTAGAAGAAATTCATGCTCCCGCGTCACCAGCGCATCCATTTCCGCCTCAAGGCGCAAGTCTTCGGCTGTTCCATATTCCGGAAGCGGGTCAGGAAGCGGCTTTTCTATTTCGGCACGGGTGCGCGTAAAAGCGTCGCACAGCGCGATCAGCCGGGCGTCGGAATGGGTATCGCGTTTCGCGACCCGCTTGGCCGACAGCGTTTCCGGCTGGGCGAAGCTCGCGGCGGCAATTCCGGCAAGAGCCGTTGCAGCGCCGGCGGTGAAAAGGTCACGACGGGTCGATGAGCGCATCGCCATGAGGGCGGCCTCCTTCAGCTTGATTGCCGAAGACGCCCGCTGATCAAAGCGCACGCCTCCGGGGGTTGATCACCTGGCTGAAGTCAGGTCGAGAGGGTTTTAGGGTTGCCCCTTGGACATGCCCTTTCGCCCCCGGAGAGAATTTCGTGCGGATATCCGCTTACGTTGCGGTTGCCGCTTCAGCCATAAGGAGTGATCAAACTCCGAGGCTGACACTGCCGAAGTGACAGACTCGCGTCAACCATCAAAACGAAAACACCTCGAAAAACGGCACCACAGGCGCAGGCTGTCGGCTGGCCTGCCCTACAGCCATCACGGCCGCGATCAGCGGATCAATCCGGCCGCGTGACCGGGCCTTGTCCAGCTTCCGCGCGCCGGCCGGGTCGGTCGTGACAGTGACGTTCGACAGGCACCAGCGCAGCAGCGGGTTGCCGCCATGGTGAAGCCGCCCGTCCAGCACCAGGCGCTCGAATTCCTCGACGCTCGGCCCCATGTCCTTGAAGCCCTGCCCGTGCGGCGTCAGGGGCAGCACGATGCCCTCGGCGTCAAGGATGACCTCCAAGTCCTTGAAGCCCCAGCGGTCGAAGGCGACGGCCTGTAGGTCGTAATCCTGGGCGATCTCACGCAGTTTCTCGGCCACCCATGACTTGTGAATGGCCCGGCCCGGCGTCGGGATCAGGAAGCCCTGCCCGCACCACAGCGTATAGGGCGCAAGGTCGGTCTTTTCCTTCACGAAAAGCTGCCCGTCCGGGATGAAGCCCCACACCAGCAGCCGGTCATCATCCGGGAACCACAGCGCCAGCCCGCACAGATCGGCGGCGCTGCCGAGGTCCAGACCAGCGATGCAGCGACGGCCGCGCAGCTCGGCCGGGTCGAACGGTTCGCCCAGTGGGTCCCAGTCGCGCGGATGGATGAACCGCTCGTCCGCCTCCACCGGCTGGTTGAGATGCAGGTTGCGGAAGACGGACTCGCGGGCCGGGATACGCTGCGCCTGGGCGGCCGTGGTCCGCATCTGCTCGACCGACAGGAAGTCGCCAAGGGCCGGGTTCGCCAGGTGCCACAGGCTCTCGTCCCACGGGTCGGCATCCATGGGCACGGTGAAGATATGCGGGCTGAAGGTCGGGTCCTCGATCACCCCATCCCGGACCTTCTCGCCGTAGCTGACCATCTCCGACATGGCCGACAGCGGGTCGGCCGACTGGGTGCTGATGACGATGCCCAGCGGCTCCGCACGGGCTCCGGTGCCGGTCGCGAGGTTGTCCAGCAGCTCCCGGTTGGGCCACTGGGCAAGCTCGTCGGCGATGTAGAAGCTGGGCGAGAGGCCATGTGCCTTGCGGGCATCCGACGACAGGGCGGCGTAGGTGCTGCCCGTCTCGGCGTCCTCCAGCGTCTTGGAGAAGTCCCGCACGATGACGCGGCGGGACAGTTCGGGCACGGCCTCGATAATGGCCTTCATTTCGCGGTAGATCAGCCCCGCCTGGTTGCGGTCGGCGGCGGCGGAAAAGACCTGGCCGCGCGGCTCGGCCTCCGGGCCGCACAGATGCACCAGGGCGAGCGCGGCCGCGAGGGCGGACTTGCCGTTCTTGCGCCCCATGCTGATCAGCGCCTGGCGGACGATGCGCCTTCCCTTCTCATCCGTGGCGTAGAGGGCGCGGATAATGTCCTTCTGCCACTGGCGCAGCTTGAATTTCCGCCCGGCATGCATGCCGCTGGTAATCGGAAGGTCTTCGATCCAGTCAATGACCACCTGCGCCCGCTTCCCTCCCTTCAAACGGCGCTTCGTCGTGGCTTTCTTTTTGATGACGGCGGGTTGTTCACCGAACAACGGCAATGCAGAGAGCGGCTTTTCAACGTGAACCGGCTTCGCGCCGGGTCCTCGACGGCCCATTACTTCACCCTCAACTTGAAACTAACTCTGTTCGGGGCTCCCCAACGGTCGCTGGCCCCCAGCCCTGAGAGATTCTTCAGGCGAAGCATGGCTTGCACCAGGGCGCGAGAAGGGGGAGGAGGTCGGCAAAGGTGGCGGTTCCGAAGCGGGAGCCGCCCACGCCCTCGACATCCTCCTGCACGATCGCCGGATCGCGGCCCATCGCGTGGTAGATCGCCGCCGCCATGGACAGCACGACGCGATGAACGGTGCCTGGGATCGGGTCCAGCGCCGTCAAATCCTGCCCGCACCATTCCGATGCGATGCCCGTGGCGTCGGCCAATGCGCGGGTGGCAAGGACAACGTCCGCGTTGCCGCCGTTCGCGGACAGTTCGGCCATCAGGTCATCAACGGTTGCAATGTCGGTCATGTCAGGTTCTCCACCAATGGGTTGGGTCGTGGGGTGTGCCGTCAGACGAACAGCCCTTCATGCGGGGTTCGTTGCCCTGTCGGCGCTGATTGTGGTGTCGGATGCAAAGCCCGCGCAGGTTGCCGAGCGTGTCCGTGCCGCCCTTGGATCGCGGGATGATGTGGTCGGCCACCACGGCGCGCTCGTTACAGCCCGGCGTGGTGCATAGGCGGTCACGGCGCAGGCACGCGGATCGAAGCTGTTTCCAGAACGTGCCCTTGTAGAAGCCGGTCATCGCCGTGCCTCCCGCGCCATCCGGCGCAGCATGGCGACGATCTCCGACTTGTCGGCATGGAACTTCTCAGGGTCGCGACGGTCGGGGATCAGGCGTTGAACCGCGCGGGCAAGGTCATCCAGAGGCCCGGCATGACAGCATGACACCACATGACAGCATTTTCCTATAATGCTGTTGTTCCGTGTGTGCGCCTGTGTGCGCGCAGGCATGTGCGTATGGGGACAATATAGAGAAATGCTGTCATGTGCTGTCATGCTGTCATCCCTACGGGTCATCGGACTGGCTCCCACCAGCGTTCTTTTTCGTTTCGTTTTTGCGTCCACCCAATGCAGGTCAGTATCTTTTTGATTTTTCGCTGTTCGGTGGTGCCTAGCTTCTTGTTCTCGAAGCCCAAGGCAAGCGCACCGACGGCGGGGATCGTGACGCGCGTCCTACCTGCCAAATAATCCCTGATGATCGGTTCCCACTCATCCATCTCGAACCGGGCATCCTGTTCCGGCTTGATGACTTGGACCTCAAAATCACCGTCAGGCCACCAGTGTTCGCCCTGGCGGAAGGCATGGACGGCCTCGGCGAATAGCTGATCGCGGTCATGCGTCAGCGCGTCCGTATCGATCGGGCCGACCTTGACCGGCCAGTACCGGCGTCCGCCTGTCTCGTCGGTCAGAAACTCCTCTTTGTTCGTGGTGCCAACAAAAACGCATTGCCGAGGCACGACGATTTCACGCTTGCCGTATGCCGGCCGGAATCGTTCGGTCGTTCGGGTGATGAAGTGTTTGAGGGTTTCCTGATCGGCCTTGCCCATCGCCGATAGCTCGGCCACCTCGATCATCCATTTCCCGCGCACATGGTCGCTTGCGGCCTGATCCCGGCGCAGGTCGGGCAGGTTTTCGGAAATCCAGTTCCCGCCAAGGATCGCGCATGCCGTCGATTTTCGAACGCCCTGCGGACCCTGCAAAACCAGCATGTAATCCATCTTGCCGCCGGGCTCGAAAATCCGGGCCACCATGCCGATGAGAAACATGCGGCCTACCGCGCTGGTGTAGGGCGTGTGTTCGGCTCCAAGGTAATAGGACAACCACTTGCCCAAGCGCGGCGTGCCGTCCCAGCGCAGGCCGTTCAGATAGTCACGGACGGGATGGAACCGCCTTTCGTATGCGACGCGCTCGATCGCCTGGTGGATAACATCATTCCCGACCCGGCGAAGCGCCGCCATCTGGACGCGCTCCTGTATCAGCGTCGCGTCGGCTTCCGTAACCAGACGGGGCTTGAACGGCTCCGCCTGCGGTTCCAGAGGCTTCATGAGCAACGTGGTCCACGACATTTCGTCATAGGCGAAGGCGTCGGAATAGGCCGGGTCGGCGCGCAGGATCGCCAGCACATTGGCGACGTTCGATATCGGATTCCCGCGATCATCGACCAGAAGATCGCCCATCCAGTCCGGCTTCAGGATTTCTTTCGGTTCCACGGCGGTATCATAGCCCGGCATCGCCGCCGTCAGCTTCGCCAGTTCCTCGGCTGTGCCGCCGGCCGCGATCCAATCCGCCACGTCGCCCTTGTCGGGTAGATCAGGCAGCGTCAGGACGCGGACGGAACGGGCAATGCCGGCCAGCGCCTTTTTAACCTGCTGGGCGTGCTTCCGGCCGGGTTCGTCGTTGTCGGGCAGGATCACCACGTCAGCGCCGCGCAAAGCGCCCTGGTCGGCCATCCGCCACTTACCTGCGCCGCCCGGTGAACAGGTGGCTGGCAAACCCAGCCCCTCGATCGCATGCACGCCCTTCTCGCCCTCGGCCACATAGACCGTCCGGCCTGCCTTCACGGCGTCCAGCACGGCCGACAGGTGGTAGAGGATGCGCCTGACGCCTTTGGTGCTCCATGTCCAGCCGCCCTGGCCGTTCGGCGCGCGTTGGCGGAAGTCCTTCGGGTCCATCCGCACAACCTGGAACAGCACTTCGCCGTTCTCGTCCGCGTAATCGTAGGTCGCGACGATCCGGGCCTTTGGCTTGGCCGCCTGGGGCTGATCCCGCCTCTCGATAAACCCGTGATCACGCAGCCATTGCAGCGCACCGGCTTTGTCGGTGCGGCGCTCCTGCATCACCAGGTCGATCGTGCCGCCGCCCTTATCGGCCCCATGATCGTTCCAGACCCCTTTGCGCAGATCGACAACGAGGCTTCCGCGCCCCGTTCCGAAGCAAAGTTTATCTTTGGTCGATTCCGGTGTGGGCTCGCCCAACAATTCACGCGCAACCGGCCCGATTGCCCGTGCGAATTCGGTGTTGCCGTCCGCATTCATGGACGGTTATCGTGATGGAGTAGTGGGACATTCCTCCGAAAATCCGAAGGAAAACGAACCGGGAACGACCGGTCCCACGCCCTGATAATTAATTGATTTAACGCCGCTTTTTTACGCCGCCCTTGGGCACCATTTCCATAAAATTCCCCTACAATCAGAGCATTACAGCTTCAGATCCTCTGTCGCACGCCGCGCGTCCGGGGCGGCATGGCATGCTCTGCGCATGAAAGAGCGGATCGCAGGGGCGTCCTTCTACGGGCCGCGTCGTTGTTTTTGCCTTACGGCGAAACAAGGAGCAGAGGCCCATGATCGCGCTATCCGATATTCACGTCGGCATGTCCGTCGTCGGTGCCGATGGCCATCCGGTTGGCAGGGTTCGCAGCATGGAGGGCGCAACGCGCCTGCTGCTTGAAGACGCCCCGGCAGACGGCGACACGCATTATCTGCCCACAAGCCATATCGTGAAAATCACCGACCAGGTGCATCTCGATTGTCCGGCGGCAACCGCACGCACGCTCTTCGATCAGGATCTTCCGGCCGGCGAGAACACGACCTGAGAGCCGGCAAGCCGGCGATCCTTTGGCGCCCTACCATATCATGGCATCCGTCGCGGCCATTCCCGGCCGGGGAGCGCGCGAAACGTATGCTCCCTACCTTTTTTCCGTCTTCCCCTACTTTCCGTCTTCGATGTCTTTCATCGTCCGTTCGAATTCGGCATCCGCTTCCTGGGCATCGCGGCTGCCTTTCGGGCTCTCCTCGGTCGCGGCCTGATCGTCGATCCACAACCACAGACCAAACAGGACCGCGGAGACCATCGCACCTATCCCGAACAAAAACATGCATTTCTCCTTCATGACATGTCCTGGGGTAAAGGACGGGCCAGCGCGCAGCCGGTCAAGAGGATTTCACCAAGCAGGATCGCGGCTGATGTCTGCATCCGCTGGCCGTCCGTGCCGGACTTGCCGAAGGGGGGGTCTGATCGGCGCACCGAACGACCCCAGCAACGAAAGCCGTCCCCTGCGCCTGCTGAAGGCGCTGGGGCGGATCAAGTTGGCACCTTCGGCCGGCCTGCTGCCCACGGCGCTGGATATCGCCGACACTCCGCGCAACCTGTCGGTGAAGGAACTGGATGCCGCCATCGTCAACACGAACCGGGCGTTCAAATCGGGCCTCCAGATCGACAGGCAGTCGATCCTGACCCGCCACCACGCTATCGACGCCACGATCATGCAGGCCGGCATGATCGAAGGCAGCATGCAGATGCAGGTGAAATGCGTCGCACGCCTGTCGGAACAGGACGAGGCGGCCATGGATTTTCTGCGCCAGGACAGCCCGTCGATGGAGACCATGGAAATGGTGCTGGCGCCCGTCCTGATCGCGGCGTTCAGCATGGGGGAGCCCGGTGCACTTCAAGCCCGAAAATTGTGGCCGTCGCTGCTTCTCATGATCGTGGGCATCACACTGACTGGCGTGGGTGCGTCTGGGCATTCGGCCGACGGAACAAGCGACTGGGCTCACCGCGCGGAAGGAATCGCGTGCGCAGCGTCGGCCCTGGGTTCCTAGCCTAAGGTCTATGGGGATTCATCGTGAATGAATGGGGTGAGGTGTCTCCCGCCTCCGGCCTCTTGCCCTTTGTGATCATCTGTAGACGGCCGAGAGGCAGGCGCGGCACCAAGCCGGTACACACCTCTCCGCAGGTCGGTATAACGGCCCGAGCCTGGGATGAGGCCGGCTCACCCTGGCGGCGGTCACAGCGTCTTGCCATCCGATTGCACGCCCCAGTCCAGAAAATCCATCCGTGACACGGGTAGATCCTCAGGGCGCTTGAAGATCGGCGGAAGACCGGCGGCTTCCGCGATGCCTTGTACCCGGCAGAGGAAAAAGGCCGTGGCATAGGCCTCGTCGATGTCCGCCTGCGTATCGGTCGCGAGGGCCGGCACGGCGGTCCCGCGCGCCCGCATCATGGCATCGAGCCCTTCAACCCAATGCAGAATGCCTGTGATGTCCGCGGCTACTTTCGGCCAAAGCGCCAGCGCCTGGTCTATCTCACAATAATCCCGCACTTCCTGCGCGCCGTGCAGGTTGGCGAAGGCCCATTGCGACCGGCCTTGCCGGCGGGCGCGATGACAAAAGTCGCGGAATGTCAGGCCGCGGATCATGGTCGCGCGGGCCGAGGGTTGATACACCACCCGCAATCCCATTGGCGCGAGACGCCAAGCCAGTTCGATATCCTCGCAACCGAAGCGGAAGATCGGATTGAAGATGCCGTGTTCGGTCAGCAAAGCCCGCTTGCATGAGCTGCGGCCACCCCAGAATTCCCGGTAGCTGAGCATCTGACCGGGCTTCATCCAACCATAGGAAAAAAGCTGACTGCCCGCGCCGGTGACATGGCGCATGACTGGCAGATCGGCGATATCCGCCGCCAGATCGGTATGGCCCAGAACCGCGACATTGACATCCGGATGGCGCAGATGGGCTGACAGATGCCCGATCAGCAGATTGCTGTCCGCCACGTCGTCATCGTCCAGAAAAACGATGATCGGCGCGCGGCAGGCGAAAATCCCCAGATTTTTGGCGGCAGCAAGTCCGCTCTGGGCCTGACGCAAGACGCGCATGGGCAGGCGTTCCGCCCAGGCGGCGAGAATGGCCTGTGTCTCGTCCGTTGAGCCGTCGTCAATGACGACAATCTCGAAACGATGCGCCGCGAGGCGCTGCGCCGCCAGCCCCTCCAGCACGCGAGGCAGCAGATGGGCGCGGTTATAGGTGGTGAGGATCGCCGAGATTTCAGGCGTCGCCGGCAGTCCTGTCGGCTCAAACATAAGCATCGAGCACCTGGAAAGCCTGGTCGCGCGTCAGGTGACGATTGGCCGCCAGAACCTCGCTCATGCCGCGTGCCGCATCGTCATACCCATAGCCGCTGACCTGACGGCGCATCCTGTGGGCAATAGGCGTCGCATCCACGATACCCATCCTCAACCCCGCATCTTCCATCACGCGGGGCCAGACATAGTCCAGCCCCCAACCCATGCCGCAATCGGCCGCGACGGGCAGAATGAGCTGCGCGGCGTCCCGCCGGATCGCCGTCACCGGCCCGATCTCGACGAAACGGGTCTGCCGCGCCTTCACGCCGGGGTTTTGCATCACCAGCGGATGGTCGATGTAACTATCGACGGTTCGCGCGGGCTGGCAGAGCGCGAAGTCGTACCGCTCGGCCAGATCGATAAAACTGTCGATGAAATCCGGCGGCAGTTCGACATCGTCATCGACCAGCAGGATCCAGTCGAAACGTGCGGCATCGGCGGTCAGGTCGTTGACCAGAAGAAATTTCGGCGTGCGCTGCAGCCGGATCGAGACGGTGCAGGGCAGGTCGCAATCCCCAGGACGGTCCGCCGCCAGCGCCACCCATCGCTGCGTGACGCGCGTGCGACGTGCGCCCGCGAATTCATAGATGAGATGCGCCGCTGTGTTCGGACGATCAGCCAGATAGATGCCCGCGATCAGAATCTCAGTCACGGAGGATATCGCCCAGCTTGCGTCGCACCACATCGGTCGACAGCGTGTCGGCGATCAGGGCGCGGCCCTGCTTTTGCAGGGCGAGCCACAAAGCGTCGTCCCGCACGAGTTGAATCACCTGACGCGCGAAGTCCTGCGGCGTTTCGGCTACCATGATATTGACGCCGTGCTCCAACGCCATGCCTTCCGCGCCGACGGGGGTGGCCACGACGGGCAACCCATGCGCCAGGCTCTGGCCGACCTTGCCCTTCATGCCTGCGCCATAGCGCAACGGGGCGACAAAGACCCGCGACGTGCGCTGCAACTCGGTCAGATCCGGCACGAAGCCCAGGATTTCAATATTCGGCATGGCGTCAAAGGCGAGGATATCGGCATCCGCATTGGCGCCGACGACGCGGAACACCAGATCCGGCATTTCACGATGCAACTCAGGCCAGATTTCCTTGACGAACCAGCGCACGGCATCGCCGTTCGGCTTGTGCCAGAAGCCGCCGACGAACAGCAGATCGCGCCGGCCGGCGGGACCCGGTGGCTCATCGGCCGGCATATCGAAGACATTGGGCAGAACGTCGATCACGGCATCGGGGGCATGGCGCAGCAAGGCCGCCTTTTCGTCCTCCGTCACTGCGAAGGTGAGATCGGCGGTGGCGATACAGGACAGTTCCTGTGCCAAGGTGGCTTCCGCAGCCGCGCGCAGCGTGGGGTCGCCGATCAGCTCCGCTTCGCGGCTCATGCGCAGATAATGGAAATCCACCATATCATAGAGGATACGCGCCCAGGGGCAGTGCAGCCGGACCAGTGGAATGAATGCCATGGCGATGCTGGGGAAGCTGATGAAGGCGTATCGAACGTCCCGCCCCGATTGCGCCAGATAGGCCCGGGCGTCCTCGTTTCCATACAGGAAACGGCTGACCCCAATCTCCCGGAGCGCGTTTTCGTAACGCAGGCGGCCGGCTTCCGTTGCCAGCGGGCCGGGGGATTGCTCGGCGGGCGTGAAGGAACAGAATACCACGTCCCATTCCAGGGCGCAGATCAGGGCCATCAGGGTTTTCAGGCGCAGGCCGCCACTTTGTTGATCGTAGAGTGGCAGAAAATCGGCGACAACCAGCACCACGCCGCGCCCCGCTGTGGTCGGCGCTTGATGGGTCTTAGCCGCGAGCCGTTCGGCCGATCTCACCAGGCCGGCGGCATCCGGTATGGGCGATTGTCCCGCAAAGGCCCGCGGCGAGAGAGTGGTCGCTTGAATGGCGGCTTCCATAATGGGCGGTTTGCCTCGCCCGAGCCAGGCGGCGAGCGCCCGCACCGGAGCCGTCAGTTTCCATGATGTCGATTGAAAAAGTCCACGGATGAGCGCATCTTTGGCGGCGAGGCTGGCGCGCAGGGCCGCCAGTTCGTCACTGTCCACCATCGCCTGTGGCACGAGCGGCGGCACGACGGGAGCGTCGTCATAGCGCAGAATCGCAAGCTTGCTCTGCAGGGCATTGGCCCTGTCCGCCTGACTGTTCCGCTCGCGGGTCAATCGCGCGATTTCGCGCTTCAGCACGGCTTCCCGAATGGCCTGCGCGCTTTGGTCTTCATGTCCGGCAATGGGCAATCCGCTGGGCAATCCGGGACGGGTGTCAGCAGTCATGACAGCACAATCGACATTTCAAACAGACCTCTATCGGCGCCTTGCCGAGCACGGAGCGCCTCTACTACATCCCTTATAGCCAAGCCATTGTCCAGATGCGCCGACAGGCCCGCGCGTCCCGCCCCTAGCGGAAGATTTTGCCCACGAACCGCAAGGGGGCGGTGATCCGCCATGAGGTGGAGGCCAGGATCGCCGAGACATGGCCGCGCGCGATCTGCCCTTCGGCCGCGTTGCTTTCAGCCTGGGCGAGCGCGTGATGCAGGCGTGCCAGTTCTTCGTGACCAATTCCGGTCGCGCGGCTTGTGACCAGTTCCGCATCGAGCGTCAGCGCACGGGCCATGGCCAGTTGCAGATCGGCATGAAGGCGGGCGCCCAGTTGCTGCGCGCTGTCCTTGTCCTTTCGTGTCCGGTCGAGTTCGGCCGCGGTTGCCGCCCGCAGGCTCTCGGCGTCGAGAAGCTCGGCGTGCAGTCGCGCCTGCTCTGCACGGGCATTGTCTCGTTCGGCCGCGATTGCCGCCCGCAGGCTCTCGGTGTCGAGAAGCTCGGCGCGCAGTCGCGCCTGCTCTGCACGGGCATTGTCTCGTTCGGCCGCGATTGCCGCCCGCAGCCTCTCGGTGTCGAGAAGCTCTGCGCGCAGTCGCGCCTGCTCTGCGCGGGCACTGTCTCGTTCGGCCGTTAGGGCCGCAATTGTTTCATCCCTCGCCTGAATGTCGCTCTCCTTAACCTGGAGATCGCGCTCCTTGGCTTGCAGTGCCAATTCGTAATTTTCCAGCATGAGAAGCTCTGCGCTGTCCTGGGATTGATCAATATAGCGAACCAGGCCGGATCTGGCGGTCCAGGCGTTCAAGAAATTGCGGTTTTTGCCAATCCGGTTGTTGAGGAGAATATGGGGCTTGCCCATCATCAGTGCGAGCACATGCCCGTGCAGACGGTCGGTAAGAATCAGCGTTCCAGGCGCCAGGATCTCGACGGCACGATACAGGCGCTGCCATGAAATGCGGTCGAAAGCGGTGTCGAACACCTCATCCAGATTGAGGCTGTGGAGGGCTGCCTCTGCCTGTACATTGGCACTATCCTCCACCCCGTGCACGGAACTCCAATCCTCCCGAGCCAAGGTCGTTCCCAGGCCATGGGGAAGGCGCTCGGCGTCGTCGCGCAGCAAAGCAACCAGGCATCGGTCGGGGGCGGGCAGTGTCGCCAGAAGCCGGTGAATGACGGCGGTCAGAAAGAAGGCGCAGTCGATGCCGAGCTGGGCCTGCCTTAGCCCGAGGCGGTCGCGCGCGATGGCGAGGCTTTCATGGTCGCGTGCAAAAACGTGCAGATCGGGATGGCCTTGCAGAATTGCCCGGCTCCGCTCGATACCGACCGCGGTCTCGTAATGAATGCTCTGGGGGAGCAGGATAATGCGCCGCTCCGGATAACCGGCGATGATGGATTCCCGATGGCGCTGATGGTGGCTGTAAAGGTCGCCGAAATTGCCGCCGCCCTGAAAGACGATCACGGTATCGTCTGGCAATTGATTGAAGGCGTAGAAATCAAAATTTCGGAGGCTGGCTTCGTAGACAATGTTGCACTGTAAGTGCGCGCGCAGCAGAGTCTTCTCGCCCAGCCAGATGAGGTGATCCCCGGAATTCTCGTAATTCGGCCAGTCGAGCAAAGCGACGGGGCGGTTCGCGATGAGGCCGCGCACCTGCTCCGTCAGGTTCTCCAGCGCCTGGAACACACCGCTATCGGCCAGATCGGCGATGCTGGCCGCTGACGCCTTTGTCAGGTCAGCCATTCTGGTCGCCGGCAAGGCGATACGAGGAGCCGCCGCGGTGGAGGGCTGGCTGCCCTGGCGGCCTGCTGCGCTGCAAAAGGCTCTCGATGGCGGGCTTCAAGAACGGGTCCGGCACGGCGGTATAGATATCTTCCCATTGGTTGATCAGGGATGCCGGCACATCAGCCAGCATGTCGAGTCGGGAATATTCCCAACCCTCGCAGACCAGCGCCAGAACGCTCGATTCCCAGAGCGGTTCCATATCCCCTGCTACGAACCCCAGGGCGGCGGCACATCGGAGCTGGCGACGAAGACCTGGCCTGGGTCGGCGCGAGGGTGAAGGCGATGGCGATGGCGATGGCGATGGCGATGGCGGCAATGACGGAAATATGGGTGGACATGCCCCAATCAAGCGCCGCGACCCCCGTATTGTCCCGTAAATTCGTCGCGACGTGGATGACCTCCTTCCCGACTTCGCGTCCCACCGCGTCGAGCATGACCCTGCCCCGAACATCCCCATCTCGACGAGTTGCTGAAATAAGGGGCCGTCCGTGTCGTTTCCCGAACCCAAACCACGCATCGTAGGCCGTTACGATTATTTATGGACGCATGAAGCCGCGCGGGGACTGGATCAGGGCAAAGATTGTCCCGCCTGCCTCGTCGCGGCCAGCGACAGCGTGCCGCGGGCTCCGCTGTCGTGCTTCTGCCGATCACGCACACGCCGCCTTCCGGCGATACCGTCGGGATCGAGATACCGGCGAAGGTCAAGGCGGCGATCGGACTGGATGATGTCCCAAGCTGGGTCATCGTCTCGGAGCACAACGTCGATGAATGGGGCACAGCCAAGGAACTGGCCCGGGATTTCGCCCGTGAACTGGTGAAGCGATACGGGGTGGTGGCCGATGTGGCGATCCATGAACCCGGCCGGGAAGGGGACAACCGAAACCATCACGCCCATATCCTGACCACCACCCGGACGGCCGGGGCGGAAGGACTGTAACCGGCCGCTCACGGCCGCCTTATGAGTGGATTGGATGATTGGTAATCTCCTGTCGTTAACGACGTCGTTATTGACGTCGTTTGGGAGGTGAGAATGGGGCAGGAGATCCTGATTGGCGTGGAGCGTCGACGGCGCTGGCCTGTGGCGCGGAAGCTGAGCATCCTGTCGGAGGTCAGTGTGGACGGGGCTACGCGCGGCATGTTCATGACAGGAGGATGGGGCGATCGCCAGTTCGCGGCAGATCGGCTCGATACCCAAGTCCTCACGATGGCCGTCGATGAACGCCATCATCATTTCCCGCGGCGGTCGAACTCCGCCATCGCAAAATACGCCGCTTCCTTGCGCAGGATCTCGTTGGCGCGGCGCATCATATAGACCGATCGTCTATTAAATGAAGCATCCTTCTCCGTCGATAGCTTCACATCGTCGTCAACGACCCGGCGACGGAGGCCGGCTGGTCCTCGCCCTTTCCGAACCGGGTATGGGCATCGCCCCAGTGCTTCAGCGCCATGATGACCGGCTCCAGGCTCCGGCCACGCCCGGTCAGGCTGTATTCGACTTTCGGCGGCACTTCGGCATAGACCGTACGCAGCACGAACCCGTCCTGCTCCAGCTCGCGCAACTGCGCCGTCAACATGCGCTGGGTGACGTTCGGCAAACGTTTTCGAAGGGCGTTGAAACGCATCGTCCCGTGCAGAAGATGGAAGAGAATCACCCCTTTCCACTTCCCGTCGATCAGTTCCAGCGTCGCTTCCACGGCGCAGCCGGGGCTGCAATCGAGCTGCTTGTGACGAATACGGGGCATGACGGTATCATTTCCGATACTATGGGCGTTATATGTGCGTTCTTGCGAATACCGAGCATAACGCTTCATCCTGCCTCCATTCAACGATGGAGCGGACATCATGCGTGCCGTTGGCTATCAAGCCCCCCTGCCGATCACGGACCCTGACGCGTTGCAGGATATCGAACTGCCGAAACCCATGCCGACCGGGCACGACCTGCTGGTCGAAGTCCGGGCTGTTTCGGTCAATCCCGTGGACACCAAGGTCCGGTCCAGCGCCACGCCCGAACCCGGCCAATGGCGTGTACTCGGCTGGGACGCCGCGGGAATCGTGACGGCAACAGGGCCGGATGTCCGCCATTTCGCGGTCGGCGACAAAGTCTTCTATGCCGGATCGCTGCATCGCCCGGGGACCAACGCCCAGTTCCATCTGGTCGATGAACGGATCGTGGGCCACAAACCGAAATCGCTGGACTGGACGCAGGCCGCCGCCCTGCCGCTGACCGCGATCACGGCATGGGAAATGCTGTTCGACCGGCTCGACATCCGCCGCCCGGTTCCCGGCACCGTGCCGTCCCTGCTGATCGTCGGCGGCGCGGGCGGCGTCGGTTCGATCGCGATCCAGCTTGCCCGTGCGCTGACCAACCTTACGATCATCGCCACCGCCTCGCGCCCCGAGACCCAGGAATGGGTCCGCAGCCTCGGCGCGCATCACGTGATCGACCATCGGCATTCCCTCGCCGGACAGGTCGCGCACCTTCCGACCGGCGCACCCGGCTTCGTCTTCTCCACGACGCAGACGGACCAGCACCTCGCCGATATCGTGGAATTGCTGGCGCCACAAGGACATTTCGGATTGATCGACGATCCGCAGGCCCTCAACGCGCTGCCGTTCAAGCGCAAGAGCCTGTCACTGCATTGGGAATTGACATTCACACGCCCGATGTTCCAAACCGCCGACATGGCCGAGCAAGGCAAATTGCTGAACGAGATCGCGGCCCTCGTGGACAGTGGGCGCATCCGCACGACGCTGGGCGAGACTTTCGGCCCGATCAACGCGACCAATCTGCGTCGCGCGCACGCCCTGGTCGAGAGCGGGCGGGCAAAGGGAAAGATCGTTCTCGCGGGCTTCAATGAATAGGCAGAATCGACATGAACACGACATCATCGGATCTGGTGCGGCGCAGGTATGCGACCGGCGACATATCCTTGCTGGATGACGATATCATCTGGTCGGTGCTCGACACGTTTCCCGAGGGTGGTGGTTATGTCGGTCGACATGCCGTCGCGGAACGTTTTTTCCCGGCGGTCAGGACCCATTTCACCGAATACGTTACGACACCGGAGACATTTCCAACCGATGGCGCCAACGTCGCGACGACCGGGCTCTATCGGGTGCGCACGACACTCGGAAAGACGGGTGAAATTGCTTTCGCTCATTTCTGGACAATCCGGAATGGAAAAATCGTGGCCTTTCACCAGGTAGCGGACACCGCAGCATTACGGGATCTCAGGGCCGTGCAGGAGACGGAGTCATGAGCATGAATAACGTGCCTCCATCTGACCCGCAGGGTGGTCGTTTCGATCTCAACGCCATCGCAGCATCGTTTCCGGACACGGCTGACACGATGCTTCTGGACACGTATCTGACAGACTCCGCGTCCCGGAGTATCCGGGTCTTTCGCGTCTATCGCGGCGTACCCGCCCACTATCACACACAATGCGACGAGATCCTGCATGTACTGTCCGGCGAGGGTACATTCTGGATAGACGACCCGGCCACCGAAACACCTTTCGCGCCGGGACAGCTTCTTGTCTTTCCCAGGCGTGCCATTCACGCCCTGCCGCGTATCTTGCGCGCGCCTGTGGTGTTCCTTGCCATAGACACCCCACGGCGTGCACAGGATGACATTACCTTCGTCAATCCTGAAGACGGCACACCAGCCGAATTCATCGCGAAGCTCTGACAGCATGAGCCACCTCAGAGCATGGTTTCCATCCATTCCGTCGACGTCATATTGTCGTTTCGCTCTGATCGCGGCAAGCCTCGTCCTGGGGAATGTCTCGGCGATAGGGGCGGAGACCACCGACTCGCGATCACTTCGTGTCGAGGCGTCAAGCCCGGTTCTGGACTGGAATGCCGTCGCCCTGGCTGCCAATCATATCTTCGTAGGCGGCCCGCGCTGGACCGGCTTTTCCGGCCCCGCGGTAGCGGTGCTTACAAAACGAAATTCGCTTCGCCCTTTCCCAAACTCAGAATGGAACGCCTGGAAACCTGGCCTTGACGCAAAACAACGCTTCGTCAGCGTCAACGCCCTTCATATCGACCCCGAAGGCAAACTTTGGGTGGTTGATACAGGGACACCGCAATTTGGTGGGCCACCTGTCGAGGATGGTCCAAAACTGGTCCGTCTCGACCCGGCAACGGGGACAATCCTGCGCATCTATCGGATGGGTCCGGATGTCGCTCCCGCCGGAAGTTATATCGACGATATCCGTTTCAACGGACCGCATGCCTATCTCACCGACGCTGGAAAGGGTGCCATTCTGGTACTCGATGTCACCACGGGTATCTTTCGCCGGGTTCTCGACAGCGTCCCAGCCACGCTGGCACGCCCGCATCGACCGATCATCATCGACGGCGAAGTCGTCAGAAACGCCAATGGAAGTCCGCTTCTGGTCAATGCCGATCCACTCGAAGTCAGTCCGGACGGGAAATACCTGTATTTCGGGCCGCTCGAAGGCCCGTGGTCGAAGGTACCAACCTCACTTCTGGACGATCCCGCGATATCGCCCACGACGCTTGCCGCATCCGTGACTCCTTGGGCCGATCTCCCTCCGATCGGCGGCAGTGCGATGGATGAACACGGGAATCTTTATTTCATCGCCCTGAAAGATGAGACTGTTTACCGGCGCGATCCGGCAGGGACGATCGTGTCTCTCGTGTCGGATCGCCGCCTGCACTGGGCGGACGCGCCATTCCTTGCGCGAGATGGACGGCTATGGCTCCCGGTCGCCCAGCTCGATCGACTGGCGCGATTCAACCACGGGGTGACGCGTGTCCAGCGACCGTTCCTTCTTTTCTCCGTAAACACCCAGTGAACCGTCTCCCGGCGTGTACATATACGTCCCCATGAGCGTCAAAGAGGTCTTCGGATCAATATCCCGCATTTCTCACACGCTGATGTGGGGCGGTCTGACGGAGCGCCGTCAACTGGTTCCGAGCGGTTCTGATCTGTTTTCGTAACGGGAAACCGAATTTCGGGCACGCGCCCTCCATGCCCGCTTTGACGGGAATCAGACGCGTGGGCGTGGCGCCTTGCGGTGTCTGTTTCGTCAGCGGGCGGCGTTTGTGAGCAAGGCATGGGCGAGCCCGAACGCGTATTGCCAGGGGCAGGCTGACGCCATGGAGATCCGCATCCGCCGGACGCTGCGGCCTCATTGGTCCATTCCGCCTTGCCGACGACACGCCGTGCCCGGCTCCAACTGTCGCGGGTCAGCCAGCGGAAATCCCGGTATCGGCGCGCAGCAGGATCCGCACGCGGGGGCGGCGCGGTGGGCGTCGAGAAAGATATCGACGAACCGGGCTTCGATCGCTGACGGGTCGTGCTTGATCCGGTGGTAACGGCCGGGTTCCGCGCCGCTCAGTTCCAGCCGGTTCAGCGTGCTCTTGTCTGCCGGCGGCGCGCACCTGGCACGGCGCGCGTCCAGCTTGCCAGCCAGTATCGCCAGGACCGGATCGTGTCGGAGGCGGTCGTGATCGACCAGATCCTCATACCCCAGGGCAATCCCCGCCACGCGCTGGAGCACCAGGGCGCGAATATCATCCTTTTTGAAATAGCAATTCGCCTATCGAATGCCGACAGCGAAAGAATCAAGAATATAATATACGCTACCAGAAAACTCAATGAAAACTTTAACAAACAACAGTAGAATAATATGCGATTTAATTATATTTTTAAAGCGGAAATGTAATATATTTTATTATTCGTCGATTATAACCTTCTTTCTCTTTTTGAAAATGTTTTTACAATGCACTGCGAACGGTTTGGCTGCGGCGTGGACGCGCCTTCAGCCTCGGCCCGGCCGCCGCCAGGGCAACAGATAGGGCGCGCGGCCGTGATGGCCGAAATGGGCCACCCTGGCCTCGTGCAGTTCGATCGCGCCCAGAATGCCCAGCCGCACCAACCCCACCATCAGGGCCACGCCGGCGAAAGGCGCCAGACCGTAGATCCAGAACCCGCGCCACTGGCCGGAGAACAGCGCCGGCCCCAGGCTGCGGGCCAGATTGGTGCTGTCACCCGACAGCCAGGCTTCGAACGGATTCAGCATGAAGAACAGCGGGCCGGCCACCAGCGGCGTCACCCAGCGCAGACGGGCGGTGCCCCCCATGAACAGCAGACTGCCGATCAGCAGCGCCGTGGTGCAGATTTCGCCCGTGAAAGCCCAGCCCAGCGGCACCCACGCCGACGGCAGGGTGGCGGAAAAATGCGTGGCGTGCGACCACGCCGCCCAGCGCGGCCAGATCAGCCCCGCCAGTGCCACCAGGCCGGTGCCGAGTACCGCCCCCGCCAACTGGGCGGCGATGTAGCCCAGCATGTCGCGCCAGGCCAGGCGCCCCATCAGGGTAAAAGCCAGCGTCACCGAGGGGCTGACATGCCCGCCGCTGACCCGGCCGAAAGGCGAGAGCGCGGCAAGCGTTCCGCCCAGCCCGAAGAACAGCCCCTGCAATGCCACCTGCAACGCGGGATGGGCCGCCAGCAGCCGCCCAACCGGGCTGCCGGCCGCGCCAAGCAGAATGTTGGTGGAGAGACCGAAGACCATCAGCAGCGCGGTGCCTGCGCATTCGCAGGCATAGAGGCGGGGATGGACCAGCCGGTCGGGGTGCGGCGCGCCAGCCAGCGGCCGGTCATGCGGCTGAGGGTAGCATGCCGGATCGGGCGCCGTGGAGGAAACGGAAGCCGGCCCCGCCACGATCAGCCCTGGTAGGAGGCGATCTCGACCAGATTGCCGTCGGGATCTTCGCAATAGACCGAGGTGACCGGCCCCAGCGCCCCCAGGCGGGCCACCGGCCCGTCGGTGACGCGGACGCCGCATCCCTCCAGATGCTCGACCACATCGCCGCTGGAGACGGCGGTGATGAAACACAGATCGTTGGTGCCGGGCAGCGCGTCGGTGGCCGTGGCCCAGCCTTCCGCCCCATGGGGGCGGAGGTTGAGCTTCTGGCCGCCGAATTTCAGCGCCGTGCGGTTGTTGCGGCCATATTCCTCCCGCTCCATGCCCAGAACCCGTTGATACCAGGACGCCGAGACCTCCAGGTCACGGACGGTGATGACGACGTGGTCCAGCCGATCGACGGTAAAGCGCATGGAACGGGGATCTCCTTGTAGACGGAAAGCCGGGGGTGATCCCCCAGGCTCAGCCCGTCAGACCTTCATAGAAATCATTGCCCTTGTCGTCGATGACGATAAAGGCCGGAAAATTCTCGACCTCGATCTTCCAGACCGCTTCCATGCCCAGTTCCGGATATTCCAGAACCTCGACCTTGCGGATGCAGTCCTTGGCCAGCCGGGCCGCCGGGCCGCCGACCGAGCCGAGATAGAAGCCGCCATATTTGTGGCACGCCTCGCGCACCGCCTTCGACCGGTTGCCCTTGGCCAGCATCACGAACGACCCACCGGCAGCCTGGAGCATATCGACATAGCTGTCCATGCGCCCGGCGGTGGTGGGGCCGAAGGAGCCGGTCGGCAGGCCGTCCGGCGTCTTGGCCGGGCCGGCGTAGTAGACCGGATGATCCTTCAGATACTGCGGCAGGCCCTCGCCGCGCTCCAGCCGCTCGCGGAACTTGGCGTGGGCGATGTCGCGCGCCACGACCACGGTGCCGGTCAGCGACAGGCGGGTCTTGACCGGATACTGCGACAATTGCTGGCGGATCTCGGTCATCGGCTTGTTCAGGTCGATCTGCACCTCTTCGCCGCCCAGATGCTCGTCGGTGGTCTCGGGCAGGAAGCGCGCGGGATCGGTTTCGAGCTGTTCGAGGAAGAAGCCGTCGGCCGTCACGCGGGCCTTGATCTGCCGGTCGGCCGAGCACGACACGCCGATGCCCACGGGCAGCGACGCGCCATGGCGCGGCAGGCGCACCACGCGCACGTCATGGCAGAAATACTTGCCGCCGAACTGCGCGCCGATGCCCAGGCCCTGGGTCAGCTTCAGGATTTCCTGCTCCATCTCCAGGTCGCGGAAGGCATGGCCCTGCGGGCTTCCTTCGGTCGGCAGGGTGTCCAGCCATTTGGTGGAGGCCAGCTTGACCGTCTCCAGCGTCTGTTCGGCCGACATGCCGCCGATCACCACCGCCAGATGGTAGGGCGGGCAGGCCGAGGTGCCGAGCGTGCGCACCTTGACGTCCAGCCATTTCAGCAGGTTTTCCTTGGTGGACAGCAGGGCACGGGTTTCCTGGAACAGGAAGGTCTTGTTGGCCGAGCCGCCGCCCTTGGCGACGAACATCAGGTCCATCTGCTCGGCGTGGTAGTCGCCGGGCGTGGCCGAGATATGGAACTGCACCGGCAGGTTGGTGCCGGTATTCACTTCCTCGAACATCGACAGCGGCGCCATCTGCGAATAGCGCAGGCTGGTGCGGGTATAGGTGTCGTAGACGCCGCGCGAGAACGCCTCTTCCTCGTTGCCGTCCACCCAGACGCGCTGGCCCTTCTTGCCGTAGACGATGGCGGTGCCGGTATCCTGGCACATCGGCAGCACGCCGCCGGCGGCGATGCAGGCGTTCTTCAGCAGGTCCAGCGCCACGAAGCGGTCATTGTCCGACGCTTCGGCGTCTTTCAGGATCTTGGCAAGCTGGGCCAGATGGGCGGGGCGCAGCAGATGCGCGATGTCGTGGAAGGCCCGGGCAGCCAGTTCGCTCAGCGCCTCGGGCTTGACATGCAGCACCGTGCGGCCGTCGCACACGCTGGTGTGGACCCCTTCGATGTCCAGCCGCCGGTACGGCGTGTCGTCATCGTGGAGCGGAAAGAGCGGGCCGTAGACGAACGGCTTCAACGGTGGTTTGGGGGGGGTGGATGCATTCAATGGACAGTTTCCCTCTGTGTGCCTGTCTCCCCCGGATTGGTTCCGGGTGGTGGCGATGCACGGAGAGCCCGGCCGCATCCGGGCCCCCCGGATGGTGTACGGTTCAGCCTGGGCCGGAACCTTTCTTCCGGAACGCGGCCAGGCTGACCACTTGTGGCGAGGACGGCGCCTCCTCGGAGGCCGCGGGGGCGTTTTCCGGGGCTTCCTGCACCGGGGCCGCCAGTTCGGCCGGTGCCTCCTCCTCATGCGCCGGCTCGGGCGGGGTGAAGCGCAGCGCGAGCCGGATATGCGGGTCGGCGAAGGCGGTCACGGCGTCGACGGGAATGACCAGGATCGATCCCACGCCGCCGAAGGACAGGCCGACCGAAATGGTCTGCGCATCCTCATCCACCTTCAGGTCCCAGAACTGATGTTGCAGCACGATGGTGATCTCGTGCGGATACTGGGCACGCAGGCGGGCGGGCAGCACCACGCCCGGCCAGTCGGTGCGGTAGGTGATGTAGAAATGGTGCCCCTCGGGCAGTCCCTCGCGGCCCACATGCTCCAGCGCGCGCAGCATCACGCCCCGATACGCATCCTCGATCCAGGAATCGTAGGGGAGGAGGCTTTCCGGAATCATGGTGTCGAAACCGTTTTCCTCGTCGCGATCGTCGGACATGCGGGATACTCCGTACCGTCCGGCCGCCCCGGTGGGGGTCGACCGGGCCATGATGGCCGTGTGGGTCGCGCCACGCCCTGCCACAGCCTTCAGCCATGCGTCAAACCGCGCGGACGCACAAGGGCTGCCACGGCAGGTCAGACATCACAACCGCAGGAAGAATAATGGCATGATCTGGCGGTGAAGTGGGAGGGCTTCTGTTGCCCGGTGCCCTCCCGAACCGCGCTTGTCACTTATGCAGCGACAGCGAGCACCTCAGAGTTATCGTTGGCACTTGTAAGTTAGCCCGATGACGGCGGTACAATGCCGGGCAAAAGGCAGGTCTTTACCATGCGTGTCGAGCCTGTTTCGTCCCCATGCTCCCCTGCCCCGAAGGGTCGTGACGGGGAGAGTTCTGGTGGAGACGCCGGGTACTGCCCCCGGGTCCACTACACTTATTCCACGTGCCGTTTATCGCCATAGCCAAGGAGCAAGCCCCTCCGGCACCCCGGTATATAAGGATGGCGCTTCCCGGTGGCAAGCCGTGTCCGTGGCCGGTGATTCGTGGTATGCGCGCCCTTGGACTCAGCGGCAGGGACGGAGCGCGGCAATGTTTTCAACGGACCAGAAATCGGAAATCGACGCCGCCCGCGCCGACTGGGCCAAGACGCGCCGCACGGTCGTTCCCGCCATCGAAGAGGTGCTGTACGAGCCCCAGCCGGTTCTGGGCACCGGATTCGTCCGGCTGGTCGACTATATGGGCGGTGACGAAGCCATCGTGCAGGGCGCGCGCGTCTCCTACGGGCGCGGCACCCGCAGCACGTCGGACGACCGGGGGCTGATCCGCTACCTGATGCGCCACCGGCATACCAGCCCGTTCGAACTGGCGGTGGCCAAGTTCCACGTCCGCGCCCCGATCTTCGTCACCCGCCAGTGGTTCCGCCACCGCACGGCCAGCATCAACGAATATTCGGCCCGCTATTCGGTGCTGGAGAAGGAATTCTATTTCCCCCGCCCCGAGGACATCGCCCACCAGTCCGCCAGCAACAAGCAGGGGCGCGGCGAGAGCCTGCCCGCCGATGCCGCCCAGCATGTGCTGGACCTGCTGCGCGAGGACGCGACCCGCTGCTACGACCATTACCTGGAGATGCTGAACCAGGACGAGGACGGGAATGTCGTCGATCCCGCCCGCCCGGTGGTGGCGCGCGAACTGGCGCGCATGACGCTGCCGGTCAATGTGATGACGCAGTTCTACTGGCAGCTCAACCTGTGGAACCTGCTGCATTTCCTGCGGCTGCGTGCCGATGCCCACGCGCAGTATGAAATCCGGGCCTATGCCGACACGATCCTGAATCTGGTCGAGCGCTGGGTGCCTCTGACCTTCGAGGCCTTCCGCGACTACATGCAGGAAGCCGCCCTGCTCTCCGGCCCCGCCCTGCGGGCCCTGCGCGACGTGCTGGCCGGGCGGGAGGTCGATTTGCAGGCCTCGGGCCTGTCGAAGCGCGAGGTCACGGACCTGATCGGCCTGCTGCCCGAGATCGCCCCGCGCCTGGGCCGGTAAGAAGCTGCTTGCGAAGTCGGCCTGACGGCCGCCTTCAGGCCGCCACGAGATTCGACGGCCCCTCCTCCAGCACCCTTACCACATCGCCCACCGCGATCCGCCCTGGCCGCACCACGGCCGCGTTCTGGCCGAACATCACCCCGCCCCTGGCGCGGCGGGTGCGGGCCAGCGTTGCCAGCGGTTCGCGCGGGTCGGGAATTTCGGCCGTCTTCTGGTCGATGGTCGTCATGATGCAGCGCGAACAGGGTTTGACGATGCGCAGCAGCGCCTCGCCCACCGCCAGCAGGCGCCAGCCATCCTCGGCCCACGGCGTGGCCCCATCCAGCACCAGATTGGGCCTGAAACGATCCATCGGCACGGGAGTCGACAGGTCGCGGTTCAGCGCGCCCAGCGACTCCCGGCTGGCCACCAGCACGGCGAATCCGTCCGCGAACCCCACGGTGGCCCCCGCCGGCGCGAACGCCGGATCGGCCGGCCGCGCCCCGGCATCATGCAGATAAACCAGCCGGCAGGGGCGGCCCAGCGCGGCGGTGAGCCAGCCGGCCACGGCATCGCCCGCATCGACGGCCGGCACGCTGTCCTTCCATACCCGCACCATCCGCCGCGCGCCGTCGACGGGCGGCAGGGCGACCGCGTGCGCGCCCTGGCCCGCCAGCGCCAGCACCAGTCCACCGGGGTCGCGCGCCACCGTCACCAGCGCCATCCGCGCCACCTGCCGCTGGGTCAGGAAACCGCCATCCGGATCGGTGACCATCCAGCGCCGGTCATCCTCCAGCCCGCACGGCCCCAGCATGCCGGCCGCCACCGCGAGCCCGCTCAGCGACTTGACGGGATGGACATGCAACGCCGCCACCCGCGCCACAGGGGCCCCGGCCACCGGGTCCGCCAGATCATTCATCATCCCTCACCATAACCCTGCTCACAGGACGCCGCCGCCGAGGCCCGCGCTCGATCACGGGAACGTGAACAACCCAGCCGGAGACGATGCCGCGCCCGTGTATTCCCTCCAGCGGCCGCAGTGCCCCGGAAACAGGCGCAGTACCCCGCCGGGGGGGAAAATCCTTGCCATCCCCGCCTCGTTCCCCCAACGCATGACCGATCGGTCATCGTGGGCGATTGCACGGGCCGCGTCCCATGCTAGAGAGAAGTTTCGCGGACGCGCGTTGACGGGCCGCGAGATCCATTGGCTTCCCCGCGCGTTACAGGCGTCGGGGACGGCAGACCAGGGAAACGGGAACGAGCATGCGTGCAGTGACAGGATCGAACTTACAGCCGTCCCGGTCATGTACGCCCACCCGCCGCCCGCGCCGGACCTCCCGCTTCTTCGCCGGGCTGGCGCTGGCCGCCCTCGCCGGCTGCGCCGCCCCGCCGCCCAAGGACCCGGAGGCGCTGGCCGAATATCGCGAGGCCAACGATCCGTACGAATCCCTCAATCGCAAGATGTACGACCTCAGCATGACGCTGGACAAATATTCCATGCGTCCGGTGGCCAAGGCCTATGTCTGGGCGGTGCCCTACCGCGTGCGGCAGTCGCTGGGCGGCCTGGTCCAGACGATGAACGAGCCGGTGGTGTTCTTCAACGATGTCGGCGCCGGCAAGCCCCGCCGGGCGGGCGATGCCTTCGTGCGCTGGTGCGTCAACATGGTCGCCGGTCTCGGCGGCCTGATCGATGTCGCGAAATATGCGGGCTATCCGCACCACGACAATGACGCCGGCCTGACGCTCGCGACCTGGGGCGTGCCGTCCGGCCCGTATCTGTTCATGCCGATGATGGGGCCGTCGTCGTTCCGCGACGGGGCCGGCTACGGCATCGATGTCGGCCTTTCGCCCTGGAACTATGTGCCCAGGGGCTACGGCCTGCTGACATTCAACTGGGCCTATAACATCATGGGCATGATCAACGGCCGGGCCGACCATCTGGATGCGCTGGACCAGTTGCAGAAAGATGCGCTGGACCCCTACGCCACCATCCGCAGCGCCTACCAGCAGCAGCGCAAGGCCCAGGCCGAAGCCATCCGCAACGACCACCGCGCCACCGTGCCCGACTGGTACAACTGAACAGGGACACAGAGATGAAGACAGCCCTCTCCCGTCGTCATGCACTGGGTCTCGCCGCCGCGACCGCTGCCCTGCAGGTCGCGGCACCGGCCCGCGCGGCTTCCGCCCAGGAAGCCCGCGCATTCGTCAGCACATTCGGCCAGCAGCTGATCGCGATCGTCAATTCCGACCGTACGCTGGCCGAGAAGAAGACCGCGATCCTGCCGCTGCTGCAGGACCATGTCGATATGGACGCCATCGGCCGCTATTGCCTGGGCCGCTACTGGCGGGTGGCCACGCCGGAGCAGCAGACGCGCTTCCTTGCGCTGTTCCACCAGATTCTGGTCAATTCCATCTCCGACAAGATCGGCGACTACCGGGGTGTGACCTTCACCATCGGCAATGTCACCGCCTCCGGCACCGACCAGGCCGTGGATACCGTGATCAACCGCCCCGAGCAGCCTGTCGTGAACGCCCAGTGGATCGTCAGCTTCAGCAGCGGCAAGCCGATGGTGGTGGATGTGATGGCCGAAGGCCCCAGCCTGCGCCTGACCACCCGGCAGGACTATGCCTCCTTCATCGGCCGGCATAACGGCAGCATCGACGCCCTGCTGCACGCGCTGGATCACCAGGTCGCCGCCCACGCCGGGCAATGACCCCCAGCCAGCCCGGCAAACGCGTCAGAAAACGCGTGGCCGGGCCGGCATGCCATCCAGGTCGCCGCGTAAACCGCTGGCAGGACCGCCGGGCTGCCGCCGAGCCCGGGAGCACCGAAGCAGCCGCGCATCGGAGGAAGATGTCTGGCCTGCGTGAGTGGCACGCGCCCCCCGGAATAGCCTGGCGACGCGACGCCGAGCGTAAAGCAGCACATGGCCCATCGCAGCGGCAGCGGATACCGGTTACGCTGCTGCCGGTCGATCTTCAGCCCCCTCCCCATCGGGTTTCGGACACGTCAGCCCTCCATATGGCGGGACTGCGATGCAGCATTGTCCACCGTCACCTACCATCATACCGTTCGGGCAACCAGAACGCCGTCGACGTCAAAGGCTGACCAGGGAAAACGTACCCTTGTTCTGGAAATGCGTTCCATACCGACCCGACAGGCTTTCAAATCGCCGTAAAATCGACGCAGCCTCATCCTTTTCGGCCAGAAACGGCACGCCTCTTTTATGCGCGGCCTTTCCCAGCCCCAATGAAACGGGATGAATCTCGATAGCTGAAAGACCTTTCTGCGCGTCGAACTGGCAGACCGGCAGGATCGTTTCCCAAAATCTGCGATCGGCCGGAAAACCCTTCCTGTCGTTTTCTGTCCGCGCGCGGTACACCATGTGGGTCGTCGTCTCTAAGGGCACCTTGTAAAATTCGTAGGATTCCCTGGGCAGGGCCTCGATCAGTTCATTCTGTCCGATAAAATTGCCCAGCCCATAAAAAATCGCCTTGCCATTATATATCTCCAGCCCCTTGAGAAGATGCTGGCCATGACAGACTACAATATCGGCACCGGCGTCGATCATGCGCCTTGCAAATTCCTCAACGAACGCAGCAGGCGTCTCCCAGCTTATTGCGCCGTCGTCCCCATACCCCACATCATGCGTATGCAGGCTGACGACCACGACGTCCGAAACGATATCGGCCTCACGCGTCCAGCGTTCGATGTCCTGCATATCCCGCTCATCCGGTATTGTCTCCATCCTGCAGGAATCGCCCGTTACGAAATCCAGGCCCGCGAACGGCAGGACGCCATCAGGGGGCGCATACTCGAAGCCCAACCGCACCTGCTGCTCCCTGATGCGGGCCAGGCCCACCCGCTCATGGATGCCCTGGAGGGCGGCCATGTCATCTGGCATCACCACGAAACGCCGTTTGTGGCGCAGCGGATTCAGGCCCGGTCGCCCCTGCATGCTGCGCGTCTGGTCAGCCGCTTCCTGCCCACGGGCAAAAGTCGAACAGCACGATATCATCGCGACCGTACCCTTGGGGTGGGTTGCATAGGCCGGGCGTCGGGCGGCTTCCAGCGTGCGCCCGACACCTGCGAACAGGATCTGGCGCTGTTCCAGACAATCGAGTGCCGAGCGCACGCCCGCGACACCATAATCCAGACTATGATTTGTCGCTGCCGCAAACAGGGAAAAGCCTGCTTCAGATAAATCGTCCAGCACCCACGGGCGCGCACTGAAATGCGACCCGCCATGATCGAACACCGGATCACCTTCAAAATTGCTTGGCAGCATTTCCAGATTTGTGAACGAAACGTCACACGCCCTGATCTTGTCAAACAGACTACGGCATGTCGGATCCGACATGCTGTTCAATCTCCGAAATACGATACTGTCGCCTGTCAGGGAGACTCTCATGATATCCTCACGTAAACACATCAATATACCGAATGTACCGTCATGAATTCATGAGCGAATCCGCAATCTGCCCCCTCGTCGCAAACCAGACATTCTCGATACCGGATATATACTCGACGAATCTCCGCAATCCTTCTGCCCGAGCGGGTCGACCCACGATCCGGCAATGCAGACTGATCGTCATCATCTTCGGATGCTCGGCACCCTCGCGATACAGACAATCGAACGTGTCTTTCAGATAACTGAAAAAATCGTCCCCTTTTGCGAATCCGCCTCGCCAGAACTTGATATCATTCGCATCCAGCGCGTGCGGAACCACGCACCATTTCTGCCCATCGACGGATACAAAATATGGCAGATCATCGGCGTAGGAATCACAGTCGTAGTGAAAACCGCCATGTTCCACCAACAGCTTTCTCGTGTGAACACTTGGCGCATAACGGCAGTACCAACCGGTCGGAACCCGCCCGGTCAACGTCTTCAGCAGTTCATAGGCCTGGTGAATATGGTCCCGCTCTGTCTCGCGCGTCAGCCGGGACACTTCTTCCCAACGATAGCCATGACAGACGATTTCATGCTGCATGGCACCAGACAGATATGCCGCGAGCTCCGGATTGCGCTGTAGCGCGACGGGGCAGGCATACATCGAGACCGGAAGACCGAACTGGTCAAACAGGTCAATCAGGCGCCAGACTCCGGCACGACTGCCGTATTCGAAGAACGACTCCATCGCCAGGTCTCGCTCGCCCGGAGCGGGCGCGCGCGTTACCTCGCCCAGGGTCTCGCCATACGAATCCCCATCCAGCACGCTCTGTTCGGCCCCTTCCTCGAGATTGATGACGAAGGACACCGCTATGCGCGCACCGCCTGGCCATCGCATAACAGGGGGGCACCGTCCATACCCGACGAAATCGCGTTCACTCGCTTCTTCCGCTGTCATGATCCAGATCCTTTCAATCCCTCAACACAAAATTGCAGCGGACGGTGAAGAGCAGATCGTCTGCACCGCCAGCACCACATCGTCTGTCCCGGTCGCGCATTATTGCGGGAGGCTGCCCGTCCATGGCCTGACACGCTGGCCGGAGCCGGGCTCCGCCATCACAGTGTCGCCGTCATAGATCATCCGGCCGCGCAGATAGGTCGCGCTCACCTTCCAAGCCAGTTCCCGCCCGTCATAGGGGCTCCAATCCGCAAAGGCATTGGCGCTGGCCTGGGCGTCGTAGGTCCAGCGTTCGCGTTTCATGACCGTGATATCCGCATCCAGCCCAGGTCGCAGCGCCCCCTTCTGCCCGGAAATGCGAAAGAGACGCGATGGGTTATAGGCCAGGAGACGCGGCCCCCAGCTCAGGGAAAGCCCCCTTTTTTTCAGCTCGGTCAGGAACAGGGGATAGATCACCTCCAGCGAAGGAACGCCGGACGCGTTGGCGAGCATGTTTTCGTTCAGCTTGCGGTCCAGCGACCAGGAGACATGATCCGTCGAAACGATGGTCACATTCCCAGCGGCCAGATGGTGCCACAATCCCTCGACATCCTTGCGCGGACGGATGGGCGGATTGACCTTCGCCTTGCCCCCTAACCGGGCGACATCGCCTTCCTCATCCAACAGCAGGTAATGGACGCAGGCTTCAATGGTCGAATCCACACCCTGCTGACGATAGGCGGAACAAAGCTCGTACCCACGGGGGATCGAGGCGTGCACGACATGCGCCGAACAGCCGGTCGCCGCTCCGATTTCATAAATCTGGGTAATGGCCAATGCTTCCGCCAGCGCAGGGCGGGACAGTCCGTGCGCCGACCAGTCGGACAACCCCTTCTGCTTTACTTCCCTGATCGCGGATTTGACGAATTCGTCGTCCTCGTTGTGTACACCCGCGACCAGGCCGTACCGCGCGATTTCCGCGAAACATTCGGCCAGCAATGCGGCGGGAATACGTGGAAAGCGCTCGGGGTCCGTCTCGAACGTAGAGAATTTGAAACCTACGGCCCCCGCCTGCACCATACCGGGAATGTCGCCGGCGCCGACACGCGGGTCGATCGTCCCCCACAGGCCGAAATCGGTCCTGACCTGGCTGGCGGCCTCATGGGCCTTCTGCAACAGCCTGTCAGCATTGCAGACCAAGAACCCGTCGTCATAGGGCATGTCCATGATCGTGGTGACACCCCCGGCCGCCGCCGCCCGCGTCGTCCAGACAAAATCCTCCTGCCCCGCCTGGGTACGGGAGTGGACCTGCGCGTCAATGCCTCCGGGCAGCAGCAACCCATCGCCGTAATCGACCATATGATCGCAGGCCGGCGGCATATCCTGCCCAACCTGGACAATTTTCTCGTCGGCGACCGCGATCCAGCCATTTTCGATGACCCTGGTCTCGGTGACCACATTACCTTTGAGAATAAAATCGATTTTCATTTTTTCCTCCACTGGCGAAATCCGGACGGCCGCAACATCACAGACGGAACCCCTCATCATAATAACCGCTGATCAAGACGGGACCTTCGTCGTCGACGCGCCCAGCGTCACTCGGCACTTAACGAAAACATCATCCCTGCTCGCAGGAAGCCGCGCCCGTCGTATACGGCTCCGGGCCAGGCCGACCAGGCAGAACGAACACGGTCACGACCATATCGACGACATACACCAGTCCAAGAAAACCCAGTGCGCCAGCGAAACCCAGTTGCGCGGCAGCATAGCCGATCACAAGCGGCGCCAGGCCCCCGCATGCCCGGCCGAGGCTCCACAATACGCTCTGAGCCGTACTACGGTTTTGCACCGGATAATATACGCCGACCAGTTCACCATACCCGCCCATCATTCCGTTGACGAATATGCCGGCGACGATCCCCAGCGGTATCAGCACCTGACTGGACTGAACACAGGAGTACAGCAGCACAATCATCGCCGCACCAAGCTGGTAGGATACGAAGGCCCGCCTGTATCCGATCTTCGCCGACAGACGACCGAAAAGCAGCACCCCCACGATCATCCCTACAACCATCAGCGCGGCGGCGAATCCCGAATTCATCATGCTGAATCCACGCTCCTTCGTCAGATAGGACGGAAGCCAGATCATCAGGCCGTAATATCCAAAATTCTGTATGAAGGCCATCGTGCAGATAGCGATGGAACTGCGACGCCTGATCGGCGGATACCATAATCCCTTCACCGGATTATCGCCCGTAGGACGCGACCGGCTGGACACCTGAAATTCCTCGGAATCCTGAACGCCCCGCCGGATGAAGAAAGCCGCCAACGCCGGCAGCCCTCCCACCACGAAGACACCGCGCCACCCGATCATTGGCAGAAGAAGCGGTGTGAGCAGCGATGCCAGCAACACGCCCAATTGCCAGCTCAACCCCACATAGGACGCTATACGCGGCCGCATGGTGGCGGGATACGCTTCGGTCGCCAGAACCACGCCGACCCCGAATTCGCACCCCATGCCAAGCCCGGCGCAGAACCTGTAGAACAGAAGATCGTAAAATCCCGTAGAAAAAGAGGACAGAATTGAAAATACCGAGAACACTAGGATCGACATCGATAAGACTCGCGCCCGACCGATATAATCCGCGAGGATACCGAACCCTGCCCCACCGATCGCCCCGCCCACCAACGTCCATGTCACCAGGATTCCGCTGTCGATCGGAGACAGCAGCAGATCGTGCGAAAGGGAGGGCAACATGAAACTGAGCATCAGCATGTCGAAGCCGTCCAGGGCAAAGCCCGCCATCGCTGCGATCAGGGCGCGCCTTGGATTTCCATTCTTTGTCATTCTACAATCCACTTTCCAAAGAAGGTCGTCATTTCGTGCCCGGCTGACATGAGTAGAACGATCTCGTCTTTCGCCAACATCCTGCTCCGCCATCATGCGCGGACCGATGCCGAGGCATGCCGCCCCGCTGCGCACCCCGTCAATCGTCATATCCTGCATCTGATATCCTCATCGGTGTCGCAATGAACGTCTTCAATTTGGAAAACGCGGATATGCTTTTCCTGAACATCACATTGTGGCGGGTCGGGTGGTGCAAACTGTCGCCACCGGTACCTACTGAGCCATCCATCCTCCATCCACCATGAGGTTATGGCCCGCGATATAGGTGGCATCATCACTCGCCAGAAACAGGACGGCACGCGCAACGTCCTGAGGTGTGCCGAGACGCGGCATCGGAGTACGTCGCCTTGAATAATCGAGACGTTCAGGATCGACAGCCGGCCCCGTCTTGCCAGTCAGGATCTTGCCTGGCGCCACGGCATTGCAGATGATGTAATCCTTTGCATAGTCCGTGGCGACCTGTCTGGTCATATAGACGAGGCCCGCCTTGCTGACGCCATAGGCAAAGTCCTGCGGCGCGCCGATCATGCCATGCTGGGATGTAATGTTGACGATCCGTCCTCGCGCCTCATTCACGATATCCTGCTTCAACATCTGAAGGACGGCCGCCCGCAGGCAAAGATAGGCGCCTTTCAGGTTGACATCCATGACACGGTCCCAGTCCGCCTCCGTGGTGTCCGCCAGGGGCAATCCGCCCCGGACCATCGCGTTGTTGATCAGGATATCAACACGACCGAAACGTGTAACCACCAGATGAAACAGGGATTGTACGTCTGCCTGCCTTGAGATATCCGTCCTGACGAACATGGCGCTGTCTGTCAGTTTGCGCAGGGCGTGAATAACAGGTTCGCCCCCTTCCACAACGTCTTCTGTAATATCGGCCGCAATGACGGTTGCGCCTTCCCGGGCAAAAAGCAGGGCAATGGCGCGTCCTATACCCGACGACGCTCCGGTGACGATTGCGGTCTTGTTCAGAAGGCGCATGAGAAAACCCCTAATGACGGATAATTTGCTGCAGGAATGTGCGGGTACGGTCATGCGCCGGCCCCTGGAAAAAGGCATCCGGTGCGTTTCGTTCCAGAATTCGGCCGGCATCCATGAAAATGACCTCGTCCGCCACGCTGCGGGCAAAGCCCATTTCATGGGTCACACAGACCATTGTCATCCCGTCCTTGGCCAACTGGACCATGACGTCGAGAACTTCCATGATCATTTCCGGATCCAATGCCGATGTCGGTTCGTCAAAGAGCATGATCTTGGGTTCCATGCACAACGCACGGGCAATGGCAACGCGCTGTTGCTGTCCACCCGAGATCGCCGAGGGAAGCTTGTCTGCATGATCGGAAAGCTTCACCCGTTCCAAATAGAATCGGGCCAGGATTTCGGCCTCGGCCTTCGATTTCCCGCGCACCTTTATCGGAGCGATCATGAGGTTCTTCAGGACGCTAAGATGAGGAAACAGATTGAAATGCTGGAACACCATCCCGACTTCGCGCCGGATCAGGTCCAGGCTCCTCGATTTTCCGTGGACTGGCGCGCCATTGACGAAGAGTTCGCCTCCATCAAAGCTCTCCAGTCCATTCATGCACCGGATCAACGTGGATTTGCCTGATCCCGATGGACCACAGATGACGACGCGCCGCCCCGGCGCGATCGTAAGGCTGACATCCTTCAGTGCATGATAGCTGCCATAGTGTTTCTCGAGCGCGCGCACATCGATGGCCGCGCGGCCTTCCAGATGGTCCGGCATATTGGAGGGCCTGCTACAGGTCATCGGGATACTGCTCCAGCCAGTTCAGATAGTTGACAACGGTATCGGCCCCTGTGAAGCACGGCACATAGTCCGTGTCCTGCAGCAGGCGGTCGATGGACAGCGGGGCACGGTCCTGCCTGAGCGGAGACAGGATTGTTGGCGCCTTGCCCGGAACGGAATGGGTTATGGGCGCTCCATGCAGGACAGACGCCATGACCGTCCCCCATTCGGCGACTGTGCTGACAGACCCGTTTCCTATGTTATAGATGTCGTGTTTCAAAACCTGGGCGAGCGCAAGGGATGCGATCCCTCTCCCGGCATCACGGCTGTAAAGCCAGTCTCCCGCCATTCGCCGGTCAAGAATGACCGGTTCGCCGCGCAGCAGGCGTTCAAGGAGTTGCGCGTGAGGACTGAGCATGGGACGCACGGCCGTCCCATGCTCCCAGGGGCCATAAACCGGCCCGATCCGGGCGATCCGCACATCCATTTGATAAATCTCCGCGAGGCGCAGAGCCGTTTTTTCCGCCGCCACCTTACTGATTCCGTACAGGCTATGCGGAGCGAGCGGATGGTCTTCCGATATCATGCCTTCCGCCGGATCGACATGACCGTAGACGGCCACGCTGCTGGCCATCACGACACGCCGGATATCCGGGATTGCCCGCACTGCCTTCATGAGCGAAGCGACACCTGAGATATTGACCTCCGTAATCCGCTCCGGCGCGGCCTTTTCCGCATCCAGGTCCGGCGTGACGGCTGCCAGATGAATCACGATATCCGGCCGACAGACCCCAAGTGCCCGTTCAAGGTCGTGCGCCGAGCGGATATCGCCATGGACAAAGGCCACGTCCCGCAAGGGGGCTCTTTCGCCAAACCGCGCGGGGACAGGAGCCATCGCGAACAGGAATGGGGTATGTCCTCGCGCAAGGAATGCTTCGGCGACGGCCAACCCGACGGAGCCCGTGCCCCCCGTCACGAAGACCTTCAAAGATCGACCCTCCCTCGCAATGCTCCCCTTTCCAGTCGTGAAACAAGGTGAGAAAACGGCCATAACAATACGAAGAAGATGATACCTACGGCGCTGAGCGGAGTAGGATTGTATATCTGCTCCTGGGCGATCTCGGCGGAGCGGATCAGTTCCGGTATCGCGACAAGTCCGGCGATCGACGTGGTCTTGACCAGTTCAAGGGAGTTGCTGGCTAGTGGAGCAGCGGCCCTGCGCAGGACCTGCGGCAGGATGATGTAGAACATCGCCTTCGTACGGTGAAATCCCAGCGCCTGGGCCGCCTCCATCTGCGAAACTGGAATCGATTCCAGACCAGCGCGGAATATCTCGCTGAAATAGCCCGTATTGTTCAGGACAATCGCGGCCACGACAGCGGAAAAGCCGCCCAGCGTTATCCCCAGAAACGGCAGGCTGTAATAGATCAGGATCAACATCATCAGAACGGGAAAAGCCCTCATCAGGTCGATCAGAACCAGCATGAACCGCCGGACCCGCTTTCCCGCGAAACTGTAGAGAAGCGCAACAGAAAGACCACATAGGATAGCGAGCGGCAATGCGACGACGGAAAGCAGCAGCGTGAGCCTCAGCCCCTGCCAGAGTAGATACTGCACCGGCATGAGCGATGAAATATTGAAGAAATTTGTCAGGAACAGGTGCATTGCCGGATGATCCTTAGCGCGAGAAATGCCGTTCCGTGTATCGGCTGAACATGACGAGCGGAAAGAAAAACAGCAGGTAGAAAAAGGTCGCCAATATCAGTGGAGAGGGATTCGCCTTTATCGCCATGACACTTTGTGCGCTTCCAAGCGTTTCCTGCAAGGACACAGCAACCCCGAATGCCGTTCCTTTCGTAATGGCGATCATCCGGTTGGTAACAAGAGGAAGCGCAAGCCGGAGTGCCTGGGGCAGGATGAAGAAGAACAGGCTCTGCGAACGCCGGAACCCGAGGGCAAAGGCGGCTTCCCATTGGCCACGAGGTACGGCGACAATAGCCGTCCAGAAAATCTCCGCTGAAAACGCGGCAAGCACCGCGGAAAGGGCGACCACGGTCGAGAAAAATGCCGAGAGACGGATACCCGCATACGGCAGGCCAAAATATATGAAAATCAGGACAACCAACTGCGGCATGGTCCGGAAAATTTCGATATAAAACCGGATCAGCGCGTTGAGGATACGATTGTTGATGCACCGCAGCAAGGCAAACCCGAGACCGAATCCCAAGCCGAGGATAATGATGGACAGGGCGGCACGAACCGTCACCCAGAAGCCCTGCAGCACATCGGGAAAAGCCTCTCTTATGATCTGGGCATTGAAATAGTTTTCAATAATCTGGTGCATGCGCCGTCCGGCTATGGGAAAATGTGCTGATTGCGATCTGAGCGGATTTCATATGGAAAAATCAATAACATTCTAAATCATGAGGTCTGGCATCGTAACCCGAAAATCCGGGTGGCCCGAAGCCCGGATAGATGGTCGTAAGAGGACTGCCCTTTGGAGGAACGGCGCCGTACCACTTGAGGTAAAGCCTGGCCAGCACACCCTCCCGCTTCAGACATTCAATGGCCCTTTCGGCTCGGCCCCGCAATTCCGCATCATTTCTGCGGAATGCGTAAGCAAAATTCCGGCCATCAAAGTCCTTGTAGGCGACTTCGATGAGCGGATTCCTGCTGGCCGCGTAAACGGTCGTCGGAATTTCATTCAGAGCCGTAAGGGCGCGGCCCGTCAGCACGGCCAGCACCGAATCGGGAAATGTTTCATAACGCTGGATCGTAAATCCATAGCGCTCCTGGTTCTGCGTTGCCCAGGTATCAGACAAAGTCCCCCGGTTTACCGCCAGCACCTGCCCCCTAAGGTCTTCCAGACCCGACAGCTTCCTCCCTTTGAGAACGATAAAGCCATTTCCTGTCGCAAAGATCGGTTCGCTGAACAGAAGTCTTTCGCTGCGCTCACGCGTGATGTTGAGCGGATTGACCGTCATATCGATACGCGAGGAAAACAGCGCCGGGAACAGGCCGGAGAAATTGATGTCCTCGATATCAACGGCCCCGTATCCCATTTTCCGCCCGACCGCCCTGATCAGGTCTACCCCGAACCCTTCCGGTCCATCGTGCCCCCGGACGATCCACGGTGCCACGCCGAAGTCCGACCCGACCGTCAACGTTCCCGCGGGCGATGGCGTGGCGCACCAGCCAGCCCACGGAAATGCCACGAACGCCGCGAATGCCACGCACAGGAGAATAGGATATGATTTCCTCATTCATATAGCTCCCGAATACGCGCGGCCTATCGCTGGTCTTTTTCCCAAGCTGCCGGCCGCCATATGCTCGACCGGCGTGGCTGGGAAAACATGATGAACATCGCGTCCGTCGCCATGCGGCCGCATGCGCGCCACCCGTGACGTCAGAACGTCACGCCGGCCTGCAACCACACATAGCGCCCGATCATTTCCTCACCGTAAAGGCCGCTAGCCGTATTATAGACGGCGGTCGGGATATAGGGGGGAGCCTTGTTGAATAGATTGTTGACCCCGCCATCCATATGCCACTTGCCAAAATTATATCCGACCGAAATGTCGTGTGACGTAATCGGACTGACCCGATAGACCGAGTTGGTCTTGGCCGTCAGATCCGTGGTACCGTTGTTGAGCGTCATGCCACCCGTGAAGTTCATCATATAGGTTACTTTGAAGTTCCCATGATACCAGCTGGCTCCGAAGTAATCCTTCACGCGCGGGAAACCATATCCGGCGGAATAGATCATCCGGCCATTATAATTAAGCCACGGGCCACCTGGACTGTTCTGCTGCTGGTAGCTGATGACCTCCTGCATGTTATTGGAAATCACGAGGGTGTCATCCATCGTCAGGTGGATGGGATAGCTGACATCGAAGTCGATGCCGCCGGTCCTGACACCGCCGAGATTCTGATAGACCGACGAAACCTGCGTAATCTGCCCCGAGGAACTGCGCGGCGCTATATTGCCACAATAGGACGTATTCAGCCCCTCATAGCATTGATCGAGAATATATTGTGGGTTGACCGTGTTGATGGTGTTCTTGATCGTATAGTGCCAATACTCCACCGATATATTCAATCCAGGGATAAAGCGCGGCGTGAGGACGGTACCAAATGTATAGGTGCGCCCCTCTTCGGGTTTGAGCGAACTGTTGCCGCCGGACAGAACCGGAAGCTGCCCCGACCAGGCGGATGTAAAGTGGTTTGCATCGACGCCAACCTTGCCACAGTTCAGAACGACGGCGGAACTGAGGGCGCCATAGGTCCGGGCCTGCGAGCAGGGATCGATCGCCGACGTCAGGGCCAGGGTATTGCCGCCATACAGTTCGTAGATGCTCGGCTGGCGATAGGATGTTCCGAGCGTTGCCCGGAAACGGATATCGCGTGTGGGCGCCCAGTTGATGCTGGTTTTCCAGTTCTCTGTCGATCCGAACGTATTGTAGGACGACCACCGGCCCTGCGCGCCGACAGTCAGATCCTTGGCAAGCCGGGCATTCTGCAGAAGAGGAACGCGCAACTCGCCATAGACTTCATTGGCATTGAATCCGCCACCCGTCGATGCCGAGCTTTCACCCGCGATCTGCCCGGCCGCAATCAGCGGATCGGGGCTGAAGCTACCCTGCTCGCTGCGATGTTCCATACCAAAAGCCAGGCCGATATTGCCACCATTCCGGTAAGGCAGTTTGACAAGCTTGTTGTTGTTGATCCTCAGATTGAAGTCCCTGAGCTGGTAGTTCGCATGGCCGTGCTGCGTATAGCTGATATAGCGGGCGCCCTGTCCGGACCAGGGCATGAAGGGATTGACCAACTGGCAGCCCGCAGAACTGGCACAGACAGAGGGATTATAGACGATGGCGCTTGAAGAATTGCCCGGATTGATCTGTTCGACACCCAGTTCCTGAAGGAGGTGGGCGTAATTGATGTCGTTGGTCGTCTGGAAGGAGGACTGGCTGGAACCATACGCCATGGAAACGTCGTATTTCCAGTTGCCATAAATCTGCCCCTGCGCGCCGGAGGTTACCTGATAGGTATCAACCGCAGTGCTCAACTCGCGCGGACCCAGCTCGGCGAAACGCTTGTAGAGACCGACATTCTTCCCCCAGACGTTATAGGGATTGTCCGCGGGCAGCGTCAGGGAACTAAGGAGGGTGGATTGCGGATTGCCGCTACCGGGCACACCAAGCCCGGTGATGCCCGACGTCGAGCGATGGGCGTAGTTGACGTTGCTATAAATAGTAATATGCCGATTGATATCGTAATGAAAATCGCCATTCAAATTGCCAGACTGGGTGTATCCCACCATTGTCTGGTCCATACCGTAATTATAGTTATCCGATGAATTGTATTTCGAAAATGAACCGTCGTTATTGCTGATCAGATTCATCCCGCTCGGATCGACGCGGGTTCGAGACGTGATGGACGATCCGAAAATCGCAGTCGCACCCGGTGCAGGATTGTTGCTGGATGGATTACGCGACCACGAACGGTCACGCTGATACGTCCCACCCTGCGTCAAATACTGGCCAAAAACTGAAATATTGCCCCGATCATGATCGAAATTGAAGCCTTTGTGCGCCGAAATGCGCCCCGTCCGGTCATCGCCAACGTCCGTAATGCCGCCGCGCACCGAAATCGTCGCGTCGTTGACATCGTGCTTGAGTTTAATATTGAGCACGCCCGAGACAGCATCCGCGCCATAGAGTTCCGAACCGCCGTCCTTAAGAATTTCAACCGACGCGATCTGGTCCGTTGCAATGGCGTTCAGATCCACGCAGGACGAGGAGGTGCCCATCGTCTGGACCATCCTCTTGCCGTCGACAAGAACAAGCACGCGCGATTGTCCCAGATTCCGCAGGTCCACGCATGACAGTCCGTTTCCCGCAATCGATTTCGAGTTGGAAGAACCGGTGGAGCCGATCGACGGAAGCCGCAGCAGATAATCCCCGATGGTCGTTGCCGAGGTGTTCTGGATATCGGCGGCCTTGACTGTCTGGACGGGATTGGGGTCCGAATTGCGCGCGCCACCAAGGTAGGACCCGGTCACGACCACGGTTTCGGCTTCTCTGGGCTCCACCGCCTGGGAGAGCGGGGCCACATTCACCGAGCCCTTCACGCCACGCGCCGGGGACATGATCTTGGCGCCCTTGTCCATGCTGGGCAATGCATTCAGGGGCTTTTTAGCCGCTACCGCCTTGCCGGGCACAGGCTTGCGCTCGGACGTATCCGATGCGGCCTGCGCCGCGCCGCCTCCTAAGGTGGCAAGAAGGCACACGCCGCACATGAGACGGAACCTTGTTTTCGTGATGATCATCAACCCCTCCAAATCATACCTTCCATCCGAATGATCACCCGATTCCGCAGCTATGCGCCCGGTTACTCATTCGTCATTCCGGTCGCTACGCTCCTCGCCTCCCGACGATGCGATCCCGACATGGCCGCCTTTCCTATTTGTTATCATGTCGGAATAGAAACAACACGAAACGAAAACTATGTTCTGACCTTATGAAAACTCTCATCCGCGATGTCCCAAGGACAATCGTCCAGCCGCATCATGAGGCACATATTCTCATATCGGAATGAAAAATATTTGTAATACAATTAGTTATTATAAAATGTCGACCATACCGATCGCGTTGACGGATATGCTTTCTTCGCTCAAAGAAAACGATATTTTTTCTATGGCATCAAGAAACAAAATCATGCTTAACCGACGATAGACAGCGACATAAGAGACAGAAAGCACGACATAACGTGAGGAAATGACCATGCCCAATCCGTTCCATCTCGCTTTCCCAGTTGACAACCTGGAGGCAGCCCGGCGTTTTTACGGTAAGGTCTTGGGGTGCCCCGAAGGAAGAAGCTCCGATACATGGATTGATTTCGATCTTTTCGGACACCAGATCGTCGCCCATCAGATCGAGAACGCTTCCAGAAGCAGCGGGCATGGGCTGGTCGATGCAAAAGAAGTACATATCCCGCATTTCGGTGTCGTTCTGGACATGGAGGACTGGAAGGCCCTGGCTCAGAAACTGACGGCTTGCGGTACCGAATTCATCATTGAGCCGCAGATCCGCTTTGAGGGACTGCCGGGTGAACAGGCGACGATGTTCCTTCTTGACCCAGCCGGCAATGCCATAGAATTCAAGGCATTCTCCGACATGGGACAGCTTTTTGCAAAACAGTAGCACTGCCTGCCACGACCGGAACGGGGATATGCGCGACGCTACCGCTCTGAAAGCGTGTTGCCGGGACAGATCCCGTTCGGGTGGAAACACCCGGACGGAACAAGAGGGTCGTCAAACGATAATGCAGGGCGATTTTTGTCATCAGGCGGGCACCGAGGATCATGGGCCACCACGTGGTGCGTCCGCCAGGACCATTGCACCCCGCCCCCAATAGTGCAGCATGGAAGAGAAAGTCGATGGAACAGACCCTAGATCACTCGGCAGGCGACGGAACGCATGCTCTGGACCGGCAACTCCCTGAACAACTTTTTTCAGCGCTTCATGATATCGGATTCGATGGACAGGGCATCACGCGCGCGACGTATGGTGCCGGCGAGAACGCCGCGCATCACTTGATCGAAGCCGCAGCGGACAAACTGGGCCTTGAAATCCGCCGGGACTGGGCAAACAATCTCTATGTCACCTTGCCGGGCCGCGATCGGTCACGACCGGCCGTCATGACCGGCTCGCACATGGACAGCGTACCAGGCGGCGGAAATTACGATGGTGCCGCTGGCGTGGTGGCCGGGCTGACTGTCCTTGCGTCGTGGACGGCGGCTGGCTTCGTTCCGGAGCGCGATGTGACGGTCATGGCGATCCGGGCGGAAGAAAGCGCCTGGTTCCCCATTTCCTATCTCGGCAGCAAGGCGGCCTTCGGCCTGCTGAGCGAAAGCGATATGGCGACCCGACGCAATGACGGTGCCGGCATGCTGGGGGATATGATCCGCCAGTCCGGTGGCCAGCCAGATGCTTTTGCCGTGGCGGCATTGGATCCAAAATCCATCGACAGCTTCGTTGAGCTCCATATCGAACAGGGGCCGGTCCTGCTGGAGCGCGATTGCCCCGTCGGTATCGTCAACGGTATCTGTGGCAGCATACGCTACCGCTCGGCGGTCGTTCACGGGCAATATGCTCATTCCGGGGCAACGCCGCGGAGCTATCGCTCCGACGCCGTCATCGCCGGCGCGACACTCATGCTGGCACTCCAGCAGGAATGGATCCGACGGGAGGACGCCGGGCAGGAAATGACCCTGACCTTCGGTGTTTGCCACACCGAAGCCGATCTGGCGCATTTCAGTGCCGTGTCTGGCCGGCTCGATTTCTCGATCGACGTCCGGTCGCGCGACATCGTCCTGCTGCGCCAGATCGACGAATTCATTCATGAGCAGGCCAAGCTCATCGAAAAGACCTGCCATGTCCGCATCGCGCTTGGACAACAGACATCCACATCCCCGTCGATATCGGACGGCGCACTCGTGCAAAGCGCGATCGACAGCGCCGCGAACATGGGCATTCCGGCAATCTGCATGCCCAGCGGCGCGGGCCACGACACCGCTTTATTCGCCACGCAGGGTATCCCGACCTTGATGATCTTCGTCCGTAACGAACACGGAAGTCACAACCCAATGGAAAGTATGGAACTCTCTGATTTCATGAAAGGATGTGCCGTCCTGGAGGCCGTACTGCGTAAGCGAAGCACCGCCGCTTGACCGAGATACCGTCATGGCATGCTGTTTCATAACCCAGCCCATAGATGAACGCGCCGTCGCATTTCTGCACGATCATGGCGTCGATGTGCGGTATGCGTCACACGCCAGTATGGAAAGCGTGATGGCGGAAATAGGGGATGCGCAAGCCGTCATTACACGCGATCTGGGCCTGAATGCCGAAGCGATCCGCGTCGCCTCCGCATTGCGCATCATCGCCTCTCACGGCGCAGGCACGAACACCATCGCGATCAGCGAGGCAAATGCGCGGGGAATCGTGGTCACGCGGACCCCCAGCGCCAATAGCCGATCGGTCGCCGAACTGACGATGGGACTCATGCTCGCCGCCGCACGACGTCTCTGCGACGCCGACAGGGCGGTCCGCACCGGCGAGTGGGACTTCCGCTATCATTGTGGCGGCCTGGAACTGCATGGTCGCACGCTCGGTCTGGTGGGCTTTGGTGCGGTGGCCCAGGATGTCGCGCGAATAGCGGGACAAGGTTTCGGCATGAGGGTTTATGCCTGGTCGCCCAGCGTACCTGACCATGTCTTTTCCGACCTGAATGTCCAACGCATACGCGACCTGCCCGCCCTCGTCCGTGCCTCCGACATCCTTTCGCTGCACAGGCCGTCTGACCCAGGCACGCCGCCGGTCTTCAATGCCCGATTTGCGGAGGCGCTGCGCCCGAAGACCATCCTGATCAATACCAGTCGGGGCTCTGCCATCGATAGCCAGGCCTTTCTGGATGCACTGGAAGATGGACGGATCGGCGCAGCTGGACTCGACGTTCTGCCGCTGGAACCTCCCCCCGCGACCGACCCCCTCCTTACGTGCGACCGCATCGTTCTCTCACCGCATATCGGTGGCGCGACAGCGGAAGCTCTGTTTCGTACGGCGATGACGTGTGCTCGTCAGGTGCTGGATGTGCTGTCCGGCCGCGAGCCGCCCCACAGGCTGTAGCACCGTCTCAGGGCCTGACCGAAATGTGCGCCGACCTGAGAAAGGCGCGGTCGAAGGACCGCCGGTGCCGTTGCTGGCGGCCTTTCAGACCGACCTCACCAAGCCCCCATCCACGCGGATGAGCGTCCCCGTCACATAACTGGCGCGCGCGCTGGCCAGGAAGGTCACCATATCGGCGAATTCGGCCGGGTCACCGTAACGCTGCATCGGAATGGCCTCGCATGAGGCCCGGGACACCTCTTCAACCGACCGGCCCTGCCGCGCTGCCGCCGCGGCATTCAGACTGTCGACCCGCCGGGTATGAATCCGCCCCGGCACGACAGAATTGACCGTGACACCGTCGGCCGCCACTTCAGCCGACAGGGTCTTGGCCCACCCGACAAGTGCGGGACGCAGCGTATTGGAGAGTGAGAGGTTGGCGATCGGCTGCAGGACGCCGGACGAGACGATATTGATGATCCTTCCGAATTTCCTCTGACGCATGGCTGGAAGATACATTTCGACTGTGGCGATCGGCACGCGCACCATGGCCGTGAAATATTGCTCCAGATCCGACACGTCGATCCGCGCGGCCTCACCCGGCGGCGGGCCGCCGCAATTCGTCACGACAATGTCCACATCCGCTATTTCCTTTTTCATGTCGTCAAGATGCTTCATATACTGAAAATCGACGACATGACATGATGCCTGCCCTCCCTCGGCCCGGATGGCATCGCATGATGCTTCAAGCGACAGGCGATGACGGCCTGTCAGGATGACGTGGGCGCCCTCACGGGCAAGACCCGCCGCGCAGGCATAGCCAAGTCCCTGGCTCGATCCCATGACCAAGGCAATACGCCCCGCAAGACCCAGATCCATTCTCCACCCCATTTCATCACGATCATTTCTTCATATAGAGATTTATCGATTCTGTCATAATAATCGGTGGTGTCATGCCTATTGCCTCCGCGCTCCGGTTATCGGTGACCGACGCAACGGTTCATCAAAACTGGCAACTCACAATATTTTCCCTGAATTTACGGATCGCATCGCTATTGGACGATGACAGCGTCCAGAGAAAGCCGATATGACGCTGCGGACAATCGTCAGGCAGGGTCAGCTTGCGTACGGACAAGCCTGACGGCCAGGGGGGCGCCCAATCCGGCAACAATGCAACGCCGATATTGTGGCTGACCATGATGCTAATCGCCTCAAGCGCATCCATGTCAAGCTCACTCTTTGGAACAATTCCTTGCTGACGCAGGAAATTATCGACAATGCGACCGCCCCACTGGTTTCTGTCGTAGCGCAGGAACAGGTGACTTTTCAGTACTTCGATTGGATCGGTCATCTCGCATTTCTCGGATGTCAGCACGATCATGGGTTCAGAACGCAGCCTGATCCATCCGCATGTCTTGGGGACAGGAAAGGGGGGTTCCACAATGACCGCGCCATCCAGGCGCCCCGTGAACACATCATCATAGAGCTGCAACGATTGCCCCGGTGTCACCCGCAGTTCGACATTCGGATTTTCCGCGAAGAACGTATTTAGCGCCAAGGGCAACAACCCCGTCAGGGCCGACGATATCGCGCCGATATGGAGGTTGCCAGCCAGAGTGTCATGGCCGGCAATGCGCTTGAGTTCGGTGACGGAGGAAATGATTTCGCGACTTTTGTCCAATATCGCGCACCCTGACGATGTCGGGACGACCGTGCGCCCCGCCCGCGTCAGCAAGGGTTGCCGGATCTGATCCTCCAGGGCCTTGATACGCTGGGAAACGGCGGCCGGCGTAATGCCCAGATGCCGGGCTGCATCGGCAATCGATCCACGTTCGACGACGGACAGAAAGCTTTCGAGAAACCGAATATCCATTACTCTTCCCCAAACGGATTCGTCACGAGCTGGCAGCGGTGGCGGCGGCGATAAAATGCGCGCAAGAAGACCACCAGCATGACCAGACGGGCCGGAGAATTCAAATGCCGGATGATCCGCCCGCGCCCGGCTTCCGGAAAACCGTATTTTCCGGCGCAGGATAAGGATCCAGAAAACGTCCCGTGGCTGGGCTTCCCGTCTGCGCCGCAGCAGCCAGCTCGGCTTTCCCGCCAACGGGACAATGTCCCCGGACCGATCCGCCTATTCCGGCAGCCTGACCGGGCGGCGGGGCGGCAGGGGCGGCAGCGGGTCGGACGCGACCTCGCGGATGCTTTCATAGACCAGCATCTGGTGGCCATCGCGTTCGAAACTGTCGTACTGGGTCATGCCGATGCCACCCAGGATGGTGCGCGAGGCGATGTTGGTGTCGCGCGTCACCGCCATCACACGGCGGATCCCCGCGTCATGGGCGAAGCTCAACGCCGCCGATGCCGCCTCACGCGCCAGGCCGCGCCCGGCCGCCCATGGCCAGAGCGCGAAGCGCAGACCTAGACCGCGCCCGTCGGGGCGTTCATGCAGGCCGGTCATGCCGATAAAGCGGCCGTCCTCGCGAATCGTGAAAATTCCGACCCCGCGCCGCGCCCAGCAGGCCATGTCGTCCGCCATGTCGGCCTCGGCCTGCTGGCGGCTGCGCACGCCGCCCAGCATCATGCCGAACGCCCCGGCATCGGCCTTCAGCCGGGCCATCTCGTCCATGTCCCGCCACGAGACCGGTTCCAGCACCAGACGCGGCGTGCGGATCGACCCGCCCGTAATCTGGGGATGGGTCGCCCATGCGGCGCGGTCGGCGGGCTGCCCCCACGGGCCGCGGCGCAGATGCCGCGTCCCGGCAGGGTCCTGCCCGTCAACCCGGCGCGGCGGCCGCGTCACGGAAACCGGGCCGAGAGCGCGGGACGTACATCGCCCCGCCGATTCAGCGCGCCAGGGGGCGGTATTTGATCCGTCCCGGCTCGGTCGCATCCGGGCCGAGTCGGCGTCGCTTGTCCTCTTCGTAGGCCTGGAAATTACCCTCGAACCACTCGACGTGGCTGTCGCCCTCGAAGGCCAGGATGTGCGTCGCCAGACGGTCGAGGAACCAGCGATCATGGCTGATGATCACGGCGCAGCCGGCGAATTCGGCCAGCGCGTCTTCCAGTGCGCGCAGTGTGTCGACGTCCAGATCGTTGGTCGGTTCGTCGAGCAGGATGACGTTGCTTTCCTGCCGCAGCATCTTGGCCAGATGCACGCGGTTGCGCTCACCGCCCGAAAGGATGCCCACCTTCTTCTGCTGGTCCGCGCCCTTGAAGTTGAAGGCGCCGACATAGGCGCGCGACGGCACGGCCCGCTTGCCCAGATAGATGACATCGGTGCCGCCGGAGATTTCCTCCCACACCGTCTTGTTGTCATCCAGGCTGTCGCGCGACTGGTCGACATAGCCCAGCTTGACCGTATCGCCGACCTTCAGCGTGCCGGAATCCGGCTGTTCCTGGCCCACGATCATGCGGAACAGGGTCGATTTGCCCGCGCCGTTCGGCCCGATGACGCCGACGATGCCGCCCGGCGGCAGCTTGAAGCTGAGATCGTCGATCAGCAGCCGGTTGCCGAACGCCTTGCGCAGATCCTCGGCCTCGATCACCGTGCCGCCCAGGCGCGGGCCGGGCGGAATGACGATATCGGCCGTGCCGCCCGCGCGCTCGGCATTCTGGGCCAGCATTTCCTCGTAACGGGCGATACGCGACTTGCTCTTGGCCTGCCGGGCCTTGGGGCTGGAGCCGATCCATTCCTGTTCGGCGGCCAGGGCGCGCTGGCGGGCGCTCTCTTCCTTTTCCTCCTGGGCCAGACGCTTGCGCTTCTGGGTCAGCCACGAGGAATAATTGCCCTGGAACGGATAGCCACGGCCCCGCTCCAGTTCCAGAATCCAGTTGGTCACGTTGTCCAGGAAGTAACGGTCATGGGTGATGATCATGACCGTGCCTTCATAGTCGCGCAGGGTCCGCTCCAGCCACGCCACGCTCTCGGCGTCCAGATGGTTGGTCGGTTCGTCCAGCAGCAGCAGGTCGGGCTTTTCCAGCAGCAGGCGGCACAGCGCCACGCGTCGGCGCTCACCACCCGACAGCTTGGTCACCGGGCTGTCGGCCGGCGGGCAGCGCAGCGCATCCAGCGCGATGTCGATCTTGCGGTCCAGTTCCCAGCCGTCGCCGGCGTCGATCTTTTCCTGCAATTCGGCCTGTTCGGCCAGCAGCGCGGTCATTTCGTCGTCCGACATCGGCTCGGCGAACAGCATCGAAATTTCGTTGAAGCGATCGACCGCCACTTTCAGGTCGCCGAAGCCCAGCGCCACGTTCTCGCCGACGGTCAGGGATTCGTCGAGCTTGGGCTCCTGCTCCAGATAGCCGATCCGGGTGCCTTCGGCGGCCCAGGCCTCGCCGCCATATTCCTTCTCGATCCCGGCCATGATCTTCAGCAGGGTCGATTTACCGGCGCCGTTCACGCCCAGCACGCCGATCTTCACCCCAGGCAGGAAGGAGAGAGTAATGCCCTTGAAGACCTCGCGCCCACCCGGATACGCCTTGGTCAGGTCCTTCATCACATAGACATATTGCGTGGCGGCCATGACGAAGGCTCCCGATGATCCAGAGTGAAAAGAAACCGAACGGCCGGCGTTCCCCAGACGGGAGGCGCGGCCCGGTTTTGCAGCCTGCGCCCGGCAGGACTTGAACCCGCAACCAAGCCGTTATGAGCGGCCCGCTCTAACCAATTGAGCTACGGGCGCGCAGGCCGGTCCTCACTTCGCGCATGTGGGGCCGTTTGGCAAGATGCGGCGTGCCCCGCGCGGGCGATTCCCGCCCCCAAACGACGCTTGGCAAGGGCGGGCGGCGTCGATAGGTTCGGCGGTCTTCTCTCCCTGTTTCCAAGAGTATGGAGCGCCGCCATGGATGTCTCGAAAATCTCGCCCGGCAAGGACGTGCCGTTCGATATCAACGTCGTCATCGAGATCCCGCAGGGGTCGTCGGTGAAGTATGAAGTCGACAAGGACAGCGGCGCCGTCGTCGTCGACCGGATTCTGTTCACGCCGATGGCCTATCCGGCCGCCTACGGCTTCATTCCCGGCACGCTGGCCGACGACGGCGACCCGGCCGACGCGCTGGTGCTGATCCCGGCCCCCGTGGTGCCCGGCGCCGTGATCCGCGCCCGCCCGATCGGCATGCTGCGCATGGAAGACGAAAGCGGCCAGGACGAGAAGATCATCTGCGTGCCGCACGACAAGGTGCATCCGCAATACGCGAAGGTCGAGAAGCTGGAAGACCTGCCCGAGATCACCCTCCAGGCGATCGAGCATTTCTTTACCCGCTACAAGGACCTGGAGAAGGGCAAGTGGGTGAAGGTGACCGGCTGGGCCGGCCGCGAGGAAGCCGGCGAGATCATCAAGGCCTCGCTCGCCGCCGCCCAGAAAGCCTGATCGCCGCCCCCTTCCTGCCGCCCCAGGGCAGCGGGAGGGGGATTCAGGCGCCCTGGCGCGCCACCCGGTCGATCAGGTCCCGGTAGCGCGTCATGTAATCCGCCATGTCCAGCGTGCGTTCGGCCTGCCGCCGCACGGCCCGGCGCAGCCGGGTGGACAGGCGGGTATCGTCCAGCACCTCCAGCACGCCTTCGGCGATACCGTCGGGGTCCAGGAACGGCACCAGCCGCCCGGTACGCCGGTCGGTCAGGAATTCGCGCACCGGCATCGTGTCGCTGCCCACGATCGCACAGCCCATCGCCATCGCCTCGCGCAGGGACCAGGACGCGACGAACGGGTAGGTGAGATAGACATGCGCGTCGGACCGGCGCAGCAGCGCGCGGAATAGGTCGTAATCGACCCGTCCCGCGAAATGAACCCGGTCGGGGTCGATCCGTCCCGCCAGTTCGGCCATCATGCGCGCCCGCCACGCCCCCTGCGGCAATTTGGCCCCGTAGCTGACGCCATCCCCGCCCACCAGCACCACCCGCGCGTCCGGCCGCGCCGCCAGAATGCGCGGCAGCGCGCGCATGAAGACATGAAAGCCGCGATAGGGCTCCAGATCGCGGGCCACGTAGGTGATCAGCCGGTCCCGCGGCGCGATGACCGTGCCGGCGACAGCCAGCGGCCGCTCGAAGGCCGACGGGTCGGGCGAGCAGGCGGCCAGATCGACGCCCTCGGGCAGCAGAGCGATCCGCTGCCGTGCCCAGTCGGGATAGGTCATCCACTGGAAGCGGGTCGGGGTATGGCCGTGCCCCCCCAGCGCCAGCGCCTGGAGATTGACCGCATTCTTCGCCCGGATGACCGGCCGGAGGCTCTCGGGCGACGGAAATTCCGGGTCGAACCCCACATCCAGCGCCTCGGCGTGATAGAAGAATTCGAAATAGCCAAGCACCGGCACGCCGGGGAACACGTCGCCCAGATTAAGCAACTCTCCCCAGCCGTGATGGCCGATCACGATGTCCGGGCGATAGCCCAGTTCGCGCAGGCTGAGTGCCGCGCGCGCCACGCACTCCGCCCGCAGGAGCCCGAGGTCGAACTCCCGCGCCCCCGGATGCACGCCGTCCAGCCCGCCGCGCGGCAGGCGGTAGGCCACGCGCCGCACGCCGGGAACCTGATTGTCGTTCGGTTCGCTGATGAAGACGATCTCGTTCGCCGGGTCCTGGCCCAGATGCCGCAGCAGATGCAGGAACTGTCCGGGAAAATTCTGATGAACGAACAGATATCTCAAGACATCATCCCGTGGTCCGGCGCATGGGAGCAGGCGCGGGCCTGCTCACGTCTCCTGCCGGGACCGGCGCCGCGCCACCATCTGCCGGCGCGCCTTCAGCAGGTCGACGCGCGACCCCGCCGCCTTGCGCCCCCGCCCCGGATGAAGGGACTCGACGGGCACGGCGGCCTCCAGGACGGGTCCAGTCGCCTTGCCCCGGCGTTTCGGGGCGGGGGCGGCCGGGGCCTCCCTCACCGGTTCCGGCTCGGCGGGCGCTTCCGCCGCCGTTCCAGCGGTTTTGACCCGGCGCTTCCGGGGCGGCGCTTCCGTCACGGGGCGGGTGGGCTCCATGGGGGCCGAGGGGCGATGGCCGGCTTTCGTCTCCACCGCCGTCGCCGCTGCCAACAGCGCGCGCTCCCCTTCATCGGGGCGCTCGGCCACCGCCACGGGCACGATCTCGACGCGGAAGGCTTCCAGCGGCGCCGCGCTTTCGGCCTCGGCCACCCCGCCATCCGTCACCGGCCCCACCCGGCTGCCATCGGTAAAACTGGCCCAGACACGGCAATGATACCGGCCGGCGGCCTGCGGCTTCAGCCGAACGCGCAGGCCCAGGATCGGCAGCGCCATGCCGCGACTGCCGCAGAACTGGCCGCCCGAGGCCCAGGGCGACAGCCAGCCCCGCCCCAGCACCGCCTGATATTCGATATCCTCGGTCGTGATCAGTTGGGCCGGCGCGATGGCGAAACCCTCGATCCAGTTCCGGCTGCCGGGCGTGCCCATCCAGTCCATCAGCGAAGCCGCCACATCGCCGCGACGCTGGATATGCGCCGTCAGTTCGCCGGCGGGGCCCTTTGTGCCCTGGGGTTCCAGCTTCGGCTGCGTGGATGACGGGGCCACGGGAAAGGGCGGCACGGCGCCGGGCTGCGGCGGGGCCATGGCAGGCGCCGGGCCGGCCGCCGCCGCATCGGCCAGACGCACCACCTGAAGGCGCGGCGTCTCGGCCATCCGGGCCGGGTCGTGATAGATGGTGATCAGGATCTGCCCCGCCGCCCCCGGCACGCGGACCAGTGCGGCGTTGCGCGCCGCGCCAAGCCAGCCCTCGTCATCGAACGTCGCGATTCCGACCCCGGCCCCCCCCGGCCCCGGTGCGCGCGAGATCCGCACGCCCGGCAGGTCCGCACCGGTCGGCGCCTCGCTTCCGGCGGCGTGGAAGATGCAATAGAGGCCCGCATCCAGCGTCATCAGGCGGCCGGCGACCTTCAGGTCCGTCAGCCGGCCCGGATTGTCCATCGTCATGCTGTCGGGCATCAGCGAGCCTTCCGTCTAGGGGCGGTGGAACAAGGCGCGGCATGGTGCGCCGGCAGGCGGTCGACTGGGTGCACGGTCGCGATCTCCCTTTTCTCCTGGCGGCGCGCGGTAGCCGCCCCGATCTGCCCATAAGACAGGAAAAACGTATTCAATTCGTGAATGGGCAGGTCGGGCGGCAACACCGCCCCCCAGCCGGCGCGCCGCACGCGCTCGGCCATGGCCCCCAGGTCGAAAACCACCGCCCGCAGCCCCGCCCGCCACGCCAGCCCCAGCGCGAAACACCAGGTTTCGGGCCAGATCGACGGCAGGAAGGCCAGGTCCGCCCGCTGCGCCGCCAGCAGCGCGGTGCCGTCGCTTTCCTCATAGGGGCCGGTGACGAACACCCGGCCGGTGGCCATCAGCGCGTCATCGTCCGGCGTATGCCCCACCACGATAAATTCCAGGTCCAGCGCCCGCGTCGCGGCGTCCTGCGCCGCCGCCAGAAGCACGCGGTACCCTTTTTCGACGCCGATCGCGCCGGGAACCGCCACCCGTATCCGCTGCCCCGGAACCCGCGCCCGCGCCGCCGGCGGCGCCAGCACCCGGTCATCCGCCAGCGCGGCCACGCCGATGGCAAGACCGGGAAAGGCCCGCTGCATGCGCCCGGCCGTGTCATCGGAGGGCACGAGAACCTCCCCTGCCCCGCGCAGCACGGCTTCCGACCGGGCGCGATAGGCCGACAGGCGTACGGGCACCGGGCCGGCGCCCTTCAGCAGGCTGCCCCCTGCGCGCAGGCAGGCAGCGCATCCCTCCGGCTCCGGCCCCCCACAATAGCGGCCGGACGCATCCACCAGCGCGACGCGGGGGCAGAGCCAGACATAATCATGAACATACACCGCGTAGGGTACACCCAGCCCGGCCGCCAGCGTCGGCGCGTCGATCTCGTGCCCCAGCCCGTGGTGCCATTCCACACGCTCCACACCCGACGCGCGCAGTACCGCCAGCAGCAGGTCCCAGTCCTCCGGCAGGCGAAAGCGTGGCATGGCGGACCATGCGTCGCCCGCCCCATCCTCCAACCGGCATCCGTCGGGCGTGGGCCGCAGCAGCACCGGCCGCGTGCCCTGGGCACGCCACATCCGGGCGCGGTCCCGCACCACCTGTTCCACACCGCCACCCTGATCGTGCGTGACCAGCAACACCGCGTGGCGCCAGCCGGCCCCTCCACGCTGCCAGCACACCAGGGCCAGCCGCCGCCGGGAAGCGAACAGCGGATCGACGACGGCATGGGCTTCAACCAGTGCGCCATAGCCGGGATACAGCTGGTCCAGGATCGCCAGATTGCGCCGCAGCAACGCCGGGCCGGCGGCGCCGAAGGAGGCACTCCCCGCATGGCCGACAAAGACCCCCGTGGCCGCGACATGCCGCCAGCCCGCCTCGGCGACGCGGCGGCAGAACGCATTCTCCTCGCCATAGCCCTGCGCGAAGAGGTCGGCGCGGAACGGGCCAGCGGCGGCCAGGCAATCGTGGCGGATGAACAGGCAGAATCCATGGCCGGTCGGCACTTCGACCGCCTGCCCGCCATTGGCCGCCCGTGCCGCCGCCATCAGGCGCCGCACCGTTTCCAGATCGGGCATCGGCGCCGGCGCGTCGTCGGGCAGCGCATCGGGGCCGGGCCAGGAAAAAAGGCTGGCATGGTTCGACAGCGGCGTGACGGTGCCGATATGCGCCGCGCCATAGGCAATGTCGGCCAGTTCCGCCAGCCAGCCCCCGGCAACCAGCGTGTCGCTGTTCAGCAGCACCACATCCTGTCCCGCCGCCGCGCGCATGCCGTCATTGGCCGATTGCGGAAAGCCCAGGCGACGTGCGTGACGGATCAGGCGGATGGCACCCGCCTGCGCCCGCCTATCCAGTTCCGCCGCCAGAGCCGGGTCCGGCGTCGCGTCGTCCACCACGAACACCGGCACCGCGTCCCCCACACTGGCCCGCACCGAGTCCAGACATGCCAGCGTGCCGGCACGGTCGCCATGCACCGGAATGACGATGGCGAGTCCGGCCCGGCATGGCGGCACCGCGGGCGGGGGGCAGACAGCCCCCTCATCGCCGGGCGACACCACGGGATGCGCCGCCAGCGGGCTGCCCGCCAGATCGCTGCCATCCGGCCCTTCCACATGCAGCGGGCCGGGCGGCAGATCCGCCGCCGCCACGGCAAAGCGGCGCGGCCGGGCAAGGGGCAGAAGGCTGTCCGCCTCCGGCGCGGGCTCGGCGGCCACGAGGCGCCGGATCATGCGCCCCCGCGCGTCGCGGATATGCAGGGCCGGCGCCTGATCCGGGTCCGACGGATGCCAGGCCCAGCCCGACAGGCCGTCCGGTCCGGCCTCCACCAGCCCGTCGATCCGTTGCAGCGCCGCCGGCTCCAGCGGACTGCCAAGAAGCGGCACGCCGCCGCCCAGAACCACCACCTGCCGCGCCCGACGCCACCGCACAGGCAGCTTCATGCCGTCCGCCACGCCGGAGACCGGCCGCCCGTCGATCAGTACCGTCACCGCCGACGCGCCCAGAAACAACCGTCCCGACACCGAAAGCCCGCACCAGCCCGGCCGCCCGGCCAATGCCGCCAGCCGTGCGAACAACGCCCCCATGTCGCCGGGCGGCGCGTGGCGGGACAGGGCGTGCTGCCCGGCGGCGATCGCGGCCGTATCCTCGCCCGCCATCAGCAGGGCGGCGGCCAGGGCGACCCAGGCCTCGCGGAAATCGAAACGCGCGGTCAGCGCGCGCAGTATATGCGCGGCCCCCCCGGCATCGCCGTCGCGCAGCCGCGCCATCGCCAGCGGAAAGGCCACCACGACGCTCTCCGGCGCCAGACGATGGGCGCGCTCGTACCAGGCTCGCGCGCTCCCGGCGTCGCCCGTTTCCTCGCAGGCCCGTGCCTGGCGAAAGGCCGACTGGGCCTGCGCATCGGCCCAGACCTGCCATGCCGCGCGACCCTCCGGCGATGTCCGCCCACGCGCGGGCGGCACCATGTGCTCCGCCACCCCTCAGCCCGCCCCGGCGCCGGCCGCCGGCCCTGCCCCCAGCCGGACCAGTTCGGTCGCCGCATCGGGCACGCCCTGCGCGGCGGCGCGTTCCAGCCACAACCGGGCTTCCGCCGGGTCGCTCATGCCGGCCAGTCCGCGCAGCAGATAGCGGCCCAGCATCAACTGACCCAGCGCGTTGCCGCGTTCTGCGGCCATGCGGAACCAGTGCTGGGCCTGCGCCCGGTCCGCCGGCACATCGTGGCCGCCACCCAGCAGCGCCCCCAGCGAGAACATGGCATCGACCTGCCCCTGTTCGGCCGCCGTCCGATAGAGCGCCGCCGCCGCCGCATGGTCGCGCGGCCCACCACGGCCGGTCAGCATCAATTGCGCCAGCGCCACCTGGGCATCGGCCATGCCGGCTTCGGCCGCGCGCGCGATCCAGCCCCGCCCCGCCGCGAGATCGGGCGCGCAGCCGCGCCCTTCCAGCAGCATGCGGCCATACCAGTATTGTGCATTCACCACCCCGTCGGCGGCACGCAGCATCCAGGCCGCCGCCGCCTGTTCATCTCGCGCCATCCCCAACCCGTGGGTTAGGCAGATGCTGAAATTGAAGGCCGCGACCGGGTCTCCGGCCTCGGCCGCATGGGCGAAATACCGCCCGAGGTCGCGCCGGTCCTCCTCCGACACATCCTGGTCCAGCAGCAGATTGCCCAGATCGGCGCCCGCCCGCCCGTCACCCAGGGCCGCCGCCTGACGAAAGCAGCGCGCGGCCTCGGTCACGTCACGGGACTGGCCGGCCCCCGTCAGGGCCAGCATGCCCAGCGCCCGCCAGGCCGCCCCGTGGCCCTCCGAGGCGGCGCGCCGATACCACAGCGCGGCCTCGATATAATTCGGCGGCAGGTCGCCGCCGCAGGCGTACAGATCACCCAGCAGCGATGCCGCCTCGCGATCGCCGGCCAGGGCGGCGCGACGCAGCCAGCTTTCCGCCCGCGCCGCATCGCGCGTGCAGCCCCGCCCCTCCAGCAGGGCCAGACCGAACCGCGCCTGGGCCGCGCGCACCCCGGCCTCGGCCGCGCGGCCATACAGCGCGGTGGCCGCCGCGATATCCCGCGCCACGCCCTGCCCCCGTTCGGTGAGCGCCCCCAGCATGAACTGCGCCGACCCCAGCCCGGCCTCGGCCGCCACGCGCAGGGCTTCCGCCGCCCGCGCATGCCCGGCCTCGTCGCGCGCCGCGCGCATCCACACCAGCCCGAGCCCCAGATAACCCTGCGGGCAACCGGCGGCGGCCGCGCGGGAAAACCAGCCCTCCGCCGCCACCACATCGCGCATGTCGGCCGGCCCGTCGGCGAGAATATAGCCGTACAACGCCTGCGCATCGGGCGATCCGGCCTCCGCCGCCAGCAAGGCCCAGCGGGCGGCGGAGGCCGGATCGGGCACCCGATCGGCCGGCGTCTCGGCCACCAGACGCACGCCCTCGTCCGCCGCGCCTTCGCGCGGCAGGCCGAACAGATACAGCGTGCCCAGCACCATCCGGGCCTCGACCCATCCGGCCTCGGCCGCGCGCCGCATCCAGCGCGCGCCCTCCACCAGGCTGGGCGGCACGCCGGTGCCATCCAGATAAGCCCGGCCTACCCGAAACTGCGCCTCCGGCACCCCGGCCTCGGCCACGCTGCCCAACAGCGCCACCCCGGCCACCACATCCCCGTCCTCGATCAGCCGCAAGGCATGCGCCAGGCGCGCCCGCGGCGAAAACCGCGCGCCCAAAGCGGAAAGAACCCGCCTCATTTGGCGCACCGGATCGGGCGCATGGCCTGACAAGGGCTTTGCCCTTGACCCACCAAAGGGCAGTCGCCCTTTGGAAACCCGGTCAGGGGGCGGGTGGGATTGCCGGCCATCCGCGTTTGCGGGCCGAAATTATGGTTCGCGCATGCCATCGGTTAGCGCCGGCACCAGGTGATTCATCAGATACTGCATGATGGTGCGACGGCCGACATGGATATCGGCTTCGACCGGCATGCCGGGCTGGGGGTGGAAGAATGGCGGCACGCCATGCAGCGTGTAACGATCGACCCGCACCCGCGCACGGTAGAAGGCATCCATCCCGCCGACATCGGCCGACTGCGCGGGGGCCGGCGAACCTGGGGCGCCCCGCCCGCTTTCTCCGGCGGAGAAGGAATCCGCGCTGATCACGCGCACCGTGCCTTCGGCCCCGCCATACTGGGTGTAGGGAAAGGTCGCGAATTTCAGCAGCACATGATCCCCCGGCCGGATGAAGCCGACATCGGACCCCCGGATCGCCGCTTCGACCTCCAGCCCGCTATCGACCGGCACCAGCGTCATCAACTGCGTGCCCGACTGCATGACCGAGCCCACGGACAGGGCGGCGATGCTCAGCACCACCGCGTCGCGGTCGGCGCGCATCACCATCATGCTGTGCCGCAGCCCCGCCTTGCGGGCTTCGTCGCGCGCATCGGCCAGATGGTGCTGGGCGGTCGCGAGATCCTCGTAGATCGTGGCTTTCCAGTTCTGCACGAAGCCATCGCGTTCGGCCGTCACGGCCTCCAGCTTCGCGCGGGCGCCGTCGGCGGCCTGATGGGCGGCGATCTGGGCGCGCTCGACCTCCATCAGGTCGTTCTGCGCCGAAAGCGTGGAAAGGCGGCTGCCCACCTGGTCCCGTTGCAGGCGCAGGCGCATGGCAAGCACGCTGTCCGCCACGCGGGCGCGGGCACCATACATCGCGGCATCGGCCAGGTTGCCCTGCATGTCGCTGCGCGCGCCGGCGATCTGCTTGTCGTAGTTCTGGATGCGGGCGGTCAGTTCGGCCCGGCGCCGCGCGAAAGCGGCGGCCTCCTGCATCGCGGCCGGGTCATTGGGATCGGGTGCATAATCGCGGCCCTCGGCCTCGGCCGTCAGGCGCGCGACCTGGGCGGCATAGGCGCCGGCCTGCTGGCCCATATCCTCGACATCCGCGCCGGTCAGGGTCGGGTCCAGCCGGGCAAGGATCTGCCCCTTGTGGACGAAATCGCCCTCATGCACGTCGATGGTGCGGATGATCGCGGTTTCCAGCGGCTGGATCACCAGCGTCGCCTCGGTGGAAACCATTCGCCCCTGCGCCGCCACCACCTGATCGAGCGGGAAGACCGACATCACGATCACCCCCATGATCGCCAGCGCCGAGACGATCCATGCCAGATAGAGCGCCGAGGCGGTGGGCGGCAGGTCGATCAGCGCCAGGCTGGGCGAATGAAATTCCAGCAGCGCGCGCGGCATGTCGCGATCCACGGTCTCGGGCAGCACATAGGCTTCGACCGCATCGGTTTCCGGCGGCACCAGCGGGGGCATCGTCATGGTATGTCTCCCTCGGCCAGCATCGCCGCCGGATGGGCATGCCCCCGTCCGCCTGCCTCATGCCGGTTCTGCTGCTGCCACAGCGAACGATAGATCGCGCAGCGTTCCAGCAGGACGGCATGCGGGGCGATATCGACCACCAGCCCCTGGTCCATGACGCAGATCTGGTCGCAATCGACCAGCGAGGACAGGCGGTGCGAGACGATGACCATGGTCCGCCCGCGCGCGATGCGTTGCAGGTTGGCGTTGACCACGGCCTCGCTCTCCGGGTCCAGCGCCGAGGTCGCCTCGTCCAGGATCAGCAGTTTCGGGTCGCAGATCAGCGCGCGGGCAATGGCCAGCCGCTGCCGCTGGCCGCCGGAGATGTTGGTCGAGCCTTCCTCGATCCAGGTTTCGTACCCGGCCGGCATGCGCTCGATGAACTCCTCCGCCCCCGCCAGCCGGGCGGCGCGGATCACGTCATCCAGCGTCAGGCCCGGCCGCCCGGCGGTGATGTTGTCGCGCACCGTGCCCCGGAACAGGAAATTGTCCTGCAACACCACGCCCAGCGACCGGCGCAGATGCGTCAGGTTGATCTCGCGCAGGTCCACCCCGTCCAGCCGCAGATAACCGGTATAGGAGCGACTGACGCCCTGAAGCAGCCGGGTGACGGTCGATTTGCCCGAACCGCTGCGCCCCACGAGCCCCAGCGTGCTGCCGGCCGGGACATCGAAATTCACCCCCGACAGCGCCCGCGTGGTCGCGCCGGGGTAGGTGAAATACACCTCGCGGAACGACAGGGCGCCATGAATCACCGGGCGCAACCCGGTCGTGAGCGCCTGACGTTCGGTCGGCTGGTTCAGCACATGCCCGGCCTCGGCCAGCGCGGTGCGCACCTCGCTGAGGTCGTCCAGCAGACGGGCCAGCCCGACCAGCGGCGACGCGACGCGCCCGCCCAGCATCATGAACGCCATCAGCGCCCCCGCGCCCATATCGCCGTGATGCGTCAGGATCAGCCACGCGCCGACCAGTATGATCCCGCGATTGATGAAGATGTCGAACGGCTGGGCCACGGTCGCGGCCATGTTGCCCATGCGCCCCGCGGCCAGCCCCCACAGGGCGGATTCGGCCGAGCGGTCGTCCCAGAGCTGGCGCCTTGTCTGTTCCAGCGCCAGCGTCTTGACCGTGCGGATGCCCGCTACCGTCTCGTACAGCACGGCGCCACGGGCCATGTCGGCAGCCACCTTGCGGCCGACCAGATGCCCGACCGGCCGCATGAAGCCGAACACCACCAGGCCGATGCAGCAGGCGGCGGCGATGGTCATCCAGGCCAGCGACATGCTGAAATAGAACAGGAACGGCAGCACGACGACCAGCGTGAACAGGTCCAGCACCGTGTTCATCAGCTTGCCGGTCATGAAATCGCGCACCTTGTAGATGGCGGATACGCGGCCGATCACCTGCCCCGCCTGCTCGCGCTCGAAGAATTCCAGCGGCAGGGACAGCAGGCGATCGAACACCAGCAGCGAGATCCTCGTATCCAGCCGCGTCGTCACCACCAGCGCCAGCTCGCGCCGCGCATAGGACAGCAGGACCTCGTAGAAGCTCATCATGCCCAGGATCGCGGCGATCGAGATCAGGGTCGAGAACGAGTGGTAGCTCACCACCTTGTCGACCACCTGCATGACGATCAGCGGCGGGAAGATCGCCAGCACGCTCAGCACCATCGACGACAGCAGGATATCGCGCAGCAGCCCCTTCTCGCGCAGCACCATGCGGCCCAGCCACGCGGCGTTGATCGGCGCATCGGCCTCGCTCTGGTCGCGGCGGCGCTTGACCAGCAGCACGTCCCCCGTCCAGACCTGCGCCAGGCGCAGTTCATCCAGCGGCACGGGGGGCGTGCCCTCGTCACCCAACGGGTCGCGCAGCCACACCACGCCCCGGTCCGGGTCTCCCGCCACCATCAGCCCCGCCGAGCCATCGCGAAACATCAGGACGATCGGCGGCACGTTGCGCAGCCGCACCAGGTCGCGCCAGCGCAGGCGCATGCCCCGCGCCACCGCGCCGCACTCGTTCAGCCAGCGCGCCAGCGCCGCCGGCGAGGGCGCGGCCTCGCCGGGCTCGGCGACGAAATCGCGTACATCCACCGACAGGCCATGGAAGCGCGCCGCCGCGACCGCCGCATAAAGGCGGATCATCGTCGGCGTCGGCCGCGCCCCTGTCCCTTGATCTGCCCCCTGACCTGGTTGCGCCACGGATCGTCCTTCGCTGGTGCCGGTCAGGCGACCCTAAAGCGGGAAGACGAATGGACGGTTAATGCGCGGGCGTGTTCGTCATCGAAAGCCAGACAGGGCGATAGCGTGCCGCCACCACGCGGTTAGCCTCCAGCGCCTGCCGCGTGCCTTCGCGCAACGCGGCGGGCACCACCACGATGACCCGCGCGAACCACGGGCGCTGGCCGGTGACGCGGGCACGGAACAGATCGGCCAGCATGGCGGCAATCGCACCGTCCGGCGTACAGCAAACGCATCCTCCGCCATGCGCAAAGGGCGAGGACGCCGGCAGCACAAGCTGATCCAGCCATTGCCCCTCACCGCCATCGGTGCCCGCCATGCGCAGCACCAGCGTCTTGCCGTCGCCCGACAGGCGGGCGAAGGCGGTCTCGTCCATCAGGTCCAATGCGATCCGCCCGTCGTCGCCTTGCATGATGGTCCTCCGCCCCCGCTCTCCGCCTTGATAGACGAAAGCAGGCGGAGGCGGCAGATATCCTGCGATCAGGAAAAGCGGTTCGCGAAAATGATCTCCTTCTCAGGCATGATTCCACCCGGCGGATACGGCGCGGCCGCCGCCTTGCCGATGGCGACGAACATCACGATCTCATGGTCGGACGGCAGCCGGATCAGTTCCCCCACCGCCGCGAAATCGAAGCCGTCCATCGGGCAGGTCGCATAGCCCATGCTTTCCGCCAGCAGCATGATCGCGCCGGCGGCCATGCCGCAGGAGCGCATGCCCTCATCCCGCTGCACCTGCTCGCGCCCGCGATAATACTGGTCGATCGCCCCGACCATGAAATCGCGCACCGACTGGTCGGCATTTGCCCAATAGCGTTCCGGCGCCTTCTCCCACGCCCGGATATCGGCGCACAGCACCAGCAGGGCGGAGGCATCCGTTACCTGCGGCTGGTCCCACGCCACCGCACGGATCTGCCGGCGAAGATCCGGATCGGTCACGACCAAAAAGCGCCAGTTCTGGATATTGAACGCGGTGGGCATGCGCCGCGCGAGGCCGAGGATGGTGTCCAGGTCGGCATCCGGCATGCGGTGGGCGGCATCGAACACCTTGGTCGCACGGCGTTTGCGGATGGAGGCGGCAACATCAAGATCCATCGCGGGATCATCCTTTCGTACAGGCCCGCTCTCGGCGGCGGCAGGTTCGGGAAACACGAGGCTCACCGCGTCATGGCCTTGAAGTTGCGCGTCTGCGCGACCAGCGCGGTTTCGGTGGGCAGGCGCTCCATGCTCGATGCGCCATAGAAGCCGTGGCAGTCCGGGCAGGCATCCAGCACCGTCTGCGCATCGGCCGGCATCGCGATCGGCCCGCCGTGGCATAGGAGAATGACATCGTCGCGCACGCTCTTCGCGGCATCGGAGATCTGGTTGATCAGCGCGATCGAATCCTCCAGCGTGAAAGCCGTCTCGGCGCCGATGCTGCCGCCGGTCGTCAGCCCCATATGCGCGACGAGGATATCGGCACCCGCGCGGGCCATGTCCTTCGCCTGCGCCACGTCGAAGACATAAGGCGTCGTCAGCATGTCCTTGCGGCGCGCGCGCGCCACCACATCGACCTCCAGGCTGTAGCTCATGCCCGTTTCTTCGAGGTTCTTGCGGAAATTGCCGTCGATCAGCCCCACTGTCGGGAAATTCTGGATGCCGGAGAAGCCGACACGGCGCAAATCGTCGAGAAACACGTCGAAATCCACGAACGGGTCGGTGCCGTTCACCCCCGCCAGCACCGGCGTGTCCGGCACCACGGGCAGCACCTCGCGCGCCATGTCCATGACGATCTGGTTGGCATTGCCATAGGCCAGGATACCGGCCAGCGATCCGCGTCCGGCCATGCGATAGCGGCCGGAATTATAGATCACGATCAGGTCGATCCCGCCTGCGGCCTCGCATTTCGCCGAGAGGCCCGTGCCCGCGCCCCCGCCGACGATGGGCTTGCGCTCCGCGATCAGCCCGCGCAGGCGGCCGAGGATGGCGTCACGTTCAATTCTGGGCATGGGGCTGTGTCTCCTTGAAAAGGGTTTTGAAGTCCGTCGCCATCGCGCGGGCGAAGGCGGGGTCGTTCAGGGCGCAGGGCAGGCTGACGACGCGCCGCCGCGCCGTCTGCCGGAGCGTCGCCAGCAGCGCGTCCCGAAACGCCGCATCCGCCTCCGGGTCGTAAAAGGGCTGTCCGGGCCGGTCGAGTTCCGAAAACCCGTTTTCGGGATAATAGAACCGCACCGGCCCGTCGCATCGGTTCAGCCGCTCGCCGATCAGCCGCCCCATCTCGCGGCATTCGTCCGCCGTCGTGCGCATCAGCGTGATGAAGGGATTATGCCGCACGAAGACCCGATCGCGATAATGGTCCGGCACGCTCTCCATGGTTCCGAAATTGACCATGTCGAGCCCACCGCAGCTTCCCACATACGGCACGCCCGTCCGCGCGATCGCCTCCAGCCGCTCTGCCCGGCAGGCGAAGATCCCGCCCGCCACGAAATCGCAGAACTCGGTGGTGGTGATATCCAACACCCCCCGGATCACGCCCTGATCGACCAGCCGCTCCATCGACCGGCCGCCTGTGCCGGTCGCGTGGAAGACGAGGCTTTCGAACGACTCCCCCAGAACCCGTACGGCTTCGGTGACACAGGGCGTCGTCACGCCGAACATGGTGATGCCGACAGCGGGATGCCGGTCGGCATCCGGCGATGGACGATGCCGCGTCATGCCCGCCATGGCGTTGGCGGCATTGGTCAGGATGCTCCGCGAAATGCGGTTGAGCCCCATGAGATCGACCACCGAATAGACCATGGACAGATCGACATCGCCGACATAGGGCGCCACGTTGCCCGAGGCGACGGTCGAAACCAGGATCTTCGGCAACCCGATGGGCAGCGCCTGCATGGCGGGCGCCACGACGGCGGCCCCGCCGGACCCGCCGATCGCCACCACCCCGGCCAGATCGTCACGGGCCGGCAGAAAACGTCGCAGGGCCTCGGACATGGCCGCGATGGCCCGGCCGCGCTCGCCGCAGAACACCGCCGCCGCGCCCTCGGGATGGCAATCGGCCACCACCCGCGCGGCGATATCGACGCAGTCCGGCGACATGCCACCGGTGCTGACATCTACGATCCGGCCGCTGACGCCCCGATCGGCCAGGACGCCGCGCAGGAACAGCAATTCGTCAGACTTCGTGTCCGCCGTGCCCAGGATATAGACGTGCGATGCCATGAGGTGCCTGCCCCCCGTCATCAGGACAGGCTGTCGACATCGCCCAGCAGGGTCACGTGCAGAGACCCGGCCAGCCCGTTCTCGAACAGCGCCTTCAGCGCCAGGAAATGCGGCAGTTTCTCATGTTCATGGATCGCCGCCACGCTCCGCCACTGCTCGATGAAGACGAAATGCGACGGATCGTCGAGATCCTGCCGGCAGGTATAGGCCAGGTTCGTCGCCTCCTGCCGCGACGCCTTCACGCAGGCGGCGATCACCGGCAGCGCCGCGTCCAGATGGCCGGGATTGATGTGAAACGCCGCAACCACCGTCACGACGCCCCGCTGTTCCTCGTGCATGACCTGCCTCCGTCACGGATGAACGTGGCAGGACCCTACAGGGCAACACACTTTCAGGATATCGCCATAGTGTCACGAGACACTTTTCCCACTTTATCGGCGCAGGCCTGCCTGACCCGCGCCAGAGCTTCCGGCAGGGCGCGGAACGTCACGTTGCCGAACGCCAGGCGCACCCCGGTGCCCTTCACGCCCTCGCCCCCGAGAAAGGCGTCGGACGGCGGCAGCGCCACGCCCAGGGCCTGAGCCTGCGCCACCACGCGCGCCGCCTGCCCGGCCGGCAGGGGCAACCACGCGTGGAAGGCATGGCTGGCGGGCTTTACGACCCAAGTGCCCAGCACGGACAGCACGAGATCCTGACGGCGCACGGCTTCGGCATGCAGGGCGGCGCGCACGCTCTCCGCCGTTCCGTCCTGCATCCATTGCGCCATCATCGCGTAGGAGAGCGGGGCGATCATGAGGGAAGATGCCAGCAGCGCCGGCAGACATGCCTCCGCATAGCGGTCAGGCGGGATCAGCGCGCCGATGCGCAGGCCGGGGCTGAGGATCTTCGACAGGCTGCTGACATGGAACGTGCGTTCCGGCGCCAGCGTCATCAGCGCGGGCCGCGCGGGATCGTCCCGATGGACATACACGGCATCCTCGACGATCAGCGCATCGAACTTCCGGCACAGCGCCACGATGTCGCGGCGTCGGCGCAGATCCATCGTCGCCGTGGTCGGGTTGTGCATCTCCGGCGTCAGATAGACGATCGCGCGTTCGCCGCGCCTGCCCGCCAGAATGGCTTCCAGCGCGGCGGGCCGCATGCCGTGCCCGTCCATGGCGGCGGGGCGGATCGCCAGCCCGGCCTGACGCATCGCGCCCAGCATGCCGGGGTAGGTCTGCGCCTCGGCCACGGCATAGGATACATGCTGCCGGGCGACATGGACCGCCACGTTCAGCGCCTGCTGCGCGCCGCCGGTCAGCAGCAGCCGGTCCGGTGTCACCGCGACCCCCATTCCCGCCAGCCAGTGGGCCATGATCCGCCGATGCTCCAGATGCCCGGCCACGGGGGGATAGATGTTGAACAGGCCCGGATCGACATGCTTCGCCAGCCGGTTGAGCGTGCGGGCCAGGGCGCGGTCGCTGAACATGGGCGGCGGCATGTTCGTCGCCAGGTCCAGCATGGGCCTCGCCGCATCATGCCGCACGGCGACGAAGGTGCCGCGCCCATGTACGCTGCGCACCAGCCCCCGCCGCTCCAGGATGGCATAGGCCCGCGTCACCGACCCCACGCCGATCCCAAGTTGCCAGGCCAAAGGCCGATGGGCGGGCAGCCGCTCGTCCTCCCGCAGCACGCCGGACAGGATGTCGCCGCCCAGCGCCTCGGCCAGGCGCTCGGCCGGGGACGCCATGCCGTCTGCCAGATGAGAGGCCCAGGATGACTGACGACGCACCGCGATGGCTCCTTCAAGGGGATGACAGGCCGCTATCGTCTCGGCCGGCGTGACCCGGACGGTAGAAAAGCCCACCTCCGTCCGCAAGGCGACACGGCCTTCGCGGCCCGCCCCGCCAGCCGGGGAAGGCGGTTACAGAGCTTTCTGGAGCACCGGCGCGTCCGAGGGGCAGGCGACCGGGGGCGCCCCCAGAAACTGCCTGATCGCATCCGCCGCCCGGCGCGAAGACGGGACGCCGGACATGCAGAACGTCTCCCTGAACGCTGTGGACTGAAGGCCGGCGAACCCGCCGTTACCGGCCACGGCACGCGCCAGCGCGCCCGGCAGGCCGGACACGTCGTCGATCACCTCGCCCAGCGACCAATGCGCGTAATCCGGATTGGCCTTCCATGCCGCATCGTGCGAATTGATGAAAATACAAGGCCGGGGCTTGTAGATCCACTCATAAACCTGGCTGCTGACATCCCCGAGATAGATATCGGCGGCGCGCGTATAGGTCATGTCCGTCGACAGGGTGCTCCCGATGTCGACATGGATATGCGGCGCGTCCAGGACGTGACGCGGAATCGCCTTGCGCAGCCGCATGCGCCGATGTTCGAGCGACGCATGCAGCCGCCGTTTGAACAGCATGACATGCGGCGCGAAAATCAGATTGAACCCGTCCTGCGCGGCAAAGTAATCGAGCACCTTCTCGCCCATCGCCCCCCACGACGACAGGAGCGGATCGAAATGGGGATTGTACAGGACGGTCGGCCGATCGTTATCGAAGATGCGCGGTGCATGCGCGAAATCCACGGTATCGAACTTCGGATAACCGACGACCGCATGGTTCTCCGGCGAGATCAAGGCGCTGCGCAGCATCCTGTCGCGCACCTTGTTGCCCGACAGCAGGACGAAATCGAACAGGCGGGTCACTTCATGGAACCCCACCGAGCGGTCTCCCGCCCCATGCGGCAGGTAGATCAGCTTCAGATCGCCCAGTCCCGGCTGGCGCTTCAGCCGCGTGGAGGTCGTTTCCGGCACCACCAGCGCGTCAATTTCCCGAAAAACAGAAGAATTTCCTCGCAGGATTGCCAGACGCCGGAACGGAATCACCCCCAGCGTCGCAATATTCATGATCTCCGCCGCGCGGGAGGTCGCGAGCCGGACGAAACGCACCGGCAGGCCGGCCGGAATGAAATCCCGCGCCCTGCTTTCCTGTGCGGGGCAGGACGTGAAAACCGACACATCGGCACCCGACGCCACCAGTTCCGCGATGATCGGCGCCGTATGGGGGATCTGGTGCAAGGCATCGTGATTGAAGAGAAAACCGATTTTCATGTCCGCAGAATGTCCCGAATAATCGTCGCGGCGCGTCGCGCGGCACCCGGAGAGCGATCCCCCAGAGACCGGCCCGCCATGTCCTCCTGACGCGCGCGATAAAGCACATGCCGCGCCTCGGCGGCCCTGATCGCGGGCAGAAGATCGTCCGGCGTCTCCACGACGTCGCCCAGGTGCCAGTGCTGGAAGTTCGGATCGTCCCGCCAGGCAATATCATGCGCGTTCAGAAAGACGCACGGTCCTGGCGTATTCAGAAATTCGTAGACCTGGCTGCTGACATCGCCAACATAGATATCCGCCGCCATCGTGTAGGTCATATCGACACATTTGCTGGACCCGGTATCGACCAGGGTCGTCGCATTGCCCAGCCCGTTCCACCGATCGCGCACCTTCTGGCTGCGGCGGCGGAACATCTTCGTATGCGGCGCGACGATCAGGTTGAATTCCGACTGATCGGCGAACTGCCGCAGCATCGGCTTGACGAACCGCCGCCAGGACGACAGGCCGCGCGCCTTGTGGGCATTATAGAGAACGGTAGGCCGGGCCACCGGGAAAAGAGGGCCATCGCCATGCGGCAATATGGCGCATGTCTCCAGCTTGACCGAACCGATCACCGCATGATTGTCGGGTTTGATCAGACTGGACGCGAGCATTCTCCGCGCCGATTTCTGTCCCGGCAACAGAACATAATCAAACGACCGCACCTCCTCGGTAAAACCGCGCGCCCGATCTCCACAGCCATGCGGGATATAAATAAGCTTCGGCCGGGTGATCCCGAGCCGCCGCGCGGAGGCGACGGTGTCCTCCACCGTTACAATTGCATCATATCGGTCAAGCATCAATGCGTTGTCGCGCAGGACCATGTCCTTGAACATGCCGAGCCGGCGGATTGACTGCATCGCGACCGTCGGCATAGACCGGCGCAGGCGATGACAGGGGATTTCGGCGCCCCCCAAGGCCTGGCGAACACGTTCGAGGTGATAGGGCGTTTCGGGGTCGTTATGGAAATTCGTCACCTTCACGCCGTCATATTGCGCCAGTTCGAGAGCAATCGCCGCGGCGTGATAGCATTGATAGGATTCGGCAATGTACAGGAAGGCGACCTCGATCATATCCCGACGCATAAGCCATGGATTTATAAAGAACAAGAGCTTCTGACATTGGTGGAAAACAAGCAGGGTTCGCTCAAACGCGCACTGATGAACGTCTCCTGGCTCCTGGCCGGCAAGGGCGTCGGCGCAGTACTCAGCCTTATTTATTTGGGACTGGCCGTACGGGTGCTCAAAAGCGAGGGCTTCGGTGAATTCACCCTCATTTTCGGCACCGCGCAGTCCGTCGCCGCGATCGTCAGCTTCCAGACCTGGCAGATCGTCATCCGCTACGGCGCGCGCCACCTGCTGGCCGGCAACGAAGGCGCGCTGGCACGCCTGATCGGCTTCTGCCTGGGGCTCGACATCGCCGGTGCCGTGGCTGGATGCCTGATCGCCTGGGGCGGCGTCACGCTCCTGCAACCGCTGCTCGGCTGGTCGGACGGCCTGTCCCACGCCGCGCTGGCCTTCTGCTCCGTGCTGCTGCTGTCCATTCGCTCCACGGCGGTCGGCGTGCTGCGCGTGCGCGACCGCTACCGCATCGGCGCGATGGCCGACGCGGCGACACCGATCATGCGTTTCATCGGTGCGGTCGCGGCCGTATTGTGGGCTCCCACGGTCATGGGCTTTCTCCTCGCCTGGGCCGTCGCCGACATCTTCACGGCCGTCATCTACTGGGTCTGCGCGCAGCGGGTCATGCCGGGTTTTACGCGCGCGATGAACCTGCGCACCATCTGGTCCGCCCCCGACGAAAACCCCGGCATCTGGCGCTTTGCCTGGCTGACCAACCTGAATTCGATCGTCGGCACCGGCTGCAACAACATGCTCGTGCTGGTGGTGGGCGTCGCCACCGGAGCCGCCGATGCCGGCCATTATCGCCTGGCCTATCAGCTCAGCCAGGCGCTGGTGCGGGTGTCCGAAATGTTCGCCCGCGCCGTCCTGCCGGAATTCGCGCGTTCGCACGCGACAGAGGACCGGGCCAGCATCCGCCGGCTGCTGGGGCGCTCCACCCGGCTGGCAATCGGCAGCACGGCCATCATCCTCGTCATGCTTTTCGCCCTGGGGCAGCCGGTGCTGCACCTCATGGCGGGCAGGGAATCCGTGGGGGTTTTCCCGCTCCTGCTGGTGCTGGGCATCGCCGCCGCGCTGGATCTGATCGGCGTCAATTTCGAACCGGCCCTGCTCGCGATCGGCCATGCCGGACGCGCGTTGCGGGTTCGCCTCATACGCACGCTCGTGCTGTTCGCCGGGCTCGGCGCCTTCATGCCGCATTTCGGCACCATGGGCGTCGCGGTGGCCATGGTCATGTCCTCGCTGCTCGGCCTCATGCTGCTGGCGGCGGCGGCATGGCGGGCCGTCCGGCCATAACAGGCTGGACACGCGGCCGCGCTGGGGCATAACACCTGCTTCCCCTTCCGCCCGGATCGCAGGATCACGATGACCGCTCGCCCCCACCTTCTCGACGCCCTCCGTGACCAGGTCCTGCTCTGCGACGGCGGCATGGGCTCGCGCGTGCAGGTGCTCGACCTCGATGTCGAGCGCGATTACTGGGGGCAGGAGAACTGCACCGAGATCCTGAACCTATCCCGCCCCGAACTGGTGCGCGAAATCCATCGCGGCTATTTCGAAGCCGGCGCGGACATGGTCGAGACCAATTCCTTCGGCGGCTCGCCCATCACGCTGGGCGAATTCGGCCTGACCGACCGGGCGCGCGAGATCAACCGCACCGCCGCCCATCTGGCGCGCGAGGCCGCCGAGAGCTTCGCCGACGGCCGCCACCGCTATGTGATCGGCTCGATCGGTCCGGGCACCAAGCTGCCCTCGCTGGGCAATATAGATTACGACACGCTGGAATCCGGCATCGCCGAACAGTGCCGGGGCCTGATCGAAGGCGGCGTCGATGCGCTGCTGATCGAAACCTGCCAGGATACGCTCCAGATCAAGGCGGCGGTGAACGGCGCGAAGATCGCCCGCGCCGAACACGGCACCGACACGCCGATCTTCGTACAGGTGACGGTCGAAACCACCGGCACCCTGCTGGTCGGGCCGGACATCGCGGCGGCGGCCACCGCCATCCACGCGCTGGACGTGCCGCTGATGGGGCTGAACTGCGCCACCGGCCCGCAGGAAATGGCCGAGCATGTGCGCTGGCTGGCCACCAACTGGCCGGGCCTGGTCTCCATCCAGCCCAATGCCGGCCTGCCCGAACTGGTCAACGGCCAGACCCACTACCCGCTCTCGCCCGCCGACATGGCAAGCTGGGTGGAACGCTTCATCACCGAGGACGGGCTGAACCTGGTCGGCGGCTGCTGCGGCACCTCCACCCCGCATATCGCGGCGCTGGACGCCATGCTGCGCCGCCGGGCCGAGGGCACCGGCCGCCACCGCCCTGCCCCGATCGTCCGCCGCCCGGTCTGGATTCCCTCGGTCGCCAGCCTGTACACCCAGGTGCCGCTGCGGCAGGAAAACAGCTATTTCTCGATCGGCGAGCGGTGCAACGCCAACGGGTCCAAGAAATGGCGCACCCTTCAGGAAGAGGGCGACTGGGACGGCTGCGTGGCCGTGGGCCGCGAGCAGGTGGGCGAAGGCTCCAACGCGCTGGATATCTGCACCGCCTTCGTCGGTCGCGACGAGATGCGCGAGATGAACGAGGTGGTGACCCGCTTCACCGCCTCGGTCAACGCGCCGCTGGTGATCGATTCCACCGAAACCCCGGTCATCGAAGCGGCGCTCAAGCTCTATGGCGGCAAGGCGATCATCAACTCGATCAATTTCGAGGATGGCGAGGGCCACGCGCACGATCGCATGATCCTGGCCCGCAAGTTCGGCGCCGCCGTGGTGGCGCTGACGATCGACGAAGTCGGCATGGCCAAGACGGCCGAGGACAAGCTGCGCATCGCCACCCGGCTGGTGGAATTCGCCTGCGACCGCCACGGCCTGCCGCAGTCGGACCTGATGATCGACCCGCTGACCTTCACCATCGGCACCGGCGTCGAGGACGACCGCAAGCTGGGGCTGTGGACGCTGGAGGGCATCCGCCAGATCCATGAACGCTTCCCCGATATCCAGATCGTGCTGGGCCTGTCGAACATCTCGTTCGGCCTGAACCCGGCGGCGCGCGCGGTGCTGAACTCGGTGTTCCTCGACCACGCGGTGCGCGCGGGCATGAGTGCGGCGATCGTCCATGTCTCCAAGATCCGCCCGCTGCACCTGATCCCGGCGGAAGAGGTGAAAGTGGCCGAAGACCTGATCTTCGACCGCCGCGCCGAGGGCTACGACCCGCTGCAAAAGCTGCTGGAACTGTTCGCCGACCGCAAGGCCAGCGACGCGGTGAAGAAGGTGCGCGCCGAGACGGTGGAAGGCCGGCTGAAGGATCGCATCGTCGATGGCGACCGCAAGGGGCTGGAAGCCGATCTCGACGAGGCGATGCAGACCATCCCGCCGCTGGACATCATCAACACCATCCTGCTGGACGGCATGAAGGTGGTGGGCGAACTGTTCGGTGCCGGCAAGATGCAGCTCCCCTTCGTGCTGCAATCGGCCGAGACGATGAAGGCCGCCGTCGCGCATCTGGAGCCGCACATGGAGCGCGTCGAAGGCCAGGCGCGCGGCATCATCGTGCTGGCCACCGTCAAGGGCGACGTGCACGATATCGGCAAGAACCTGGTCGATATCATCCTGACCAACAACGGCTACCGGGTCATCAACCTGGGCATCAAGGTGCCGGTCGCCGACATGATCGCCGCCGCGCGCGAGCACAACGCCCACGCGGTGGGCATGTCGGGCCTGCTGGTCAAATCGACGGTGATCATGCGCGAGAACCTCGAAGAGATGGCCCGCCAGGGCGTGGACCTGCCCGTGCTGCTGGGCGGTGCCGCGCTGACCCGCAATTACGTCGAGGAAGACTGCGCCGCCGCCTACGGCACCGACGGCCGCGTGGCCTATGCCCGCGATGCGTTCGACGGCCTGTCGCTGATGGATCAGGTGGCGAAGGGCGAGTTCGACAATTACCTCGCCGCCGTCCGCTCCCGCCGCGCCGGCAAGGCCACCCGTTCGCGGCCCCGCGACATGGAGCAGCAGGAGCAGCGCGGCTTCGGCCCGGTCGATCTCGCCGCCGCCCGCGCCCGCCGCCACCGCCTGACGCAGGGCGAGCCGGCCCTTACCCCGCCCTTCTGGGGGGCCAGGGTGCTGGAAGCCGCGCCGGATGCCGTGCTGCCGTTCCTCAACGAGCGGTCGCTCTATCAATTCCAGTGGGGCTTCCGCAAACAGGGCCGCTCGCTGGACGATTTCATGGGCTGGGCGAAGCAGGAGCTGCGCCCCGTACTGCGCCGCATGCTGGCGCTGGCGGCCGAGCACGACATCCTGCGGCCCCAGGCGTCCTACGGCTACTGGAAGGCGGCGGGGCAGGGTAACGACCTGATCCTGTTCGCCGAGGACGGCACCACCGAGGTCGCCCGCTTCGCCCTGCCCCGCCAGCCGCGCGAGGACGGTGCCTGCATCGCCGATTTCGTGCGCGACGTGGATGACGAAGCCCGCGACGTGATCGGGTTGCAGGTCGTCACCGTGGGGCAGAAGGCGTCGGACATGGCCCGCGAATGGTTCGAAGCCAACCGCTACAAGGATTACCTCTACCTGCACGGGCTTTCGGTCGAAATGGCCGAGGCGATGGCCGAATACACCCACAAGCGCATCCGCGCCGAACTGGGCTTCGCCGCCGAGGACGACCGCGACATGGCGAAGCTGCTCCAGCAGGGCTATCGCGGATCGCGCTATTCCTTCGGCTACCCCGCCTGCCCCCGGCTGGAGGACCAGGAGCCGATCCTGAAGCTGCTGGATGCCGAACGCATCGGCGTGTCGCTGACCGACGGCTACCAGTTGCACCCCGAGCAATCGACCTCGGCGCTGGTCGTCCTCAATCCGCAGGCGAAATATTTTTCGATCTGACGCAGGACAGCCACTCGCCGCCCCCGCATGATGTTGACCGCATGATCCCGCCCCCGGCATCATCGCGGGATGGCACCTTCCCCCCTTCCACCGCCGGATGACGACACCGCCGCCGCGCCCGAGGCACGGCAGGCGGTCGAGGCCCTGTGGCAGGCGCTGTCGCACGATGCCGCCCAGGCGCCCCCGCCCACGGAGCGCGACATCCGCCGCATGACCCGCGCCTTCGGCGTCCATGGCGACCATTGCGTGGTGGGGCTGATCGCCGGCGACAGGAGCCAGCTCATCCGCGAGAGCGCCCATGTGCTGACCAGCCTGATGCGGATCTGGGCGGCGCGGAACCTCTCGGCCGGCGCCGTCTGGACCGAACTGGACCGCCGCACCCAGGTCGGCGAATTGCTGATGATGCTGAACAACACGCCGCGCCGCCGTGCCGGGCGGTCGGCCGGGCGCGCCCTGGGCCGGCCGTGGAAGATCCAGTCCACCAAGCTGCCCTGATGGCGGGGGTGCGATCTTTCCTTTGGCTTCAAAGGAAAACGGGTGGCATAAGCGCGCCTGGATCGCGCCTCATCGGGCCATGACGGCCCGCCGCAGCACAAGGACAGCCCTGCCCCTCATGTCTCGGGTCCCTTTTTCGCCAGCATCCGGCCCGGTGGCCGATCCCGGTCCATGAACGGGGCCTGGGTGGATCTGGCGGCGGCACTGGTCGTGCTGGCCTCGGCGCTGTTCGGGTGGGCGCGCGGCCTGGTCCGCGAAATCCTGGGTCTGGCGACCTGGGCCGGCGCGCTGGTCCTGGCCCTGCGCTGGATGGACCCGGTGCATCAGGCGCTCGCGCCCTGGATCGACAATCCGCTGGTTGCCACCGCCGCCGGCTTCGTCCTGCCCTTTATCGGGCTGCTGATCGTCTTCACGCTGGTGGCCCATCTTCTCGGCCAGCTCGTCCGCGATTCGGTTTTCGGGGGGCTGAACGGCATGCTGGGCCTGCTGTTCGGCGGCCTGCGTGGCTACGTTCTTCTGGCCGCGCTCTACATCGCGGTCGGCACGGAAGTGGCCCCGATGGACTGGCCCCAGCCGGTGCAGGACGCACGGGTAACCGCTTTCGTTGCACGGGGGGCCTTCTTTCTGAGCGGACTCCTGCCCATTTCCATGCAGTCACGCCTTGCGCAACCGATGCAGACGCGCCATGACGCCCCGATATGACCCCTGAACGGGACCTTCCCCCTTCGCCTCCCTGGGGCCTGCCCAGGGTCTTCGCCCGGTCGCAAGCCGAGGAAAGAGAGAACTGATCATGCCGATCCGCCCCACCGTCCCGCAGGCCGCCACCTCATGCAGCCCGGCCGCCGCGTGTCCGTCGGGCCACCGCGACGACGTGCCGCCGCAGTGGCACGACGACGACAAGCCGCATGAGGAATGCGGCGTCTTCGGCGTCTGGAACGTCAACGACGCCTCGGCGCTGACGGCGCTGGGGCTGCATGCGCTCCAGCATCGCGGGCAGGAAGCCACGGGCATCGTGTCGTATGACGGCGAGCGTTTCCACACCCACAAGGGGCTAGGGCTGGTCGGCGACGTGTTCGGCGACGCACGGGTCATGGCTACCCTGCCCGGCCACCGGGCGGTGGGCCACAACCGCTACGCCACCACCGGCGCCACGCTGATCCGCAACGTGCAGCCGCTGTTCGCCGATTTCGAGTTCGGCGGCCTGGCGGTGGCGCATAACGGCAACCTGACGAACGCCGAGACGCTGAAGCGCGCCCTGATCCGCCGTGGCTGCATCTTCCAGTCCACGACCGACAGCGAGGTGTTCATCCACCTGATCGCGATTTCGCTCTACGCCTCGGTGATCGACCGGCTGATCGACGCGCTGAAGCAGGTGCTGGGCGCCTATTCGCTGGTCGTGCTGTCACGCGAGGCGCTGATCGGCGTGCGCGACCCGTTGGGCGTGCGGCCGCTGATCCTGGGCCGCATCCCCGGCGAAACCGAGTCCGCCTCGCCCTCCTGGGTGCTGGCCAGCGAGACCTGCGCGCTGGACATCGTGGGCGCGGAATTCGTCCGCGATGTCGAGCCGGGCGAAGTCGTCATCATCGACAATGACGGCGTGCGCTCGGTCAAGCCCTTCGGCGAGCGGAAGGCCCGCTTCTGCGTGTTCGAATATATCTATTTCGCCCGCCCGGACTCGGTGCTGGACGGCGTGCCGGTCTACGAGGCGCGCAAGCGCATCGGCGTCGAACTGGCCCGCGAAAGCGGGGTGGACGCCGACGTGATCGTGCCGGTGCCGGATTCCGGCGTGCCTTCGGCCATGGGCTATGCGATGGCCAGCGGCATTCCCTTCGAACTCGGCATCATCCGCAACCATTATGTCGGCCGCACCTTCATCGAGCCGACCGACCAGATCCGCCATCTGGGCGTCAAGCTGAAACACTCGACCAACCGTCCGGTGCTGGACGGCAAGCGCGTGGTGCTGGTCGACGATTCGATCGTGCGCGGCACCACCTCGCGCAAGATCGTGGACATGGTCCGCGCGGCGGGCGCGCGCGAGGTGCATATGCGCATCTCCTCGCCGCCCACCACCCATTCCTGCTTCTACGGCATCGACACGCCCGAGCGCAGCAAGCTGCTGGCCGCCCGCCACGACCTGAAGGAAATGGCCGAACTGATCGGCGTGGACAGCCTGGCCTTCATCTCGTTCGACGGCCTGTACCGCGCCCTGGGCCATGAGGGACGCGACGCCGCCGCCGGCCGCTATTGCGATGCCTGCTTCACCGGCGACTACCCGATCGCCCTGGTCGATTACGAAGCCGCCGGCGGCGACCCGCATTCCGACGCCGCGTGATCCCCTGCCGGGGCTGAGACCACATGCCGCCGGATAGCGCCCCTCCCGGCAGCATCGCCCTGATCACCGGCGCCAGCCGGGGCATCGGCCGCGCCACCGCCCTGGCCCTGGCCGATGCCGGGGCGCACTGCATCCTCACCGCCCGCACGCCGGGCGGGCTGGAGGAAACCGACGACCTGATCACCCGCCGCACCGGCCGGCCCGCCACCCTGCTGCCCATGGACCTGCGCGACGGCGCCGCGATCGACGCGCTGGGTCCCTCGATCGCCGCCCGCTTCGGCCGGCTGGACGTGCTGGTCCATTGCGCCGCCATGCTGGGCGTGCTCACGCCCGTCACCCACATGCGCGACACCGACTGGGACACCACGCTCGCGGTCAACGCCACCGCCGCCTGGCGGCTGATCCGCACCACCGCCCCCCTGCTGGACCGCGCCCCCGCCGGCCGCGCCCTGTTCCTGACCGACGGACACACCACCCGCCCCGCCAGTTTCTGGGGCATGATGGCCGCCTCGAAAGCAGTCATGGAGGCCGTGGTACTGACCTGGGCCGACGAAATCGGGCCGGACTCGGCGCTCCGGGTCAATCTCTACGACCCCGGCCCGGTCGCCACCCGCCTGCGGGTGCAGGCCATGCCCGCCGCCGACCTGTCCGCCCTGCCCCGGCCCGAACAGGCCGCCACCGCCATCGCCGCCCTGTGCCGGCCCGACGAGCAGCGCCACGGCCAACGGATCACGGCACACGCGAGAGCCTGACGCGCACGCCCGATCCTGTTATGACACCTTCATGGCCAAGAAACCCCAGACCCCCGGCACGCCGGCCACGCTGGCCCTCACCCGCGCCGGAATCGCCTTCACCGCCGTACTCTACAGCTACGACCCCGACGCCGACCGCCTGGGCGTCCAGGCCGCCGAAGCGATCGGCGAACCCCCGGCCCGCGTCTTCAAGACCCTGATGGCGGAAATCGACGGCAACGCCGTATGCGTCGTCGTGCCGTCGGACCACGAAGTCAGCATGAAGAAACTGGCCACCGCCTTCGGCGGCAAGAGCGCCAGGATGATGAAGCCGGCCGATGCCGAGCGCATCACCGGCTTCCGCGTCGGCGGCATCAGCCCGTTCGGGCAGAAGAAGCGCGTGCCCACGGCCTTCGCGCGGCAGGCCGCCGACCTGCCTTATCTTTATACCAATGGCGGCCAGCGCGGCTTGCAGGTACGCCTGGTACCGGCCGACGCATTGCGCGCCAGCGCGGCCATATTGGCGGATCTGACAGCGGAGTGATCTTCTTTTTCTGAAGAAAAAGAAGCAAAAAGACTTTTATCCGTTTTTCGATCTGCTTGCGGCAGGCGAGTTCGGGACGTGAGGCGGCCATTTGTCGGGCCGCATCACGTTCTAAAGATTCAAGAGTTTCTTGGGTCTTTTCTTACAGAAGAACGCCTTCTTATCCCTGCTGCTGCTGCGGGTCGGTCATCTGTACCGGCGCGGTCGGGAACTTGCCCGATTTCGCGATCACTTCCGGGTCCTCGTTCGCCGCCGGCAGATAGACATGCGGCAGAATGGCATTCAGCCGGCTCGCCACCTGGTCGCTGATATCGACCTGCGGCCCATGCAGCACGGTCAGGCCCGACTGCACCACCAGCGTCAGCCCGCGCGCCTTCGCCACGGTATGCACCACCTGGGCGATTTCACGCTGAACCTGATTCAACGCGATCTGGATATCTTCCTCCAGAATGCGGTTGCGATTGCCGAACTTGCGCTGATCGGCCGCCGCGCGCTGCTGCAAGGCGCGCTGCTGGGCCTCCGCCTCGGCCCGGGGCGCATTCATCATCTGCTGGCGCAGGGTCTGAAGCTGCTGTTCCTCGGTCCGCACCTCGCGGATCAGGGCATCGCGCCGCGCGGCCATTTCCTTCTCGACTTCCTGGATCGCAACCGATTGCCGCATGATCGCATCGGTATCGAACACGCCCACGATCGGCGCGGGCGGCTTGGCGCCAGGCGGCAACGGCGCGAAATCGGGCACCGGCGGCGCGGGCAGAAGCGGCTGCTGGTCGGCACCGGCGGGAGCGGAGGCGGGAGCGGAAGCCGCCGCGGGCGCGGGCGCTGCCGCATGCGCTGTCCGCGCCGCCGGCGCCGCCGCGAAAGCGGGGGTCAGGACGGCGCCCATCCCGGTCACAACGAAGAATCCAGCCAGAAGCCGGCGGCACGAGGGCCGGGAAATATCGGTCATGATCGCAATCCGTAAGGCAGGGAGCAAACGCGACGGCGCGAAGGCCGGAAACAGCAGAACAGCAATGCTGCCCTGCCTAGCCGATCACCGGGAGCCTGACCAGTCCTCGGCCGTTCAAACACGTACATGCAGGCACGACGATCAACCCCGGAACATGCCATACTTGCCCTCTCTCCCACTCTGAAAGGGTCCGTCGCCTTGAACCCGCGTCTCCATCGGCAGATTGCCGGCTGCCTCACCCTCGCCGCCCTGTGCCTGCCGCCGGCGCTGTCCTGCGCGCGCCACGCACCGGCCTCGGCCCCCCGGCCATCGCACTCCGCCTATCCCGATGGAACAGGCGACTCGCTGGTCGACCGGCTGAATGCGGCCCAGTTGCCGCAGAGCTATCGCGGGCCGCTCTATTATCGCGGCCAGCCCATCCCCCAGGCCCAGCCGATGGACGTGCAGAGCCTGCCGCCGAACGTGCCGCAGATCGTGCCCCCGCCACCACCCGGCGCCCGCGCGCCCGAGCCCTCCATGCGCCCGCCCGGCCTGACCGGTGGCCTGCTGCCGCCGCCGGAACCACCCTGCGCCGGAGCCTGCTGACAAACGCCCCAAAAGCCACAATTCCGCTGTAATTCGAGCGCAATCCACGGTTGTGGCGTCGGTGCGTGATGCAAATGTTCCCGACGTCACACCCCTATGCGGGCAAGCATCACAACATCGCATACAGCCGCCACATCACCGGCGTATGAGAGAGAAAGATCAGCCCCAGCCCCGAGGCGAACAGCAGCTTCAGCCCCAGCGGCCCGCCAGACGATACCAACGCATCCAGCGTCAAAGCCTGCATGCAGGGGTCGATCAGCCTGGCCGGGCGCCCGCGTGCGTCCCGCACGGGCGGCGCCGCGATCCGCGCCCGCCATTCCTGCCGCTGCCGCGCTTCTTCTCCCGCCGAAATCCTGGCCCGACCGTATAATTGCGTCACATAGCGATCCAGGTCCTCGACCCGATACATCAGGGTCCGCCCGTTCCGCGCCGCCGGGCGTGGCCCCGCATGCAGCAGGCCCAACATACGCAGCCGTCGCGCGGGAATGCCCAGATAAAGCGCAGCATCGACCAGCGGCAACATGCGCCGCAGCGGAAAAACGTGAACGGTCGCCAAGCCGTCACTGGCGCCATCCGGAGGAGTGAGGCCGCTCATCCCCCCGACGATGTTGCCCCGTGGCTTCGGCTGTCAATCATAACCTGCACCGACCGCAGGCGTGTTTCCGGATAAGCCTTATGCGATCTCGGTCTGTGTTGGCATGAGGGCAAAGAAAGAGCCTTCTTTTTCTGAAGAAAAAGAAGCAAAAAGACTTTTATTCGTTTAAGAACGCTCTCTACCCGCGCAGAAGAGTCCTAAACAGATCAAAAGTTTTTTGGTTCTTTTTTTCAAAAAAGAACAAATACTCAACGGCAGATATGCCGCTCCCCGTCCGCGCCGATATAAGTCCCGGTCAGCGGATCAAAGCACGCATTGGCCACGCAGGCATTCCCCGACGCCAGCGGCGCCGGATTCACCCGCGCCGCCATGGCCTGCGTCGCATGCGCCGCGGCACCGCAGAGCGGCGTATCGAGCGGCGCGGAGGGATCGTTCACCAGTTGCGCCTCGTTGGCGGGCGGCGGGGCTTCCGTCACCGTTCCCGGCGCGAACTGCAAGGGCGGATGCCGCACCGGCTGGCTCGCCACCGGCGCGGGGGGTTGGGCGCAGCCGGCCAGCAGAACCAGAACCGGCGGCACGCCCAGCGCCACCCGGCCGACCGAGCGCGCGAAAGAAGACCGGAGACGTGTGTTCATGGCTCTGTCCTGTGTCCTCCGGCCGGCTATCGGGCAAGCCGATCCGGTCCGATCCATCATCCGTCTTATCGCCCGCAGGGTCAAAGATCGAGCCGCCCCTGCGACCCGTCGGGCCGCAGCGCGCGAACCTCCGCCACGCCATCGGCGAATGTCAGTTCCAGCCGGCCATCCGGCCGCACGTCGGCCGCGCGGGTCACCGGCACGCCTGACGGATCGCGCACCAGCACATAGCCGCGCTCCAGCACCGCCATGGGCGACAGCGACTCCAGCCGCCCCGCCAGCCCGTTCAGATGGGCGCGCCGCTCGCGCACCATCCCCGCCAGCGGCGCCGCCGACAGGCGCATCCGGTCGGTTCGCGCCCGGCGGTCGCGCAGCGCCTGGCGCAGGCCCGAGAGCAGATGACTGGCCACGAGGTCCAACCGCGCCCGTGCCGGCCCCGTCAGCAGCAACGGCGAGGGCATCATGCGCCCGGTCGCCAGCAGGGCGGCGCGCCGCCGCTCGATCAGCCCCGGCAATGCACGGTCCAGCCGCTCGCCCCGGTCGTCCACCCGCATCCGCGCCGTGGCCAGCAGCGACGGCAGGTCGGGCATCCGCGCCGCCGCCCGGTCCAGCCGCAGCCGCGTGGTCTGCGTCAGGCGGGTCAACCCGCTGGTCAGGCGCGCGACACGATGCGCCAGGTCGGCCACCAGTTCGGCCCGCGCCGGCACCGCCATCTCGGCCGCCGCCGTGGGGGTGGGCGCGCGCCGGTCGGAGACGTAATCGATCAGCGTGGTGTCGGTCTCATGCCCGACCGCCGAAATCAGCGGAATGCGGCAGGCATCCACCGCCCGCAGCACGGCCTCGTCATTAAAGGCCATCAGGTCTTCCAGCGACCCGCCGCCGCGCGCGACGATCAGCACATCAGGGCGCGGCACCGCCCCGCGCCCGTCGATCGCATCGAACCCGGCGATGGCGGCGGCAATCTGCGCCGCGGCCCCTTCGCCCTGCACGGCGACCGGCCACACCAGCAGCCGGCGCGGAAAACGCCGGGCGACGGTGGTGCGGATATCATGCAGCACCGCCCCCTGCGCGGAGGTGACGATACCGATCACACCGGGCAGGAACGGCAGCGCCCGCTTGCGCGCGGCATCGAACAGCCCCTCGGCGGCCAGTTTCAGGCGCAGCCGCTCGATGCGCGCCAGCAGCGCCCCTTCGCCGGCATATTCCATCCGCTCGACGATCAACTGGTAGGACGAGCGCTCGCCATACGACGAGACCTTGCCGGTCGCGATGATTTCCAGCCCGTTTTCCGGCACCAGCCCCAGCCGCGACACCGACCCGCGCCAGACGACGCCCGAGATTTTCCCGCTCTCATCCTTCAGCGAGAAATAAAGATGGCCGGAGGAATAGCGTTTGAATTCCGTGATCTCGCCCCGCACGCGCACGCGGCCGAAGGTCCCCTCAAGCGTACGGCGGATCGCCCCCGAAATCTCGGAGACTGAATATTCGGGCACGTTACCCGGTCCGGGGCCACCGGAAGTGCGCAGCGTTTCGTCCATCGCCGTAAGGTAGGATAGACGCGCCGATCCCGAAAGACCGGACAGACCCGACCGGACTCATTCCCGACGGTGCCGCCGGCGTGGTCGCCGCTTTCCAGCCGTCACACCCCATCCCGGCCGGCCCCGGACGGTTGCCTCTGTTACCGATAGGGCGTAATGGGTAACACCATTAAAAGACTGTCTGAAAAGTGCCGATGTCGAGTCAAGAACGGCCTGCCGGGCCGGACACGATGGCGTCTGGCGCCCCGGCAGTGATCAGCGACGGCGGCGCGCTGCCCGCCATGCGCGCGCAATGCACCCGGTCGCCGCCGACGCGGTGCCGACGGCCCGCTTTTTCCCTTCTCCCGATCAGGCGCCACCTCCCGCGCCTTATGCCGCCTGATGCGCGTTTTCGTTGGCTGGACACTTCATTTTGGCAATAACCAGGGCAATATGATGAAAATTGCTTTATGGACCGCCCCTCTCTCCGACCCCGGCGATCCGGCCTGGTTCGATTGTGCCGCGCAATACCGGTTCCTGCGCGATCATTTCCCTGACCAGGCGGTAACGCTCTTTACCGACCAGCCTGACTCCGGCACGTCCCCGACCTCCGACATCGCCTCCCCGGCCGATCTTCCGCGCTGGTGTGCGGAACATGACGATGCCGTCCTCCTGGTCCATTACCGGGACGGCCCGCTTCCGCTCCTCGATCTTCTGACCAGCCGGCGCGCGCCCGTGATCCTGCGCTGGCATAACGCCACACCTCCCTGGTTCACGTTCGGCCGGCAGAATGCCGATGCACACGCCGCCCTGGCGGGCTACGAAACCATTGCCGAGATCGCGCGCCACCCCAACATCCACGTCTGGTGCAATTCGCCTTTCACGCGCGAACAGTTCCGTGCCCTGGGTGGCCGGGCCGACCGAAGCCGCGTCGTCTTTCCCGCAACACATGCCGTCGCGGAACAGGCGACACCAGAAGCACGAACGGCGCATGACACGTCCCCCCACGAAACGATCGTTCTGGTCATCGGACACGTCGCCCCCCACAAGGGGCAGATCAACGCCATCCATGTCGCCGAGCGGGTCAAGGCGCTCACCGGCCGCCCTCTCACGCTCCATTTCGTGGGCAATGGCTTCCACGATCCCACACCTTATGCCTGTGCCCTGCGCGACAGCATCGAAACGGCAGACTGCAAAATCGTGCTGCATGAAGGCATTTCACAGAGCACGTTGCGCGATCTCCACACCCGGTCGCATGCATGTCTCAGTCTTTCCGAACATGAGGGCTTCGGGCACGATGTCTTCGGCGCGCTGCTTGCTGGCGTTCCGGTGGTCGCCTGGGCGGTGACGGCGCTGGAAACCCTGCTGGATGGCCATCCTTTCGCTTTCCGGCATTTTGATATCGACACGTTCGCATCCGCCATCGCCGCCCTGCACGATCCGGCGGTGCGCAGCCGCGTTCTGGAATGCCAGGCAACGCTCCTGCCCCGCTATCGGCCCGAGATCACGAACGATCAGATTCTCGCGGGCCTGGCCGGCGTGTTTCCGACCGGCCGGCAGGACAAGGCGGCATCGGCGCCCGATGCGGATCTGGGCGAACCGTCGCTTGAGCGCTATCCCGCCATCCTCCGGCAGGTCGTGCGCGAATGGCATCGCGCGGCAGAGCATTTTCCGCAAAGCAGCGAAGCCGACCTGGCCTATGACAGCCATATCAACATCACCTCGCTTCACGACCTCAGGCTGACACGCGCACACACCGAGATGACGACAGCCCGGCGCTATGCGGCCCTGGCGACGGAAAACGATACCGACCTTCCAATCAGCCCAGCGGATTTCCAGTGCTTTCCCGCCGTCATCACCACGCCTGCGCGTCAATCCGGCTCCACTGGCACGGCACGGCGTTATCCTGCCAGGCCCCTTGTCACCGGCCCCTCCATCACCCTGCCCGCCGGCGCCTATCGGATACGCTTCATCCTCGACATCACGCTCCACACCCCAGGCGAACTGACGGTCGATATCGAAGCCGTCGTGAACGGCACGCACGTCGTTGGTCGCGACTGCCTGACACGCCGGCCGGGAGAGAAAATGCCCCCCGCCGGCGTTACCTTCGAGACGGCGGACGCATCCGCCCCGGTCACGTTTCGCATCCATCCCCGCCAGGCTTTCACAGGGACGGTGACGTTCGGCGGTGCCAGGCTGCGGAACGCACATCGCGGTTTCACGGTCGAGCACGAGACCGAAGACCAGGAAAATCCGCCGCTTCCGGTATCGGAGATCGAAACGCTGCTGACAGGGGGGCGCGGCCGCGCTGTTCTGGGCAAGGTTCGTGCCCGCCGTCTTTTCCGCGCCGGCGACGTTGCGCGTGACGAAGCCCAATGGGCGGGCGCGGCCAGGCTCTATTTAAAGGGGTTGCTGCTGCAACCGGATCATTTCGACTATACCGTTCAATGTGCCCATATGCTCAAGGAAACAGGGGCGATGGCCGTGGCGGAGCGGTTTTATCTGCGGGCGCTCGGCATGCGCCCCGACGATCCCGATCTCACTCTTCAGATCGGCCATTTCTACAAGATAACCGGACGGCCCGACGACGCGCGACGGTATTACGAAGCCGCCGCGGCCACCCGGCATCCCGCCGCCAGCCTGGCGCGTGCCGAACTTCAGGGGGCAGGATCGTGACATCGCCCGCGCCATCGCCCGGAACCTCGGACCAGCCATTCATGAAAATCGCTTTCCTTGTTCAGGGCCTGTTCGAAATCAGCGACTCGATCGGCTTCGATTGCGTCTATCAATATCGTCTCCTGCGCGACATGCCGGGCGGCGAAACAGCCCGCCTGTTCGCCGAGCGTTTCGACCAGGCCCGCCACCCCGACGTGCCGATCGAGGACCTGCCCCAATTCCACGCATGGTGCGACGAAAACCCCGATGGCATCATCATCTATCATTATTGCGGCGCATGGCCGGCGATCGACGATTTCCTGCGCGGGCGCCCTGCCCGCGCGGTCATACGCTGGCACAACAACACCGCGCCGTGGTTCTACCTCTCCCAGTCCACGCACCTGTCGCATACGCTGGCAGGATTCGAAAACATCGTTGCCCTCGCACAGGCACCGCATCTGCGTTTCTGGGTCAATTCGGACTTCACACGCGACCAGTTCGCAGCCCTGGGCGGCGATCCCGGCCGATGCACGACCGTCTTCCCCGCGAGCCGTTACCTGACCGCCGCGACAAACCCCGACAGCACGCCGCGGCACCGGATTTTCCCGCAGGAAGGGCCGATCAATCTCGTCTTCGTCAGCCGCGTGGTGGCCCATAAGGGCCATCGCTCCATCGTGGCGATCGCCCGGCGCGTCGCGGCCCTCACCGGCCGCCCCGTCATCGTGCGCTTCGCCGGCCGGGAAGATGACGTCAAGAAGGACATCGCGGCATTCGCGGCGAAGCTCCAGGTCGATGTCCGTTTCCTGGGCGAGATTTCCGAAGCCGAACTCAGCGCGCTCTACAGGCAGTCCGACGCACTTCTCTGCCTCTCCGAGCATGAAGGATTCGGCCTGCCCGTCTTCGAGGCCATGCGGTGCGACCTGCCGGTCGTCGCCTGGCGCAATACGGCGCTGGACTCCCTTCTCGCCGAGCATCCGCTGGCCTTCCAGCATTACGACCTGAACCTGTTCGCCGCCGCCGTGGCCAGCCTTGCGGACCCGCTGGTGCACAGTCAGGTCCTCGACGCCCAGCAGCATATCCGCGAACATTATTCCCCGCGCGTGGTGCGCGACCAGATCACGCAAGGTCTCCGCCGTCTGGCCGAAAACGACCGAGAGACGACGATGGCCAGGCTGCGCGCGCTGTCGGAGGACACCAGCGCCCTGACGCCCGACATCGAAAAAGCCCTCGGCGGCTGGCTGCTGCGCGCGGGCGAGACCGCACGCGGCAGCCAGCCGCCCGCGATCGACGCGTTCGAAACCGCGGTGCTGCATGACAGCGGCAGCAATCTCGTCTCGTTCCACGATCTCCGGATGTTCCGCGATCTCACAGAGGGGCGGGAGGCCCTCCATGCCGCGGCGTTTGGAGCGCCAGCAACGCAGGGGCAGCTCCATTTCGGGGCGGAACTGTTCACTGGCCGCGATTCCAGACTGGTCGACGGCAGGCTGGACTTCGCGGCCGGCCCCTACCCATCCGGCCACCGGATCTTCGGACCCTATCTCACCTTGCCGAAAGGCTATTTCGAGGTCGTATTCGATCTCGTCATCGACCCTGCCGGCAACCCGTTCGCCAGCGACGTGGTGATCGACGTCTTCTGCATGCCCGGCGGCGTCGTCGGCAGGCACCGGCTGCGTGCCGCGACAATCGGGCCATCCACAATCTTTACGCTGCGTTTCGACCTGCCGGCCGGCGATCCGACCACCGAATTCCGCGTTGCATTCTCCAAGCCCTTTTCGGCCGCGCTTTCCTTCGGCGGCGTCACCATCCGGCGCGCCGGGCCACGACCGCCCGAGCGGCGCAGCCTGCTCGCCGGCCTGGGAAGAACCGTGGACAGGCTCGTGAAACGCGGGCGGAAACGCCGGTCATGACCCCGCGCCGCCGCAAAGGACATCGTCCCGCCGCGCCGGGTATGATAGAGACGGCCTCCCCGGACAGCCGGGGATGTCAGATATGTCAGCAACAGGGACGGTAACGTGATGCGGGTGCTTCTGGTCGGATCGGGTGGACGGGAACATGCGATGGCGGCAGCGATCGCCCGCTCGCCGGCGCTGGAGGCCCTGTTCATCGCGCCCGGCAATCCGGGCACCGCCGCGCTGGGCACCAATGTCGCCATCGCCGTCGACGACGTACCGGCCCTGGTGGCCTTCGCAAAGGCCGAGCGGATCGACCTGGTGGTGCCTGGCCCCGAAGCCCCGCTGGTCGCCGGCCTGGCCGATGCCTGCCGCGACGCCGGCATCCCCTGCGCCGGCCCCAGCCGCGCCGCCGCCGAACTGGAAGGCAGCAAGAGCTTCACCAAGGAAGTCTGCGACGCCGCCTCCATCCCCACCGCCCGCTGGGAACGGTTCGACGCAGCCGCCCCGGCGCTGGATTTCGTCCGCCGCCGTGGCGCGCCGATCGTGATCAAGGCCGACGGCCTGGCCGCCGGCAAGGGCGTGGTCGTCGCGATGACGGTCGCGGAAGCCGAAGAGGCCATCCGGTCCATGATGGACGATGCCGCCCTCGGCGCCGCCGGACAGTCGGTGGTGATCGAGGAATGCCTGATGGGCGACGAAGTGTCGCTGTTCGCCTTCTGCGCCGACGAAACCGCCGTGCTGATCGGCGCGGCGCAGGACCACAAGCGCATCGGCGAGGGCGACACCGGCCCCAACACCGGCGGCATGGGCGCGGTCTCGCCCCCCGCCGGCTTCGACCGTGCAAGGCAGGAAGCCGCGCTCGACCTGCTGGTACGCCCGATGCTGGCGGAAATGGCGCGGCGTGGCACACCCTTCCGTGGCGTCATCTTCGCCGGCCTGATGCTGACGGCCGACGGCCCGAAACTGATCGAATATAACGTCCGCTTCGGCGACCCCGAGGCCCAGGCCCTGCTGATCCGCCTGCAATCCGACCTGCTGCCGGCCCTGGCCTCGGTCGCCGCCGGCACGCTGGACGCGGCGGACATCCGCTTCTCCGACGATCACTCCATCAGCATCGTCCTCGCCGCGCGCGGATACCCCGGCAAGCCCGCCGCCGGCGGCGTGATCACGGGGCTGGAACAGGCCGAAGCCCAGCCCGGCGTCCATATCTTCCATGCCGGCACCAAACGGAACGACCAGGGCCAGCTCGTCGCCGCCGGTGGCCGTGTCCTGACCGTCTGTGCCACGGGTGCCACCTTGGGTGAAGCCCGCTCCCGCGCCTACAACGCCATCCCCGCCATCCATTGGGAAGACGCCATCTGGCGGCGCGATATCGGCGACCGCGCCCTGCGCGCCGCGACCGAAAACCCCTCCCACTGAAACCCGCCGCAGGCAGCGTCATCCCCATGATGACGCTGCCCGGAACATCCGGTGCCTTTTTCTACTGCCACACGGATGGGCGGTAGGAGATCAGTTTTCTACAGATCTTCTGGATGATCGGGCGTTTCATGGATCACGCCGCAATGACGGACGCGGAGAGGGCTTTGGTCTTGCCATGCGCGCCTGCGGCGAGGCGGACACCCTCGAACGACAGACATGCGCGAAGTCGTCAACACCATGCTTTATATCGCGTCAGGCGGGCGGGCGTGGCGTCGCCTGCCGAAATGCTTTCCACCGGTCTCGACGGTCCGACGTTACTTTTATGCGTGGCGTGATGCCGGACTGTTCGAGGTGCCGTTGGGTCGTTGCCGGCGGCGCGCCAAAGATTGGGAAAAGTCCGTAGCCTCATCAAACGCATGGACCCTGATCGCATCAATCCGAATGCTCACCCGCAGAGCCGCAAAACATTGTCATCATTGAAAAACTTTCGGATCAGACTCTCAATCGCTGTTTCTGGTTCCCAGGGAGAGAAGACATTCTCAGAACCTGTCTGGACATGTGGGGTGAAGGGCAAGATCGACCCAAAATGTCGCGTCCGGCGTGTATTTCCAGAACAGGCTCTCATCCCGCGGGAAGCGGCTGGCTGCCCTCCCCTCCAAAGTGATTTCTGTTCCGCGCCAGGGATTGCATGTCAGATGGCGCAGGCTTAAGCCCCGTTTCATGAGCACCACCGCACCCGCCTGCCCGCAATGCACTCTGGACGAAACGCATATCGACGGTACGAACCATGTCTGCGATACGTGCGGCTATGAATGGCCCGTCGAGATCGCGGATACGGCACCGCCGGAAGAAACGGTCCGCGATGCCAACGGCGTCGCACTGGCCGACGGCGACACCGTGGTCGTCATCAAGGATCTGAAGGTCAAAGGCTCGTCAACGACGCTGAAGGTCGGCACCAAGATCAAGAACATCCGCCTGCGCGGCGGCGACCATGCGGTCGAAGCGGGCGGCTACATGCTGAAAGCCGAGTTCCTGCGCAAGGCATGAACGAACACAGGGCCGGACAAAGCCGGCTCTTCATCTTCTATTATCCAAAGCACAAAAAAAACGCCCGGCCATCGAAATGACCGGGCGCGACAGAAACGACTGCGAACGTGCGATCAGATATGGATCGCGCGCTTCTCCACATCCAGCGCCGCTTCCTTGACCGCCTCACTCAGCGTCGGGTGGGCATGGCAGGTCCGGGCGATGTCTTCCGACGAAGCACCGAATTCCATCGCCAGCGTGGCTTCGGCGATCAGTTCGCCGGCGCCGGGGCCGATGATATGCACGCCCAGCACCTTGTCGGTGGTGGCATCGGCCAGCACCTTCACGAAACCGTCGGTCATGCCCATGGCGCGGGCGCGGCCGTTGGCGGTGAAGGGGAACTTGCCGGTCTTGTAGGCGACGCCGGCACCCTTCAGGTCTTCCTCGGTGCGGCCGACGGTCGCGACCTCCGGCCAGGTGTAGACGACGCCGGGGATGGCATCGTAATTCACATGGCCCGCCTGGCCGGCCAGGATCTCGGCGATGGCAACGCCCTCATCCTCGGCCTTGTGCGCCAGCATCGGGCCGGCAATCACGTCGCCGATCGCATACACGCCCGGCACATTGGTCGCGTAGTGCGCGTCGGTGACAACACGGCCGCGCTTGTCCAGCGCCACGCCGGCTTCTTCCAGGCCCATGCCCTTGCTGGCAGCGGTGCGACCGATCGCCAACAGCACGATATCGGCATCCAGCGTCTCGGCGGCGCCACCGGCCGCCGGCTCGACGGTCAGCGTCACGCCCTTGCCGGTCTTCTCGGCCTTGGTAACCTTGTGGCCCAGCTTGAACTGGAGACCCTGCTTGGTCAGGATGCGCTGGAACTGCTTGGCGATTTCGCCATCCGTGCCCGGCACCAGACGGTCGAGATATTCGACCACCGTGACCTCGGCGCCCAGACGGTGCCACACGCTGCCCAGTTCCAGACCGATCACACCGCCGCCGATGACGACCAGCTTCTTCGGCACGGCCGACAGTTCCAGCGCGCCGGTCGACGTGACGACGACTTTCTCATCGACTTCGACGCCCGGCAGGCCGGCGCTGTCGCTGCCGCTGGCGATCACGATGTGCTTCGCCGTTACCGGCTTGCCGTCAACGGTGATGCGGCCGGTGCCTTCCAGCTTGCCGAAGCCCTTCAGCCAGGTGACCTTGTTCTTCTTGAACAGGAACTCGACGCCCTTGACGTTGGCATCGACCACCTCGGCCTTGCGCGCCATCATCCGCTTCAGATCCAGCTTGACGCTGTCGATCAGGATGCCATGGCCCGCGTAATCATGGCCGGCGGCATGGAAATTCTCGGAGGATTGCAGCAGCGCCTTGGAGGGAATGCAGCCGACATTCAGACAGGTGCCGCCCAGCGTCGCGCGCTTCTCGACGCAGGCGACCTTGAAGCCAAGCTGCGCCGCGCGGATGGCGCAGACATAACCGCCGGGACCGGCACCGATGACGATCACATCGTAATCGGTCTCGGCCGGGGGGGCGACCGCCGGGGCGGCGGGAGCGGGAGCCGGCGCGGCCTTGGCCTCGGCAGGCTTCGCCGCCGGGGCGGGCTTGGCGGCGGCGGGCTTCGCCGGGGCGGCGCCGGCACCGTCCTCGACGGTGGTCAGCACGGCGCCGACGGCCACTTCGTCACCCTCGGCCACGGCATGCGCGCCCAGACGGCCGGCCGACGGCGCGGCGACCTCGACGCTGACCTTGTCGGTCTCCAGTTCCACCACCGGTTCGTCGGCGGCAACGCTGTCGCCCGGCTGCTTCAGCCACTTGCCGATCGTGGCCGTGGTCACGCTCTCGCCGAGAGTCGGCACCTTGATTTCAATGGTCATCTTCTTGTCCTGCGTTCGCTGCGTCGGAATCAGATCGGCGGACCGGGCCGAAAGCCCGGTCCGCCCCGGCGCATCAGACCTCGAGCAGCAGACGGCGCGGGTCTTCCACGTTCTGCTTCACGCGCACCAGGAAGCTGACGGCTTCCTTGCCGTCGACGATGCGGTGATCGTAGGTCAGGGCGATATACATCATCGGCCGGATCACGACCTGCCCGTTCAGGGCGATCGGCCGATCCACGATGGCATGCATGCCCAGGATGGCCGACTGCGGCGCGTTGATGATCGGCGTCGACATCAGCGAGCCGTAGATGCCGCCATTGGTGATCGAGAACGTGCCGCCCGACAGTTCGTCCAGCTTCAGCGACCCGTCACGCGCGCGCTTGCCGAAGCCCGCGATCGCGCTCTCGATTCCGGCGAAGCTCAGCTTCTCCGCGTCGCGGATCACCGGCACCACCAGCCCGTTGGGTCCACCGACCGCGATGCCGAGATTGACGAACTCGCGATAAATGATGTCCTCGCCATCGATCTCGGCATTGACCGCCGGGAATTCCTTCAGCGCCGCCATCACCGCCTTGGCGAAGATCGACATGAAGCCCAGCTTGGTGCCGCCATGCTTCTTCTCGAAGGCGTCGCGATATTCGGCGCGCAGTTCCTTCGCCGCCGTCATGTCCACCTCGTTGAAGGTGGTCAGCAGGGCGGCGGTGTTCTGGGCGTCCTTCAGGCGGCGGGCGATGGTCCGGCGCAGGCGGGTCATCTTCACCCGTTCCTCGCGCGGATCGTCGGTGCGCGGCGTGGCGGGGGCGGCAGCGGCCTTGGCCACCGGCGGCTGGGCCAGGAACGACAGCACGTCACCCTTGGTCACCCGGCCGTCCTTGCCGGTGCCGGTGCCGATCTCGGCGGTCGAGATCCCCTTCTCGGCCATCATCTTCTGCGCCGACGGCATCGGGGCATGGGCCGCGCCCTGCGCCGCGACATCGGAGGGCGGGGTGGCGGGACGCGCGACCGGACCGGCGGCGACCGGCTGGGCCTGCACGCCGGCAGGGGCCTTCGGGGCCTCGGGGGCCTTGGCGGGCGCGGCTGCCTTGGGGGCGCCGCTGCCGGCCTCGACCGACGCCAGGATGGTCCCGACCTCGACCTCGGCGCCTTCGGCGACGAGCTGCGGCCCCAGCACGCCGGCTTCGGGTGCTGCGACCTCGACGCTGACCTTGTCGGTCTCCAGCTCCACCACCGGTTCGTCGGCGGCGACGCTGTCACCCGGATTCTTCAGCCACTTGGCAATCGTGGCGGTCGTCACGCTCTCGCCCAGTGTCGGAACCTTGATCTCGGCAGACATCTTTCTTTCCATTCCCTCTGCCGGTCAGATCCGCGTGCTGGAACGGGGCATGGCCTTCCATGCCCCCCACCCGTCGTCTGCCGGCTTGTGTATTCTCAACTTAACCAGACTGAAGCCGGCGCGAAAAGACCGCGCCGGCCGACCTGCGAACGTCCCGGCCCGCTGGCCGGGACGCACCCTCAGGCCACGCCCAGCGCGCTGGCGACCAGGGCCGCCTGTTCGCTGGCATGCACGCGGGCCAGACCCGTTGCCGGGCTGGCGGCCGCGACGCGGCCGACATAGATCGGACGCCCGCCCTTGCGGCCCACCTTGCCCATCACGCCCTCGATCAGGCGATCGACGAAGGTCCATCCCCCCATGTTCTCGGGCTCTTCCTGGCACCAGATCACCTGGGCCTTGGGATAGAGCGCAAGCTGTTCGGCCAGCAGCTTTTCCGGGAAGGGATAGAACTGCTCCAGCCGCAGGATCGCGACCTTGTCCAGCCCACGCTCGCGCCGCTCGGCCAGCAGGTCGTAATAGACCTTGCCCGAGCAGATCACGACCCGCTCCACCTTGTCACCCGACGCGATCGGATCGATCTCGCCGATGACGGGGCGGAACGTGGTGCCCGACGCGAACTCTTCCAGATTGGACACCGCGAGACGATGACGCAGCAGCGATTTCGGCGTCATGATCACCAGCGGCTTGCGGTAATCCATCTTGAGCTGGCGACGCAGGGCGTGGAAATAGTTCGCCGGCGTGGTGATGTTGCACACCCGCATGTTGTTCTCGGCGCAGAGCTGGAGGTAACGCTCCAGACGGGCCGAGGAATGTTCCGGACCCTGGCCTTCATAGCCGTGCGGCAGCAGCAGCACGAGGCCCGACATGCGCAGCCACTTGGTCTCGCCCGATGCGATGAACTGGTCGATGATGACCTGCGCACCGTTGGCGAAGTCACCGAACTGGCCTTCCCACAGCACCAGCGCGTTCGGATCGGCCAGCGAGTAGCCATATTCGAAGCCCAGCACGCCGAATTCGGACAGCAGCGAGTTATAGACCTCGAACACGCCCTGCGCCGGGTCGATATTGTTCAGCGGCGCATAGGTGTTCTGGTTGACCTGATCGATCAGCACCGCATGGCGCTGGCTGAAGGTGCCGCGCTGGCAATCCTCGCCCGACAGGCGGACGCGATGCTTTTCCAGCAGCAGCGAGCCGAAGCCCAGGGCCTCGCCCGTCGCCCAGTCGATGCCTTCGCCGGTCTCGAACATCGCAGCCTTGGCCTTGAGCTGGCGCACGATCTTCGGGTTGACGTTGAAATCGGCCGGGGCGGTGCTGATGGCGGCGCCGATCTTGCGCAGCGCCTCGACCGGAATACCGGTCGCCGGCTCGGCATCCACTTTGCCCACCGGCGGCGGCTTCAGGCCCGTCCAGGCGCCTTCCAGCCAGTCGGCCTTGTTGGGCTTGTAGGTCTGCGCGGCCTGATAGGCTTCTTCCAGCTTGTTGTGGAACGCATCCCACTGCGCCGCGGCGTCGGCCTCGCTCACCACGCCTTCGCGCGCCAGACGGTCGGCATAGAGCGTGCGCACCGTCGGCCGGGCGGCGATGGCCTTGTACATCGTCGGCTGGGTGAAGGACGGCTCGTCGGACTCGTTATGGCCGTGGCGGCGATAGCCCACGATGTCCAGCACGATGTCGGTCGCGAATTTCTGGCGGAAATCGGCCGCCAGACGCGCGCAGTAGATCACGGCTTCGGGCTCGTCGCCATTGACGTGCAGGATCGGCGCCTGCACCGCCTTGGCAACGTCCGTGCAATACAGGCCGGAGAACGCATGGGCCGAAACGGTGGTGAACCCGATCTGGTTGTTCACCACGATATGGACCGTGCCGCCGGTGCGATAGCCGATCAGTTGCGACATCGCCATGGTCTCGTAGACCAGGCCCTGGCCGGCGAAGGCGGCATCGCCATGCATCAGCACCGCCATATGGCGGCTGCGCACATTCGGGTCGTCATCGTCCTGGGCCGCGCGCACCTTGCCGATCACCACCGGATCGACGGCTTCCAGATGCGACGGGTTGGGCTGGAGCGAGATGTGCACCGGGTTGCCGTCGATATCCACGTCGGTCGAGGTGCCGAGATGGTATTTGACATCGCCCGAGCCCTGCACGTCGTCCGGCTTGAACGAGGCGCCGGCGAATTCGCTGAAGATGGCCGTGTAGGGCTTGCGTACGATGTTGACCAGCGTGTTCAGGCGGCCGCGATGCGGCATGCCGATCGCCACCGTGCGCACGCCGTCCTTGGCCACCTGGTCGATCAGCGCGTGCAGCGCGGGAATGGTGACGTCCTCGCCTTCCAGCCCGAACCGCTTGGTGCCGACATAGCGCTTCTGGCAGAACGCCTCGAAACCCTCGGCCTCGGTCAGATGGCTCAGGATCAGCTTCTTTTCTTCGACCGAGGCCCCGGCGCGCCAGTTGTCGCCTTCCAGCCGCTGCTGCAACCAGTTGCGCTGCTCGGGGTCCTGCACATGCATGTATTCCGAGCCGATCGGCCCGCAATAGACGGCGCGCAGCGCGTCCAGCACCTGGTTGATCGTCGCGGTCTGCTTGCCGATCAGGTTGGAAACGATCTTGCCCAGATAGATCGGGCGGTCGAGATCCTTCGGGCCGAACCCGTAGGTCTCGGGGTCGAGATCGGTATGGGGCTTCGGCACCTGCAACCCCAGCGGATCGAGCCGGGCCTCAAGGTGGCCGCGCACGCGATAGGCGCGGATCAGCTGCGTCGCGCGCAGGCTGTCATCGGCCGCCGCATTCAGGCTCTCCGCCGAGACGGGCGCGCCCTTGGCCGGGGCCGCCACCACGTCGCCGCCATCGATGCTGGACGGGCGCGGCGCCCACGAGGCCCCTTCCGCGTCATGCAAAATCGCAGCGCCTTCCTCGTCCATCGCCGCGAACAGCGATGCGAAAGAAGGATCGACGCTGCCGGGGTCCGCCGCCCAGCGAGCATACAGGTCGGCCAGATAGGCCGTGTTGGCTCCGCTGAACGCGGTCGACAGGATATCTACGCCCGCCATCTTGAAGACATCTCCTCGTTCATGACCTGACCGGCCACGTCATTATCCGGGCCGGAGCCATCGCCGCCAATCATGGCGGAATATCGGCCCCGGCCGTTTATCGTCTCAACCCTAACGCCACCTTCGGCCATCCGCCGCCATCTTTCGCCACGGTCAGGATTGCTTCGCACGCATACTCACCTTTCCGTTTCCACCCGCCTGCGCGACGGGGCACGGAACCCGCGACCAGACGCAAAGCGCACCAACGGCGGCAAAACCGGCGGACGACCCGAAGGGCCGCCCATACCCAAGCAAAGAGCGAACCACTTGCCTACCGCCGCACCGCTCACACCACCGCCATATGCGTCACGATACCGTGACGGAAGGGAACGCCCGCACCGAAGGCCGAACACCCCATGCCGCCGCCCGCGCACCCCGGCGCGCATGGTCCGGAAGACCCTGCCACCGCCCCGCACCCACCCGTTGGACATGATGAAAAGAAAGGCAGACCCTGCATCTATTTTAACAGGCCCGACGGTGCCCCGCGCCGGATCAGGAGAGATGCGGCAGGTCCAGATAGGCGGCACTCTGCATCTCCTCCAGGCGCGAGGCCGTGCGTTCGAACGCCTGCGCGCCTTCACCCTTCTGGTAGATCGCATCCGGCTGGTCCTCGGCCGAGCCGAACAGCTTCACCTTCTGCTCGTACAGCGTGTCGATCAGAACGATGAAACGGCGGGCAACATCGAAATTATCGGGGCCCAGACGAGGAATATCCTCAAGCACCAGCGCCGGGAAGCGCGTGGCAAGCGCAAGGTAATCGCCCGCGCCCAGCGGCCGCCCGCACAGATCGGCAAAGGTAAAGCGCGCGACCGGACCGGCCGCGACCGTCACCGCCAGCTTGCGGCCCATCACCTCCAGCGTCACCGGGCGGATCGGGGCGCCGTCAGCCAGGCGCATGAAGATCGAATCCAGTTCCTGCACCGCATCGGGGCCGGGCGGCACGATCCAGGTCGTCATGCCGCGCATGCCGCCACGCCGATAGTCGCGCGGCGAGTCCAGCACCACCGTATCGACCTCGCGCTGGATGATCGCGATGAAGGGCCGGAAGGCATCGGCCCCCGGCCGGTTCTGGAACAGGTCCTGCGGTTCGGTGTTCGAGGTCGCGACCACCACCACGCCATCGGCGAACAGATATTCGAACAGGCGCCCCAGCACCATCGCATCGGCGATGTCGTTCACCTGGAATTCATCGAAGCAGAGCAGCCAGGCGTCCTGCGCGATGGCGTGGGCCAGCGGCGGTATCGGGTCGGTCAGTTCCGGATGCGCGCGCTTCATGTCATGCAGTCGCTTGTGCACATCCTGCATGAAGCGGTGGAAATGCACCCGCATCTTGTGTTCGACCGGCGCCAGTTCGAAGAACAGGTCCATCAGCATGGTCTTGCCGCGCCCGACCTGCCCGACCATGTAGACCCCGCGCGGACGCGGGGCCTCCGGCGCGCCGCCTTCCAGGCCCAGCCGCGCTTTCAGGCCGCCGAGCAGGCCCTTGGGTTTCGGCCGCCGCACCACGGGGTGATAGCCGGGCAGTTCCCGCCACAACCGGTCCAGCCGCGCGGCCGCCTTGGCCTGCTCGGGGTCGCGGGACAGCAACCCGGCGGCCACGCGCGCCTCGTACGCTGCCAGAGGCCCCGAGCCAGGGGGCAGGTTCAGGTCGGATGCGAAGGCTGTCAGCGCGGATTCCATGATCTATGGCCGATAGCGCCGGCGACGCATCTCATCAAGGGCATCAACTCGCCAAACCGTGTCGTGACAGGCCTGCTCTCCATCTGGTGAACTCCGCCGCGGTCCATGACCACACATCAAGGATATATCGCGATGATCGACTGGTCCGCCTACCGCCATTTTCTCGGCCAGGCCGTACCCGCCTTCGCCACCCTTTCACCGGGCACGGTCGAAGGGCTGACGACGCTGGACAACGCCGCCAAGGCCACCAACCGGCTGGATGCCAAGACGCGCGAACTGATCGCGCTGGCCGTCGCCGTGACCACCCGCTGCGACGGCTGCATCGCGGTCCATTCCAAGGCTGCCGTAAAAGCCGGCGCCACGAAGGAAGAGATCGCCGAAGCCCTGGGCGTGGCCGTGGCGCTGAACGCCGGCGCGGCCGCGGTCTATTCCACCCGGGCGCTCGATGCCGCCGAAAAGGCCGGCAGCGGGGCCTGAATCCCAGCGGCGGGGCCTCGGCCCCGCCGCCCCCGTTTCCGGCCGCCTTGCTTTCTCGCCGGCTCCGGCTCTAGGAATCGGGATGTGGTTTTCATCATCCCATGCAGGTTCCATGACCGTCACCACGCCCATCCGCCCCGATTATGCCGCCCTGGAAGCCGCTCCCGTTTCCAGCACGCCGTTTCCCCATGCCGTGGTCCGGAACTTCATCCGGCCGGACGACCTGGCGGCGCTGGTGGCCTCCCTGCCCGAACTGTCGTCCGGCGGGTCGTTCCCCCCCTCTTCGCTCAACCTGTCGCCCCTGGCACGGGACCTGGTCGCGGAACTGGAAGGCCCCGTCCTGCGCGCGGCGATCGCCCGCAAATTCGCCCTGGACCTGACCGACGCGCCGACCATGCTGACCCTGCGCGGTCGCACGCGGGCCAAGGATGGACGCATCCATTGCGATTCCGTGGCCAAGCGCGTGACGGTGCTGCTGTATCTCAACCCGGCCAGCGAGGCGTGGGCCCGGCAGGAAGGCTGCCTGCGCCTGCTGCGCGGCCCGGACGATGTCGAGGATTACGCGGCCGAGATCCCGCCCGTCGACGGCACGCTGCTGATCTTCCCCAATGGCCCCACCACCTGGCACGGCCACCGGCAATATGTCGGCCGGCGCTACACGATCCAGCTCAACTACATGGAAAACGACGCCAAGGCCCGGAACGAACTGCGCCGGCACCGCCTGTCCGCCCTGGCAAAGCGCCTGTCGCCCGCCGCCTGACCCCGAACGCCCGATCCGCACCCCGCTTCAGCCCTGTTTCTGACACGATCGGCACCGATCATCCTGACATGAAACAGAATTCGGTTCACCAGGGCCGAACTGGCGACAGACCCATAGGAGTCCCGTCATGCGGGTCCGCACACGCCCACTTCTGATGGCCTGCCTCCTGCTGGCCACCGCCACACCAATCGCGGCCTCCGGCCCGGCCCATGCGCAACATTGGGACCGTGGCCGTCACGACAATGGCTGGCACGGTCGCGGGCCGGAGCGCGGCGGCTGGAACCGGGGCGGCGGACCCGGCTGGCGCGGCGATGACCGGGGCCGCCGTCGCGGTCCCGGCGCCGGGGCCGCCATCGGTGCCGGCATCGCCGGCCTGGCGGTCGGCGCCCTCCTGGGGGGCGCGCTGGCCTCGCAGGCCGCGCCGCCGCCCGCCGTCTATTATCCGCCCCAGCCGGAACCGCCGCCGCCCCCGCCGGCTTATTATCCTCAGGCGCCCTACGGTTACGGGGCGCCCCCTTACTGAACTCGCCCAGGCCGAAAGGTCCGGCCCCGTTCAGCCCATGATTTTCCGGAGACCTCCGTCCATGACTGTCCGCCGGCTTTCCCTCATCGCCGCCCTCACCCTGCTGGCCACGCCAGCCCTGGCGGCCGCCGACACCACGGCCCCGACCTCCGCCACGCCTGCGGCCACGCAGGGCTCGGCCGTGCCGGTCCACACGCCGCATGATCCTTCACCGGACCAGCTCGAATCCCATATCGCCACGCTGCATCGGCAACTGGGCATCACCACCGCGCAGGAAAGCGCATGGAACGCCTTCGCGCAGGTGATGCGCGACAACGCCGCGCGTTTTCATGACACGATCGAGCAGCGCCGCGCCAAGCTCGCCACCATGAGCGCGCCGGACAACATGCAGTCCTACGCCGACCTGATCACCCAGCGCGCGCAGGACCTCCAGGCACTGAACATGGCCTTCCGCACGCTGTATAACGGCTTGAGCGACGCGCAGAAGAAAGCCGCCGACACCCTGTTCCGCCAGTCGGACAACCATCCGAAACAGGCTGCCGCCACGCACTGAGCACGATCGACCTATTGGGGTGCAGGGGTCCGCGACCCCTGCCGGGTTCGGGCAGAGCCCGCCTTCAGGACCCGTCAAGCGGGTACCAGGCCCGCCCGTCGCGCGCCAGCAGCGCATCGGCGCCCGCTGGCCCGGTGGCCCCGGCATCGTAGAATTCCAGCCCCTCGGCCCCCTGCCCCCAGGATTGCAGCACCGGATCGACCGCTGCCCAGGCCGCGTCGATATTGTCCGCCCGCTGGAACAGCGTGGCATCGCCGGTCAGGCAATCGTACAGCAGCGTCTCGTACCCCACATTGGGTTGCAGTTCGAACGCATCCTCATAGCGGAACTTCACCTGCACCCCCGCCAGATCCATCGCCGGGCCGGGATGCTTGGCCGCCATCTCGATCGTCAGGCCCTGGGCCGGCTGCACGTTCAGGATCATGCGGTTGGGCGGCAGGCTGTCGGTCGCGGTGCCGCGAAAGATCGCCACCGGCGGCTTCTTGAACTGCACCACCACCTCGGTCCGCCGCCCGCCCAGCGACTTGCCCGTCCGCAGATAGAAAGGCACCCCCGACCAGCGCCAGTTATCCACATGCAGTTTCAGCGCCACATAGGTCTCCGTCACGCTGTCGGGCGCGACACCGGGCGCGGCGCGATAGGCCACCACCGGCCGGCCCTCGACGGTGCCGGCCCGATACTGGCCGCGCACCGCATCCTCCGGCCGCACGGGGCGGACGGACTCGAACAATTGCTCCTTCGCCGTGCGCACCGTCTCGGCCGAGAACGAGGCCGGCGGCTCCATCGCCACCATGGCGAACAACTGGAACAGATGGTTGGGCACCATGTCGCGCAACGCGCCCGTGGGCTCGTAGAACGCGCCGCGCTGCTCCACCCCGATGGTCTCCGCCGCCGTGATCTGCACATGGTCGATATAGTCGCTGCGCCAGAGCGGTTCGAAGATCAGGTTGCCGAACCGCATGGCCAGGATGTTCTGGACCGTCTCCTTGCCCAGGAAATGGTCAATCCGATAGACCTGCTGCTCGTCCAGCACCCCCAGGACCTGCCGGTTCAAGGCCCGCGCCGTGGCGAGGTCGGAGCCGAACGGCTTCTCGATCACCACGCGGCGGAAGGTCCCCTCCTGCTGGGTCACCAGCCCGGCCTGCCCCAGCATCTCCACCAACGGGCCGAAGAAGCGCGACGGCACCGCCAGGTAGAAGACGGCATTGCCCTTCACCCGCTCCGCCAGCGCGCGCATCTGCCCCAGATCCGCGAAATCGGCCTGAACGTAGTCCAGCCGGTCGGCGACCCAGGTCCAGGCGTCCTGGTCGATGGTCGGCGTATAAAACTCACCGTCCGGGTCTTTGGTGAAATCCTGCATCGTGGCGGCCAGCCCATCCCGCCAGTCGGCGGCGGTGCCGGGCACACGGTCCACGCCCAGAACGCGGAAATCCGCGTCCAGCAGGGAGCTGCCCGCCAGATTATAGAGTGCCGGGACCAGCAGCCGCTTGGTCAGGTCGCCGCGCGCGCCGAAAATGACCAGCGTGCAGGCCGGTGCCGGCTTCGTGCCCGACGGCGGAATGGCGTGCCTGCTGCGCGCCGGCGACGAAATATCGCGAGAAAACGACATGACAGGAATCCCCCTGGACAGGCCGCCACCGCGCGGACCGATGGCGGAAGCGGACGCATGGCGCCGGACATCACGCCCCGGATCACCACGCCCATGTGGCACCCGCGCGGCCATCATGACAACGCGCGGCAACGCCCGAAAGGCAACACAAGCATGAGACCCCGGCCAGCCCGCAGGGGCCGGAACGGGGAAAAACCGCGCCCGACGGCGGCGTTCGCTTGCATAGCACCCGGTCTGGCACTACCTCTCACCACGCTCCGTTTCGGAGATTCAACGCTCGCCGGACAGGCCGGGGGCATAGATCAGGGATTGTGTCGATGGGATACCGCGTCGCGGTCGTAGGCGCCACGGGAGCCGTGGGGCGTGAAATTCTCAAAACGCTGGCCGAACGCGCGTTCCCGATTACCGAGATTGCCGCCCTCGCCTCGGCCCGCTCGGCCGGGCAGGAGATCTCGTTCGGCGAGAAGAAGGTGCTGAAGGTCCAGAACCTGGAAACCTTCGACTTCACCGGCTGGGACATCGCCCTGTTCTCGCCCGGCGCCTCGGTCTCGGCCGTGCATGCGCCGCGCGCGGCCAAGGCGGGCTGCATCGTCATCGACAACACGTCGCAGTTCCGCATGGAGCCCGACGTGCCGCTGGTGGTGCCCGAGGTGAACCCCGACGCGCTGAAGAAGGCGAAGCGCGGCATCATCGCCAACCCCAACTGCTCGACCATCCAGATGGTGGTGGCGCTGAAGCCGCTGCACGACCTGTTCACCATCCGCCGCGTGGTCGTCGCCACCTACCAGGCGGTGGCCGGCGCGGGCAAGGAAGGCATGGACGAGCTGTTCATCCAGTCGCGCGGCAGCTTCGTCGGCGACCCGGCCAGCCCGGAACAGTTCACCAAGCAGATCGCCTTCAACTGCATTCCCCATATCGACCGCTTCATGGATGACGGCGCGACGAAAGAGGAATGGAAGATGGCGGTCGAGACCCGCAAAATCCTCGACCCTGATATCTCTGTATTCGCTACCTGCGTGCGGGTGCCGGTCTTCATCGGCCATTCCGAGGCCGTGGTGGTGGAATGCGAGGAACCGGTGGACCTGGAGCGCGCCCGCGCCGTCCTGCGCGACGCGCCGGGCGTCATCCTGCACGACAAGCAGGAGGATGGCGGCTACGTCACGCCGATCGAATGTGTCGGCGAGGACGCGACTTACGTGTCGCGGCTGCGGATCGACCCCACCGTGCCCAACGGGCTGGCCTTCTGGTGCGTCTCCGACAATCTGCGCAAGGGGGCGGCGCTGAACGCGGTGCAGATCGCCGAAACCATGATCGCGCTGGACCTGATTCGCCCCCGTGCCCACCGAGTATAACCGCACCTGACTGCCGGGGAACCGGAACGGTTCGACACCGTTCCGGTTCCCCGGACCCGAATGCCGGCCGCGCGTCTCGCGACCTCGTGTTCCCCCCTGCGTTGACCGCGCCGCATCCCCGGCGTAGGACCGAACAGGCACAAGGCGACGGAACAAACCGGAGCCATAATCAGGGAAATCGACGAGACGACCATGCAGGATGTCCGTGATGCGCTCTATATAGGGCACCGAAGCGACGGAACACTGACCCGGCGACCCATGTCCCCGCATCTCCAGGTCTATCGCTTCCGCCTCTCCATGTTTCTTTCGATTGCGAACCGGGCAGCCGGCGTCGCGGCTGCGGCAGGGTCCGCGCTGGGCGTCTGCTGGCTGAGCGCCGCGGCGAAAGGGCCAGAATCCTTCAAGAAGGTTCAGAAGGTCACCCGCAATCCGCTGGGCAAGCTCGCCCTCGCGGGGTGGACGCTGGCGCTGGTCTACCATTTCGTCGCGGGGCTGCGGCATCTCGCATGGGATACCGGCCACCGCTTCGAAAAGAAGGAGATCAACGAAGACGGCCCGGTGGCCGTGGGTGTGACGGTGGGGGCCACGCTGGTGCTGCTCGCCAGCATCTTCGGCGTCGCCGCCTGCCGCTCCAGAAAGAAGAAGGCATCCTGACATGAACGCGTCCCACACGCCGCGCATTGATGTCATGCGCTCGCAACTCGGCCGGGCCAGGGGCCTCGGCTCGGCCAAGACCGGTGTCGACCATTGGTGGCTGGAACGGATGTCCGCCGTGGCGCTGGTCCCGCTTTCGGGCTGGTTCGTCATCCAGGTCCTGCGCCTCGCCGGCGCGGAACAGCAGGATGTCGTGGAATGGGGCGGCAAGCCCGTCAACGCCTCGATGCTGCTGGCCCTGATGGTCCTGACGTTCTACCACATGCAGCTGGGCCTGCAGGTCATCATCGATGACTACGTGCACGGCAAGGCGCATCTGCCGGCCAGCCTGCTTCTCAAGGGCGCCGCCCTTCTGATCGGGCTGTTTGCGGTGATCGCCGTCCTGAAGCTGGCGCTGGCTCCGTCGACCAAGGCGGGTGCCTGATCGGGCTCCCCCGGCGGATGTCCGGGGGGCCGCGAGGCAAGTGACACAGAGGACAGTTCCGGCCCCGGAGCAGCCGCCAAAGGCGCCCATCGGGCCGGACGAGCATCGGGACACGTCCAAACAATGAACGCGATCACTCTTCCATCATCGAATGCCTACCGCATCATCGACCACGCGTACGACGTTGTGGTCGTGGGCGCCGGCGGGTCGGGCCTGCGCGCGACGCTGGGCATGGGGGCGGCCGGGCTGAAGACCGCCTGCATCACCAAGGTCTTCCCCACCCGCAGCCACACCGTCGCCGCCCAGGGCGGCATCGGCGCCTCGCTGGGCAACATGGCCGAGGACAACTGGCGCTGGCACATGTACGACACCGTGAAGGGGTCGGACTGGCTGGGCGACCAGGACGCCATCGAATATATGTGCCGCGAGGCCGTGCCGGCGGTGCAGGAGCTGGAACATCTGGGTGTTCCCTTCTCGCGCACCGAAGAGGGCAAGATCTACCAGCGCCCGTTCGGCGGCCACATGCGCAATTACGGCGAGGCCCCGGTGCCCCGCGCCTGCGCCGCCGCCGACCGCACCGGCCATGCCATCCTGCACACGCTGTACCAGCAGTGCCTGAAGCATAACGTCGAGTTCTTCGTCGAATATTTTGCCATCGACCTGATCATGGACGACGAAGGCGCCTGCCGCGGCGTCGTCGCCTGGTGCCTGGAAGACGGCACGATCCATCGCTTCCGCGCGCAGACGGTGGTGCTGGCGACCGGCGGCTATGGCCGCGCGTACCAGTCCTGCACCTCGGCCCATACCTGCACCGGCGACGGTGGCGGCATGGCGATGCGCGCCGGCGTGCCGACGCAGGACATGGAATTCGTCCAGTTCCACCCCACCGGCATCTATCCCGCCGGCTGCCTGCTGACCGAAGGCTGCCGCGGCGAAGGCGGCTACCTGACGAACTCGGAAGGCGAGCGCTTCATGGAGCGTTACGCGCCGACCGCCAAGGATCTGGCATCGCGCGATGTCGTCTCGCGCTCCATGACCATCGAGATCAACGAAGGCCGTGGCTGTGGTCCGCACAAGGACTACATCATGATGCATCTCGAGCATCTGGGCGCGGACCTGCTGCATGAGCGCCTGCCCGGCATCGTCGAGACCGCGCGCATCTTCGCCGGCGTCGACGTGACCAAGGAGCCGGTGCCCGTCCTGCCGACCGTGCATTACAACATGGGCGGCATTCCCACGAACTATCATGGCGAGGTCATCCGCCCCACCGCCGACAATCCCGATGCCGTCGTTCCCGGCCTGATGGCGGTGGGCGAGGCCGCCTGCGTGTCGGTGCATGGCGCCAACCGCCTGGGCACCAACTCGCTGCTGGATCTGGTCGTGTTCGGCCGCGCCGCCGCCAAGCGCGCCGCCGAGCTGATCAAGCCGCTGGAGACCATCGCGCCGCTGCCGCCCAAGGCCGGCGAGGCCGCGCTGGACCGTCTGGACAAGCTGCGCAACGCCAAGGGCGGCACCCATGTGTCGGCCATGCGCGACAAGCTGCAACGCACGATGCAGAAGCACGCGGCGGTGTTCCGCAATTCCAAGAGCCTCGCGGAAGGTGTCGAGAAGATCAAGGAAATCTGGACCGAGGTGCCCGACATCGCGGTGTCCGATCGTTCGCTGATCTGGAACACCGACCTGATGGAAGCGTTGGAGTTCGAGAACCTGCTGGCCAACGCCACGGTCACGATGGCGGGTGCCGAAGCCCGGCACGAGAGCCGCGGCGCCCAGGCCCACGACGACTATCCGGACCGTGACGACAAGGAATGGATGAAGCACACCGTCGCCCATCTGGACGACAAGGGCGGCGTCACCCTGACCTACCGCCCGGTGCATATGAAGACGCTGACCGACGAGGTCCAGGTCTTCCCCCCCAAGAAGCGCGTCTACTGAGCGAAGCGGCGGAAAAGGAACGAGACGATGGTCGAATTCAGCCTGCCAAAGAACAGCACGATCGGGAAGGGCCGCATCTTCCCGGCCGCGCCCGGTGCCAAGAACGTCAAGCCCTTCCGGATCTATCGCTGGAATCCTGACGACGGTGCCAACCCGGTGGTCGACACCTACGAGCTCGATCTGGACAAGATCGGCCCGATGGTGCTGGACGCGCTGATCCACATCAAGAACAACGTCGATACGACGCTGACCTTCCGGCGTTCATGCCGCGAGGGCATCTGCGGCTCGTGCGCGATGAACATCGACGGCGAGAACACGCTGGCGTGCCTCAAGCCGATCAAGGACGTGAAGGACGCGGTATCGATCTACCCGCTGCCGCACATGCCCGTGGTCAAGGACCTGGTGCCCGACCTGAACGGCGCCTATGCCCAGCTCCGCTCGATCGAGCCCTGGCTGAAGTCCGACACGGCGCCGCCGCCGGATTCCGAGCGCCGCCAGAGCATCGAGGAACGCGAGAAGCTGGACGGGATGTGGGAATGCATCCTGTGCTTCTGCTGCTCGACCTCCTGCCCGTCCTACTGGTGGAACGGCGACCGGTATCTCGGCCCGGCCACCCTGCTGGCAGCCTATCGCTGGATCGCCGACAGCCGTGACGAGCATACGGGCGACCGGCTGGATGCGCTGGAAGATCCGCTGAAGCTGTATGCCTGCCGCACGATCATGAACTGCACCCAGACCTGCCCCAAGGGCCTGAACCCGGCGAAGGCCATCGCCCGGATCAAGGAACTGCAACTGGAACGCAAGGTCTGATCCCGATCTCCCATCCCGTGTAACGGGAAGAGATTGACGGAGGGGGCGCCGGATGACACACATCCGGCGCCCTTTCTTTTTGCCCCGACCGAGGAAGCCGTCCGCCGTGTTCGAAGGTTCTCTGGCCGCGCCCGGCGGCAGAAGGCGGGCATGGATCGACAGCCTGTTCGTCGATCATGCCATCTTCCGCATCCCCTGGACCAACCTCGCCGCCGTCATCCCCGGCAAGGTCTATCGCTGCAACCACCCCACCCCGGCCCGGCTGGCGGCGGCCAAGCGCCGCCATCACCTGCGCACGCTGGTCAATCTGCGCGGCCACCGCAAATGCGGGTCCGACGCCCTGTCGCGCGAGGCCGCGTCCCGGCTGGGGCTGGCCCATCTGGACATGGCCTTCGAAAGTCGGGGCGCCCCGCACCGGGAACGCATCCTGCGCTTCGCCGCGATGTACCAGACAATCGCATTCCCGATGCTGATGCACTGCAAATCCGGCGCCGACCGGGCGGGCCTCGCCTCGGGGCTGGTCATCCTGTTCGAAGGCGGCACCGCGGCGCAGGCCCTGCGCCAGCTTTCATGGCGGTTCGGCCATTTCAACCGCTCGCGCACCGGTATTCTCGATGCCTTCTTCCTGCGCTACCAGCAGCAGGCCGAAGGCCGCATCCCGTTTCTGGACTGGGTGCGTGATGAATATGACGAGACGCAATTGCGCCGGGATTTCATCGCCGGGCGGCTGGCGTCCTTCGTCAATGACCGGGTTCTTCGGCGCGAGTAGGAAAGGCGAGGGCTCAGCCCTCGACCCGCAAGGGGCCAGTCGGCCCCTTGACCCCGCTTATTCAGGCGGAATCATCATCCGGATCAGGTCCAGCACCCGTCGGCGGATCGCGGCGTCCTCGATGCGATAATAGGTGCGCACGAGTTCGATCGTCTCGCGACGCGCCAGCAGGGTCACTTCACTGGTCGATGCCAGCGCACCATCGGGCGTGCCGCCAAAAGCCTCCTGGGCCTGGGCAAAGCCGTATGACATTTCGAGGCCGGGTCTGCCAGCCGTCTGGCCGGACGAACGGCGACCACGGTCCAGCCCATCGAAAAAGAAGCTGACCGGCACATCCAGCACGTCCGACAATTCATACAGCCGCGATGCGCTGACCCGATTGGTCCCGCGCTCATATTTCTGGACTTGCTGAAACGTCAGACCCAGCGCCTCGCCAAGACGTTCCTGCGACATGCCCAGCAACGTCCGGCGTAACCGGATACGACCGCCAACATGGACATCCACAGGCTTGGGACCACTAAGCTTGTCGGTCAACGGTTCTTCTTGTCCCTGAGCATTAGCGGGGTCCAATATGCGACGGGCAGGATAATGCGACATTAACGTTTGATTTACCATCGTCCTGACAGTCCGCTAACTGACAATTTGACAATCAATTTGTAAGATATCGCGTCGGTGCGCGCATGATCGGCCCGGCAGTGACGGGCAGCCGACTATACGCAAGACGTATAAATGTTACCAAAAATGACCGTATACAGCCACGCCGTCATCCGAGGCAGCGCTCGGCTACGGGCGGCGGATCGCCATGCGCCTGCCGATTCCCGGCAGCCATTTTCCCAATGCGGGCAACAGCGTCATCATCGCCAGCAGGATCGGGATCCAACGTCCCCACCGGCCGAACACTGTCACGGGCAATGCCCCCCCCAGGGAAACGGCCAGCACCCCCTGCCGGTTCCAGCCCAGCCGCGCCAGTTCATGGCCATGGGCATCGAACACGGCGGAAATGCCGGTGTTGGCGGCCCGCGCCACCGGCAACCCTTCCTCGACCGCGCGCATCCGCACCGCCGCCAGATGCTGGCGCGGCCCGGCGCTGTCGCCATACCAGGCATCGTTGGTCACATTGACCAGCCAGTCCGGACGATCCTTCGCGTCCACGACCTGACCGGAGAAGATCACCTCATAGCAGATCAGCGGCCCGACCGGCGCCACATCCGGCAGATGCCAGGTCTGGACGCCGTTCCCCGCCGCCATGCCCTCGCCGGGCACGACGTGGAACGGCAGGAAACGCGGCTGATATTCGCCGAACGGCACCAGATGCGATTTGTCGTAGAGATCGGCCACCCGCCCGTCAGGCCCGGTCACCGCCATCACGCTATTGCGCCAGCGCCCCTCGGAATCGCTGCGGATCGTGCCGATTACCCCCGCCGCCGCCCCCGCGCCGGCCCGCGCGATCATCCGCCGCGCGATATCGTCTTCCGCCAGCAGGCCGGGAAAGGCCGTCTCGGGCCAGACATACACCAATGGTCGTCCGCCGGTCTCCGGCAGCGCGTCGGCAATGCCGGAGCGCGTCAGGGCCAGATAGCGGCGAAAGATCGCGACATTGTCGCGGCCGCCGATCTTCTCGGTTTCCGGCACATTGCCCTGAACCAGCACCACCATCGGGTTCCGACCGGCAGGCAGCGGCGTCAGCGCCAGCCGCCCCCAGCCCGCCAGCCCCCAGACCGCCAGTCCCGCCACAAGCGCCAGCACACCGCGCCGCCCCGCCTGCGGCAGCAGGGCCAGCAGAACGGTACAGAGGGTCAGTCCATCGACCCCGATCCAGGCTGCCGGCTGAATCATCACGTCGCCCAGCCGGCCCGGCAGTTCCCAGGTCGTGCCCAGCGGATTCCACGGAAAGCCGCTGAAGATGAAGACCCGCGCCATGTCGAACAGCGTCCACAGTCCGGCGAATGCCAGCAGGCGCCGCCAGCCTGCGGGGGCCAGACGGCACAGGGCCGCCGGAAACGCCGCGATGGGCGCGAGGATCAGCGCGCAGCCGGGCGAGGCCAGCGGCACCAGCCACCAGAACGTATCCGCACGGACCAGGATCGCATCGGTCAGCCAGTACAGCCCGGCGGTATGCAGCCCCAGCCCGAACAGAAAACCCCGCCGCGCGGCCCCCCGCCACGAACTGGCGGCGTCGATCGCCGCCGTCAGCACGGCGAAGCACGGAATCAGGATCGGAAACAGATCGACCGGCGGAAAGGCCAGCGCCGCCAGCGCGCCCGCCAGCAGCATCAGCAGGTCGGTCCGCCATCCGCCGGCCCCGATCACCCGCGCCAAGCCATTCCCCAGCCAGACGGGCGGAACCGGCGCAACGGGCAGGGCGCCCCCTGGCAGCGCGCCAGCGGGCATGGCCCTAGTCGAGAGCGTCACGCAGCCGTCGTTCGTAGTGACGGTAATATTTGTCGGCCAGCAGTTCGCTCTTCACGATCACCGCGACATCGGTCGTATTGAACTGATCGTCCACCACGGCGCCGTCGCCGATATAGCCGCCCAGCCGCAGATAGCCCTTGATCAGGGGCGGCAGGCGGGCAAGGCAGCGGCGATGATCCAGCAGGTTCGGATCGCCGCGCAGCATCTCGACCCGCCGATGCGGCAGGGCGCGCAGTCTCAGCGCGGGCGGCGCCAGATGATTGTGATAGAGATAGGTCAGCTCGTCGGCCAGCGGCGCGGGATCGGTCCCCGGCAGGCTGGCGCACCCGAACAGCACGTCGATCCGGTGCAGGAAGATGTAAGAGGCGATGCCGCGCCACAGCAACTGCATCGCCGCCCGGCCGCGATAGTTGGGGTCGACGCACGACCGGCCGACTTCCAGCAGCCGCCCCGGAAAATCGGTCAGCGGCGACAGGTCATATTCGCCCGAACTGTAGAAACGCCCCACCTTGCGCGCGTTGTCGCCCTGCAACAGCCGGTAGGTCCCCACGACCCCTTTGGGGCCGGAGGAAATCGCATGGTCGATGACCAGCAGATGATCGGCATGTTCGTCGAATTCATCGACATCCCGGCGGGTGCGCAGGGTCCGCTCATCGGGCCGCGCGCCCATCTCTTCATAGAAGACGCGATAGCGCAACGCCTGGGCGGCATCGCGCTCCGCGTCGGTGGCGGCGATGCGCACACCAAGATTGCCGCCGCGCAGTTCGGGAAACCCATCCCGTTCGAATTCCAGGGTCGACAGCGACCGGATCGGTTTTTCAAGGCTCAACGACGTGATCCATCCTTGCTTGCCGTCCGGGCAGCCCTGGCCGGCTTTTCTTCCGGCGGCGTCGGCTTGCGGCGCCCGAACAGTTCCAAACGGTGGGAAACCAGGTCGAAACCCATCCGTGCCGCGATCCGATGCATCAGGGCCGTGTGTTCCGCGTCTTCAAACTCGACGACCTTGCCGGTGTCCACATCGATCAGGTGATAATGGTCGCCGTCCTCGGTCGCTTCGTAGCGCGCACGCCCGCCGCCGAAATCCCGGCGTTCGAGAATGCCCTTCTCTTCGAGAAGCCGCACCGTCCGATAGACGGTCGCGACCGAAATCCGCGCATCGAGGCTGACCGCGCGGCGGTACAGCTCCTCGACATCGGGATGATCCTCGGCCTCGGACAGGACGCGGGCGATCACGCGCCGCTGCCCCGTCATTTTCAGGCCACGCTCGATGCACATCTGGCCGATGCGCGATTCCATGACATCGCCCGACGCTACCATGCTGGCAGTCCGGCCCGAACCTCAGACGTGTGGTCCAACGAAGCTACCGCCTCCTCCGAGAAGGGCCGACCCGCCGTCGGGCGCCCCATATTCACTCCTCGCGCTTCGTACCCAGTCCGATTTTCCGCGCGAGGGACGACCGGTGGCTCGCATAGTTCGGTGCCACCATCGGGTAGTCATGGGGCAGGCCCCACCGCTCCCGATACTGGTCCGGGGTCAGATCATAGGCCGTCTTCAGGTGCCGTTTCAACATTTTCAGCTTCTTGCCGTCTTCCAGACACACGATATAGTCCGGAAAGACCGACCGCTTGGGCGAAACCGCCGGCACCGGGCGCTCCGGCTCCGGCGCCACGCGGCCCAACCCGTCCAGCGTGCCATAGATCTGCCGGATCAGGTCCGGCAGGGCCGCCGCCTCGACGGCATTGCCCGAAACATAGGCCGCCGCGATCTGCGCCGTCAGGTCGCGCAGAGTGTTGTTTTCCATTTCAGTGGCCATACCCAAGATCCTGCCAGTCAAATAAATCGCGTCCCTTATAATTGAACCCCGCGCCGCCGCAACCACATCGGGCAGAAGGAGATAGTGATGAACGATCTGGAAAATGCGTCACTCGACATTACTGCGGAGAGCTGCCCGATGACTTTCGTGCGCACCCGCCTGGCCCTCGATCGACTGCCCGATGGCGGAAAGCTGCGGGTCCGGCTCCGGGGTGCGGTACCGCTCGACAATGTCAGCCGCAGCGTCCGGCAACTGGGCCATACGATCGCGGCGCAGACCGATCACGGTCACGAGATCCACGAAATCCTGATCGTCAAGTCACCGGCCTGACACCGGCCCGTCATGAAAATTTCACCGCCCGTCAGGGCGCGGCGGGCTCCTGGCCCACCCACGCCCGTTCCAGCACCAGCGCGTCCGACCCATCGGGATAATAGGCGCGGCGGCGGCCGATTTCGGTAAAACCCGCCCCCCGATACAGCGCCCGCGCGGCATCGTTGCCCGCCGAGACTTCCAGGATCAGCCGCCCGGCGCCATGGGCCGCCACCTGGTCCGCCATCCAGTCCAGCAGCGCGCGCCCCAGCCCCCGCCGCCGTGCCCCTCCGGTCACGGCCAGCGTCAGGATCTCCGCCTCGTCGGCCGCCACCCGGCCGATGACGAACCCGCCGGGCACCGGTTCCTCACCCAGGCTGCCCAGCCCGACCAGCACGCCCGGCATCGCCAGCACGGCCGCCATCGCGGCCTCGTCCCAGCATTCGGCGGGCGGAAAAGCGGCACGATGCAGGGCCGCGAGCAGCGCCCCCGCATGCCTGCCGCCCGCCACGATGACGGGCCGCGCCGCCATGCCGGTCAAGCGCCCCCGATCATGGCGCGGAGGGCGCCGGCCGCAACCCCGCCGCCGGCAGCTTCGCTTCCGGCGGATCGACATAGAGCGGCAGAATTTCCCGCGCCGCCACCCGGCCCGCCCGCTGGTCCAGAGCCGCCTGGGCGATCATCACCCCATCGGGCACGCGCCACGACGACAGGGCGATATCCTCCCGTCCCTCGCCGCGCGCGGCCAGCACTCCGGCGGCGTCATCCCCCGCCACCAGCAGCCTGCCGGGCGGAAAGACGAAATCGTCCCCCATCGCGGCGCACACCACGCCGTCCTGCTCCACGAAGATGCGCCCGCGCCGCGCGAACGACAGGCACAACACCGCCCGCCCCGGCCCGGCCTCTTCCCGCAGGGCGCGGGCCATGGCCTCGCCGCCGGTCACGCCCGCCAGCGGGCAACCCGTGCCCAGCGCCAGACCATGCGCCATGGCCAGCGACGCCCGCAGCCCGGTAAACGAACCCGGCCCGACCACCACCGCGATCAGGTCGAGATCGGCCGGCCGCCACCCGCATTCGGCCAGCAGCGCGTTGCAATGGGCCGGCATCGCCTCGGCCCCGCCGCGTCCGGGCAGGTCGCGCAGGCGCACCGGCCGCAACGCCCCCTCGTCCCCCTCGACACAACCGAGCAGGGCCGTTGCGTCCGCCCCGGCCGGCGCACCGTTGACAACCAGAATCCGCACGCGGGATCAGAGCATCATGCAGGCATCGTCGAAGGACAGGCGCGGCGCACGCGGGCGCTCGGGCTGCCCGTCGGCATAGCCGAGGCTGACCAGGAAATTGACCCGCCAGCCCTGCCCGGCCAGAAACGAATCCTCGACCGCATAGGCGTCGAAACCGGAAACCGGCAGCACGTCCAGCCCCAGCGCCCGCGCGGCCATGATCAGGTATCCGCCCTGGAGCGTGCCGTTGCGAAAGGCCGTCTCCTCGGCCAGCCCGACATCGGCCGCGAACCAGGACCGCAGGCCCGGCTCCGGGTTCAGCGTCGCGAAACGGTCGAAGAACAGCGGATCGTGCGCCACGATCACCGTCACCGGCGCCGACAGCACTTTCTCGACATTGCCTTCCGACAGGGTGGAACGCAGCCGTTCGCGATTGTCGACGGTCCGCAGGAAGACGAACCGGGCCGGCGAGCAATTGCCCGAGGTCGGCCCCAGCCGCACCAGATCATACAGACGATGCAGCACATCGTCCGTCACCGCCTCGTCGCGCCAGCGTTCGGGCGTACGCGCCGTACGGAACAGCAGATCCAGCCCGGCTTCGTCCAGAACCATGTCGTCTCCCACCTTACGTGACCGGTATGCGGCGGATCAGGCGTCCACCTGCTCGACCGACACCACTTCCGGCACATAATGCCGCAACATGTTCTCGACACCATGCTTCAGCGTGGCGCGCGAGGACGGACAGCCCGAGCAGGCCCCCTGCATCGTCAGCCGCACCACGCCGTCGCGATAGCCGCGAAACACGATGTCGCCGCCATCGCCCGCCACGGCCGGACGAACACGAGTATCCAGCAGTTCCTTGATCTGGCGGACGATTTCCTCGTCCTCCGGCGCGATCAGGTCTTCCTCGATCGCCGTATCCTCATCAATGACCGGGCGACCGGACACGAAGAAATCGACCAGGACCGACAGGATCTGCGGCTTCAGCGCCGACCACTCGACGCTCTCGTCCTTCGTCACCGCCACGAAATCGCCCCCGAGGAAGACCCGCGCCACGCCGGGCTGGTCGAACAGGACCTCCGCCAGCGCGGACCGGCCGGCCACGCCGTCGGGGCTGACGAAATCCGCGGTGGTGCGGCCGGGCATGACCGTGCGACCAGGCAGAAATTTCAGGGTCGCGGGATTGGGGGTGTCTTCGGTTTCGATGAACATCAATAATCGCCTTATCCGGCAGGGGGGGGCAGCGCAAGGCGGACCGCAGCGGTCCGGTTACTGTCCAGATGTGCCAAGATGCGCGGCGAAACAAGCCCCGATGGCGGAATGGAGGCATGTCCGTGCCTGCCGGACGACTGCGTATATCGTGCAAAATTCGTGAAAATGACCGAAACGCAATGTATCCTTGCGCGAAGTCATGGCGAAAGACGCACCATATCTCTGAAATGCGTTGACACACGGGAAGGGCTCTGGCCTTGCATGATCTCAGGCCCGGCGACGGACGTGCGATCCACGGCGAAGGCCCGTTCTGACAACCGAGGCATCGAATCCACCATGCGTTCCGTTCCGTTCCGCCGCACCCGTCTTGTTCACCGCGCCAGCGTGCTGATGATGGCCGGCGCGGCACTGGCCGTCCTGTCCGCCGGAGCGGCGCGGGCCGAGCGCCTGGCCTTCGTGCTGAATTCCGCCGATGCCACCATCAGCGAATTCGATATCGACACCCATCAGGAAGTCCGGCGGGTCTCGGTCCTGCGCGAACCGCACCACACGGCCCCCACGCCGGACGGCAAATACCTGCTGGTCGGCGACACCGCCGGCAACATGCTGTTCTTTCTCGACGCCGTCACCGGCGAACGGCTGAAGCAGATCCCCCTGGCCGACCCCTACCAGCTTCAGTTCAGCCCCGACGGCCGCTTCTTCACCATCGCCGGACTGGCGCGCAACCAGGTCGATATCTACGACGGCTCGGATTATCACCTGCTGCACCGCCTGCATGTCGACGCGATGCCGAGCCACATGAACTACGCGCCGGACTCCTCGGTCGTGTATGTCAGCCTCCAGGATACCGGCAAGGTCACGGCCATCGAGACCGCGACCGGCAACGTGCTGTGGACCTCCGATGTCGGGTCCACGCCCGCCGGCGTGCTGTGGCATAACGGGCAGGTGCTGGTGGGCGTAATGGGCACCAACTACGTCGCCGTCCTCGACCCGGCCGACGGGCATATCGCGCGCAAGATCGAAATGGCGCCCGGCCCGCACAACCTGTTCGTCTCCCCCGACCAGAAGCACCTGTATGTAACCTGCCGCGCCTCGGGCGTGATCGAGCGGCTGGACTGGGATACGCTGAACGTCGTGCAGTCCTATCATGTGGCCGGCGGCCCGGACGACATCGTCTTCGCGCCCGATGGCAAGATGTGGGCAACGCTGCGCTGGCGGCAGCATGTCGCGATCATCGACCCCACGAGCGGCGAGATCGTCGACACCATTCGCACCGGTCGTTCGCCGCACGGCATCTGGCTGAACACCAACCAGCCCTTGCTTCACCTGTCCATGGCCGACCGCCCCGCCATGCCGTGACAGCGGCGGCGGTCTGGGGAGGCTCCTGTTGTCGTTCGTGGCAAGCCCAGGTCTCAGGGCTTGTCTTATGATTTTTTTGTCGCGTTGAGCGATAAAGGACCGTTCAGCCGGGGTGGCCACCCCGGCTGAACGGGAAGGGGACGGGTCGCCCGGGCTGGACCATAGC